>JBGANK010000004.1:0-127947 GCA_044222395.1 Hyphomicrobiaceae bacterium | reverse complement strand
TGCAGCGGTTCTGGGAACGCAATGATGTCTCGCGACTGCCACCGAACCGGATCACCAGGATTACGATCCTGCTCGATCGCCTCGATGCCTCAGTTAAGCCGGAGGACATGAACCTGCCCGGCTTCGGCTTTCATCAGCTCTCAGGCCAGAACCGGGGTCGCTATGCCGTTTCGGTCTCGGCCAACTGGCGCATCACCTTCGCATGGCAGGATGAAGACGCCATCGACGTCGACTTCGAAGACTATTACTGAGTGCGATTTGCAGAACATGTATCGCGTAGCACGGAGGAGCCCTGCATGACCGCACATCCAAAGCGCTCTGCCGACAGGTGCCCGACGCATCCGGGCGCCATGCTGCGCGAGATCGTACTACCCGCCGTGCTGCTCCCCAAGACGGAAGTCGCGCGCGCGCTCGGCATATCGCGCCAGTCGCTCTATGACATCCTCTCGGAAAAGCAGCCCGTGACACCGGCGATGGCCGTGCGGCTCGGCGCGGTGTTCGGCTCGACGCCCGCGTCCTGGCTCAACATGCAGACGGCTTATGACCTGTGGCACGCCGAGCGCGAAGTGGATACGTCGGAGTTGAAACCGCTCGCCACCGCCAGCTGAGCGCGCCTCAATCCGCCGCTTTGGGCGCCTGCTTTTCGACGTGCCTGACGACCCAGATCGACGCCTCGTAGAGTAGCCAAGTCGGCGTGCCCATCATCAGCATCGAAATGGCATCCGGCGGTGTCAGCACGGCCGCCGCCGCGTAGATGCCGACGATCGCATACCGGCGTGCGTTGACGAGGTCGTCCGCTGTGAGCACCCCGGCGCGCGCCAGCAGCGTCAGCACCACCGGCAGCTGGAAGCAGATCCCGAAACCGAAAATCAACGTCATGATCAGCGACAGATACTCGCTAACCTTCGGCAGCAGCTCGATCGCCGCCTGGCCTTCGCCGCCCGCCTGCTCGAACCCGATCGAGAACCGCACCAGCAGCGGCATCGCAATGAAATAGACGATTGCCGCGCCAAGCAGGAACAGCAGCGGCGTCGCGATGAGATAGGGCCGGAAGGCGGCGCGCTCGTTCCTGTAGAGGCCCGGAGCCACGAACTTGTAGATCTGCACCGCCACCACGGGGAACGACAAGAACGCCGCGCCGAACATCGCCACCTTGAGGTCGACGAAGAACTTCTCCAGCAGGTGCGTGTAGATCGTCTTGGCGTGCTGCGGCCCGACCACGCTGACGAACGGCCATAGCAGGATGTTGTAGATGTGTTTGGCGACCGAGAAGCACAAGAGAAACATCACGAAGAACGCTGCGATCGAGTAGATCAGCCGCTGCCTCAGCTCGATCAGGTGGTCGAGCAGCGGCGCCTGCGATGCATCGATTTCGTCCTGGCCGTCGTTCTCGTTCTTGCCGCCGCCATCCTCCTTCTTGCCGCGGCGGCCGTCGTCATCATTCTTGCCCTTGTCATCGTCCGGCGGAGTCATGTCGTTCACGGCTTGCCGGCTCCGCTTTCGCTATCCGTCGAGAACGACACGGACGAACCAGCCGCCGCCGGATTGGGAGCCCCCGGCGCCGTTGCCGGAGACTTGATGGCACTGCTGACGCTATCAGCCTGCTTTTCTGCCGCCCGCATCGCGTCCCGCGCGGCGCCTTCCACCTCGGTCTTGAACCCGGTGATGTCCTTCTTGAGCTGATCGAGCTCAGCTTCGCGCATGGCCTGGTCGAATTGTGCGCGGAATTCGCCGGCCTGACGCCGCAGCACGCCGGCATATCGGCCGATCGTTCTGAGCAGACCCGGCAGCTCCTTGGGGCCGACGACGATCAAAGCGATCACGCCCAGCACCAACAGCTCGCTCCAACCGATATCAAACATCCGACGTCTTACTCAGCTGGCTTTCGCCGTTCCAACATCAAATTCAAGAATGCGCACCGTCATTGAAACGCCGCGCTGCACGAGCTGGCGCAATCAGCGCGATCCGCCTGCGAATTGGTGCCCATCATGCGCCGGCGAGGCGCAAATCCTATCAACCGGCCTTGCTGTGCTCGGACGACTTTGCGGCATCGACGGCGGACTTGTGATCGATCGTCTTGGACGCGCCGTCCGCCACGTCGTCGTCGTCCGCCATGCCCTTCTTGAAGCTCTTGATGCCCTTGGCAACGTCGCCCATGACCTCGGAAATCTTTCCGCGGCCGAACAGCAGCACCACGATCAACAGCAGGATGACCCAGTGCCAGATGCTCATCGTGCCCATACGCTTAACTCCTCGCCTTGGCGGCGTCAGAATGACCAACTGGCCGCACTATTACAGAAAGGGGCATGAGCAGCAAGCCAGCCCCAACCCTATCGTTGCTGACGCAACAACTTGAAATCATGTGCTTTCCGCCGTCTGCGCGGGAAACACGAGCACCCGCTGCGGATCGATCTCGACGCCCACCTCGTTGCCCTTGCTCCATACCTCGCCCACGGCCTGACGTGTACGGGCCCTGAGCGGCTGGTCAAAGCCCAGCACACCGATCTCTACCAGTCCGACATCACCCAGGAACTTGACGTGCAGCACGCGCCCGGCAAGGCCGCAGGTGCCCGCCGGATGCAGCCTGATTCCCCGTTCACGGATACCGATCACGGCGTTCTCGCCATCTCTGAGGCCGTTTGCCGGCACCCGCCCGAACGGCATCTCGATGACGCCGCCCTTGACGCGCGCACTTAGCTCGTTGATCTCAGAAAAGAGCCGCGCGATGAACAGATCCTTGGGTTGATGATAAAGATCCTCCGCGCGTCCCAGCTGCACGATCCGCCCCATGCGCATGACCGCGACGCGATCGCCGAGCCGCATCGCCTCCTCGGGATGATGCGTGACGATCATGCACGTCGCGCGCGTCTCGCGTAAGAGCGACAGCGTCTGCTCCTGCATGCTGTCGCGCAACTGCACGTCGAGGCCCGAGAACGGCTCGTCCATCAGCACCACGGACGGACGCGGCACGATCGCGCGAGCCAGGGCGACGCGCTGCTGCTGCCCACCTGAAAGAATGTGCGGATAGGCCGACGCGTAGTTTGCAAGTCCGACGCGCGACAGCATGCTCATGGCCTCACGCCGCGCCACATCGGGCGGCAGCGCCTTGAGGCCGAAGGCGACGTTCTGCAGGATCGTCAGGTGCGGGAACAGCGCGAAGTCCTGGAACATCAGCCCGACACTGCGTTCCTCCGGCGGCACGAACCGATTGGGCCCTGCCACCTCCCGGTTGTTGATGAGCACACGGCCGCTGGTCGGCCGTTCGATGCCCGATGCGATCCGCAACAGCGTCGTCTTCCCGCAACCCGACGGGCCAAGCAGGCACACCACCTCACCCGGCGCCACATCGAGATCGACCCCGCGTAGCGCATCGCCGTCCTCATAGCTGCGCGCGACATTCTCAAACGTCAGCCGCGCAGCAAATGTCGCCGCAGCGCGCAGCCCGCCGCCCCCGGTCGAGCCGGATGAGGCATCAGCGGCCGCGATCGCCGCGCCGTTGCCCTTGCGCGGCCGCTCCCACCAGCTCTTCAAGCTCCAGCCCATCAAACCAATTCCAAGTCGCGATCGAGGCCATGACCTGCATCTGGTCACGCCAGTCGGCATCTCGGGACGTTCCGACGCGGCCGATGACATGCGCCTCCGCGTCCTACCCCGATATCGGCAAACCAGAAGATTTTTGCCAGTGGCCTTATCGCCCGGGCTGCCCAGGCCGGCAAGAACGATGCGGCCAATTGCTTGCCGGACGCCCAGCTGCGAACCGCTGCCCTATGGCTCGGACAAGCAGTTGCCCTCCTCAGGAGCGGGGCTCATCGGGGGACTCGTCAGACTGCTCCCGATTTTCAGGGGCCGTATCGAGTTCACCTGACCGAGACGGGGCGTCGCGCGCCGTTGCCACGCTGCCAACATCCTCTCCATCATCCGCGATATCGATTTCGTCTTCCAGATCGAGGTCACCCTGCGCGTCCTCCTCGACAGCCTCCAGCGGCAACTCGTCGGGCATCAGCGCTGCGAGATCGCGCGGCTCCGGGACGCTGAAGCCGGGCGGCAGCGTCGCATCGAGCAGACCCGCTCCCTTGAGCTCGGCTAGCCCCGGCAGATCCTTGACCGACTCCAGGCCGAAGTGCGTGAGGAAGTGCTCGGTCGTGCCATAGGTGACCGGCCGCCCCGGCGCACGACGGCGCCCGCGCGGACGGATCCATCCCGTCTCCAGCAAAATGTCGATCGTACCCGCCGAAATCGACACGCCGCGGATTTCCTCGATCTCCGCGCGCGTCACCGGCTGATGGTAGGCAATGATCGCGAGCGTCTCCAGCGCCGCCTTCGACAAGCGCCGCTCCTCACGTGCAAACCGCTGCAGCAGGAAGGAGAGATCATCAGCCGTGCGGAACGCCCACTTGCCCGCCACGCGGACGAGGTTGACGCCGCGACCTGCATACCACTCCTGCAATTCGCCGAGCAGTACCGCAACGTCGTCACCCTCAATCAGTCCGCGCGCAAGCTCCGCCTCCGACAGCGGCTCTGGTGCTGCAAAAAGCACGGCCTCCAGCACGCGCAGCTTCTCCCTGCGGTCCTGCGCAGCAAGCACGGCCACCACATCGCCGTCCGCAGTTTCATCTTTCGAAGCTCGCGACTCTGGCGCCTTCTCTGCGGCGACATCAGCAGCCGGCTCCGCATCGGCAGGAAGCCGCGACGGCTCCTCCGTCTCCGCCACGGCAGCGACGTAGTCCCCATCCTTCGGCACCAATGTCAGGCGTGGCGGTCCCATCTGAGCCTTGTCCCGTCTCTTGTTGTCTGTCATGGCACTCCGAACATCATGCCCTCAACGTGTCTGTCAGTCGCTGCGCCGCGCCGCGCACGGTCGATAGCCGCGCTGCCCCCTAGCCGACCGCGTCGGGCTCCGCCCTGCTGTCGCGTTGGCGCACGAACAGCGGTGTAAACGGCCCGTCCTGACGCAGCTCGACCAGCCCCTCCCGCGCCATCTCCAGACTTGCACCTAATGAACTTGCCAGCGCCGTCTTCTTGGCTTCGGGCGTCGTCAGGAATTCCGTCAGAAACATGTCGAGCTGGATCCAGTGACCGAGCTTCGCGCCGATCAGCCGCTCCAGCCGCCCACGCGCCTCCTTGATCGACCACACGGTGCGCGCCTTCACCACGTGCTGCACTTTTACCGTGCGGCGGCGCTGGTCGGCATAGGCTTTCAGCAGATCGATGATCTCCGCGGTGAAGCGCGTCTCCTTCACCGTCTCGACGGGCTCGCGCCAGCCGCGCTGGAACACGTCCTGCCCGAGCCGCTTGCGCGTCATCAGCTCGGCCGCGGCGCGCCGCATGGCATCAAGCCGCATCAGCCGGAATGCCAACCGCTGCGCCGCTTCCTCCGCACTGATCTCATCGGTGATCTCTTGATCGCGCGGCAGCAGCAGACGCGACTTCAGGAACGCTAGCCACGCCGCCATCACGAGATAGTCGGCAGCAATCTCCAGCCGCAGCTTTTGCGCCTCGCGGATGAAGGCCAGATACTGATCGACCAGCGCCACGATCGACACGCGCGCGATATCGACCTTCTGCGTGCGAGCCAGTGCCAACAGCAGGTCGAGCGGACCCTCGAAGCCGTCCACGTCGACGACCAGGCACTCCGCATCGTCGCGCGACTCCAAGGCCTCCGCGGTCTCCCAAGGCTCCGCGGTCGTCATCTCGGCAGATGTCTTCTCATCGCCCGTCATCGCGCGCCGCCGTTTCAATCCTTGCACGTCGTGTTGCGCCAGCAATGCGCGGGCGTCAAGCTTTCCCGTCAACAGGTTGAATTTAGACCGATTCAACGCCGGCAGCTTGCCCCGCCAGCACGCTCTCCAAAGCCAATTCTGCGGCCTTTCGGTCATAGTCCGACCTGTCGAGCGTCACCGCCACGGCATCTCGGAAACGGCGCAACGCGGCTCCTTCCAGCACCGGCACGGCTGACGCCGCCTCCTGCATCTCCGCAAGCTCGCCATTGCAATGCAGCGCCACGTCCGAGCCCGCCGCAATCACCGCCTCGGCACGCCGCCTCATATTGCCCGACAGCGCGTGCATACTGAGATCATCGCTCATCAGCAGACCGTCGAACCCGATATGATCGCGAATAATCTCACCGATCACCGTCGGCGAAATGCTGGCCGCATGATCCTTGTCGATGTCGGAGAACACGACGTGCGCGGTCATCGCTGCCGGCATGCCGGCAAGCGCTCGGAATGGTGCAAAGTCTGTCGCCTCGAGCACATGCCGGGGTGTGTCGACTGTCGGCAGGGCCAGATGGCTGTCGGCGTCGGCGCGGCCATGCCCCGGGATGTGCTTGATGACAGGCAGCACGGCGCCCGCTATCAGGCCCTCCGCCACTGCGGACCCCAGCGCCACAACCTGGGCGACGTCGTCACCGTAGGCACGATCGCCGATGATCTCATGCGCACCTGGCGCCGGCAGATCGAGCACCGGCGCACAGTTCGTATCGATGCCCAGCGCCGCAAGATCCTGCGCCACCAGCCGTGCAACCAGACGCGCCGCGCGGCAGGCTTCGTCAGGCCTCGTTTGATAAAGAGCGGCAAAATTCGCAGCACTCGGCAACCGCCGGCCGAGCGGCGGCCGCAGACGCTGGACTCGCCCGCCCTCCTGGTCGATCAGCACGAGCGTGGCATCCCCGCCGATCGCCGCCCGCGCATCGCCAACCAGCCTCTTGATCTGCTCGTGACTTTCAAGGTTGCGCGCGAACAGGATGATGCCCGCGGGCCGAGCCTCCGCCAGAAAGCGGCTCTCCGCCTCGGTCACCTCCGGGCCGGAAAGGCCCACGATCAGCGCTGAGCGATTGGCCACGACGCGAGTTTCCTTGTGCAAACGGCGATCATGCTCGAAGCGTTCGTGCGGATTGGCGCGCAACCAAAACCCACACCTCCAAGGTATCGTGGGTAGGACCCATGAGACCAGATGCACGTCCAGATGAGGGTGTCGGGCGCAATGATCAAGACCACCCTCACGCACGGCCAATCGGTGCGGCAGTCGGTCAGGACTGGAACGGAAACGTCAGTAGGTCTTGATCCAGCAGCCCGTGTAGCCTGCGGTCTTGAGCTCGTTGCACAGATCGTTGGCTTGCTGGCGTGATCCGGGCGGCCCAACGATCAGACGATGATAATTGCCCTTGGCCCCTAGATTGGCCTCTTGCACGTCGGGCGTCTTGCCACCCAGCTGCGAGGAATATTTCTGTTGCAGGTCGGCGAACCGCTTCAGTGCATCCATGCGGCTGTTGGCCGATGACGGGATCGAGGCCAGCACGGCGACATAACCTGCGCCGGAACTCGCCGAAGCAGTTGGTGGCGTCGCCGGTGCCAGCGCTGCCGTCTTGGTCTCGCGCGCCGCCGAAAGTGATCTTGTAGCCCTCGTGGTTGCGGTCGGCTTTGGCTCTTCGGCCTGCGGCTCGACCGCATCCGGTTCCGTCCGCGCGATCACGACGGGCTTGGCTGGCGTCGACGCCGTTTCCGCAGGTGCAGCAGGCGGCGCCGGAGCAGCCTGTTGCGCAGTGTTGACCATCGTGTTTGCCGATGCCGGCGGCTGGTCGGTGACCTGCGGGCGACGGTTGCCAAACCCATCGACAATGGTCATTCCAGGAACTGGAGACGAACTATCGGGAAGCTTGCTAGGCGGTGCGCGCTCAGGCTCCTGGCTGGCGACGATCGAGCCGTCACGGCCAACCACCATGGTCGACACCTTGCGCGTCCCGTTTGGATCGTTGTCCTTGTCCGCAGCCCCGCCAGCATTCGCCTGAGCAGACGAATCGCTGAGTCTTCCCAGAACCTTGGAGTCGGTGTGCGCGAACTTCTTGCCGCCCGGCTCGTCGGGCTTGATCTTGGATGGGCTGTCTGCGGTTCTGACCACGGGCGTCTTGCCCGAACCCGACGTCCCCATGAAGGACTTGTATCCGTAGGCCAAGCCGCCACCGATGCCGATCGCGACAAGCAGCGCTGCCGCCACTTTCACGAGCCGCCGCGAACCGCCCCGCTGCTCATCCTCGTAAACGATCTCGTCCGAACCGTAGTCGTCCCTGATGCCGTGCTCGCCGATGGTAGCGGGCGCTGGATAGCCGCCATCTGCCGGACCAAATCCGGGATCCTGGGCGTAGGGCGGTGCGTAAGCCGGCTCGCCATAGGACCCTTGATGCTGCCCATAGCCAGACTGCGCATAGTCGTGCGCCGGCTGCGGCGCATATCCTGCTGCGCTGTCGTAGCCACTGGCGTCACCCCACAGAGGCGGCTGCTGCGTGTAAGGATCGCTGGCTGGGGCCGGCGCTGGCCAGGCTGGATACTCCTGGCCATAGCTTGGCGTTTGATCGTAGGTGGAACCGCGAAGACGTGGATCGAACGAAGCTTGCGGCGCGACCGGGGGCCGGTACTCGCCCTCGTTCATGCCATACGGTGTCTCGCGCTGACCGAATGCACGCGGTGGCTCGAAGCCCGCTTGCGGTGCGCCGTGGGGGTCGACTTGCCCTTGGTAGTGTCCCTGGTGGCCTTGCGGGTACCCGGGCGCGGCTCCTCCATTGGCCCCTTGCCAGTTATGTCCATCCCACGCCTGCCCGGCACGTCCAGCCGGTTGCGGCGGCTGATACGGCTCGAACTGCGGCGCATAGGTCGACGCCTGTGGGGGAGCGTACCCGTGCTGATAGGCCGGGTCCATCTGCGGTTGACCACCATATCCGCCCTGTCCTGCATAAGCGGGATCGGGTTGCGGATAACCGGGTTGCTGCTGGGCGGCATACGGGTCATACCCACCCGCGCCCTCCGCTCCGCCAGCATGCGGCGGCTGCCCCTGGTCGTGCGGATAACCCTTGAACTGATGATCATGCGGCTGATCCTGGCGCGGTCCACCGCGGCCATCGGCGGCCTCGGGCCACCTTTGGGCAGAATTCACCGGTCCGGTGTTACGTGCCATGATCGAAAATTCCCCAGCCCTTTCGAGCGATTCTGCTTCGAATCGCGACTCTAGCGCATCGCGTCGGGGGCCTCGACGCCAAGTACAGCCAATCCTGAGGATATCACCCGTTGTGTGGCCGCCACGATGGCCAATCGAGCGGCGGTCACGTCCCTATCGTCTTGTTGGATAAAGCGTAAATGTGGCGAATCATTGCCTCGAGACCATTGTGCATGGAGCGCCGACGCCAGTTCATAAAGGTAGAATGCCAACCGGTGCGGCTCATGTGCGGCGGCCGCCCCCGTCATCACCCGCGGATATGCTGCGAGCCTTTTCATCAAATCGATTTCGCCGGCGTGGTCAAGCTTTGTCAGATCGGCGGAATGCACCGCCTCGCTGTCGCGGGTCAGCCCCGGGAATTGTTCAGCGGCATTGCGGAACAATGACGCCGCGCGAGCGTGCGCATATTGAACATAGAATACTGGATTGTCTTTGGAGTGCTCCGTCACCTTGGCGAAATCGAAATCGAGCGGTGCATCGTTCTTGCGGTAGAGCATCATGAAGCGGACCGGATCGCGCCCCACCTCGTCGACGACATCCCGCAAAGTCACGAACGTACCCGCCCGCTTCGACATCTTGTAGGGCTCGCCGTTCTTGTAGAGCTTGACCAGCTGGCACACCTTGATGTCGAGGTCGGCTTCCCCCCCAGAAAGCGCTGCCACCGCCGCCTTCATGCGCGGGATGTAGCCGATGTGATCGGCCCCGAACACGTTGACCAGCTGTTTGAAGCCACGCTGCAACTTGTCGTAGTGATAGGCGATGTCCGAGGCAAAGTAGGTGTAGGAGCCGTCCGACTTCTGCAAGGCGCGATCGATATCGTCGCCGAACGCAGTCGACTTGAACAAAACCTGCTCGCGCTCCTCCCACTCCTCCTCTTCATGACCCTTCGGCTTCGGCAGCTGCCCCTTGTAGATGAGCCCCTTGTCCCTCAGCGCGCCGATAGCCTCGGCCACCCGGTCGCGTCCCTTCGCTTTCAGCGCTGCCTCCGAGAAGAACACGTCATGACGGATGTTGAGGGCGGCCAGATCCTCGCGGATCATGTCCATCATCATCGCGATCGCCTTGGCGCGCACCACCGGCAACCAGTCGACCTCGTCCCGATCCTTCAATTTTCCGCCGAATTCCTTGGCCAGCGCCTCGCCGACCGGCTTCAGGTAGTCGCCCGGATAAAGCCCTTGCGGGATTTCGCCGATGTTCTCGCCAAGTGCCTCGCGGTAGCGCAGGAACGCTGACCGCGCCAGCACGTCGACCTGCGCACCGGCATCGTTGACGTAGTACTCGCGCGTCACCTCGTAGCCGGCGAACGCGAGCAGGTTGGCGAGCGCATCACCGAACACCGCCCCGCGGCAGTGCCCGACGTGCATCGGTCCCGTTGGATTGGCCGAGACGTACTCGACGTTCACCTTGCCCTTTGATTTCGGTTTTGCGCGTCCGTAGCCAGCGCCCGCCTTCTCGATCGTGCGAAGGACGTCCTGCCAGAACGCGGGCTTGAAGGTGAGGTTGAGAAAGCCCGGCCCGGCGACCTCGACCTTTTCGACGATCGCCTCGCCCGCGAGCTTTTCCTTCAGTTTGTCAGCGATGTCGCGCGGCTTCATGCGCGCCGCCTTCGCCAGCACCATCGCCGCGTTGCTGGCCAGGTCGCCATGCGTCGGATCGCGTGGAAACTCGACCTCGAGCGCCGGCAGCTTCAGGTCGGCCGGCAGCGCGCCCTCTTTCTGCATCGCCTTCAGCGCATTGGCGATCAGGATTTCGACGTGCTCGAAGGCGGTCATTGGTGGCCTCAACGATAGGTCCGGGGCAAATGCTCCACGGAGTTGCAGTTCCGGCGCTTTGTCCATTTCCCCGTCTCCTCGTCGTGGCGAGGAGCAACCCACTTCCCGCTCTCCCCTTCGCTACGTCGAGAACGGCCCATTTTCCCCTCGCCCCTTCGCTACGTCGAGAGCGGCCCACTTCCCCCTCGCCCCGCTTGCGGGGAGAGGGTCGGGGTGACGGGCGGCCGCTTGCGCTGCAGTGTGAGTGATCTCTTCTGTCAACCGCGCCGGCTTGCCGGCATGGCGTCAAGAATTGTCATCAACGTCGCCTCACCCTCCAACGTCATTCCAGGCTTGGCCTGGAACCCAGACACGCATCGGCATCCACAACGCTTGTGATGACCCGCTGCGGCGCGCGTCGCCTGCCCTGCCCGATCCACGTAGGACAACCCGTTGTGACTTGTCTGGATCCCGGCCTTCGCCGGGATGACGCCACGAGAATAATGTGCACGCCAGTTGGCTGCGCCTATCGCAATTCCGGCGTCGCGTCAAACAGCCGGCGATGTTCGGCCAGCGCATAGCGATCGGTCATGCCGGCGACATAGTCGGCGACCAGCCGGGCCCGGCGGCGCTCGACCAGACCAGCCGTCTGCGCCCTCCAGTTGACCGGCATCGCCTCGTCGTCGGCAAAGCAGCGGGCAAACAGAGCTTCGACGACCCCTTCCGCCTCGCGCATCACTCGCATCACGCGCTCGTGGCGGTAGACACGCTCGAACAGGAACCGCTTCAGGTCGCGCAGGCTTTCCGTCGCCTTGGCGGAGAAGCACGCCACGGGCCTGCCCGCATTGCGGATGTCATCGGCACTGACTGGCGCCACAACGGAAAGCCGGTCCCGCGCCTCCCCGACAACGTCGGCGATCATCGCCGTGATCGTCCGCCGCGTCGCCTCGTAGATGATGCGGCTGTCTTGGCCCTCCCCTTGTCGCGCCAGATCGGCAACGATCGGCCCGACCAGCGGCATCGCCGAAAGATCACTCAGTTGCAACAGGCCTGCGCGCAGCGCATCGTCGATGTCGTGATTGACGTAGGCGATATCGTCGGAGAACGCCGCCACCTGTGCTTCTGCCGAGGGCCAGCATGCACCGCCGATGTCCCGCCAGCGCGCCAAACCGGCAATCACCTTGCCCACTGCCGATCGCTCATCCGTCACCGGCCCGTTGTGCTTGGCAAGGCCCTCCAGCGTCTCCCAGGAGAGGTTGAGGCCATCGAAGCCCTGATACTTGCGTTCGAGCCGCGTCACGATCCTGAGGCTCTGCGCATTGTGATCGAAGCCGCCGAACTCTCGCATCGCCCGGTCGAGCGCACGCTCCCCGGCGTGCCCGAACGGCGGATGCCCGAGGTCATGCGCAAGTGCCAGCACTTCGGCCAGATCCTCGTCGAGCCGCAGCTGGCGCGCGATCGTGCGCGCGATCTGCGCCACTTCCAGCGAATGCGTCAGCCGCGTCCGGTAGTGATCACCCTCGTGGTAGATGAAAACCTGGGTCTTGTGCGTCAGCCTGCGGAACGGTGTCGAATGTAGCACGCGATCGCGATCCCGCTGAAACGGGCTCCTGGTCGTGCACTCCGGCTCCGGATGCTGACGCCCACGGCTGGCAATCGCGCTCGCGGCATAACTGGCCGGCGCCCGTTCGCCTGGCTTCAATCCCTCGCCATAGCCCAGGCTCCGCGACAGCCGTTCCGGCGCACCAGCCGCTTTCGATGTAGGCATTCTGTTTCCGACCAACCTAATCCCGCAACTTGACTATGGAATTTGTCCGGTGCCGGGCGGGTTTCAATTCGCTCCGCCGGCACTTATGTTCCTAGCCACGATTCACGCCTGCCGGCAACGGCGGCGCCGCGTAAAGGCGCCTGCCCAGTCCATGACCGGCAAGTCCACGCCCAGGAGACCCAAGCTTCATGTCCACCGACACCTTGCCCGTCGCCCTCAGCGAAAGCGCCGCGCGCCGCATCGTCGAGATCGTTGCCGGCGAACCCGCCAACAAGATTTTGCGGCTCGCCGTCGAGGGCGGCGGCTGCTCCGGCTTCCAGTATAAATTCGATCTGGTCGAGGCTGCGGCTTCCGACGACCTCGTCCTTGAACGCGCTGGCGCAAAGGTCGTCATCGATCCCGTCTCGCTGCAATTCCTTGCTGGAGCGGAGATCGATTTCATCGACGACCTGATGGGCCAGCAGTTCAAGATCAACAATCCCAACGCCACTGCATCCTGCGGCTGCGGCACCAGCTTTTCGATTTGATGTGGTGAGTCTCTTCTCCATCTCACCGCTTGCGAGGAGAGGGGACATCGTTGCATTTCGACTCAAACGCTGCGGCCAGCAACTCACCACTCACCAACATGAAAATCGCCACCTGGAACATCAACGGCGTCAAGGCGCGGCTCGATACCGTCGTCGCCTGGCTGCAGAATGCCTCGCCCGATGTCGTCTGCTTCCAGGAAATCAAGAGCGTCGACGACGGCTTCCCGAAAGGCGCGTTCGAGGATCTCGGATACACGGTCGCCACGCACGGTCAGAAGGGCTTCAACGGCGTCGCCATTCTGTCGAAACGCGGCATCGACGATATTCGTGCGCGCCTCCCTGGCGATGACAGCGATGAGCACGCGCGCTACCTCGAAGCCGATATCTCTGGCGACCATGGCCTAGTCACTATCGCCTCGATCTACCTGCCCAACGGCAATCCCATCGGCACAGAGAAGTTCGCCTACAAGCTCGCCTGGATGCAGCGGCTCCACGCGCACTCACGTGATCGCCTCGCACTGGAAATGCCGCTGGTGCTGGCCGGCGACTTCAACGTCATTCCAGAGCCAAAGGACGCCAAGAACCCGGACGCCTGGACCGGTGACGCGCTATTCCAGCCGGAAAGCCGCACCGCATGGCGCGCGCTCGCCCACCTCGGCTTCACCGACGCCACGCGCGCCTGTTATCCGGCCGACGACATCTTCACATTCTGGGACTACCAGGCCGGGGCGTTCCAAAAGAATCACGGCATCCGCATCGACCACATGCTGCTCTCCCCGCAGGCCGCCGATCGCCTCGTCGCATCAGGCATCGACCGCGACACCCGCGGCTGGGAAAAACCCTCCGACCATGTGCCGGTGTGGGTGGAGCTGACGGCTTGATCTAGATATGCACTCTTCCGTCAAAATGTGTGGAAAGCCACACCTCGCTCTATTGCCAGAGCAGCGGACGCATGGGATGCGACGATCACAGAAACTTGTTTCTGGAGTTGGGTTGCACCCTTCAAGTTGTGGCCAGCTGCACTGTGGTCATTGATGTGCAACAGGCCGACATTCCCGGCCTCGATAGCCAACTGAAAGGACAAGGTCGTGGCCAGCGTCGCTGTGCAGCGATACTTCTTTGAAAGGGATGAAGCCGAACCGGCATCTCCGAAGGAACCATCATTTGAATTCAGCTTCTGCTCTCTCGTAAATAATCTCGAGCAGTACAGGAGTATGATTGGTGCATTCGTCCGTTCCGGATTCTCACCGGAGAATTCGGAGTTTCTTTTTGTCGACAACACCAAGGGAAACGTCGGGGACGGCTACACTGGACTGAACAGTCTGACGCGCGCAACTCGTGGCCAGTATATCATCTACTGCCACCAAGACGTCTTCCCCATCGACGACTACGATGTTCTCATTCGACGGCTGCGCGAACTCGATGATCTCGATCCGGCTTGGGCGATCGCAGGCAACGCCGGCTTCAGCAGCGACAACATTCCGGCTTGTCGGATCACCGACAAGTTCGGCGCCGATCAGCGCTTCGGCTCTTTTCCGATGAAGGTCATCACCTTGGACGAGAACTTCTTCATTCTGAAATCCGATGTGCGCGTCTCGTTTTCAAATGACCTGCAGGGGTTCCACCTCTATGCGACCGATCTCGTTAGCAATGCTCGGCTGGCCGGCTGGAACGCCTATGTCATCGACTACCATCTGCGGCACGACGGTAATGCCTCAATGGGCGAGCCGTTCGAACAGAGCTGCGCGGCTTTCCAGAGAAAGCTTTCCGAATTCGCCCGCCCCCGCAAGATCGTGCCCCCGTCGACCAAGATCTATATCGGCAACAGACACCGCGCCGTGCGCCGGCTGATGCAAAAGTTCTGGCTTTAGGCAAGGTTTGACAATGAAAAAGAAAACAAGAATGAGGCTTGCTCTGCGTCACTTCCTGACGCGCGGCCGCTACCTCATCGATGGGCATCTCTTCGTCGCACCGCGAAACACACCTGACGCGGCACGCCTTGCGTTGTATTGGAGCGAATACGAGAAGCCGGAGCGTGAACTTGCCCGCAAGTGGCTGCCTGTAGGTCAGCCAGTTATCGAACTCGGTGGCTCGTATGGCATCGTGTCCTATGTCATTCGCCAGCGGATCGGCATGCAGACGCCGATGGTGATCGTCGAAGCGAACCCTGAACTACTGTCCGTCTGCAGGCGCAACGCAAGGATCCGCCGAGGCGAAAATGTCGAGCTGCTGAATTCCGCAGTCTCCCATAGCGATCGGGACACCGTAGAATTCGCAGTGACTCCGGGCGTTCATACCAGCCATGTGGTCGAAGCCGACGCGAGCTCGGAGGATCAGGTTATCCGCGTACCCGCAGTGCGCTTGTCGCAGCTCGCTCGCCGCTTCCAGGCCGGAAGTGCGTATTCGCTGGTTTGCGACATCGAGGGCGGAGAACTGGAAATCTTCGAACGGGATGCCGAGGCGCTCAAGTCGTGCAGCTGCGCCATCGTGGAGTTTCACCCGGACGTTTTCGCCAGCCGCGGGCGCACCGTCGAGGAGTTCTTCGATCTCGTTAGGGCAGCGGGCCTTGCGATCGTCGATCAATCACGGAATGTCATCGTTGCAACCCGTTCGTCAGCGGCATCGTGCCAAGCGGCGTCGTTTTGACTTTCACCAGTCGATCACCACACCTTCCCGCTTGATGTGTTGTCGGTGAAGGAGGGGTTAGGGTCGCTCGCGCCGCCCCTCCCCAATTGACGGCGCTCAATTCCGCATGCGGCATTGTCGCGCTGCACAAGACGCTATGCTGCTATGCAGCATCACCCATTTCTCGCGACTCTTCTGAGGCTTAGACATCTCCCCTGCGCCACCGGGCAGGGTCAGCGCGCCGTGGGCTTGAGCCCCGCTGCCGGCTGCCGAAGCGCAGGACATGAGCCAACAAGAAAGGTCTCAACCAATGACCATCAAGGCCACCGCGACACTCACCACCAACTCCGGCTTCCGCTTCCTCGTCCGCCCGTCTGAGGAGAACGACGACCCGGCGCTGACCGCCTTCTTCGAGGAGCACGTGACCAAGGACGACCTGCGCTTCCGCTTCTTGTCGCCCATTCAGCACGTGACGCAAAAGCAGATCGAGGCGATGACCCACATCGACCATCGCCAGACCGAGGACTTCCTCGCCTTCGAGCCGAACTCGGAGGAGATCATCGCCAGCGCCATCCTCGCCGCCGACAAGCAGATGATGACGGCCGAGGTCGCATTCACCGTGCACGCCGACTTTAAGGGCAAGGGCATCGAATCGGCACTGCTCGCGTTCGTCACCGAGGAAGCCCGTGCGCGTGGCATCAAGAAGCTGCAGTCGATCGAGAACCGTGAGAACCACTGCACCATCACGCTTGAGCGCGAGATGGGCTTCAAGGCCAAGAGCGTCGAAGGCGAGCCGATGCTGGTTCTTCTGGAGGCAACGCTCTGAGCTGATCGAAGCTTCGTCTTGAGGCGTCGGACTTCACTCGCAATCCCCTAAATACAGACGCCGCGCGACGTGCTGCATCGCGCGGCGTTGAGTCTTGCTAATCGCGGCAGCACCGGCATCGCCCGCGAAAGCCAAATCGCCGCTTCAATTCAGCTTTGAATTTTCGAAGTTCTCAGCCCAGCCGTCGCAGCAACTCCTGCAGCTCAGCGGCTCGACCCCTTCCGGTCGGGTGCCTTGGTGTCAGGCACATCGATACTGCGCACGTCGCGCGGATCGGGCTTCACATCGCGCACGCTGCCGCCACCGCGCCCGAGCAAGTCGCTGTCGAGCAGGCCGGCTGCGGAGGCCCCAGCTTCGCGTGTGGGCGAATCCTGCCGCTTGCTGTCGTCGGCAATGATGGGCTTGCTCTTGTCGGGCACGATCGGATCGGTCGACGGTCCGAAGTCGAGCGGCACCAGCTCGCCATCCTCGCAAGTGCGCGTGGCCTTCGGCGAGAGCACGTCGATGCCTCCAGCCTGCGTCTCCGCGCTCGGACGCCGGCCATAGCGGCTGTCCCATTCGGCAACCATGCCACCGACTTCCTTGCGAACACCCTTGGAGGCGCCGCAATAGATGTTCTGGTAGGTGTCCTCGATCCACACGCGCTCCGAGCCCGGCGCGTTCTTCACCGCCACCGAGATCAGCGCCAGCGCGCGCACCGGATCCTTGTCCATGAACATGCCGCGCCAGTAGAGATCGGCCAGGAACGCCTGCGCCCCCGCGTGTCCCTTCTGCGACAGCGTCGACAGCCAGTGCTTGCCGCGCGCCACGTCACTCTGCACGCCTTCGCCCCGCAACTGCAGCTTGGCAAGTTCGAACTGCGCGTCCTCGTCGTTGAAGAAGATCGCCGCGTGATGCAGGTACTCGCCGGCGCGCTCCGGATTGGCCTTCAGACCAAGCTCCGGCAGCCCGCGCTTCACATAGCCCGCAAGCGCCGTCAGCGCCTTGGCCACGAACGGCGCCCGGCGGTCGTCGTCGGGATCGACGTCGGCATAATCGTTGGCGAGTTGCTGATACAGAAAATACGCCTTGGCGTGGTCGGTATGCGCACTCTGATTGTCGGAATAGATGCGCGCCAGATAATAGCGGGCCAGGAACAGGTTCTTGCCGGCGGCAACCTCCAGCGCAGGAATCGCCATCTCGTAGTAGCCGCCAGCGAAGGCACCGATACCCTGTTGCAGTGCATCGTCTGCCGAGCGGAATTGCTGCGAGCTGCCGGCCCCGGCATAGGCCGGAGCCGTCAACAGCAGAGAAATAGCTAGACCAAGTGCCTGCCTAGATATCCGCATAGCAGATGACTTCCGCCTTTCCGCCGGCATGAGTCACAGCGCCCTCGCGAGCCGAACCAACCTGATCGGCATATTTTCGCAGGGCACCGCTTTGATAGGGATTATTTGGGGCCTTCCAGTCCTTTTTGCGGCGATCCAATTCGCTCACGTCGATTTCTACGTCGAGTGTGCCATTTTCAGCATCAATGGCGATTATGTCGCCGTCTTTCAAAAGCCCGATCGGGCCTCCGACAGCCGCTTCCGGGCCGACGTGACCAATGCAGAAACCACGCGTGGCACCGGAGAATCGCCCGTCGGTGATGAGCGCCACCTTGTCGCCTGCACCTTGCCCATAAAGCGCCGCAGTCGTCGAAAGCATCTCGCGCATACCCGGACCGCCTTTGGGGCCCTCGTAGCGAATCACGATGACGTCGCCGTCCTTGTATTGTTTCGCCTCGACCGCCTTGAACGCATCCTCCTCGCAATCGAAGCAGCGAGCCGGGCCGCGGAACTTCAGATTTTTCATGCCGGCAACTTTTACGATCGCGCCGTCCGGAGCGAGCGTTCCTTGAAGCCCGACCACCCCGCCCGTCGGCGTGATCGGATTCGACACCGGATAGACCACCTTCTGATTCGCATTGAAGACGACGTTGCGAAGGTTCTCCTCCATCGTCCGCCCGGTCACTGTGATGCAGTCACCATGCAGAAAACCGCCTTCAAGCAGCGCCTTCATGATTTGCGGAATGCCGCCGATGTCATAGACGTCCTTGGCAACGTACTGCCCGCCGGGCTTTAGGTCGGCGATATAGGGTGTCCGCTTGAAGATCCGCGCAACATCGAACAGATCGAACTTGAGGCCGATCTCATGCGCCATCGCCGGCAGATGCAGCGCGGCGTTGGTCGAGCCGCCGGTCGCCGCGACGATCGTCGCCGCATTCTCGAACGCCTTCAAAGTGCAGATATCACGCGGCCTGATACCATCCGCGAGCAGTCGCATCACCGCCTTGCCACTCGCCGCCGCATAGGCATCGCGGCTCTCGTAGGGAGCCGGCGCCCCGGCCGACCCTGGTAGCGCAAGGCCGATCGCCTCCGACACGCAAGCCATCGTATTGGCGGTGAATTGCCCGCCGCACGAGCCAGCGGACGGGCACGCCACGCATTCCAGCTCGTGCAGATCCTCGTCCGACATCCGGCCGGCGGAATGCATCCCGACGCCCTCGAATACGTCGACGACGGTCACGTCCTTGCCTTTGAACCTGCCCGGCAGAATCGAGCCGCCGTACATGAAGACCGACGGCACGTTGAGCCGCAGCATGCTCATCATCATGCCGGGCAGTGACTTGTCACAACCGGCAATGCCCACCATCGCGTCGTAGCAGTGCCCGCGCATGGTGAGTTCGATCGAATCGGCGATGACCTCGCGCGAAACCAGCGAGGACTTCATGCCCTGGTGCCCCATGGCGATGCCGTCGGTCACAGTGATGGTGCAGAATTCGCGCGGCGTGCCACCGCCCTCGTCGACGCCGACCTTGACCGACTGCGCCTGGCGCATCAGAGAAATGTTGCAGGGAGCCGCCTCGTTCCAGCACGACACAACGCCCACGAACGGCCGGTTGATCTGCTCCTCGGTAAGCCCCATCGCATAGTAATAGGAGCGGTGGGGAGCCCGCGCTGGCCCCACCGTGACATGGCGGCTTGGCAACTTCGATTTATCGAACGGCTTGGCGTCCATTTCGTCTTTTTCCTTTCGGCTCCGCTGCGCGAGAATTTCCGCCTTCCAAAGCAGTTCGCTATTGGCTGGCGGGCCGCACTCTATGGTGCAGCCCCGTTTCGCTCAACGAAGTCAAAAGCGCTTTCTTTCGCTCATTGCCACGCAACCACCACGACCCCCGAGCGGCGGGCCGAAACCCGCGCATCGCAGCCGGAGCACTCAACGCCCAATCGAGACGACCCGCACGACTGTCGCAGCGCGCCCGCAAATCGGCAGCCCGCTGTTCTAAATGGAGCCTGATTCCGTTTTGTGGCTCAAACGAGGCACCCGTTTGCATTTCACGTGTCTTTGGCGACACAGTTAACAATTGCCTCGAGTTTGCCTCCGAACGAGCCCAAGCTTGCCAAGATTCGCAGCGGCGGCATGATCGCAATTTCACGGGCTTCACAAGCCTCTGCGGCCAGTCGGACACACCCACGGCTGAAACAGCCATTTCAACGGGGCTTGATCATCCGGACCGAATGCTGAAAATCGTCGTTAGACGCACAATTCGGCACCTCACCTATCGAATGAGCCGCCCGAAGCTCGACCGAGGCGCAGCCCATCGGCTTGGTTGCATGCTAGGTTCTGGCTCCGTCGCAAATTCTGCGGCGAACTGCTGCTATCGAACCATTCCAACACTCCAATTGGCACCACCGGACCCAGCACCCATTAGGCGCACCCATGCTCGAGCACCACTATGCTGCCCCAGCAGCGGCCCCGTCTGCCGCCCAGTCCATAGAGTTGAGCTGGCTGAGACCGGTCGGCATCGTTTGGCTCTCCATCTACAATTTTCTCCTGCGCATCCTCACCCTCGGCATCCATCATTTCTGGGGCAAGACCGAAGTCAGAAAGCGCATTTGGTCCTCCACCCGCATCAACGGCGAACCGCTTGAGTACACTGGAACCGGTGGCGAGCTGTTCACCGGTTTCCTCATCATCTTCGCTGTCATCCTGCTGCCGGTAATGCTGCTGTCCTTCGCGCTGGTCGCGCTCCTCGGACCTGAGTCAAAGTTCATCACTGTCTTTCAGGTTTCGCTTTATGCGTTCTTCATTTTCCTCACCGGGATCGCGATCTACCGGGCCCAGCGCTACCGCCTCAACCGGACGCGCTGGCGCGGCATCCGCGCTGGTCTTGTCGGCGAACCCATGCGCTACGGCTGGACCTATTTCTGGACGCTGCTTCTGATGCCTTTCACGCTGGGCTGGATCAGCCCATGGCGTGCGACCCGGTTGCAGAAGATCATCACCGACGACATGCGCTACGGCGACCAGCCGTTCCATTTCAGCGGCAGCTCCGGCCCGCTCTACAAGTCCTACGCGGTCTTCTGGCTGTTGACCGCACTGGTCTTGCTGGGTGTTGGTGCGATCATCGGCGGCGCTGTCCTGCAGATGGTCGATTTCACCGGAGGCTCGATGGGTGCAAACCTCTCGGGTGAAGAGATCGTATATATCGCAGCACTGATTTATGGCGGCATCTTCGTCGCCGGATTTCTCTACATGATACTGTCCGCCTGGTACCGCGCCGCCATGATGCGCCACTTCGCTTCCCACACGCATCTCGGCGGCATTACGCTTCGCTCCACGGTCAAGGCGAGGTCGCTGCTTTGGATCTCGTTCACGAACTATCTCTTGCTGTTCCTCACCGCGATCCTTGCGACCGCTGTCGTCGCATTCCTAGGCACGATGCTGTTCGCGGGGTTGGCCAGCTCTGGCATCGATCCCTTGGGGCTCCAGAGCGGACAAAAAGCACTGGTGGCGCAACGCATCGCCGGACCGCTCACCTTCATCTTCCTGTTTTCACTTGGCATGCTGCTGCCATACACCCAATCGCGAACCACCGGCTATCTGGTGCGCAACATGCATTTCGACGGCACCATCGATCTGGCCGCCGTTTCGGCCGGTGCCCAGCAACAAATCAGCCGCGGCGAAGGGTTGGCGCAAGCCTTCGACATCGATGCCTTATGAGACCTCCGCCACTCCATTCTTCGACGCCCGCTTTTCCGACGGCAAGACCGCCGCGGCCGAGGATGTGCGCGTTGCCCTGTCATCAAATGGGATCGTCATACGCAAGGACGCAGCCAGCCCCCAGTTCGTCTGGTCCTATGCCACACTCTCGACCGCCGAGCCGCTGAGCTCGCACGCTATCGACGCGCTGGTCAGCAATTCGCAACAGCCCGGCGCAAGCCTGTTCGTCCCGCACGGGGCGTTTGCCCGCGAGCTCGGCCGCCTGGCGCCACACTTGACCACACGTGCCGCCCGCCGCCGGGCGGCGCTGCCGTGGCTGCTGTCGACGCTTGGTGTCATCGCCGTCGCCGTCATCATTTCGATGGCCGATTTCTCACCCGCCCATACCCTGGCGGAACTGATGCCCGAAACCATCCGCAAGTCGCTGGGCGAGCAGACCGTGCGATCCATCACGAACGACCGGAAGGCTTGCTCATCGCCCAACGGCGACAGCGCCATCCAATCGCTCGTCACCCGCTTGACGAAGGCGCGGAAGGGTGATCCCGCCGCCTTGAAGGTCGTCGTCGTCGAATGGGATCTGGTCAACGCCTTCGCCACGCCGGGAAATAAGATCGTTTTGACGCGCGGGCTCATTGCCAAGGCACAAAGCCCCGATGAGGTCGCCGGCGTGCTCGCACACGAGATGGGGCACGCACAATTGCTTCACCCCGAAACGGCATTTGTGCGCGTCATCGGCATGTCGGCCGCCGTTGAATTGATGCTGGGAGGCGGCAGCGGCACACTGGCCAACCTTGGCGTTCTGTTGACCCAGCTCTCGTATACCCGCACGGCCGAGCAGGAGGCAGACGAGGCCGCCCTCGAGTTGCTCGAGCAATCCGGAATTTCCGCCAAGGGTTTCGGTGAATTCTTCCGCCGCGTCTACAAGATGGAAGACAACGGCGACAAGGGCGCACCGAAGCGCGGCGGCCTGTTCGATATCCTGCAAACCCACCCGCCGACCCAGGATCGCATCCACCGCGTCGACGCCGCGAAGATCTATCCGTCCACGCCAGCCCTCACGCCATCCGAGTGGCAGGCTCTGAAAACCATCTGCGCGGTTGCTCCGGACTGAAGCGTGACAGACGTTCACCGCGTCAGATCATGACGGATTGGCGGCGGACATTTTCCGTCTTGTAGAGACATCGCTTTCGCAACCGCCTTGCAATTGGCGTTTGCCAGCCCAAATTCAGCAAGCAACACGCGCTATTCAAGGATGGCGACGGGCACGCACGCAGCAAACACGATCGTGCCCTTGAATAGTAGCGCGGCCCCGTAACTCTCTTGGAATGCTGGTTGGAGTCGAGAGATCGGGTTGGCAGACGCTTTGAGCATGTTGAGCTGAAGTGTGTAGCGGTTCAGCGTGAAGCACATGCTCAAATGAAGGAGATAGAGCGCGTTCGCGACTCCATTTGAAGCGAATGCGCTCGTATGGCGGAACGGAATTGATGCGCGGCAAGCTCATTGTCTTCATGCTCGGCCTCATGGCCCTTTGCATTTATGTGGCCTCTCCCTTCGTCGCCGCTTGGTCGATCCGCGAGGCGATCCGCAACGGCGATACCGCCTACCTGGAAACGCGGGTGGACTGGCCACAAGTCAAACGCACGCTGACGGCGTCGATGTCCGACTACGCGCTTGGCGCCCAACCGCCACCCGCCACCACCACCACGGCGAATGCCGCCGCTCGCCCCGGTCTCTGGCAGCGCTTCAAGAATGCAGCCGGTCGCCGTCTCGTGGCATCGGCGGTCGACAACATGGTGACGCCAGCCGGCCTGTCGCGCCTGTTCTCCTATCGCACGACTTTCAACGAAAAGGTCCGCGGTCTCCCCGACGAGCGCAAGACGCTGAGCCTTCAAGAGCGTGTGGCTCGCACCTGGAAGCGGGTGACGCGCGCCGAGTTTCTGTCGCCGACGCGCTTCGTGCTCGACATGCGCGACAAGACAGTCGAACAGCGCCGCTACGCCGGTATCCTGGAGCTGCAGGCGGGAACATGGCGCCTCGTCCATCTCGAGATGAAGCGCGACGACACCACCCCGGCAGCCGTAGCGACATCAGCCACCGGGACGTCGGGCCTCTGGTCGTCGATGAAGCAGGCCGCGCTGCCTTGATCGCAAACCTCAGCCTTCCAGCCGCTTCAACGCCGCCGACAGGCGCTTTACCATATCCTCCAGCTCCGCCTTGCGCTCGCGCGCCTCCTGGATCGCCTCCGGCTTGGCCCGCTCGATGAAGTTCGGGTTGTCGAGCTTGGCGTCCATCTTGGCCGTGTCGGAGTTCGCCTTCTCGATTTCGCGCGCAAGTCGCTTGCGCTCCGCATCCATGTCGATGATGCCGACGAGCGGCAAGGCCGCCGTCGTCTCGCCGGCAACGATCATTGCCGCGCCCTTGGGCGCTGACTTGGCGAAGGACACATCGTCGAGACGCGCCAGCCGCTTCAAGGTTTCGCCGTGAGTGGCGACACGCTTCTCGGCCGTCTTGTCGCCACCGACGATGACGAGCGGGATCTTGGCCGCGGCCGGCACGTTCATCTCGCTCCGGACCGAGCGAACCTCGGAAACCAGTTTTATGAGCCAGCCGATCTCGGCATCCGCCGCCGCCGAGGTCAGCTCCGAATGCTGCGGCCACTGGCTGAGCGCAAGCAGGCTGACGCGGCCCTCGCCGTATTCGACCATGTGCGCCCAAAGCTCTTCGGTAATGAACGGCATGAACGGATGCAGGAGCTTCAGGACCTGGTCGAGCACCCACGCCGTCGTCGCCCGCGTCTCGCCCATCGCCCGCGGATCGTCCCCCGACAGGATCGGCTTGATGAGTTCCAGGTACCAGTCGCAGAACACGCCCCACACGAACTCGTAGACGGCCGACGCCGCATCGTTGAAGCGATAGGCCTCGAGCGCGGCCGTCACCTCCGCCGAGGTCCGCTCGACCTCGCCCGCGATCCACCGGTTGACCGTTTCCTTTATACCGCGCGGGTCGAAATCGCGCTGGCGCACGCACTCGTTCATCTCCGCGAACCGTGCCGCGTTCCACAGCTTGGTCGCGAAGTTGCGATACCCCTCGACGCGATCGATCGAGAGTTTGACGTCCGAGCCCTGCGCCGCCATCGCCGCCATGGTGAAGCGTAGCGCGTCCGTGCCATAGGCCTTGATGCCCTCGGGGAAGTCGCGTTTGACTTCCTTTTCCACGCGGTTGGCTGTCTCCTTGTCGAGCCCTGCGGTGCGCTTGGCGATGAGGTCCTTGAGGCTGATGCCGTCGATGATGTCCAACGGATCGATGACGTTGCCGCGCGTCTTCGACATCTTGTGGCCCTGCCCGTCGCGGACGAGGCCGTGGATGTAGACGTCGGCGAACGGCACGTCCTTCATGAAGTGCAGCCCCATCATCATCATGCGGGCGACCCAAAAGAAGATGATGTCGAAGCCGGTGACGAGCACGGTGGTCGGATAATAGCGCTTCAATTCGGGCGTCTTGTCGGGCCACCCCAGCGTCGAGAACGGCCACAGCGCGGACGAGAACCACGTGTCGAGGACGTCCTCGTCGCGTTTCAGCGCAACAGATTCCCTCTCCCCATCCTTCATGGGGAAAGGGTTAGGGTGAGGGGCGGAAGTCTTGTGAGGGGCGGAAGTCTTGTGAGGGGTAGAAGCTTGTGCTGCGGTACGAGGCTGCCCTTTGAGTCCGCCCGTCGCCCCCTCACCCCAACCCTCTCCCCCGAGGGGAGAGGGGGACGTGGCGTAGTGCTTCTTCGCGAGCGCCTGTGCCTCTGCCTCATCATGCGCGACGAACACTTCGCCGTCCGGCCCATACCACGCCGGGATCTGGTGCCCCCACCACAGCTGGCGCGAGATGCACCACGGCTGGATGTTGTCGAGCCAGCGGTAATAGTCGTTGGCGAAGCGCTCCGGCACGAACTTGGTCTTGCCGCCGCGCACGGCGGCGAGCGCGGGCTTGGCCAGTTCCTCGGCCTTGACGTACCACTGATCGGTCAGCCACGGCTCGATGACGACATGGCTGCGGTCGCCATGCGGCACGGCGTGCGCCGTCGGCTCGATCTTGGCGAGAAAGCCGGCCTCCGCCATCAATTCAACGATCCGTTGTCGCGCTGCAAACCGGTCCATGCCTCGCAATTCAGTTGGAATTTGTTCAAGCGCAGCTGGACCGTAAGTCGAGCCCTTTGGATGTGAAGCAACCAAATTCGGATGGCCCGCAACAGGGAACTTCATTTCCTGCTGATCGCCGGGCTTAGATACAATCCGGCCATGTGCATCGAGCACGTTGATCATGGCGAGGCCCTGACGCTTGCCGACCTCGAAGTCATTGAAGTCGTGCGCCGGCGTGATCTTCACCGCACCCGTGCCCTTCTCGGGATCGGAGTACTCGTCCGCAACGATCGGGATCTTGCGGTCGACGAGCGGCAGCGTCACCGTCGCCTTGGCCTTCACCAAAGCCGCATAACGCTCGTCCTCGGGGTGCACGGCAACGCCGGTATCGCCCAGCATGGTCTCGGGCCGCGTCGTCGCCACCACGATGTGATCTGCGCCAAAGCCCTTCACCTTCGCGGTGAGCGGATAGCGGAAGTGATACATATGCCCCGAAGGATCGCGCGCCAGCACTTTCGCCAGAGCGCCGGCGTCGAACGCGACCGGGTTGCCCTCCTTGTCGGTCTCACCGTCGGCCCACTTGAACGAACCCTTCTTCTCGTGCTGCTCGACTTCAAGGTCCGAGATCGCCGTCTGGAACTTCGGATCCCAGTTGACGAGGCGCTTGTCCTTGTAGATAAGGCCGGCGCGATAGAGTTCGACGAACACCTTGGCCACCGCCTTCGATAGCCTCTCGTCCATGGTGAACCGCTCGCGTGACCAGTCGCACGACGCGCCGAGCCGCTTCAGCTGGTTGACGATTGTGCCGCCGCTCTCCTCCTTCCAGCGCCACACTTCCTTCAGGAACGCATCCCGTCCCATGTCCCGCCGGCCCGGTTTCCTTTCCGCCGCCAGCTTCCGCTCCACCACCATCTGCGTGGCGATGCCGGCGTGATCCGTGCCCGGCTGCCACAGCACATCCTTGCCGCGCATACGCTCGAACCGCGCCAGCACGTCCTGCAGCGTATTGTTGAGCGCGTGCCCCATGTGCAGAGAGCCCGTCACATTGGGCGGGGGGATGACGATCGCGTAGGACTTGGCCCCGGCCGCGAGGCGCTCCTTGTTGCCGCACTTGAAGGCTTCCGCCTTCTCCCACTCTGCGCTGACACGCGGCTCGATGGCTGCCGGCTGGAAGGTCTTGTCGAGCATGGCTCAATTCTGCACCCTGAAAGGCGCGTTTCTCCGCTTTTCGGTTGGAAAGGGTCGAAGCGCGGTGGTAGGGCGGCCCCGAGGGCCTGTCAACCGGGCCAAGAGCATCCCGCATCAGCACCGAGCCCAGCGCCGCGCACGCATCGGCGCACCCCGGCGTTCGTCCAAACGAGACGTGACGCGCGGGCGGACGGCTCGCACTGACGAAACGCGACTTCAGCCCTCGTTGAGCTTGCCGCCCGGCTTCGGCCTGACCGTCTTGAGCCCCTCGGCCAGCTCGATCCGCAGTGCCTTTTCGACCATGCGCGGCATGTTCTCGGCCAGCCATTCCCGCAGCATCGGCCGCAGCAATTCCGCGACGATGTCTTCAACGGTGCGCACGCCGGAAGCCGAGATGGTCGCGTGAGGTATCGACAAGCCCGTGCCGCCGACGGAAATCTGAGGCAGGCCCGCTTTACTCGGCTGATCCGAAGCGGGAGCTGCTGCACTTCCAGCAACCACTTCGCCGCCGGCACCCACCGATTGGGAAACTGCCGCCCTCATTGCCGGCTTGGCACCGTCGCCGACTGCTGCACTCCGCCCAGTGTTTGTGTCGCCGCCTGCGAAGCCACTTGCAGAAGCATCTGTGGTAGCCGCGTCGCTGCCCGGTCTCAGCCCCAGAGCGAATTTCACGTCCGCGACCGCCACCTTCGGCTTTGCCACCGCCGAGTCTGGCCCTGCACTCATCCGCTGCGGGTTCGCCGCAACCTTTGCGGGCTCGTTCGGCTTGACCTTCGGCTCCAATTTGCCCGCTGCTGGATTTGCAGGGCCCGCAGCCTTGACGGGCTCGGGTGGACGCTGAGCCGCGGCCTGGCCCACTGCGGCAGCTTTCACGTCCGCTACGGGGCGCTGTGCGGCCATACCCGCGGCCGGCTTGGCACCAGCCATGAACGCTGGCGCTGCACCTGCGGGCTTCGCTGCCGCTGTCGACGATGGCGGAGCGGACGATGATGATGATGCCGCTAGTCCAGCGACCAGCGCGCCCAGCGCCGACTTGACGGCTGCAGAAGCTTCCGGATCCTCGATGCTCAAGTCGGCAGGCAGGTCATCCTTGACCGCTTGTCCGGTCTTGCTTGACGCCGCGGTGGAGCCTCCCGCCGCTTGTACCCCGCCCGCTGGCTTCGCCGGCTCGGCCTTGGCGCTGTCTGCGGCGGCACTGTTCTGGGGTGGGAGTGTGGACCGAGGCATCATCGGCTTGTTGAATGCACCAGCAATGTCCGGGACCGTCGCATCATTACGGCCCGCAGCGGCGACCATGTGGGGCGCAGCACTCTCGACGCCTCCCGGATTTTGCGGCCCGCGAACATCTTCTTCGAAGACGACATCAACAATATCGTCCTTTGCCGAACTCCCCGCCTGCGAAACATCATCGAGCAGATCGTCGAGATCTTCGAAGTCGCGTTTGGGCACACTGGACGGCTCGCGGCGCCGCACGTCTCCTGATGCAGCTGCTTTGCCGCTGTTCTTGGCGGAGGCAGGAACACCGCGCAGCGCTTCGGCCAGCCGCCCGAACAACTGGTCCTCGTGACGGTCGAAAGTCATCGGTGCACGTGTCAGCGGCGCCGCTGGAGCAGGCTGCGATTGTGCAGGCGCCGGCTTCGCGGCCTCGGGGCGGGGTTGGGCTGCCGGTGCTGACTTGCCGGCAGCAGGTGCCGGTCCCGTGCTGCCAAACATGCCCTTGCCACCCTTCGGCTCGGGAGACCCGAACGGAGGTTGCTACGAACCGGCAATGCCAGCCTGTGCCGGCTTTGGCGTCTCCGCCGGTTTTGCCTGCGCTGTCGCCTCGCGGCGCAGGCCCATGAAGGTCGCGCTGCGGTCGGCCGGGACTGGCGGCGCACTGCCCGGTGCCGGCTCCTCCGAGATGATTTTGCGGATGTTGGCTAGGATCTCTTCCATCGAAGGATCCGCGGACGATTGCGGTCGCGACATGACTACTTATCCCCCAACTGCCCCGATCGGAGACACATTCCTCTACCGACCTGCATCTGGCCGTTCCCGACCATAGCACCAACTCCGCGTCTCCTGCGGCTCACCCCGCAGCACACCCGATAGCAGCCAGAACCTCACCCGGATCCCGAAATGGCATCGAGCAGTGTTCATACATGAGTGGTGCGCTTACCGCTGGGACATTGCCCTGACCAAAATCAACGGCCCCGTTCAGGGATATCCTACGTCGCCGCCCGCGCCAGACTCCGTTCCTGGTGCCGCAGAGATGAGCCACCAGTCCCAATGCTCGTACACCGTAGAGAACAGCCTATCAATCGGGCCCGCACATTGTTCACGGCACTTATTGTGACTTGGAGCACAATTACCGCTTATCCGCGGCTAAGCTGTTACTTTCACCCCTTGCCGTTGCGCCTAGTCCCACCGGCCTTTTCCGCGAGCTCCATGTGCAGTGCCTTTTCGACGATACGCGGCATGTTTTCCGACAGCCATTCCTTGAGCATCGGGCGTAGCAATTGTGCCATACCCGCTTGGCCGTCTCCTCCGACCTGCGACAGCAACCCCACCAGCCCGGCACCCTCACCAGCCGGAGCGCTGGAGTGAGCCGTTGGCTGCTCCGAACTCGGTTGAGCCGCAGGAGCGGGCGTGCTTGACATGGACATCGACTTGAAACGGGTATCCATGAAAGACACCATCTCCCGTTTCACTTCGGGCTCATCCGATGGCGAGGCTATTGGGTTGGGCGTTGCCACTGGCGCTTCATGCTGTTGTGCCGGAGCCGCCCCTCGCTCCGAGCGCGCATCGAACATCCCGGCCGGATTGCCAACAAAGCGCAAAGCATCGCCAAGTCGCGTGGTGGCGAGGCGCCGCAAACCGTTCACGCCAGCCGGTTCGGGATGAAATGCGCGCTTTATGACTGTCGGCAGGTCGTCGTCGTTTGCCACGCTGCCGCGCACATCCGAATTGGTCACTTCAGGTTGAACGGCATGCTCATGACGCATCCCGTGCACCGGGTTGGCCGGAACGGATTGCGGCGCCGGTCCCATGTAGACGGATTGCGCCGCCTGCGCCGCCTGCGCCGATTGCTGGCCACCTCCACCGTAGTCGTAATTGTGCGAACTCGCGCGGCCGGCGCCAGTCGGCGCGAACGGTTGCCTTGCAGCCTGACGGCGGATCGAAGCGAGAATTTCCTCAATGGAATGCTCGCCATTCTTAGGCAGACTACTCATATACGCTACCTCGCGGGATCCTTCGGGAACCAACGTCCCCTTGACGCAGTTGCATTGAACCGCCTCCCCAGGCGACTTGAATGCAAATGCCCGCAGCATATTCTCCGCTGCGAGCGAGATCGCGTTACGCACCCCAAAATGGGACCACCTAATAGTTCGGAAAGTATCAATGCAAACGTGGTCCGTACGTCCGCCAGCACACATGGATTTCTTAGAGTCGCTACGCGGCAAACTTTAGGCAACACGCCAAACTTTCGCGCGCGACAAACTCTCCGCACGCGGATTCGAATCCCGACAAGTTCATCGAACATTTTCACGCGCGAGACGAACGCATTCGCAGCAATGCGAATGCGTACAAAGAGCAACGAGCTTCCGTGCGCTGCGCGCGGATCCAAACAAAGACCCAAAAAAAAGGGGCGCCGCGCGGATGCCCCTTCCTGAACCTTGCTTGCCCCCTGCAGTCGACTGCAGCGCACTACTTCATCGGCTTCTCGACGCGAGCGTCCCAAGTGTCGAGGTGCTCGCGGCGGCCATCTTCGTGCGTAATCGAAAGGCCATACCACTGGCGGCGCACCTCTTTGTAATGCACCTCTGGATCATAGACTTTGTCCGTCACAGTCAGCTGCGCCGCATCGAGCCTGCCGACCGCCGACAGCAGCGTATAGCCGGCAACGACCAGATTGCGCTCGTCCGTCACCAGCTGCACTTGCGCATTAAGCAGTTCCTGCTCGGCATTGAGCACATCGAGCAGCGTACGCTGACCGACCTTTTCCTCTTCCCGAACACCCGTGAGAGCGGTCTGGTTGGCCTGCACCTGCAGACGGTCGGACTGCACTTGCGCACGGGCTGCCTCAAGCCGCGACCACGCCGCGATCGTCGCAGCCTTCACTTCGGTGCGCACCTGCTCGACCTCCTGCAGGCGCGAAACATGCGTATGCTTGGCCTGCCGCACGCGCGCTGCCACCTCGCCGCCCTCGTAGATCGGTATCGACACGCGTCCGGTCACGGAGGCCTGTTCGGATTCATTGAGGCCCTTGCTCTGGTCGAAGCGCTCGCTCCACTCCGCTTCGAGTTGCGCTGACGGCAGCAACTCGCCGCGAATTCGCTCCACCGTGAATCGTGCGGCCTGCTCGCGATAGAGCGCCGCCACGATCAGCGCATTCTCCTGCTCGGCGATCGACTGCGATTCGGTGATGGACTTGGGCAGGTTCTTGTCAGGCGAGCCAGGATCGGCGACGTTGCTGGGTGGATGCCCGACGACCCGCTCGTAGGACGCGCGTGAACTCTTCAGGTTTGCCTGCGCGGCATCGAGCGCGGAAACCGCACCGGCCCGTCGGGCCTCCGCTTGTGCGACATCGGTACGCGTCACTTCACCCACGGCAAATCGGTCCTTCGTTGCCTTGAGTTCGCGCGTCAGCACCTTGACGTTGTTCTCCTGCAGGCGGACGACGGCCTGATCACGGACCACATCCATGTAGGCAGTAACGGCTTCGAGCAGAACCGCGCGCTCGACGTCGCGCAAAGTTTCGCGACCGGCACGGACACCAGCCTCCGCTTCGTTGACCGCATTGGTCGTCTGGAAGCCGTTGAACAAGTTCTGCGTCAGGTTGACCGCATATCCGCGCGGCCTGACCGTGCCATTCGATGGCGACGAAGGGCGTGTTTCGGTGTGCTGCACGCCGGCGTCCGCGTTGAGGGATGCGCGTGGCCTGTAGCCGGAGTTCGCGCGTGCCACTTCCTCGTCGGTGGCCCGCAATCGGGCGCGTTCGGCGTCGATCCGCGGGTTGTACTTGTAGGCCGATGACAGGGCCTGGCGCAGCGTCTCAGCTGAGCACTCGAGCGAGCCCGCAGTCACAGCTGCGAATGCGGAAAGCACAGCCATGCTCATCCGGCCACGATTGGCTCGCACTGTCTGGCTGACGGCTGGTCTTTTCACGTATCAAACCCGTTCGAGGTTTCGCCTGACGGTCGCAACCGTGGTGCGGACCGCCTTGTGAAACACGCTTGCCGCTCACAATGACTACAAGTAACGCGGGAAAACCCTTGCTGCCGACAACGCCCTTAAGGGCCCACTCTTGCGGCGCAAAACAGCGTCAACAACCTGATCGCATGGCCCGACGTTGAGCGTGTGCCCTCCACTGCACGCGACTATGAGCAGCTTCTTCAGGTTAGATCAGCTTTGCGTGCCTGCGGAAAGCGCAAGGCCACACTCGAATTGCCAACGCTCCCGCTGCGTTGCGCCATTAACACATTGAAAACAGGTGTCCGGACTGCTGTTCCATTTAGGCTCTGAAGCGCTACAAGTTCAATTTCCCGAACGAATCCAACATTGTTGCAGGATGTTGCTGCGACGTGACATTTCGAATCGCGTCCAAAGGTGTGACCGGTAGAGCAAGCCAATTTGGACGTCATCCATAATAGTCTTCAAATGTGGATAAGGCCCCTGAACTTGCAACCAATTTTGCAGCCATGTTCGCCACGCGGTTGCCAAGCGACACAGATTTCGAATCGCAACCCAAGACTTCGAAATAGCCGAACCAGCCCAACAGGAATTCTTCTAGATCGACAGCTTGGATCCGAGCGCAGCTCACCAAGCGTTCGAAAATCCGGAACACGATCAAAAAGAGTGGCTGGGAATCCGACTGTAACGCTTGGGTACCAAGTGCTGGAGCGGGGAAATATTAGAACACGAACTCTTTCTTCTTCTCGAAGCCTGGCACGGCCGGCGCCGCCACCTCGACGGCCTGACGTCGATCAAAGCCGCGTCCAGCCCTGCGCCAGACAACGGCGTGAGAGGGCAGCCCCTGCTCGATCGCCACCAGTCGACCGCCATCTTTCAACTGGTCGAGCAATGCGGGCGGCACCTGGCCGACGCTGCCTTCGATCACAATGGCGTCGTAAGGGCCCTCTGCCGGATATCCGACTTCCAAATCACCAGTGACGACGACCGAATTGTCCACGCCGAGCTGCTCGAGCGTCTTGCTGGCGGTTTCCGCCATGCCAGGATCGGATTCCAGAGCCACCACGGTCTGCGCCAGCCGCGCGATGACCGCCGCCGAATAGCCGGTCATGGCACCGATATCGAGCACGACGTCGCCGGCCGATATTTCTGCCAGCTGCAACAGCTTCGCTAGCGCACGAGGAGCGGCCATGCCGCGGGCGGCATTGCCGGCCCCTGCCTTCGCCAGGGTCAGCGCTTCGTCCATGTAGGCCAAAGGCTTGAGCGCCGTCGGCACGAACGCCTCGCGCGGAACAGCAAGCATCGCATTGAGAATTCGCCGATCGGTGACGTCGTTCGGGCGAATCTGCGATTCGACCATGTTCTTGCGCTGTAGTGCGACGTCAGCCATGTCATCCTCATGTCGTTCCGGTAGGGGACGGATGCACGCACCGCCGCCGCGTTCGAGCAGCTTATTTCCCCAGCGCCCCGTGTCCACCAAAATGCCGCGCGCAGGACGCCAAGGGCGCAATGCCCCGACCGGCCCCAACGCCAGCTGCTGATCAATACTCAATGCCCGGCCTGGATTCCATATCGCCGATCGGCGGAATGCCACCGACCTCCCAACCGCCTCAAGACCCCGGCCCGCAGCTGCCCTCGACGCTTGTCGAAGGCACGGCGCCTATGCTAAGCGGAGCCTCTTTCGCGAGCCGGCACCGCCGGCCCCAAGGGGCGTCGACGTCGCGCCGCTCGCGAGCATCGCTTTGGCGCACTTGGTCGCTTTCGACGCCGGCCGGTATGTGCCCGCGGCCCTGCTCACCACGCAGGGCGGCGCAATGGTGGGCCACGTGGCGGAGTGGTGACGCAGCGGACTGCAAATCCGTATACCCCGGTTCGATTCCGGGCGTGGCCTCCAACTTTTCCAGATCGCCCTGTTCAGTTGCCCAAGCCGCGGCGCGCCTGTTCCGCGCCGTCCGGGCTGGCCAAGTCGCGCACAACTCCTTTGGTTTGATGCCGAGCCGCGCACCCCGCTCGCCGGCACACGGCCCAAGGCGACCGAGAAGTCGCGCCACGAGAATGCCCGGCAGCCTCGGTGGATCAAGCGATCGAATTGCGCTAAAGGTCTTTGCCCGGCCCGCTATCGTCTGCTATAGGGCGGGCGCTTTCCGAAGCGAGATGGACTGTTCCGCGGTAGCTCAGCGGTAGAGCAACCGGCTGTTAACCGGTTGGTCGTAGGTTCGAATCCTACCCGCGGAGCCATCTCCTCGCTGTCCATGCCGGACGCCTCTGTGCAGCTTTCCCAAAAAAGCGATGAGCGTGCCGATGCCGCGCATTGAGCGCTGACCGCAATTCATCGACGTAATTCCAACACGAGTCGCATCGGCCGGAGCGCGCCGAATACGGACCGGAAATAGGCCGTTCGTCACCGCGCTGAAAACCACGCCTGGGATCACGGGATACGCAGTCCGCCTCCAGCACGCTATAACGTCGAGCCGGACTGCGCCGACAGCCGTTGTCACTGAAGCCCACGACAAGAACAAGCAGGATCGGGAGGAATTGACGTCATGAAGCTCGTGCGTTTCGGAACCTATGGTGCGGAAAAGCCTGGACTTGTCGACGCCACCGGTGCGATCCGCGATCTGTCAGCTCACATTGCCGACATCGACGGCCGCACACTCGGTGCAGACACATTGGCACGCCTCAAGGCCATCGATCCCGCAACGCTGCCCACCGCCCAGCCGGGATCCAGACTCGCAGCCCCTGTTGCCAACGTCCGCAACTTCATGGCCATCGGCCTCAATTTCGCCGATCACGCTGCCGAGGCGGGCCTGCGCATTCCGCGCGAGCCGGTCATATTCAACAAGATCGGCAATTGTATCGTCGGTCCCAACGACGACATCATGATGCCGCGTGATGCCGAAAAGCTCGACTACGAGGTCGAGATCGCATTCGTGCTGTCGAAGCGCGCCCGCTATGTCGAGGAGAAGAACGCCATCGACTACATCGCCGGCTACCTGTGCTGCAACGACGTCTCCGAGCGACACTTCCAGACTGAGCGCTCCGGCCAATGGGTAAAGGGCAAGGCGGCCGAGACATTCGGCCCGCTCGGTCCATGGCTGGTGACGCCCGACGAGGTCGGCGACGTCGACAAGCTCGCCATGTGGCTCGACGTCAATGGCGAGCGCCGCCAGACCGGCAACACCTCCACCATGATCTTCAAGATCCCCTATATCCTGTCCTACCTGACGCGCTTCATGGTGCTGGAAGCAGGCGACGTTGTCACCACCGGCACCCCGCCCGGCGTCGCGCTCGGCATGAAGGAGCCCAAGTGGCTGCAGGTTGGCGACGAGATCCGTCTCGGCATCGACAAGCTCGGCGAGCAGCGATGCAAGGTCGCAGCGTTCCGCATGTAGTGGTAGTGGCGTCGCGCATGTTGCACGCGCTCGGATCTGCGACCGCACCCGCCAGCCCTGCCCGCACGCTCGACCCAAGCCGTCGTGCCAGCCGCACCCGACATTACTCGCCCATTGCGGGCCCCATCAGCGCGCGCGCAATGCCGGCTTGAGGGCAGCTGGTCTGTCCGAAGTATCGCGGGAATGCATCGAAGTGATTTTCTCAAGTCGGTGCGCCGACGTGCACGGGAGAAGATCGACAAATCAAGGTCGATGAGCCTCCTCGCCAAACCGCCTTTGACCCTCCAATTGACATCGATCTGTAATTGCGAGCCGCGCATTGCGAGAGGCCAATCTCGATCTGACTTTGGCCAACGCCGCCGCCCGCACGATGCGAAAGTCGAACACACGCTCAAACGGCCATTTTGCACCGCGTCATTTGCGCCCACCTCCGAAAGAGTCGCATCACTCCCAGTGTTGGATTGAACACACTTCGACGCCCTTTCCTTTTGCGCCTCCGCACCGCTGCAAAAGCGCCCGACCGACAGGCAAGAGACGCCATAAGGCAACCTGAGCATCCGTCCACGGTCGACAATCAATCGTTTGAAAGGTGGTGCTTTTTCTCACGCGTGCCGGAGCCGGGCTGCAATTCGCCACGCAACCTCCACATCTATCCAAACACCACGCGGGTGCGCCAATAGGCTTAACAATCCGTCGACAGATTAACGCATGAATGTGTGCCCAAGATTGAATTGATTTCTGAGCGGGCCTGTTTAACCCTCCTGGACTACAGGGCTTGTTTGCCGCATTTATTCGACCCAACTAGCGCGAGGTTTCCAGCCCGTTTACGAAACGCACTCTCGATCGGATCTTCGCACTGATTCACGCTGGATCAGCGCCTCAACCCAGATCGGTCATCGTCTCGAAGCAGGCTGAATCAAACGCAAGGCATCACGTCACGAGTAGTTCACGAGCAGTCCAGTAGCGTATCAGTATCCGGTAAAGCGCATGCAATTCGCCCAGCGGACCCAGACTCAATCCATTCATCACACCAGTTCGCGTCCCTCCTCCAACAGCCTGGCGCGCACCGGCGTGCTGTTGCTGCACGGGTTGGGGGGAAGTCCCGCCGAACTCTATCCTTTGACGATGGCGCTGCGCAGCCGCGGCTATCAGATCAGCGCGCCCACGGTTGAGGGGCTTGCCTGCGGCACCGACCTCGACAGCCAATCCAGATGGCAAGACTGGCTGAAAACAGCCGAAGAGCATTTCGATGCGCTCGCTGCCAAGTGTGACACGGTTCACGTCTGCGGCTTCTGCGGCGGCGCATTGCTTGGCACCCTCATGTCCCTAAGCCGCCGCAACAAGTTCGGCGAGTTGGTCATGATCTCGCCGACGTTCAACGGCGATGGCTGGGCTGTGCCTTGGACATTCAACCTGTTCAAGCTGGTCACGCAGCGCTGGTTCGCTCGCCTCTTCACATTCAAGGAGCGTGAACCTTTCGGGCTCAAGGACGAGCGCATTCGCGTCATCGTCCTGCGCGCGCTCGAGCGCACGCACAAGCCCGAGGAGCGCATCTTCGACATCAGCGGCGTCAAGATGCTCGAGTTCAATCGGCTGGCCCGCGCCGCGCACCGGAAATTGTCCGAGGTCAGCGCGCGTACCCTCATCGTGCACCCGCGTGAGGACGATGTGAGTTCGCTCGGCAATGCCGAGATCGCCGCACGCAAGATCAAGGGGCCGACCGAGCTGCGTATCATTCCGGACAGCTACCACGTCGTGCTGCTCGACAAGCAGCGCCACCTGGCGATCAGCTCGATCGTCGATTTCCTCACGCCGAAGTCCACCGAGGCCCACGCCCTCGATCGCCAGGCTGTCTGAGTCCACAAGGCCGTGGCGCGACGCGACGTCAAAGCGACGCTTGTGGCACCTCAACCAAGATCGCGACCAGCATCGCGCCAACTCGCTAGAGCCCGTTCGCTTCAAATAGAATCGCGAACGCGATCTACGTTCTTCATTTGAGCATGTTTTTCACGGCTCTACCGCTCACACTTCAGCCAGGCATGCTTTAGCGCATCGGCGTTGCGCGGAAGCGCTTTGCCCCGTTACATCATGGCCGGACATGATCCAGCCATCCGGAAACACGGCACTAGATGCATAAGTCCTGGATGGCCGGATCAAGTCCGGTCATGGAGTGATGATTCGGTGAAGTCCTGGACCTGATCTAGAAGTCACCCTTCGACCCGCGCTCCAGGATACCGAGCATGATCTTCTTGACGCCGATCGCCTCGTCCTTGAGGTCCTGCGGCAGCGGCTTTCCTCCATGGATCATCATGTCCATGTTGAGCGTGTAGAGCCACAGCTTGCCGGTCTTGTCTTCCATCAGCGTCACGCGGCACGGCAGGTAGGCCGAATACGCATCCGAGAAATCGATCATCTTTGCTGCGGTGAGCGGATTGCAGTACAGATAGATCTTGAGCTTGCGCCACGGCTTGCCCTGCATTGCGGTTACCTGGTCGCCCAGCGGCAGTTCGCCGACGCCCTTGATGTTGAGCTCGTTCGCCACCGATTTGATCGACTGGTCGACTTCTTCGAACGTCAAGCCCTCTTTGACCTTGGCCTTCCACACCGTCGCCTCGGCCGGATTGCCGGTCGCTATAAGCTTGTCGATCATCTCCTTGTAGGTATCGACGGCCTTGGGATCGAAATCCGCGAACTTGTCGAAATCGCCACGGTGCTTGGCATACATGTAGCCGCCGCCGAGAATCGCGACGAGTCCGACCAGCGCGAGGACATTGCGAAGAAAAGCGAACATTGGCGTTTCCCTGAACGTTTTTGTGGTCCAGCGCAGGCCTGCACCGGTTTGCCGTGTGATGATGCGAATATCACCATTTAAGTGCAACCAAAACAGTGAACTCCACGAAACACGGGGCGCGACCGGACGCGAACTTTTGCAGCGCAGCAAGCTGGGCGCCTACGGCTCATCGAGCGGCATATTCACGCAATCGCATTTTTTGATTGAGCCTCGCCTCGGCTTTGGACACGCTAGCGCCGCCCAATCGCCAAGTCGGGCCGCGCCACATCAGGGCCGCAAGCAAACAAACATCGTCCACCGGGAGGACACGCGCATGAAGGACTTCATGATCAATATGATGGCAGCAATGATGCCCTACATGAAGCCGCTCATGTGGATCGGCGTGGTAGCCGCTGCACTCGGCGTGCTGATGCTGATCCTTCACGTCATCTTCCGCGCCAACACGGGTGGCTGGGTGCTGCTGGCCGGACGCATCGCGCTTGGATTTGCGATCTTCTTTTTCGGCTGCCAGGTTGCCGGTTACTTCCTGGGCGCGGCCCCTGGGATCAACTTCGGCGACTTCAGCAAGATGGAATTCAATATCGTTCCGTTCTGGTATATCGGCGCCGGGTTCCTTGCCGCAGCGCTGGTACTCGGCTTCTTCGGTGGCCGCACGCGCGAGGCGTGAGCACGCCTGTCCGGTTCGCAATGAGGCACCGATCGGGCGACGTTTCGCCTCTCCCCACGGGGGAGAGGCCGGCGCGGCCAGAGCGTCGAGATGTGGCTGAAACCATTGACTCCGCGCCGGGTAAAGGCGCGCGCGGCATCACGATCGTTTGAGTTTTCACCCCTCGCCCTGACCCTCTCCCAGGGGGAGAAGAAACCGAATTCCCAACGCCGCGCGAGAACAAAAATTCTCGTCGTATCCGAGGCTCCCGATCGCAAACCGAAAACGCAAACGGACAGGCGCGAGGCGTGAGTTAGGGCCGGCAGTTCAAAGAGCTTCGCGATCTGCATTGCCAAGTATCATGGAGCGGCCCGTCGCATCCGGCGCGACCTGTTCTGTCGCACCACTCGCACGGCACGTCACATCATTCCTAAAAAGAAGGCGCCGGATGTTTGATCCAGCGCCTTCGAATTTGTCGGGTTCACCGCTGAAGATCGGCGGCGAAGACGGCCTCGAGCCTTACTTCACGCGCGTGAACGTGCCAGATGCGCATGCGCCAGCAGCGGTGCAGCCATCCATCTTGAAAGCATCGGCACCTTCCGCCTTCATCTTCGCATTGTAGGTCTCGCCCGTCATCGGATGAGCGATCTGGCCGACGAACGCGCCGTCCTTCGGCTCGAGCTTCGACTTCACCATCTCCATGCCCTTGTTCTTGGGTCCATCGGCGACTATGCACGACATGCCGTTCGCGCCGCCTTCCTTGCACTCGATCGTGAAGCCTTCCCACTTCCACTTGCCAACCATCGGATTGGCGATGGCAGAGGTCGACAGACCAAGAGCCGCGAGACCGACAACCGCAGCGATAGCCTTCTTCATGACGATACTCCCTGATACTCCGGCACGATCGCGCGTCGCCGGATGGCCTAACCGAAACATCGACCGCGACATTGGCTGTCCGCCACGGCGATGACCCGCCCTGCCGCATCTGGCATGGGCAGGTTTGGTTAACACATTCCCGTATTCGAATGAACGTGATTCCTTAGGCCGCGAACCGCACCAAAGCTGCCGCGAACGGCGCAATTTCCGCCACAATTGGTGAAATTTCGCGCCGCAACACAGCGCCCGCAATCTGAGCTTCGAAGCGCTAGCCACTTCAATTTCATCGCATGGTGGCCGTCCAATTCATGCTCCGAGCCGACACTGATTGTGCACGGCAAAATCACCAGCACAGCTCGCTACTCGATGTGTCCAATCTTTCGACAAATCGTCGCATCGACCGCTTCCGACTCGCCAGCGCGCCAATCAAGGGGCATTATATTCGTGCTTGCGAATATGAAGTGACGTGGCGACCACGAGGTGTTCCGATGTCGATAATGCAAGTGTTGCTTGATCCGCTGCGCTCCGGGCGCACCCGCACATCAAAGCATATCCGCACCTCCGTTCTCGCCGCCGCGACTCTGGCCTCGTCCCTGGCGCTGCAGCCGGCGGCAGACGCGCAGGCCGAGTCACTCCTGCTGGTTCAAGGCTATCTCGGATCTGCTGGCAGCTGGCGCGTCAGCGGTATCGTTCCCATCCTGCATGAGCGCGGCTGGCCCGACGCCGGCCATTTGCACCTGGGTCCGATGGGCGGCATCGTCTCGACGCTGCCAGAACCCAACGCCCCCAATCGCCTCTACACGCTCGACCTGCCAACCGAAGCACCAATTGCGCTTCAGGCCCAGGTCCTGTCCGCCAATATCTCTGAGATCGCCCGTCGCCATCCTAGCGAAAAGATCGTCGTGGCCGCCCATTCCGCCGGCGGCGTCGTCGCCCGCTTCGAGATGGTGACCAACCCCAACACGCGGACCTCGACACTGGTCACCATCGCCGCGCCGCACCTGGGAACCTCGGCCGCGGAGTTTGGCTCTGCCATAGCCAACTCGCCGCTGTCCTGGGTGGCACCGTTCGTCGGCCTCAACACCATCAACCGCTCGCAGATCCTCTATCGCGACCTGTGGCGGGATTCACCTTACTCGATGCTCGGCTGGCTCAACCGGCAGCCACACCCGAGCGCTCGATATGTCTCCGTCATCCGCACGCAAAACATCCGCGCGCCCTACGCTGGTGACAGCGTCGTGTCGGGCTGGAGCCAGGACATGAACGTTGTGCCTGCCCTCACCGGCCGCGCTGAGCGGTTCGTGTCGCCAGGAGATCATGGCCTGCGCACCGACGATGGCTTGCTGCTCGCCGACATCCTGGCAGCACGCGTGGCCGCAGCTCCCACGCAATAGTGGGGAACATCGATCAATCGTGCCTCTCGCACCAACGCAAAGCGCACGCAACAGCAAAGGTCATTTCCGCGGCGCATTCCTCCATCTGCGACGCAAACTTGGAAGCCACACAGCAATGTGTGGCTTCTTTTTTCGTGCGCGGGATCCGCTTCCGGAAATCATGACTCTTGAAAGCCGCCGGCCTCAGCCATGTGATGGGGTTAGGATCTGCAGCCGCTGCATGCGCCGCCACAGCGTCGTCCGATCCACACCGAGCAGCTTTGCCGCCGCTGACCGGTTGCCGTTCGATTGTACCAGCGCCTGCTCGATATCGCGCCGCGCCTGATCGTCCTCGGCTGCAGCTCGCTCGTCGCGATGTGCGGATGCGTGCGAACCGGCCGCCTCGACCGCAGACCACATCGACTGCGCGTGCACACTGGCCCGGATCTGCTCCGGCAGGCTCTCCGTCCTCACCGTGCCATCGACGGCACAAATGATGGCGTGCTCGACGGCGTTTTCCAGTTCGCGCACATTTCCCGGCCAGTGGTAGTTCATCAGGATCTGCATCGCCTCGTTGCTGCACGACACGCCTGCCGGATACCCGCGTGCCTCCAGGTTCTCGCAGAAGTGCTTCAACAAGAGCGGGATGTCGCCCCGCCGCTCGCGGATCGGCGGAACATTGAGCGTGAAAACCGCCAGACGGTAGTAGAGGTCCGCCCGGAAGGTGCCTTCATCCACCATCTCCCTGAGGTCACGGTTGGACGCAGTGATGATGCGGATGTCGACGCGAACAGTCTTGTCGGACCCGACTGGCTCAAACTCCTGGTCCTGCAGCACGCGCAAGAGCTTGGCCTGCAGGTGCATCGGAATCTCGGCGATCTCGTCCAGAAACAATGTGCCCTTGTGTGCAGCCTGGAACCTGCCGGGTCGATCGCGCATCGCACCTGTGAAGGCGCCTTTGACATGGCCGAACAGCTCGCTTTCGATCAGCGACGTCGGGATGGCGGCGCAGTTGACCTCCACGAATGGCTTTTCCGACCTGCGGCTCAGGCGATGAATGAGCCGGGCAATGTGCGTCTTGCCGGTACCCGACTCCCCCTGCAGCAGCACCGACGCGTTCGATGGCGCCACCTGGTGCACACGCTCCAACAGCGCCAGCACCTTGCGATCGTTGGTCACCAGATCACCGCGCGACCGGTCGATCAGCATCTCCAGCCGGTTGCGCTCCGAAACATCACGTAGGATCATCAGCCGGGTCTGTCCGACGAGTTCGCACGTCTGGCAGCTGAGCAGCTCCAGATACCGCGCCTCCCCGTTGACGGTGATACGCCGCTGGAAGCGCACGAAATCCGTGAGTTCGCCGGACTTCTGCACGACGCGCGCAGCCTGGGCCAATGCCTTGTCGATCGACTGGTCCCTGCTGATTCCCAGCACTTCGTGCAGCGAAGTCAAAGGCTGATTGCCGGCCGCGCCCAACAGCGTCGCAGCCGCCGGATTGTGGTAGATCACCCGCCCGTCCAGGTCGGCGACGATCACGCCCTCGTCGATGAAGGACACGACCGCCTCCAGCAGCACGCGCAACTGTTCGCTGTTCGGCGTCTCCAAGAGCCATCCTCCGGCAAGAATGACCTTTCAGGGTGCGGCGCTTCACGCCGGCCACGCCCGATACTTCACCATTGTTGCAATGCTTGAATCGTTGCGCAACACTGGCACTTACAATACATTTAAATTTTCTCGCAAGAACAGCCCTTTAAAAAATTTTAATGAGATGAATGAGAAGATAACGTTGCAAACTGCGCAACACGACTTGTATGTGAAAACATAGCATTTACAGCATATTAACCCTTGGCACAGGCATTGCATCATTCTTCACGAATATTCGCGTAAAGTATGGGTAATGGGGCGTCAAGACCCCGACGAGCGGGGAGGAGCGACCTGGGAATGCGCCTGTTTTCTCCTGAATGGATGGCACGCTTTCGGGACGCGTGGAATGCTGAGCCTGCTTTGTCGGGCGCGCTCAGGAAGATCGGTTTTGATTCGAACATCGGCTACGGATTTTGCGGTGAACCCGCGCCGAGGGGGATTCTGTTTGTTGAGAATGGCATGGCTATCAATGCCAAGGCGTACGAAGGCGAGCATCTCGATTGGGACCTGCGCGCCGACCCGGAGACTTGGGCGGGCTGGCTGGAGGAGCCACCCGGCATGGTCAGCCTCGGCATGGCCTACGCTTCTTCTCGACTGCAATTCGTCATCGGTGACTACGTCTCAATGATCAAGGAACCATCCATGGCTGGTCCCTTCATGAAGAGCTTTTGCGTAATGGCGAGGGTGTGATGCATTCCAAGTATATGTCGCGTACGGCAATCGCAGCGCTCGCAATCCTTGCAGCGACCGGCGTTGCCCAGGCCCAATACCGCACGGTCCCGGTCACGGTCGACCGCTCTGGCCACTTGACCACCGTCGGTGGCACCGTCGTCCCCTACAAGGAAGTGACGCTCGTCGCCCAGATCCCGGGCCAAGTGAAGATGGTAGCCGGCCGCGAAGGCGATCCCGCCAAGGCCGGCGATGTCATGGTCTCGATCAACGACGACGAGCTTCAAGCCAAGCGGAGGGCCGCCAACGCCCAGTTGATCTCCGCCGAAGCTTCGCTCCGCAACGCGCACGTCCAGTATTCGCGCGAGCTGTGGTCGCCCCGCACGGGCCAGCCGACCGGCATGGCCCTGCCAGGCATGATGGACAGCTTCATGCGGCCGTTTACCGGCCAGTACGCTGGCGGCAACGATCCCCAAGTACGCCGCTGGGCCGACCTTTACGGCCAAGCCAAGGGCGTCGACGATGCCCGCACGCAGATCCTCGGCGCGCGCGCCAGCATCGACCAACTCGACGCCAAGATCCGCGACGCCAGCCTCACCTCTCCGTTCGACGGCGTCATCGTCAAGAAGATGGTCGAGGAGGGCGATACCGTTCAGCCCGGCCAGCCGCTGATGAAGATCGCCTACGTCGCTTACCTTCGCATTCAGGCCGAGGTTCCCGTTGGACTGGTGTCGGCGCTCCGCATTGGCGAGTTCGTGCCGGCCCGCATCGATGTTGGCCGCGGCATCCCCGTGCAGGCGCGCGTCTCCCAGGTGTTCCCGATGGCCGACGCCTCCCGTCACACGGTCACGGTGAAGTTTGATCTTCCGAGCGGTCTTCCCGGCGGCCCGGGCATGTACGCCGAGATCATGCTGCCCGACCCCGCCTCGCACGCGACCGCACTGCCCGTGGTTCCGCGCGAGGCGATCGTCTGGCGCGGCAGCCTTCCAGCCGTAATGGTCTTGAAGGACGGCGTACCGACCCTGCGGGTCGTACGCGTCGGCTCGACCCTTCCCGACGGCAGGGTCACGATCCTGTCCGGTCTGGAGGGCGGCGAGCAGGTCATCCTGCAGACCGCCGCCGAGGGCACCGGGCCCCCGCAGCGTTCCATGCAGGCCGGCGGAAAGGGCGCAACTGCTCATTGAAGCAATCAAGTCATTTTCCAACCTGCATCAATGCAGGATTGATTGCACAATGAAATTCTAGGGACGCCGCCTGTCGCAAGGATGGGCACGTCGGGTGAATGTAGCGTACGAGTCTTGGGGAAGTGTACCGTGTCGAGCACCGGCGATATTTCGAGCAAGCAACCTCCCCACCAGGAGAACATGGGCATAGCCGGTGGCATGACGGCAATGTTCATCCACTCGCCACTGACCCCGCTCTTCCTCGCCGCATTGCTGCTTCTCGGTCTCCTGGGCCTGATCATCACGCCCCGCCAGGAAGACCCGCAGATTTCGGTGCCGATGGTGGACATCATGTTCTCCTTCCCGGGCGCCGCCGCCGAGCAGGTGGCCTCACTGGCCACCGATCCGCTCGAGCGCATGATGAGCGAGATTCACGGCGTCAAGCACGTCTACTCCGCCTCCCAGCGCGGCGGCGGCATGGTCACCGTGCAGTTCGAGGTCGGCGAGAAGATGGAGCCCTCGCTGGTCAAGCTCTATGACAAGCTCGCCTCCAACCTCGACAAGATCCCGCCCGGCGTATCCCAGCCGCTGGTCAAGCCGCGCGGCATCGACGACGTTCCCGTCGTCACCTTCACGCTGTGGTCCAAGCAGCTCGACGACGCCGCCTTGCGTCTCGTATCCCTCGAGGTGATGCAGCGCCTCAAGACGGTCGACGAGACCGCCCAATCGTTCATCGTCGGCGGCCGTCCGGAGACCATCCGCGTCGAGGTCATGCCCGAGCGCTTGAAAGGCTACTCGCTTTCCATCGGCCAGCTCGCCAAGACCATCTCCTCCGCCAACGAGCGCAAGGACATCGGCAAGGTCGAGACCGGCAGCATGGACTTCCAGGTCTACACCGGCCGCTTCCTCCAGCACGCGCGCGATATCGAGAACCTGATCGTCGGCGTCAGGAACGGCGCTCCGGTTTACGTGCGCCAGGTTGCCAAGGTGATCGAGGGCGGTGATGAAGCTCGCGATTTCGTGCAGTACTACTCGGGCCCCGCCGCCGACAAGAGCCGCCCCAGCACCGAGGGTTCGCCGGCCGTCACGATTGCGATCGCCAAGAAGACCGGCACCAACGGCGTCACCGTCGCCAACGCGCTGATCAGCAAGATCGAGACCCTGAAGGGCACGGTCATCCCCGACAACATCACCGTGGAGATCACCCGCAACTACGGCGAGACGGCCAACGACAAGGTCAACGAGCTTCTGCTCAAGATGTTCATCGCCACCGGTGCGGTGTGCGCCCTCATCTACCTGTTCCTCGGCCTGCGTCCGACCATCGTCGTTCTCGTCGTCATTCCGGTCGTGATCCTGATCACGGTGTTCTCCGCCTGGCTGCTCGGATTCACGATCGACCGCGTCTCGCTGTTCGCCCTCATCTTCTCGATCGGCATTCTCGTCGACGACGCAACGGTCGTTGTCGAAAACATTTACCGGCGCTGGCTGCTCAAGGGCGGCATCGACACGCCGACCACAGTCGACGCCGTCCGCGAAGTTGGCAACCCGACCATCCTGGCCACCTTCACCGTCATCGCTGCTCTGCTGCCGATGGGCTTCGTGTCCGGCATGATGGGCCCCTACATGCTGCCGATTCCCGTGCTCGGCTCGGTGGCGATGATCTTCTCGCTGTTTGCCGCCTTCATCTTTACCCCCTGGCTCGCCATCCGCATCCGGCCGAGTATCAAGGAACTGCACAAGATGGAGGAGTCCGAGCACAAGTTCTCGCAGCGGCTCCACAACTTCTACCACAACTTCGTCGGTCCGCTGCTCGACAGCCCGGCCAAGGCGCGCCTGTTCCGCATCGGCATCTGGATCTTCTTCCTGCTGTGCTGCCTGATGTTCTACACGACCCACGTGGCCGTGAAGATGCTCCCGCTCGACAACAAGCCGGAGTTCAACATCGTCGTGAACATGCCGGAAGGCACCGCGCTGCCGGTCACCGCCAACGTCATCCAGGAGCTCACCAACGAGACGCTGAAGCTGCCCGAGGTCACTGCGATCCAGACCTATACGGGCACCGCCTCGCCGTTCAACTTCAATGGCCTCGTCCGCCACTACTACCTGCGTGACAAGGCATGGGAAGGCGATATTCAGGTTCAGTTGCTGCACAAGAAGAAGCGCAAGCGTTCGAGCCACCAGATCGCCGTCGAGGCGCGTGAGCGTCTGACCCCGATTGCAACGAAGCTCGGCGCCCGCATCCAGGTGGTCGAAATGCCACCCGGCCCGCCGGTCCTGCAGACCATGGTCGCCGAGGTCTACGGCCCCGACGATGCGACGCGTCGCCAGGTGGCCAAGGACCTCACCAAGATTTTCGAGAAGGCCGAAGGCATCGTCGACGCCGACAATTACCTGCAGGAGCCGCACGACAACTGGACCTTCGTCGTCAACCAGCAGAAGGCCGAATATCAGAACGTCACCATCGAGGACATCACCCAGCAGCTCGGCATGGTGATGGGCGGGCAGAAACTCGGCGCCGTCAAGGTCGGCCGCGAACTCGAGCCCCGCTACATCGTCATCCAGGCCCCGCTCGAGGTGCGCAGCCAGTTTTCGCAGGTCGGCGAACTGCCAATCGCAACCCGTGACGGACGCCTCGTGCCGCTGTCCGAGCTTGGCTCGTTCACCCGCCAGCCGCAGGACATGATCGTCTTCCACAAGGACCTGCGCGCGATGGAATACGTGACCGGCGAGGTCGCCGGCCGTCTTGCCGCGCCGGTCTACGGCATGATCGAGATCTCCAAGCTGCTGAAGGATTACAAGACGCCTGATGGTGTCGAGTTGTCAGGCTACCTTATCGGCCCGCCGTCCGATGACTTCAAGTCCGGCTTCGAGTGGACTGGCGAGTGGACCGTCACCTATGAGACGTTCCGCGACATGGGTCTCGCCTTCATCGCCGCCCTGATCCTGATCTACATGCTCGTGGTGATGGAGTTCGGCAACTTCCGCCTGCCCGGCATCATCATGGCGCCGATCCCGCTGACGCTGATCGGCATCATCCCCGGTCACTGGCTGTTCGGCGCCGAATTCACCGCAACCAGCATGATCGGCTGGATTGCGCTCGCCGGCATCATCGTCCGTAACTCGATCCTGCTCGTCGACTTCTCCAAGCACGCCATTGCCGACGGCATGCCGGTCCGCGAGGCGGTGCTCGAAGCCGCACGCACCAGAACCCGTCCGATCGTCATCACCTCGCTCGCCCTGATTGCCGGTTCGGCGTCGATCCTCACCGACCCGATCTTCCAGGGAATGGCGATCTCGCTGCTGTTCGGCGCCATCGTCTCGACCGCGTTGACGCTCGTTGTGATCCCGATCGCGTGCAATCGTGCCGCCGGTGCATTCTCAACCGCCAACCGCTTCGACGATCCCTATGACGAAGCGCACGCCGCGGTGGCCATGCAGACGCCGGTTTGCGCGCCCAACCCCGCCGGTCCGGGCCTGTTCTCGCGCCTCGGCGATGCCGCTACCAATCTGACGCGCGCCACATTGCGCAATGGCAGCACGGCGGGCAGCTCAGTCACGGGCGGCAGTGCCGGAACCGCCGCGCTTGCACCTCCGCGCGCCGGCACCACGCGCGAATGGACCGGCTGGCTCGCACCCGTCGGCGGCGTCCTGGCGTTTGTCAGCGAGGCCCTGCATCACTTGTTCTCCGGCGGCGTCATGCCCAAGGAACCGCTCCCCGTCTCAAGCTTGTCGGGCAGCCTCAAGGAAGCCATCGACAACCTGCTGGGACGCAGGAAGTCTGATACGTCGCCCGGCAATGCCTACACCCCGGCGCCCCAGAGTCGCGGCGGTGGCGGCACTGGAGGAACAGGCGGTGGTGGTCAGTCTGGCAGCGCGCCCATGTCCGGCGGCAATGGAGTCGGCGGCCCGGCCGCACCCGCTGGCGCCTCTGCTTCAGCAGTCGCAACGCTGGCCTCGCCCGCACCCGCCGCTACACCCGCGCCCGTCGTGCACGTCGCACCGACACCACCGGCAGCCTTGCTCGCTCCAACGGCCTCCGACTCTGTCGGCGCCCGCGCAGCGGCAGCGGCAAGTCGCGCCATCGTCGCCAGCGCGGCCCCGACTGCGAACTCATTGGCCCAGGCCGGGCACGCACCCGAAGGCGAAACCAAACCCAAGCCGAAAGTGAAGCTGAAAACCGTAGGCTCCACGTCGCACATCGAGAGCAAGGCGTCGGTCGCTGCGAGCAACGCGGTTCGCTTGGCGCGCGGCGGCATCACCGACGGTGCGGCAACGAAAGCTGTAGGCGATGACGACCTGCAGCAGATCTCAGGTATCGGGCCGGTCGTATCGGCGCAGCTGCGCGCGCTTGGCATCCATCGCATAGCCGAGATCGCCGCGTGGACCCCTGAGGACGTCACCCGCATCAACGAGGTTTTGGCGATCAAGGGGCGGATCGACCGTGAGGACTGGATCGGACAGGCCAAGGCGCTGCTCGCCAACCGTGCGAACGGCAGCGAGAGCGACGAAAGGTGAGCACATGAAACGTCAATCGAATTCGCACCAGATGAATGCGCCGCGGCTGACCCGCTCGACCCTTGCCGGGTTGATGCTCGTGGCGCTTCCTGTTGCGGCCGTTGCCGCTGACACGGCTGCGCAACCTGCAGCGCCTCCAGGCAGCGTCGTACAGGCCTCTCCGGGCGGATATCCGCCACTTGGTTTCGATCCAGGTGGAGCGCCTGATGGCAGTTCGATAACGACCGCCCCGCCCCCGATGAGCTGGCCGACGACCCCGCCGCCCGAGACGATGCCGCTCGGTCCTTACGCTCCAATCGGCAGCAAGGACCCCACTGCCAAATCAACACCAGCCGCTACCGGTACGGGCACCACCGCAGCAGCAGGCGTCGTGCCAACGCCTTCCATGACGGCAGCACCTTCTGCAGCAGCACCTTCTGCAGCAGCACCCTCTGCAGCAGCACCCGCACCGGCATCACCGTCAGCGGGCGCACCGGGCTACCAGTATCAGGGCGCCGCCACGATCCCGGCCGCACCGCCGCAGGCGGTTCAGCCGCCGCCGCCACCCGCATTCGTCCCACCGCCGTTCTATCCACAGGCTCCGCAACCTGCCGCCGCTGCAACCGCACCTTCGCAGCAGCCTGCACAACCGCAGACGCCGACCACCCCGACGCAGTGGAACGTCTTGCCGCCGCCGCAACCACCGCAGCCTCCCGCCGATTGGGCGAGACCGCCGCAACCGCCACAGATGCCGGCAGAATTGGCGCGTCCGCCTGAGCCGCCACAGATGCCACCCGAGTTGGCGGTGCCTCCGCAACGTCCTCAGCCACCGCAGATGCCGGCTGAACTCGCGCGCCCACCGCAGCGTCCGCAGCCGCCGCAAATGCCAGCTGAACTCGCGCGTCCACCTGAGCCGCCGCAGATGCCGGCTGAACTCGCGCGCCCACCACAGCGTCCGCAGCCGCCGCAGATGCCAGCTGAACTCGCGCGTCCACCTGAGCCGCCGCAGATGCCGCCCGAGTTGGCGCGTCCACCCGAGCCGCCGCAGCCACCGCAGATGCCGGCTGAACTCGCACGGCCGCCCGAGCCACCGCAGATGCCACCCGAATTGGCGCGTCCGCCCGAGCCACCGCAGATGCCACCCGAATTGGCACGCCCGCCTGAGCCGCCACAGATGCCGGCCGAGTTGGCAAGGCCGCCTGTTCGCCCGCAGCGTCCGATGATGCCTGCCGAATTGACTGCGCCGCCGCCGCCACAGCCCGCACCGCCGTCGCAATGGGGAGGGATGGCGCCCATGCGGCCAGCGTCCCAGCCCTGGGCGTTACCCATGCCGCCGACAGCGGGGCAACAGCAGGCAGCTCCGGCCGCAGCGCCGCAGCAACCAGCAGCGTCCGCAGCACCGGCGGCACCCGCAGCACCGGCAGCACCAGCAACGACGGCAGCGACGCCCTGGCAGCCTCCTGCTCCGCCGCAACCCTATTGGTATCGTCCGGCTCCGCCGTATCCGGCCCCGCCCCCGCCGTATTGGTGGGGTGGCGTCACCCAGCAGGCCCCAGCAGCCCCGGCTCAGCAGAGCCCGGCCGCTCAGCCGAAGTGAGATGGAGAAAGGCACCCGATGAGACGGCACGCGTCGCGAGCAGCAGTCCTTGGGGCATTGGTGGTGACACCGATGTCGGGACTGTGCGCGCAGACGAACCCTTGGTATGTGCCGCCTCAGCCATCAGCGCCGGCACAGCAAATCAATCCCTATCAGCAGCCGGCACTCCAAGCTCCAGCCTACCAGCCCGTACCGCAACCGCCGTATGGACTCGGCGCCGGCTACACCGTCCAGCCACCACAAGCCCCCGCGGTCGTTCCCCAGCAGCAGCTCGCCCCGTCTTACCCGGTCCCGGTATATCCCAACGCGGAGGCCGGGCTTCCCGCTGGCACGCCGACGACGGGAGCGATCGCAACCTATCCTTCGGTGGCAGCCGTACCTTCTGTCGGCACAACGTCCGACGGCGGCATCGCCACCTACCAGGCGCAGCCGATCTACCAGCAGCCGGCCTATCAGCAGCCGACCTACCCGCAACATCAGTTCCAATACCAAACGGTGCCGCAGTATCAGCAAGTGCCGCAGGCGTATCAGCAGGCGCCACTGTATCCGCCGGTGCAGCAGACGTACCAGCCGCAGGTATTCGGCAATTATCCGCCGCTCGGTTCCGATCCGACCCAGAAGCCTGCACCGCCCCAGAAGGCCGCGACACCTACCGCGCCTGCCGCACCAGGACTTGCACCGCAGGCATATGCGCTGTCACCCGATCTTGGCTCGCAACTCCTACATCCGGGCTTCATCGGTCCGACCACGCTGACACCCGGCCTCGGCGGATTGGGCGGCGGCCTTGCACCAGGTTATCCCGCGCCGCTTGGCGCATCACCCTATCTCGGTTTGCCCTACTAGCGAAGGAGAGCACGCCGCGAAAACTCCGGGGTCGACGACCTTCCTCTCCGGAACTCTTTAAACGAGGACTGAAACAGGAGGGTCGCAATGACAGGAGAAGTAAGGGATGAAGTATTTGGTGAAGACCGTGGCGCTCGCTGCGGTGCTTGCAGCCGGCGCCTCTAGCGTGCCGATCAATTCGGCCAAGGCGTGGGGCTGGGGCCCGTTCGGCAATGACTCTGGCAACGGCTGGGGTGATGGCTGGGGTGACGGCTCGGGTTCCGGCAATTTCGGCATGAACTTCTCGGGCAATTCGAGAGCATCCGGCCGCGGCTACGGTGCACCGGGCTACGGCTACGGCTATCCTGGATACGGCTATGGATATCCGGGTGCATATGGCGGCCCCGGCTGGGGTGATTCTGGCTACTACGGTGCGCCTTACGGTGGCTACGCACCGCCGCCACCGCCTCCGGGCTATGATGCGCCCGCCGCACCACCAGCACCTGCCGCACCTGCAGCTCCGCAGGCCGCAGCTCCTGCTGCGCCGGCTGCAAGCGCAAATGCAGCCCCGCCAATGCCCGCACCTCCGCCAGGCCCCGGCTATTACCCGGGTTCGGGTGGCTACGGCTGGAACGACGGCTACGGCGGTGGCAACGTTTCGGGTGGCGCCTCATTCGGCGGTGGCATGAGCGCCAACACGTACGGCTCCGCTGGCAGCTATCCGGGCTACTACGGCGCGCCTTATGGCTACGGAGCTCCTCCGCCAGCCGCACCAAGCGCGCCCGCGAAGCAGAACTGAGATCTTGATCGCTGGCTCCGCTGCCCTGACGGCAGCGGTTCCGGCGGCGAGTCCGGTCGAAGCCCTGTGGCGCGATGAAGAGACCCTCCCCGTAGCTTCATTGTCGTGCGCAGGGCGAAGACCGAAACGGCAAGGCGACGAGATCCCTCCCATCGTCGGCATGCCGTGCAATCCAAACCACGTGTGGAGGGGAGACCGCGTAAAGGAGTAGAGCAATGCAAAAGATGCTCAAGACCCTCGCCGTAGCGGGACTGGTCGGTATTTCGGCCGCGTCTCTCACGGCAACCGATGCCAACGCTTGGGGCGGTTGGGGCCCCTGGGGTGGCGGACCCTGGAACAATGATGGCTGGGGTGACGGTTGGGGTGATGGCTGGGGTTCCGGCAACTTTGGTCTGAACTTCGGTGGCAACATGACCGGTCGCGGCCGCGGCTACGGTAACCAGGGTTACTACGGTGGCGGCCCGTGGGGTGGATACCCCGGTTACTGGGGTGGCTATCCGGGCTACGGCTACGGCTATCCGGGCTACTACGGCGGCCCGGGCTGGGGCTATCCGGGCTACGGCTATGCGCCGCCGCCGGCAGCACCTGCAGCACCTGCAGCACCTGCAGCTAAGACCAACTGATCTGGCCGACAGCGGCGAGGCTGGGAGGTGCTGCCGGTCTCGCCGCCGGTTGGGTTCGGCGCCCGCTTCGGCGGGCGCCCCGATCATCGTTTCGGGATCAAACGCGTTGTCTGCTACCCCGGCACGCGATCAGCGCCCGATGAACCCATTGCATCGAGACATTGAGGGAGACCGGCCACATGGTGATGTTGAGCCTGCCTGACTCCTCGAACACACCGGCCACATCGGCGCTTCCGATCGACGGCCGCAGGCACATGTTCTGCATGAGAAGAGGGCAGCAACAGCAAACGTGCACCGGTGCTGGTGACGTGGACCTTGCCGGCGAAAAGAGCCACGCGCCTCCCCATACCTAGACGACAAACGAAGGAGACACCGCCGGGCGGTGATAGCGAAATGACGACAATCGACGACACAACGCCCACGACCTCCAGCAGCAGCACAGTGACCGCACCGCCAGCCTCTGAGGCGACGCCACGCCCGACGGCGATGCCGAGCACCGCGAGGGTCGTCAATAGCGGCCGGCCCGAGCGCGGCCCCGTCTCGCGTTTCTTCCGCTCGGTTTTCAGCCACTTGCTGTTCGCCGGTGTCGTTGTCGGCGGCGTCCTCGGCTACCTCTATCAAGGCCCGATCATGCGCGATGTCGGCAACACCGTCTGTTCCAACGACATGCTCGGCCAGTTCATGAGCACCCCGCCTGCAACGGCAGTCGCCTCCAAGGCAGCTCCTTCCGTCGCGCAAACATCTGCAACCACATCCACAGGTGCCACCACGACGGTACAGGAGACGTCATCGCCCTCCAAGTCCAACACGGCTGACAAGCCCGCCGTTGGCGCCCCCCCCGTCACAGCACCGCCAACAGCGGCAGACAGCGCCGCTCACAGCGCACCACACACCACCATCGCAGCAACAGAAGCTCCGTCGCGTGCTCCCTCATCAAGCACACCAGCACCTGCTTCGAAGCCCACAGCCGAACAAGCCCCGCAGCCGGCCGCCGTACCCGGCGCCAGGGACGTCGCCCTTTCCGCAGCGCCGCCCATCGCCCAGGCACCTCAACCTGCCAAGCCGCAAGAGCCGGTAGGCGCACCCGTGGAGCGATTGGCCGCGGCACCGTCGCCGACGCAGCCAGCACCCACCACCACAGCACCAGCCACCACGGCACCAGCCGCGACAGCACCCGCCACCACGGCACCCACCGCCACAGCAGCGGCACCCAATACACAGGCAACCGCCACGGCGCCGGCTTCGACGGCAACCGCCGCGCTCGCCACTGACACCAAGAAGGCCGAGCCCGCCACCCCCGCCACCAAGGATGAATCCAAATCGACCAGCGGCGGCATTCCAACTTCGAGCGATGATCGCGCCACCATGTTCAAGGATTGGGCCGCCGCTCGCGAGGCCTTCGCCAAGGGCAAGCCAGAGGCAGTCACAATCTACCTCGATCTTGCCAAACGGTTTCCCGAAGTACCCGAGTTGACCGGCGAGCTGGGCAACATCTATTTCCAGCAAGGCAACACGGGAGAAGCCGCCGCTCAGTACTACGAGACGGCGCAGCGCCTCCTCCGCAACGGCCAGGCGGGCCCCGCTGCCTGTCTGATCGACGTGATGCGCTATCTGGACGCCAACAAGGCCAAGACCCTTCAGGAGCAGATCAAGGTTCCCTGTCCGGTGCTCCGCCAGTCGGCGAATTAGAGCATGTCTAGCTGAAGTGCGCGCGGTCGAGCCGTGAAAAACATGCTCGAAATAAGAGCCGAGAGCGCGCTCGCGATTCCATCTGAAGTGAACCTGCTCTAGCCCAAACATAAAGACGGCCGCACAGCACATTTCGCGCTACGCGGCCGTCGGAAGTCTGCAGTGGGTGACGACGTGATTGTGACAGACGCCACGTTGTGGAGTGATCTGACCTCAGCCTGCTCAAGCTCGATGTTGTGAGGTTAAGAAGTTCCGGACCACAACTTGGGACCGGATCTGAGGTCCATCATTCGCCTAGATGATCAGCGGCAGCACGGTCGCCGCGATCGCTGCAAAGAACACGCCCACGAAGATGAGCGTCTCGATCAGCAGATTGAGACAGCCGTCACAACCAAGGCAGCAAGGATTCTTGCTCATATCATCATCTCCAGTCTTGTTGCTCGATGTTCTTTTCGGACGCTGGCCGGTCTCTACGGACCGTTGCATCAGGCGTCGCTTATTGGCGCGTGCAACACGAATATTGCAGCGCAATCAAAGCTTGCTCTTGCCGGTGTGGCGACGTCAAGGTTGCAGGGTGCGGCGGGTTGTCTTGTGCTGATCTGTGCCGACAGCCGCAAAGCGCGATTTTGCTGACCTTGAGTGGTGTCAGATTGCCGCACATCGCTTGTGATTATGCAACACCGAATTGGTGACGCGAACTGCATCACGCGCGAGGAGATGCATCCGCCGTCGAGTTGCTTGCGCATCAATCCGGCAAACGAACTAACCCGGCATTCACCACGGCATGAAATTGTTCATGAAGTTCATCGGCCGCGAGATCGAACGGTTCATGGTCGCCATGTTCCAGCGCATCATGTCGGTATGCGCGGTCATCGCCAGCACCGACTGATTCATCTGCGCGATGTTCTTGTCCATCGTCGCCATCGCCGACATCTGCTGCGAAATCGCCTTGGTGTCGTTCGACATGTTGACGATGCGCTGCTGCATCATGTCGATGTTGCGCGACATCTGCGCGATGTTGGCAGTCAGCGATTCCATGGAGTTGGTGAGCTTATCCATGTGCTCGCCCATCTGCGGCTGCAGGCGCTCCGCCATGATCCGCATGTTCTCCGAGACCGAGTAGATCTTGTAGAATCCGAACACGGCAATCAGCGTGAACAGGATCATCGCCGGATAGGCGACCATCTCCCAGCGCTTGGCGCTCCTTTCGAAAGCAACTGCCAGCCGCTCGATCGGCTCGTTCTGCGTCGGAACGGCCAACCTCAGTTGCGGCACTTGCGCGCCCGTTTGATGCGAGCTGCTCATCAGAACCTCCCAGGTCCTTAAGCGGCGCTCCCCATGACAACCCGTACGCATTCACGGAAACAACGGGCCCCAATCCGTCGACACGAACGCTGTCACAACGCCATTTTTGCCGTCTTCCGGCACTCATCTACCAATATAGTATGCCGCCACCAAAATCTGGATAACGACAAACTGGCACAGTGAACGTCGCCTCAATCGCATACAGAGTTAGATCAGATCACCAGTGCCGCCTGCATCCTGCAGCAATGTTGACGCGCAAAAACGTCGCGTGTCGATGACCACGATCACATAGGCTGCAGACAGCTGTGCGCCGCACCATCGCTGCGAGGCGGTCGCGCGACTTGCTCCGGCAACTTTGCCAGGACGAGACCAGCCGCGAAGTCAGGGAGTGATGCCGCCTGAAGGTGGCGGCGGCGCATCCGGGTCGTTCTCCCCGCCTGCGCGGCCGGCAACGGGGCCCGAACCGTCGCGGTTGTACAAATCCGGCCGGAACTGCACTTCGCCGTTGGGCTCGGCCCATGCTGTGATGTAGGCGAAGATGACCGGCATCGGGCGTGACAGTTGCACATCGAGCGGCTGGCCGGAATCGAGCACGGAGCGCACCCTGGCCTTGTCTTCCCAGCCCGGTTCAAACCGCAAGATCCATTCCGCGAGCTCGAACACGCCCTCAACGCGCACGCAGCCCGCACTGAACGCCCGGCCGCGCTGCGTGAACAGGTTCTTCATTGGCGTATCATGCATATAGACGCCGTGTTCGTTGGACATGTCGAGGCGTACGAGCCCCAATGCGTTGCGCTCGCCGGGATCCTGCTTGAACCGGATGCGGGTGGAATCGACGCTCGCCCAGTTGATATGCGACTGCGCGATCTCCGGCCCGTCGTAGCTGCCGTCGTAGATCCGGATTCCTTCCTGGTTGAGGTACTCCGGCTCCTTCTGCAGGCGAGGAATGAGATCGAGCGTGGCGACACTGGTCGGCACGCGCCAGTAGGGGAAGAAGTTGAGCCCCTTGATCGTACCCTTGAGCTCGGGCGTCTCGCGCCCTTCGCGGCCAACGATGACGCGATGGCGCTGCCGCACTTCCCAGCGCTCGACCGCCTCCATTTCGAACGCCGGCACGTTGACCAGCACGTAGCGGTCCTCGACCCGCGAATGCATCAGATTCGTGATCCGCTGGCGATTGAGCCGCAACTGATTGAGCCGCTCGCCCGCCGGCACGTTGAAGGCTGTAACCGTCGCCTTGTCGACGCGTCCTGTCACGCGCAGACCGTTGCGGCTTTGATAAAGGCGAACCGCGCGTTCGACACGCTCATCAAGTGACAGCGACTCGAAATACTCGTTCGACGTACCCAGCTCACCCGAAGCACGCAATCGCGCTTTGATGGCCGGCAGCCGCTCATCATCGTCGCCTGGACGGATCGTGCGCCCAGCCGGGATGGGGCGCCACCCGCCCCGCTGCACGATCAACTGATAGGTTTCGATGGCCCGGTCGAGCCCCTGCAAAGTATCGTCGCTGAGCCACGGACTGGCGCTCGTGCGAAGGTCATCGGCGCTCTCCGCCTTCTCCTGCTTGCGCTCTCGCTCCTGCGCACGCTGTTGGCGGCGCTCCGAATAGGAAGGAGCTCCGAAGCCAGGAATCTGCTCCCACCATTCCGCACCTTGTGCTTGCCCCGGCGAGTACACGAACTGACTCGCAGCCAGAATAGCGACCGGCACCAGTCCGAACTTGGCAAAACTGCCGCCCATCCCGCGACGAAGCCTCACAATCTTGTGCATCCGCACCTTCTCCGAATTACCGATGCCCGCCAGAGTTGCCACCCATCAGCGCATCCAACTGCAACCCGGAATCGACCCGGTGCAGGCTCCCATCTCCTACTATCACACGAGAGCCTGACCACCCCATCCCGAACCCGTCATGGTTCTGGCGAGAGCGTCAAACAGTCTCTCGATCAAATGCCTAGTGAAGGCCACATCCAATCGATCGACTCCAGTGAGATGAACCCGTTCCGGGCAGCACCAGTCACAGCCGACGGCGAAGGAAATGCGAGCCGACACATGCGGCGACTCCTTCGAGTCGCGCAACCATCCTGTGACCCTGCATGACGCAAGCGCGCTACCAGAGCCTACATAGCACTCTAGGGACAACGGATATGGCCAAAGAAAGACACATTCCCAACCCTTGAAGACACGCGGGGCCTGCAATTCCGCAAGCTTGTGGCCACAATACAGCATGCCTGTTGCCCAACGCACGCATTAGCCGAACCGTCAGCAAGCTACCGATCGTTTGCACCGCCTACCGGAAGTGGTCCCAACCTCGCCGTCCGAGTGTGAACTCGTGTCCTGCGGCGTTCCGCCAGGCGATACCCGTCTGCGCTCGGACAGAGCCAATCTGCGTCACTGGGACGCCCAGCGCGTCCGCGCGCGTTCGCACGTCGGCCCACCGCTCGGGGGCGATCGCCATCAACACCTCGTAGTCCTCGCCACCGCCAATCAGAGCCGCCAGATCGCAAACACCCCGATCCAGCATGGCTCGCGCACCCGGCGAAATTGGAATCCTGTCGACATTGACATCCGCGCCAGCACCTGACGTCGCGACCAGCCGTTCCAGATCTTTCACCAGCCCGTCCGAAACATCCATCGCCGCATGCGCGAATTCACTGACGAGTTGCGCGGCCTCCAGACGCGGAACCGGCCTGTCGAATCGTGCGATGAGGCCCGCTGCCGTGTCGCGCGAAAGTCCTGCGCGACCGGCAAGCGACGGCTCCTTGCGCAGGGCGAGGCCCAAGGCAGCGTCCCCGATCGTTCCCGTCACGACCAGGAGATCGCCAGCGCGGGCGCCGTCGCGGCGCACGATCCTGCCTCTGCCGATCTCGCCGATCGCCGTGACAGTCAGCGTGAAAGGTCCCGGGGTCCGATCGGTATCGCCGCCAATGAGCCGGCACCCAAAAGCCTGTTGCGATGCCGCTAGCCCTTCGACCAATTGCGCCATGAATTGCCGCGTCGGCTTGTCCGACAGCGCCAGCGTCAACAGGTAGGCGCGCGGCGTGGCACCCTTGGCAATGAGATCGGAGATGTTGACCGCGACGGCCTTGAATGAAGGAATGTCACCGGCAAGAAAGTGCACGCCCTCGATAAGGCTATCGGTGGTCACCACCAGATCGATTCCAGGTTCTGGCGTCAGCGTCGCGACATCGTCGAGAAGCCCTGCCGCGCCAGCATCGCCTCCGGTGAGCGGAGCCAGGAACTCCGCGATAATGGCGACCTCGCCGTCGAGCTGATCGTCAACGCCCATGCCGGTGTCCTAGTCGCGCCGACCCTGATGTCGCATGCCTGCTGAGCTTTCCCGAACGCGGCAGACCCCGCATTCACCGTTCAGCAGCGTCGGCTGCGCGAGCCTCGAATTCCTTCGGCCTCAGCCGCCGCGCCAGCCGGTCGAGCACGCCGTTGACGACCTTGGGCTCCTCGCCGTCGAAGAAGGCGTGCGCCACCTCGATATACTCGTTGATCACCACGCGGGCCGGCACGTCGCTGCGTTCCATCAGCTCGAACGTACCCCCGCGCAGGATCGCCCGCAGGATTGAATCGACCCGCACCAGCCGCCATCCGGTGGCAAGTTGCTCGTCGACGGCCGGATCGATGTCGCGCTGCCGCCGCACCACACCGCGCAGGATATCGGCAAAGAACTGCACGTCGGCCTCGCCGATCGATTCAGCGTCACCTGAGGAAAACCGCAACGTCTCGAACTCGCGGATCACCTCGTTCAAGTCAGTGCCTGCCATGTCCATCTGGTAGAGCGCCTGCACGGCCGCGACACGCGCACAAGACCGCGCTCCGCGTCCCGTGCTGGTCTTGCCCCGCGTGGTCATGGCTCCTCGTCCTGGAACCGCCGCGACGCTTCGATCAACGCGAAGCACGCGCGTGCCGCATCACCGCCCTTGCCGCTGCGCCCGCCGCGGGCGCGTGCATGGGCCTGCTCCTCGGTGTCGACCGTCAGAATGCCATTGCCGACCGGAATCGCCTGGCTGATCGCCACCTCCATCAGCCAATGATTGGCATTGTTGACGACGATGTCGTAATGCGATGTCTCGCCGCGGATGACACAGCCCAGCGCGACAACGCCGTCATACAAGGCCACACCCTCGTCGAAGCGACCTGCTGCCACTGCGGCAACGAGCACCTGGGGAATCTCAAGCGCACCGGGCACCACCACGCGCTCATAAGTCGCGCCTTGCGCGGTGATCTCGGCTTCGGCACCTTCGAACAGCTCATCGGCGATCGCTTCGTAGAAGCGCGCTTCGATGATCAGGATGCGCGCGCCCTGAAAGCGATTGTCGGCAGCTTGCCCTTCGCCGGATTTCGGCTTCACCTGCACCATGTCCGATCACCCGATCTTGCGCGTGCCGACGATCCTGAGGCCGAATGCCTCAAGGCCGACGTATTTGTGCTCGGGCGAGTTGGTGAGCAGGATCATGTCGGAGACACCAAGATCGCGCAAAATCTGCGAGCCGAAGCCGATCTCGACCAGCGGCCGCTCGCCGCGCTGCGTCTTGTTGCGACGTGGATTGTCGTAGAGCCGCTCGGACAGAAATTTGGGATCGAGATCGCGCAGCACCACGATCACGCCGCGCCCCTCCGCATCGATCTCCTTCATGGTCCGCTCGATCATGTGCACACCCGAGTCGTAGCCGACCCCGACCAGATCGAGCATCGGATCGACCGCATGCACGCGCACCAGCACCGGTTCCCCGTTGGACACGTCGCCCTTGACGAGCGCGATATGCTCGCCGGGCTCCACCGTCGTCTCGTAAACGCACAAGTCGAAATCGCCGCCGAAGTTGGACGTCACGGGCTTGCACGCCACGCGCCGCACGATCGTGTCGTGTCGCAGCCGGTAGGCAATCAGGTCCTCGATGGTGCCGATCTTGAGCCTGTGCGTGTTCGCGAATTGAATGAGATCGGCCATGCGCGCCATGGTGCCGTCGTCGTTCATGATCTCGCAGATCACAGCCGCCGGAGACAGCCCCGCCAGCCGCGCCAGATCGACGCTCGCCTCGGTATGGCCGGCGCGGATCAGCACGCCGCCGTCACGCGCCACCAGCGGAAACACGTGACCCGGTGATACGATGTCATCGGCGGTTTTTTCGGGGTCGATCGCGGTTGCGATGGTCCGCGCGCGGTCGTGCGCCGAGATGCCGGTCGATATTCCCTCTTTCGCCTCGATCGACACCGTGAAGGCGGTGCGGTTGCGAGAAGCATTGTGCCGGACCATCGCCTCCAGCTTGAGCTCGTTGGCGCGGCGATGCGTAAGAGCGAGACAGACCAGTCCGCGGCCATGCTTGGCCATGAAGTTGATCGCATCGGGCGTCGCCATCTGCGCCGGGATGATGAGATCGCCCTCGTTCTCCCGGTCGTCAGCATCGACCAGAACCACCATGCGCCCGTTGCGAAGCTCCTCGATGATCTCCGTGGTCGACGCATGATCAGCGGGCGGGCGGGCGTCGACCCGCACCGCCACCTTCTTTGTCGAAGGCTTCGTCACGGCGCCCTTTTTTGCCACGCCTTTGCTGCGCGCTTCGTTCACGGACGGAACTCCATCAGGCGCGCCACGTAGCGCGCGAACAAATCGACCTCGAGGTTGACCTCGTCGCCCGGCTTTTTGCGCCCCCAGGTGGTCGCGGTCAAGGTATGAGGGATGAGGTTGACGCCAAACCGCGTGCCGGCCACCTCGTTAACGGTAAGCGACGTGCCGTCGAGTGCAACCGAGCCTTTGGGTGCGATGTACATGGCGAGGTGCTCGGGCGCGTCGAGCAGGAATCGCCGACACTCTCCGTCCTCGGCGATATCGACGATCCGCGCCCGCCCGTCGACATGGCCCGTGACGATATGTCCGCCAAGCTCGTCGCCCATCGTCAACGGCCGTTCCAGGTTGATCGCGCGCCCCGACCTCCAGCCATCGAGCGTCGTCTTCGCCAGCGTCTCGTTTGACACGTCGACGGTGAAGCGGCTGCCTTTTCCCAGCGCCGACGGCCCGACACTTGTCACCGTCAGGCATACGCCATCGCAGGCGATCGAAGCGCCGACCGGTATGGTCGCAGGATCATAGGCGGATTCGATCGTGAAATTGCCGCCGGCACGAAACACGACTTCGCCGATATCCGAAACGAGACCAGTAAACATGACGCGAGTTCCTCAAGTGCTGCCGGACGTCCGTCCGGCAGGCGTGTTGTGGCGCAAAGGCTGCCGGAAGACCAGCATGTCGTCGCGACCGAGGTTACGATGCAGGGTCAGGCTGAGATTGGCGACTCCGGCCTCGCGTTCCAGATCGGCGGCGGCACTGGCAATGCTGACGGGCTCCAACGAACCCTCGCCGCTGGATTGCCGGGCACGAAACAGCACCACCTCATCGTAAAGGCCATGCCGGGCGAAGGAGTGCCACACCGAAGGGCCGCCCTCGACCAGAAGCCGCGTGATGCCCAGTTCCGCAAGACGCTCCAGCACGGACGGCAACCAGATGCGATCACCCACGGCGCGCACGGCATCGACTGTCACACCTGCGCCCGCGAGCGCAGCCATCACGTCAGGTCTGTGATCCGCCGCCCGCGCGGTCGTCATCAACCGCACGGGCACGCTGCGCGCGGTGCGAACGAGCCGGCTCAGTTCCACGCCAGTAAGATCGGTCGCCATCACGATCCGAATTGGCGAGCGATGCGCCAGGCCCGGCAAGCGGCAGGTCAGATCAGGATCATCGTCGCGCAGCGTGCCATGCCCGATCAGGATCGCATCGGCCTCCGCCCGCATCAGATGCCCCGCGGCCCGCGCCACTTCACCCGTGACGAACACCGGTTGGCCGGCTTGCCCACGCGGTACATTGCCATCGCTTCCCAGCGCCACCTTGAGCTGCACGAACGGACGCCGCTCCGTCACCCGCACGATATGTCCGCGCGTCAGCCAGTGCGCTTCTTCCGCACGCACTCCTCGCGTCACCGCGATGCCTGCTGCACGCAATTGGCTGAGCCCGCGCCCGGACACGCGCGGATCGGGATCGGTCAGCGCCACCACGACACGCGACAGCCCAGCCGCCGCCACCGCATCCGAGCATGGCGGTGTACGCCCGTGATGCGAGCACGGTTCGAGCGTCACATACATGGACTTGCCGCGCGCGCGCTCCCCTGCCGCAGCGATGGCAATCGGCTCCGCATGCGGCCGCCCGCCGGGTGCTGTGACGGCGCGCGCGATCACTTCGCCGGTCTGCTCGTCGGCGATCACAGCTCCCACCGAAGGATTGGGTGCCGTCTGACCGAGACCACGCCGCGCCATCCGAAGCGCGATGCCCATCATCGCGTGATCAAACGCGGCCTGGTCGGCCGGAGACTTGTCGTTCCCGCGCATCGAACTGCCGCCGCCCCCGTGGTCAGGCGCGCTCGACGCGCAAAATGGAGGCGGCTCACGCGGCGGCATCGACGTCAATGCTTCTTGCCGGCGGGCGAAGGCACGGCTGGCGGCCAGTCGTCATCCCGCCGCCCTCCCGGTTGCCCTCCTCCCGCAACAGAACCGGGCTTGCCGGCGATCTCGCCCAGCACAGCTGCGAAGTCGGACGCCTCGCGGAAATCGCGGTAGACCGAGGCGAAGCGCACATAGGCAACCGGATCGAGCCCGCGCAGCGCTTCCATGACCAGTTCGCCGATCTGCTCCGAAGGAACCTCGACCTCACCCAGGCTTTCGAGCTGCCGCACGATGCCGGAGATCATGCGCTCCACCCGCTCCTGGTCGATGTTGCGTTTCCTCAACGCGATGATGACGGAGTTGGCGAGCTTGTTGCGATCGAACGGCACCTTGCGCCCTGACCGCTTGACGACGATCAGCTCGCGCAGCTGCACCCGCTCGAACGTGGTAAAGCGCCCGCCGCAGTCGGGGCAGACGCGTCGGCGTCGGATGGCGGCATTCTCCTCCGTCGGCCGGCTGTCTTTCACTTGCGTGTTCTCACCCGCGCAATAGGGGCAGCGCATCTGTGCAGCTCCGGAAATGAAAAAGGCGCCCGCAGAGTATCCCTGCCGGCGCCATGTTTAGAGCCTACCCGGCCCCTTCGATCAAGCGAAGATCAAGCGTAGATCGGGAAGCGGTCGCATAGCGCGATCGCCTGGGCGCGCACCTTGGCTTCGACCTGGGCGTTGCCCTCCTCGCCATTCTTGGCAAGACCATCCAGCACTTCCGCGATCATGCGGCCGATCTCCTGGAACTCGGCAACGCCGAAGCCGCGCGTCGTGCCGGCGGGTGAGCCGAGCCGGATGCCGCTTGTCACCATCGGCTTTTCCGGATCGAACGGCACGCCGTTCTTGTTGACGGTGATGTTGGCGCGGCCGAGCGCCTTCTCCGACACGTTGCCGGTCAGCTTCTTCGGTCTCAGGTCGACCAGGATCAGGTGCGAATCCGTACCGCCCGAGACGAGCGCAAAGCCCGCCTGCACCAGCACTTCGCCCATCGCCTTCGCATTCGCCATCACGTTCTTCGCGTAAAGCTTGAACTCCGGCTGCAGCGCCTCGCCGAACGCCACCGCCTTGCCGGCGATCACATGCATGAGCGGCCCGCCCTGGATGCCGGGGAAGATCGCCGAGTTGATCTTCTTGGCGATGTCCTCGTCGTTGGTCAGGATCATGCCGCCGCGCGGTCCGCGCAGCGTCTTGTGCGTGGTCGTCGTCACGACATGCGCATGCGGGAACGGGTTCGGATAAAGCCCCGCGGCGACCAAGCCGGCGAAGTGCGCCATGTCGACCATGAAGACGGCGCCGACCTCGTCCGCGATCTTGCGGAACTCGGCGAAGTCGATCGTGCGCGGATAGGCCGAGCCGCCGGCGATGATGAGCTGCGGCTTGTTCTCCTTGGCCGCCTTGCGCACGTCATCCATGTGCACGATCTGGCTGTCCTTGCGCACTTCGTAGTGGGTCGCCTTGAACCACTTGCCCGACTGGTTGACGGGCGCGCCGTGCGTCAGGTGGCCGCCATGCGCGAGATTGAGGCCGAGGATCGTGTCGCCGGGCTTCAGCAGCGCATTGAAGACGCCCTGGTTGGCCTGGCTCCCCGAGTTCGGCTGCACGTTGGCAAATCCGCAGCCAAACAGCTTCTTGGCCCGCTCGATCGCCAGGGTCTCGGCGATGTCGACGAACTGGCAGCCGCCATAGTAGCGCTTGCCCGGATAGCCTTCGGCGTACTTGTTGGTGAGCACAGATCCGGCCGCATCGAGCACCGCGCGGGAGACGATGTTTTCCGAGGCGATGAGCTCGATCTCGTGCTGCTGGCGGCCGAGCTCCTTGGCGATTGCGGACGCCATTTCCGGATCGGTCTCGGCGAGCGACGCGGTGAAGAACTTCGACTGTGCGGGCGCCGGATACGCGGCCTTGGCTGTCGACATGGGACGATTTCCTCGTTCTCGGTGGTTTTGATTGTTGCGGATGGTTGACGGAAATGCGCTCGAACGGCCAGCTGGCGCATGGCCCGCCCCCGCTCAGGTCCGCCTTCGTACCATAGTCTAAAGAAGCGAAACAAGGCGCTCGGGACACCACGCCGCGAGGCCCGTCCATTGGGATAGGCAGCGCTGACCGTGAGGGGTAGGAAAGCTCGATGAGGTGGCGCGCGAACGTTCTGCGAGTATTCGTGATCGGGCTTTCGGCAACACCAAGGCTTCTGCCAAAAAACTGAAACGCCCCCGAGATCATCTCGCGGGCGCTTCGAATGTCCAGGACCCGGACTGAGGCCTTGGGCTCGGTCGGAAGCTACTCGGCCTTCCTACCGAATGCACGGCCGACAAACTTTGCCGCTCCAGCCAGCGCCATCAAGATAAGGATCCAGCCCTTCTTGAGAAAGACCAGCAGAACGGCCAGCAGTCCAGCCTTGGACAGGGCCTTTCCGGCTATCAACCCGCCAATGCCGTACGCGGCAACCTTATCGGCGCCAGGAACGAAATCGCCGTATCGCGCACCGCTGTCAAACTCAGGCATTTTCAGTACGGCAGGTATCACCGACTTGATCTCGGCAAGCTGCGCCATATCGCTGACGAAGTTGATTCTCAGGACGCCCCGTCGCCCGAGCGCGCGTACGTCGTAGTTGAGCGTGTGCTCGGCGTTCCCACCAAACTCCAGATCCTTGGCCCAATGCAGCTTGTGTGCTTCGCGATCAAAAAAGGGGGGCGAAGCCCTGCCCAACAGCCGGATGCTCGGATATCCCCCTTCAACCCGCTCCTTGCTGGTTTCCTGCGTCGACTCTTGCATTGAAGCCAGCAGTTCGTCGTAGTTTATCTTCTCTGCATCGGCATCCGAGACGTAGCCATCCTCGTCGTAGGCGACAATCGCACCCCAGGTGTCGTCGACGGGCGACTTGGCAGCGGGCAGTATCATTCCCAGCACGCTCTCTGCCGTCGATGGTGGGTTCCCCCAGATTTCGGTTATGACCTTGCCCGCGTCTTTGGAACCAAGAAAATAAAAGTCAACCGGCACCGACAATTTCGCGCCCACACCAGCAAGCTCGATGTTGCCTTGGCGGTAATCGAACGTATCGATGAGATCTTGCGCTTCCTTGTTTTCGTAGCTCACGCCCGGAAACATCTCGGCGAATGACTTGGCCTGGGCCGGCAGGCTTCCCGTGCACCAAACGAGGCAAAGCGATGATAGGGCAATTATCGTCCTTGTGTGCATAAATACCTCCTGCTGAAATCTCCTCCCCCAGCGCGCGACGCCAACAGTATTCAGTGTGCTGCGCAGCCGGCTATGGTACGCGACCGCACCTCGTCCACGTCAATCGACCTCGTGCTCTGTTCTGTGTCGGAAGCACAAATGAAATTGGCGCTCCGGATTGTGCCGGAGCGCCATCAAAGACAAACGAAACGCCGCGGTATCGCCTACTCCGCCGCCAGCCGCACGTAGGTATCCTTCGCCACCGGGCAGCGCTCCCACAGCTCGGTCAGCGCGGCGACCAGATAGTCCATCTGCTCGTCGGTGTGCACAGGGCCCGGCGTCAGGCGGATGCGCTCTGTCCCCTTCGGCACCGTCGGATAGTTGATCGGCTGCACGTAGATGCCATAGCGATCGAGCAGCGTGTCGGTGACCGCCTTGCAGTGCACCGGATCGCCGACCATGACCGGCACGATGTGGCTCGGCCCCTCGATCACAGGCAGACCGGCGTCCATCAGGCGCGCCTTCAGCGTCGCCGCACGTTCCTGGTGCTTCTGACGCTCGATCTGGCTCGTCTTGAGGTGGCGGATCGAGGCCAGCGCACCGGCTGCAACCGCGGGGGCCAGCGACGTGGTGAAGATGAAGCCCGGCGCGAACGAGCGGATCGCATCGCAGGTATCGGCGGTAGCGGCAATGTAGCCACCCATGACGCCGAAACCCTTGGCGAGGGTTCCGTTGATGATGTCGACCTTGTCCATGACGCCATCGCGCTCGGCGATGCCGCCGCCGCGCGGACCATACATACCGACCGCGTGCACCTCGTCGAGGTAGGTCAGCGCATTGTACGTCTTGGCCAGCTCGCAGATCTTGCCGATCGGCGCGATGTGACCATCCATCGAGTAGACCGACTCGAAGGCGATCAGCTTTGGCGTTTCACGTGGGTACTTCTTCAGTCGGGCTTCCAGATCGGCAACATCGTTATGGCGCCAGATCTCCTTGCTCCCGCCCTTGCCGCCGCGGCGGATGCCCTCGATCATCGAGGCGTGGTTCTTTTCATCTGAGAAGACGACGAGGCCCGGGATCAGCTGTTGCAGGGTCGACAGCGTCGCGTCGTTGGCCACATAGGCCGACGTGAACAGCAGCGCCGACTCCTTGCCGTGCAGGTCTGCGATCTCGCGCTCCAGCTCGACATGGTAGTGGCACGTGCCGGAGATGTTGCGCGTGCCGCCCGAGCCGGCGCCGACCGAATCGATCGCCTCGTGCATGGCCGCGAGAACTGCTGGGTTCTGTCCCATGCCGAGATAGTCATTCGAGCACCAGACCGTGATGGGTCGTACCATCTCGCCTTGGCCATTGAATTGTTGTGCTGCTGGGAAGGCGCCGCGCTGGCGCTTCAGGTCTGCAAAAACTCTATAACGGCCTTCCGCCCGAATGGTATCGAGGGCGCTGCGGAACGTCTTGGCATAGTCCATAAGAGTCATTGCTCCCCTGTACGTCACCCTATTGCACCATGGCAAAGCATGGTGGGCAACGAATATTTATTGACCTGAATAAGCGCGGATTGTCGCTCCTGGCACCCAAGAACGCGACCACACAAACCAAATACGACTTTGGATTGCCCCTAGCATTTACCGGCCTAGCTTCTGTCTCCCCCCGCCAGTCGGTAGAAGGACGCGCTTAACGGTTAAAGTTGGTGCTTTTAAGGTAGCCATGGCAAGCACTTTTGCCGCACTGGGATGTCTCACATGGCAGCAAAAGTGCCGTCTTGACGATAGTCAACGGGAGGGTGGGTTCGCCAGCTGCAACAGCCCTAATGTCAGTACGCGTCTGCGGACTCGGCAATACCGTCGCGCTGGTATAGGTCACGCCGGAATTGGACCACGCCATCCTCGGTCGCCCAGGCGGTGATGTAGGCGAAATAGAGCGGTACCGGCTTTTTCACCCTGACGTCCTTTCGCTCACCCGACGTCTTGAGTGATTCGATCTGGCCTTCCGACACACCCTGATCCGCCAGGATCCAGGCGGCGAGCCTGTCGATATTGGAAACCCGGATGCACCCCGAGCTGGCCGCACGGAAATTCCGTCCGAACAGACTCTCCGAAGGCGTGTCGTGCATATATACCGAATGCTCGTTGTTGAAGTTGATCTTGAGAAAACCGAGCGGATTTTCCTTGCCGGGCTGCTGCGAGTAACTGAGCGTTTGCGGCATCGCCGAATCCCATTTGATCTTTTCCGGATCGAGCTTGCGCCCGCTGCCGTCATAAGCATCGATCCCGAACTTCACGAGCACGTTCTTTCCCGCCGACTGCATCTGCCGGCCTTTTGGAATGAGATCCTTCTGCACCACCGTCGGCGGCAGCCGCCAGATCGGATTGAAGTTCAACTCGTGGATCGACGAGTTGATGATCGGGGTCTTGCGCTCCGGTTTTCCAACTACGCCGGTGTGCCGCGATACGACGCGGTCGCCTTCGACCGCTTCGACTTGTGCCGCCGGAATATTGACCACGACGTACTTCTTCTTGCCGACCGTACCGGCGTACTGGCGCAGCCGCAGCAAGCCCTGCTTGAGCTGCTTCAGTCGCGCCGCGGCCGGCACGTTCAGCGCAGCCAACGTGCGCTTGTCGACCACGCCCGTCGGCGTCAGCCCGTTCGAAGCCTGGAAGCGCTTCACCGCCGCTTCCAGCTCGCTGTCGAAATGATCCGTGGCGGCGCCGCGCAAATGGCCCGACACCTTCAGGCGTTCCGCCAGTTCCGCCACCTCCGGCCCATTCGTGCCCGGCTGTAGTTCCTTCGTGCCCAGCACCTTCCAGCCGCCGTCCTTGACGATCTGCTCATAGCGCGCGATCGCCTGCTTGGTCGGCTCGACGTTGCTGGGCGAAAGCGTTGGATAGCCGCGCGGCGGATTGCTCTCCCACTCACGGATGAAGCTGCGGTCGTAGGTAAGGCCTGATCCAGACGATGCAGTCGGCGGCCTGGGTTTGACAGCTTCACTTGGCGGCCCGAACTGCAACCAGTGGGCGCCGTCGTTGGCGCTGGCCGTCTCACACCAAGCCGCCAGCGCTAGGACGCAACCGAGCCGCGCCAGCGTTTCCTGCCTGCTCTGGCGCCACCGGCATGCGCCCGTTGCAACCTCGCCCGCTGCTCTCGCTTCACTCGTCATAGCCGATCCGCCAATCCCCGATTTGCGGCCAGAAGCATGTTGCATCAACCACCCCCCCCGCAGCTCAGTTGGCGCCCCACTTCGAGGCGCTTGAAAGCCCGACGCCAACCATACGGACCGATTCGTATTCGGATACTCTCTCCACCAGGATCACACCGGGATCCCTAACGTCAGCGGCTCCCGACCGACCTTTTCCACTTCGCCCGTTAGCTGACGCCACATCCGGACCGGCGAACTTGGAGCGGCAGCAGACGTCGAAAACGCTGATCGCACTCTGGGCGAAGCACCACGCCCCCAAGGCTGGTTGCCTGACGCAATTGAAACGTGATTCGCAGACCCCGCACGAGTCCAGAGGCCACGTCCGTGACTTGGCGGCCGGACAGCCGGACGCTCTCCCGGCCAGCGCCCGGCACGTGCCCACTCTGGTCCCTACGCTTGGCTACGCTGAAACCGGCCCTGACGCAGCCCTTGTCGCCTGCGCGGTCGTGCGCACGGCTCGACGCGGCGGCCACTCCCAGCCAAAACGACGCCTCCGCCAGAAGTTCGGACCACGCGGTCCAATTGGCAACACCGTGCGGCAAGGCCAAGCGTTTGCAAAGCCCAATCCCAACCATCTCAATGCCCACGGGCCAATTGATGCAGACACGCCACAAAGCAAAGGGAGCGCACCGCTAAGGCGCGCTCCCTACTCCCGCCGGATTGCGACGGTGTCGATTTCTCTATTCAGCCTTATGATTCCGAACCTTAGAGCCTGTAGCTGATCTGGTAGGACCAGAACCGCTCCAGTCGCACCAGCGACCGGTTCAGGCGCTGCAGGTCCTCCTCGCCGACTTCGCCCACCTTGCGCAGCGAGCCGAGCTGCCGCTGGTAGAGGTTCTGCACCACTTCACAGGCCTTCAAGCCCTTGTCCGTCAGGCTTACCCGCACCGAGCGCTTGTCGGTTTCCGAGCGCTTGTAGTGGATGTAGCCCATGTCGACGAGCTTCTTCAGGTTGTAGGAGACGTTGGACCCCAGATAGTAGCCGCGCGTCTTGAGCTCACCCGCCGTCAGCTCCGCAGCCCCGATATTGTAAAGCAACAACGCTTGAACGCTGTTCAAGTCAGACCCACCGAGCCGATCGAACTCGTCCTTGATGACGTCGAGCAATAGGCGGTGAAGTCTCTCGATCAGGCGCAGGGCCTGCAGGTATTCGCTGCGGACCTCGCCGTCCTCCGCGGGCGCGCGGCCGCGCGCCATGTCGACTGCCATATTCATTGAAGTGCCTCACAACTGTTTGACGCAAACCCGCGCAATTATTTTTGTTTCCGGGTTGATCCAACAGTATCTGAGACAACTAAAGCTTACCTAAATACGTATAGTAAAAGAACAGTTCCGCGGGGAGGACCCCAAGACTTTATTCAGCAAGACGCTAGTGTTCTGGATCAATCGGTTGAGTCGCGGCGGAAGTCGTCAAGCGATTGTGAATCCAGAACACAAACAGAAGACTGGCTAAGGTTCCGGCGGAGACGCTTGGAAACCAAGCGTCGGAGTCGGAACGCTAGTTCGACGCCGTCTTTCGCTCACGCGTCGTCTGCATCTGCTCGCGCGTTTTCAGGACCAGTTCTTCGCCCTCGGGCAACGGCGCGAAATAGGCCTCGACTGCCGCGTCCGACACCTCGCTCAAGGTCGCCGGCCGCCACACGGGCAGGTTGTCCTTGTCGACCAGCGCAGCCCGCACGCCTTCGCGGAAATCATGGCCGGTGAGGCACCGGCACGCCAGCCGCTGGTCGTTGACGAGCACGTCGCGCAGTCCGAGCCCCGCCGCACGCCGCAGGTGCGCCAGCGTGATCTTCAGCGAGGTCGGGGAGCGCTTGGCGAGATCGGCCATTACCCCCTGGGCAAAGCCTTGACCGGCGCCGCTGATACGGCCGAGCCGCTCGACGATCGACTCCACGGTCGGCGCCGAAAAGCACTCGGCGATGAGACCCGCATGCTCTGCCAGCGGCCCGACACCTGGGTCCTTGTGCAGTCCATCGAGCAGTGGATCGACCGTTTGTGCGTCCGCCAGCGCCGCCTGGATCTCATCGAAATGAACCGCCTCCACGCAATGCGTGGCAAGCCCAAGGTGATAGGCGTCCGCCCGCCCGATCGTGCGCCCTGTCAGTCCGAGGTAAGTCCCCATCTCGCCGGGCAGCCGGGCCAGCACATGGGCGACACCGACATCGGGAAACAACCCGATCGCCGTCTCCGGCATCGCGAACTTGTATCCCGCGCCCGCCACCCGGTGCGTGTTGTAGATCGTAATGCCGACGCCCGAACCCATCACCACGCCGTCGATCAGCGATATGGTCGGCTTCGAGAAACAGTCGAGTGTCCAGTTGAGAGCGTATTCGTCGGCGATCGTCGCGATCGCCTTGGCTGGATCGGCATCATATATGTCAAACAGCTCGCGCACGTCGCCCCCGGCCGAAAACGCCTTAGCGCTTTCCGATCGCAGGATCACGGCATAAAGGTCGAAATCCCGCGCCAGCACCGGGATCGCCCGCGCGATTTCTTCGCGCATGGCAAGCGTCAGAGCATTATGCGCACGCATCCGCTTCAACACGATGCTTGCAGCGGCACCCTTGCGCGTGATTGCGATGTCCGCCTCGGCCGCCACGTCCACAGGTTTTTGTCCCGCGCCCGGTTCTTGTCCACCGCTCATCGACACCTAACTGCTCCTGCTGCACTGGCCGGCAACTTCGCCGCCTCATTTCAGGGCTATACAGCACGCCGGATTGACCTGACACTAGTTAGTGATTCGCGTGCTGACTGCCACGCCTCGGGGGAGCGGTGGTGTGGGAGCCGGTTGGCACGCAGGACGCGACGGGGGACTTCGACAGCATGCGACATGGTCTGTGCGGCCTGGTGCTTGCACTGGGCCTGTTTGTCGCTCCAGCCTGCCTTGCCGACGGCGAGCACGGCGGACTGAGGCTGCGTTTCGTCCCCGATCCGACCCTGCTGCAGTCGATCGATCCGCAGCGTCTGGCGCGGGCTGCGGCCGCAACCATGCCTGAGCTGCGCCCGACAGCGGTCGACACCGCCACTACTGTGGCCGTACCTGCGCAATCCGAACCGCGCCCGATCGCACGCAAGCTTCCAGCAAGCTGGCCAACCACCCTCAAGGAGGTGGCCGCGCGCAAGATCGCCGAAGCTTCTCCTGACGCCGACCACTGGTCGCCGGAGGCAATCAAGGAAGCGCGCCAGCAATGTGTCGCCATCTTGAAGCGCATCGCGGCCGTCGCCACCGAGGAGGCACCGATCAAGGAGGGTGACTGCGGCACCCCTGCCCCGATCCTCCTCACCAGCGTCGGCCGCAATCCCCAGGTCGTCATATCTCCGCCGGCGCTCGTCAACTGCGAGATGGCGGAGGCACTGCACACCTGGCTGAAGCAGGATCTGCAGCCGCTGGCCCGCAAGCATCTGGGCGGTCCGATCGTCCAGATCATGAAGATGAGCGACTATTCGTGCCGTAACGCCTACGGCCGCGCCCGGGGCAGGCTGTCCGAGCACGGCCGCGTCAACGCCATCGACATCGCCGGCTTCACCACCGCGCAAGGCGAACCGACCATGCTGATTTCGGATTGGGGCGTGACCGCGCGTGAGGTGCGTCGCCTAGTTGCCGCCACCAGAAACAAGGTCGAGGACTCCAAGAAGCGCATCGCCGTTGAACCGCAGGGCGAAAACTCCAAGGCCCTACAAGCCATCGCAAGCGACGCCACCTCGCGGACCGGCGCCGCTCAACCAGGCACCTCCGTTGCAACCGGCGCCCTGCCGACGGCAACCCTCGGCCTGACCAGCACCAGCAATAGCGAGTCTGCCGGCGAAGTGACCCGGGCATCGATTCTCGGCGGCGCTCCCCGCATCACAATTGCCATCCCGGGCACCCCCACCGCATCGCCCGAGCCCTCCACCGACGACTCTCAGATGAGCCGGCTGGGTGGACCCAAACCTGCACTCGCGCCAGCTGTCGACATCGGCAAGCAGCTGTTCCTGCGCGGCGCCCAGGAAACCGCCTGCAAGATCTTTGGCACGGTGCTCGGGCCGGAAGCCAACAATGCCCACCGCAACCACTTCCACCTTGACTTGGCCGAGCGGGGCAGCAGCGGAACCTTCTGCCAGTAGCAGGCCACGAGAGGCACGCCAGCGAAGGTCGCGCCTCCCGATCGCCGCTCGGATCTCTACCAGCGACGTCTCCTGGCGACGTCGACTGTGACGCCACCGGGCGCGTTGGTGGCGTCGCGGAACTGCGGGGTTTGGCTCGGATGACGGTACTGGGTGTCGGGCCTGATGACGGTGGGCGGCGGTGTGACGCTGCCCGGCGGCAGTGTGATCCGTTTGCCCGCGGCCTCCACGGCACCTGAAACGCAGGTGGTGGCAGCGATGGCGAGGGGAAGGGCGAAAAGCGAGTATGCGAGGGAGCGTGTCACGTTTTTTCTCCGTGGTGACACCGGCCTTCGTGCGCCGGCTAAGGCTGTCTTAGCCACGCGATTGCAACTGAGCAGTTCCCGCGGTAACCACGACCGCTCCACCGCTTGCCCGGTCGGGAATGACCGGCGAAGCTCTGTCGTCTTGAAGTTCTCCAGCAATCAACGGCCCCCAGCCTGTAGAAAGCCCGCGCCGATGGTCCGCCGCCCTACCGACACTGCAAGCTCCAGCCTGGAAACGGCCGGCGGCTTTCCCGCGACGCGCCTGCGCCGCAACCGCAAGGCGGACTGGTCGCGCCGCCTCGTCTCGGAACACGCGCTTTCGCCAAATGATTTCATCTGGCCGCTGTTCGTGCTGGAGGGAAAGAATGAGCGCCAGCAGGTCGCCTCGATGCCGGGTGTCGAGCGGCTGTCGGTCGATCTCGTCGTCAAGGCGGCAACGGAGGCGGCCGATCTCGGCATTCCCGCACTCGCGCTGTTTCCCTACACCGATCCCAAACTGCGCACCGACGACGCACGCGAAGCCTTCAACAAGGACAACCTCGTCTGCCGCGCGACGCGCGCGGTGAAGGACGCCGGCGTCGACATCGGCATAATTCTCGACGTCGCGCTCGACCCCTATACCAGCCACGGTCACGACGGCCTGTTGATCAAAGGTGAGATCCACAACGACGCGACGCTTGAAGCCCTCGTCAAGCAATCGCTCGTGCAGGCAGCTGCAGGTTGTGACATCCTCGCCCCCTCCGACATGATGGACGGCCGCATTGGCGCGATCCGCTCAGCGCTCGAGGCAGAGGGCCATACCGGCACGCAGATCATGGCCTATGCGGCCAAGTATGCGAGCGCATTCTATGGACCGTTCCGCGATGCGGTGGGCTCGTCCTCGACATTGAAGGGGGACAAGCGCACCTACCAGATGGACCCCGCCAACACAGACGAGGCCTTGCGCGAGGTCGCGCACGACATCGCGGAGGGCGCCGACATGGTGATGGTGAAGCCCGGCATGCCCTATCTCGACATCGTCCAGCGCGTCACCGCGAGCTTCCATGTGCCGACGTTCGCCTATCAGGTGTCGGGCGAGTACGCGATGCTGATGGCCGCCGCCGCCAACGGCTGGCTCGATGCTGACAAGGTGATGATGGAATCGCTTCTGGCCTTCAAGCGCGCGGGCGCCGCGGGAATTCTCACCTACTTCGCTCCGAAGGCCGCGCGTCAGCTCGCCGGTTAACGACGCGCAGCTTGCAATGTTTCATCCCGGTGGGGCGCCGCATCTGGCGACACCCGACTGGCCGCTTTCGAGGCGCGTCTAGCGGCGGATATGGCGCCGCGTGATGATGGGCTCTTCCGAGGAGGGCTGCTGCGGATCGCCGTCACGCGTACCCTGCTTTGGTGTGACTCCCGTTGCAGCCTGCGCACCGCCCTTGGGCTTCATGCACGACGTCAGCCAGATGTCGAACACCGGATGCTCGACGGCGTTGATGCCTGGGCTCTCGGCAAACATCCAGCCCGTGAAAATGCGCTTGATCTTGCCTTCCAGCTCCCGCTCGTCGACCTCGACGAATGAGGTTGTCTTTGGCTGCTCCGTCGCCGGCCGCGAATAGCATGCCCGCGGCGTCACCTTGAGTGATCCGAATTCGACGGTCTGATTGAGCGGCACCTCGAGTTTGGAAATCCGGGCCGTCACCTTGTCGAGGGCAGCGAACACGGCAACGTCATTCTCGACACGCTCGGCCATTGCAGTGCTGGCCCACCACGCCGCCGTGATGCCGGCGAGCACCCTCGCCAGAACCTTCGTCAAAGGCCGCGCATGTTGGGCATTCACTCTCAAGCTGATCCCCCGGCGATGACGATCTTCCAATACCTTGCTGATCAGACCGATGCAGTCTCTGATCATTCCCGCAACCCGCATCCGGCAGCAGGCTGTCGCGAAGGGCACGTGTGCTCAAGCTCCCGGCTTGCCGCCCAACTTGGGCACCAGCGTGACTGAGCCGGACCTACACTGCAACCGCTACCACGCGCAAGCGCACGTAATCCGCGGTCCAATTGCCGCTTCTGTCGCACAACGCGGGCCGGAGCAGGTCCTCGACCTCGGATTTCGCAGCTTCCGCCAGCGGTCCGAATTGATCGAAGAACGGCGCGCGAAACGTCTCCAGCCAGCCGCGCATTCCCGTCGGCAGCGGGGTCTGGCGTGGAAAAACCCCAGCGCGGCGCACCTTGAACCCGCCCTTTTCCAACAACGCCGCATACTCCGCTGCGGTCGGATAGAACCACGGCGCCGCCAGCGCCTCCGCGCCTCCACGTGCACGCGCCACCGCCCGCATCGCCGTCACGATAGCAGCAACGTTGCCGTGCCCTCCGAATTCCGCGACCAGCCGCCCGCCATCCTTCAGCGCCGCTCGCATGCGATCGATTGCCCGCTCGGGCTCTTGCACCCAATGCAGCACGGCATTGGAAAAGACCGCATCGAACTCGGCATCGAACGCCATGTCGGTGACGCTCATGCATCGCGCATCGAGCCCGAGCTCGCGCGCTGCTGACAGCAACGATTGTGAAATGTCGATGCCGATGACGTCGGCGCCTGCGTCGGCGATCCGGCGCGTCAGCGCACCATCGCCGCAACCGACATCCAGGATGCGCTCGCTAGGCTGCGGCGCCAGCCATGACACGATCTCGCCCGCCAGATCCGAAACAAAGCGTGCATGCGTGGCGTAACTGTCAGCCGACCAGGTCTGCTTGTCGGCAAGCCCGGACATCCTTCACAATTACTCCGGCCGCCACGGTTTGTAGTCGCCGGTGCCTTGCGCGCGCTTCGTCGGCGTCAAGATCGAGCCCGCCGGCCGATAGGCGTTGGCCGTGCCGGTCATGTTGGGCTGATGCGGCTTCTCCCAGGGCTTTGCCTGGTATTGCTCTTCGGTCGGAGGCGTGTCGACGGTGTAATGCAGCCAGCCATGCCACTCCGGCGGCACCTTGGAAGCTTCCGCGCCATTTTTGTAGGTGACGAAACGGCGGGGTTTGCCAATCGGACCTGTTCCCGACTTCTGCACGTAATAGCGGTTGCCGAAGGAATCCTCCGCAACGAACCTCATCTTGCGCCAGATGTAGAGCCGCGTGCCCCAGGTGTTGCCGCCCCACCAGCTGAAGATCTCCTTGAACACGCCCATAGGCATTCGTCTCCCGGTTCCACTTGACGTCGGCCACTTATCCGGCGCTCGAGCACGCCGCGGCACCACATCGAGCCATCACATTTTTGCAGCCAGATCTGTCACTCGATTACCGCCAAGCCACCGCCACTGTCCATAAGGACCTAAGGCGCGTCCTGGAAGCCACAGCACCGCGTAGTGGAATCGGTCTAGCTTCCTTGAGCGGACCTCTGGCCCCCCGCAATTTCGCAGCTTCCACAGCAGCAAAATTGCCGCGCTGGCGCCCAAGTCCCGCAAATCCGGGGGTTTTGGCGGAACTGTTCACAAGTTGCCAACACCACAACATCTAGTGTCGAGTACCATCTACCACCTACAAGAGGTGGTGACGACCCCTCCGAATCGTCCTAGCTTTGACATCAGCGCCAGGGAGCTTTCGGACAATTTTGTGTCGCGCCGGTCTTCTTGGATCGCGAGATCCGGGCATCCACCCAATGGGGCGATGCCGGGCATGGCGTGCGAGTCACGGAACTGCCGGGATCTGAGACGGAATTCTGGCGTCGATCGTAGCGTGGAGTTGCAGCCTTCCCCGGAGGGAAATGGGATCCGGCGGTTGGCGCATCGACTGCGGTTTTGGGCAGTCGGACGTGTTGTGTACCGGCCCGCGTACTGGCCGGAAGGATCATGTAGCCAATCCACAATCAGTAAGGCGTGAGCGACCGAGTATGTGCGCGCTTCGAGGAATGAGCGCACGAGCCGGGTTTGCACGTCATCGGCCCACCGGAACGCGACCGCGTTTCTCCGGACGGGAAGAGTTGTGTCGCGCGTCAGCTGAACCGGACCGGTCGGAATCAATTCCCACCGGCCAGACAAAAGACTTCCAGCATCTTAAGGCGGGGACCACACATGAAAATCACGCGGCGCTTCACCGAAGCCGGCAAATCGCCCTACGAGACGATCCCATTCCGGCGCGCCACGAGTGAAATCAAGAATCCTGACGGCTCGATCGTATTCCGCCTCGAAGGCTTCGAGGTCCCCGAGCACTGGAGCCAAGTCGCTGCCGACATCCTGGCCCAGAAGTACTTCCGCAAGGCCGGCGTTGCCCGCCGCCTGAAGCGCGTCGAAGAAACCTCGATCCCGTCCTGGCTGTGGCGCTCCGTTCCCGACACGAAAGCGCTATCCGAGCTTCCCGAGGCCGAGCGCATGGGCGGCGAGATCGACGCCCGTCAGGTGTTCGACCGCCTTGCCGGCACATGGACCTACTGGGGCTGGAAGGGCGGCTATTTCTCGACCGAAGAGGACGCGCGCGCCTTCTATGACGAGCACCGCTACATGTTCGCCATGCAGATGGCGGCCCCCAACTCGCCGCAGTGGTTCAACACCGGCCTGCACTGGGCCTACGGCATCGACGGCCCCGGCCAGGGCCACTACTACGTCGACTTCCGCACAGGCGAGCTGACGCTGTCGTCCTCCGCCTATGAGCATCCCCAGCCGCACGCCTGCTTCATCCAGTCGATCAACGATGATCTCGTCAATGAAGGCGGCATCATGGACCTGTGGGTTCGTGAAGCGCGCCTGTTCAAGTACGGCTCGGGCACCGGCACCAACTTCTCCTCGCTGCGCTCCGCCAACGAGAAGTTGTCGGGTGGCGGCAAGTCGTCGGGCCTGATGAGCTTCCTGAAGATCGGTGACCGCGCCGCCGGCGCCATCAAGTCGGGCGGTACCACGCGCCGCGCCGCCAAGATGGTGGTCGTCGACATCGACCATCCAGACATCGAGGAGTACATCAACTGGAAGGTGCGCGAGGAGCAGAAGGTTGCCGCCCTCGTCACCGGCTCCAAGATCGCCGCCAAGCGCCTGAAGGCGATCATGAAGGCCTGCGTCAACTGCGAGGCCGACGGTGACGACTGCTACGAGCCCGCCAAGAACCCAGCCTTGAAACGCGCCATCAAGGAAGCGCGCCGCGACGAGGTTCCGCAGAACTACATCCTGCGCGTCATCCAGTTCGCGCGTCAGGGCTACAAGGACATCGCTTTCGACACCTACGACACCGATTGGGATTCGGAAGCCTACCTGACGGTTGCCGGCCAGAATTCCAACAACTCGGTGCGCGTCACCGATGGCTTCCTCAACGCCGTCGAAGCCGACGCCGACTGGGATCTCACCGCACGTGTCGGTGGCCGCGTCGTCAAGACCTTGAAGGCCCGCGACCTGTGGGAGCAGGTCGGCTATGCGGCATGGGCTTCGGCCGATCCCGGCATCCAGTTCCACACCACCATCAACGACTGGCACACCTGCCCGAAGTCCGGTGACATCAGAGCCTCGAACCCGTGCTCTGAATACATGTTCCTCGACGACACAGCCTGCAACCTCGCCTCGCTGAACCTGATGGCATTCCGCCGTGCCGACCAGTCCTTCGACATCGGCGCCTTCGAACACGCCTGCCGGCTGTGGACCATCGTGCTGGAGATCTCGGTGCTGATGGCGCAGTTCCCTTCGCGTCAGATCGCCGAGCTCAGCTATCGTTTCCGCACGCTCGGGCTCGGTTTCGCCAACATCGGCGGCCTGTTGATGAGCGCCGGCATCCCCTATGACTCGGCTGAAGGCCGCGCCATCTGCGGTGCCATCTCCGCCATCATGACTGGCACGTCCTACGCCACCAGCGCCGAGATGGCGGCCGAGTTAGGCCCCTTCCCCGACTACGCCGAGAACGCCGCCGACATGCTGCGCGTGATCCGCAATCACCGCCGCGCCTCCAGAGGCGAGAAGGTCGGCTACGAAAAGCTCTCCGTGTCGCCGGTTCCGCTCGATCACGCTTCCCTGAAGGATGCGGCGATGAAGGATGCCGCCACCGCCGCGTGGGATCGCGCACTTGCATTGGGCGAGAAGCACGGCTTCCGCAATGCGCAGGCGAGCGTCATCGCGCCCACCGGCACGATCGGCCTCGTCATGGATTGCGACACCACCGGCATCGAGCCCGACTTCGCGCTCGTCAAGTTCAAGAAGCTGGCTGGCGGCGGCTACTTCAAGATCATCAACCGCTCGGTGCCCGAGGCACTGCGCACGTTGGGTTATCGCGAAAGCGAGATCGCGGAGATCGAGGCCTACGCGGTCGGCCATGGATCGCTCGCCCAGGCGCCCGGCATCAACCACTCGACATTGCGCGCCAAGGGCTTCACCGATGAGGCGATCGCCAAGGTCGAGGCGGGCCTGAAAACCGCATTCGACATCAAGTTCGTCTTCAACAAGTGGACTCTGGGCGAGAGCTTCCTCACCAGCACGTTGAAGGTGCCGGCTGACAAGCTCACCGACCCGACCTTTGAGCTGCTCGCCTTCCTCGGCTTCTCCAAGAAGGACATCGACGCCGCCAACGAGCACGTCTGCGGGGCCATGACGCTCGAAGGCGCACCGCATCTGAAGACGCACCATCTGCCGGTGTTCGACTGCGCCAATCCGTGCGGCCGCAAGGGCAAGCGCTACCTGTCGGTGGAAAGCCATATCCGCATGATGGCGGCTTCCCAGCCGTTCATCTCGGGTGCGATCTCCAAGACCATCAACATGCCCAACGACGCCACCGTCGAGGATTGCAAGCAGTCCTACATTCTGTCCTGGCGGCTGGCGTTGAAGGCCAACGCGCTTTATCGCGACGGCTCCAAGCTGTCGCAGCCGCTGAACTCGCAGATCCTTGGCGACACCGACGACGAGCAGGAAGAGACGGCCGAGAAGCTGACCGCCGACAAGCCGTCGGTCCAGCGCGCCCTGGTTGCGGCCGAGCGGCTCGTCCAGCGCGTTGCCAAGCTCGAGGAAGAGCTGCGCATCGCCCAGGCGGCGAGCAACGTGCAGGAGCGCCAGAAGCTGCCGTCGCGCCGCAAGGGCTACACCCAGAAGGCCTCGGTCGGCGGCCACAAGGTCTACCTGCGCACCGGCGAGTACGATGACGGCCAGGTTGGCGAGATATTCATCGACATGCACAAGGAAGGCGCCGCCTTCCGCTCGTTGATGAACAACTTCGCCATCGCCATCAGCCTTGGCCTGCAGTACGGCGTGCCGCTCGAGGAATACGTGGAGGCCTTCACCTTCACCCGCTTCGAGCCCGCCGGCATCGTCCAGGGCAACGAGGCAATCAAGAACGCCACCTCGATCCTCGACTACATCTTCCGCGAGTTGGCCGTTTCCTACCTCGGCCGCCATGACTTGGCCCACGTCGACCCGCGCGAGATCGTCGGCGAGACCGGGCTCGGCTCGTCCGACGCGGAGACCGACGAGGATCTGGCGCTCGATCCGCCGGCGGCGGCACAGGCGCAGAAGCTGGTGTCGCATGGCCTTGTCCGCGGCATCGTCCGCATCGGCAACGGTCGTGGCAACGGCGGCGGCAACGCTTCTGTCACCACCACGGTGGCCGATCTGCAGTCGAGTGCGGCAACCGCGTTTGCGACCGAAGGCTCGACCGCGCTCAAGACCACGACGGAAGTGATGTATCAGCAGGCGACCGTCACCAAGACGCAGGTCAAGGCGAGCGTGCGCTCCGTCGATGATCGCCGCGCCGAGGCCCGCCTGCGCGGTTACGAAGGCGAAGCCTGCCACGAGTGCCAGAACTTCACCCTGGTCCGCAACGGCACCTGCCTGAAGTGCGATACGTGCGGATCGACGAGCGGGTGCAGCTAGGTCTCTCTCCCAAACAAGCGTCAGCGAGTACCCGACGCGGAACTCATGCCCCCGGGCGCCGATGGCACCCGGGGGTTTTTGTTGCGCACGTCTCCCCACCCACAACCGTCATCCCGGACTTGGTCCGGGATCCACGCAAGCCGCCGCGCGTGAGACGCGAGTGGTGAAAGCGCGCACGTGCCGCGCGTGCGATCCTCACAACGCATGTGGAGTTCGCGGCGACTGGCGTAGGCCCCGGCCTGCGCCGGGGTGACGGTAGAGTTGGGATCAACCCGCCCCCGCCTCCCCACCCACGACCGTCATCCCGGACTTGGTCCGGGATCCACGCAAGCCGCCGCGCGTGCGACGTGAGTGCTGAAACGTAATGCAGGCCGCAGGCGCAACCATCCGACGTGATGGCAGAGGTGGAAGCGCATCAGCGACACCAACGAGAGCCACCGGCCACCCGCGTGTGCCTCCCGCCCCCCCAAGCCATGCAAACCGCGCATGTCTGCGCTGCGACGGCGTCAACCGGCGAGCCAAGCAGTACGAAGTAGGACAATCCCGCAAACGCCGGAATTACGCCCGCCGCGCTCCGCAAGAGTGACAAAAGTCACCAGACAGACACAGATTTCCTGTTTCAGATCAGTGCTATAACCTCCCCATCCGGGTGCGGCACAATCGCCGGCTTCATTGAAACGAAACCCGCCCCACGTATCTTGTATTCGTGGATTCGAATATGAATGTCGCCCGCGGGAAGCATGGCTTGAAGCAAGTCCACAATGGCAGGCCAACCCTCACGCGACCTCGCAACGACAACTGAACGACCAGCGAGGCAAACCTCGCAAAAGCACCAGCCTCCGCCAAGCGAGGCATCTCAGAGAAGGAGATGAAATCATGAGCCTCACCACAGTGATCGGAACCATGGTCGTTCCGCTCGGAATGTTGGCTGCGTTGGGCCTCGTCTACATCGCCAGCCGCTTCTACGGTTGCCGCGACGAGCAGCCGAAACAGCGCGCAGCCAGCCAGAACTAGACCAATCGATCGCGCGAGGCGGCCACACTGCCTCGCGCCCCCTTTTGAGTTGCACCACACGCGCTCCAGCCTTCGACAAGCTCACGCCGCACGAACAACCTCGATTGCGAGCGCACCGTCCTCGCATCGCAAGCGCAGCACCGCAGCGGCCGCTGCCAAGACGCGTTGTCGCGGCCACCCCGGCTCACGCCGGTTTCGCTTCTCGACTGCTTGATTCCTCGGCCGAGATCGCGCAAACGTTCCCCCGCCTTGATCACGATCAGATGCCTTGCCGGGTTTGGGGTTGACGCAACAGCGCACCTCAACCCGCAAGTCGTCGCCCCCCCCCCCCGGACACCTGTAATCGCTGCGAAACGAAGTCGCCGAACGGCGGGAGACACGATATGAGCCGCCCCGCCGACGCTGCTCCGCTCAATGCACCGACACCCGACCTCATCATGCGCTTCATCGGCATCGTCGGTGCGGGCAATGCGCTGCTCGATCCGCAGTCCCAGGCGCCCTATCTCAAGGAATGGCGCGACCGCTATGTCGGCAAGACGCCGCTGGTGCTGCGCCCGGGCACGACCGAAGAAGTCTCGCGCATTCTGACCCTTGCCAACGAGGCTCGCATCGGCATCGTCCCGCAGGCCGGCAATACCGGCCTCGTCGGCGGCCAGATCCCTTACGAGGACGGCCGCGACGTCGTCCTGTCCGTCTCCCGCTTGAACCGCATCCGCCACGTCGACCCGGCAGGACAGTCGATGATCGTCGAGGCCGGCGTTCCTCTCGCCAACGTGCAGGCCGCCGCCGAGGCAACAGGACGCCTCTTTCCCTTGAGCCTCGCCGCCGAAGGCAGCTGCCAGATCGGCGGCAACCTCGCCACCAACGCCGGCGGCGTCAACGTGCTGGCCTATGGCAATGCGCGCGCATTGGCGCTCGGCCTCGAAGTAGTGCTGGCCGACGGACGCGTCTGGTCGTCGCTGAAGACGCTGAAGAAGGACAACACCGGCTACGATTTGAGGGATCTCTTCATCGGCTCTGAGGGTACACTTGGCGTCATCACGGCGGCAGCCTTGAAACTGTTCGCGCGGCCCGCCGAGAAGGCCACCGCCTTCGCTGCTTTGCATGAGCTTGATCACGTGCTGGAATTGTTCAAACGCGCCGAATCCGCAGCGGGGTCGCAACTCACCGCCTTCGAATTTATCTGCCAGACCGGCGTTGAGATCGGCGTCCGCCATGTCGAAGGCGTGCGAAGCCCGTTCCACGACATCCCGCCGTGGTCGGTGTTGATCGAGATCTCATCGCCTGAAGCTGACGGCCGCGCCGGCGATACCTTGCTGCAGCTGCTGGGCGAAGCGATCGAAAGTGGCATCGTTGCAGACGCAGCAATCGCCCAGTCGCTTCAGCAGGCCAAGGACTTCTGGCGTTTGCGCGAGGAAATGTCCGACGCGCAAAAGCACGAAGGCGGCTCGATCAAGCACGATATCTCCGTCGCACCTTCAGCGATTCCCGAGTTCATTCACCGTGCCGATGAGCTCGTCGAATCGCTATGCCCGGGCGCGCGGCCGGTACCGTTCGGTCATTTTGGCGATGGTAACGTGCACTACAACATCACCCAGCCGATCGGCATGAACAAGGCAGCGTTTCTCGATCTGTGGGAGGAAATCGCCAACAACGTTCACGCCCTCGTCGTCAGCATGGACGGCTCGATTTCCGCCGAGCACGGCATCGGCCGCATGAAGCGCGCCGAGCTGCATCACGTCAAGAGTGCCGTCGAGATCGACATGATGCGTCGGATCAAGCTGGCTCTCGACCCTCTGGGGATACTCAATCCGGGCAAGCTGATCTGAACTCCGCCGGCGGTTCCCATCTGACCGTCCCGCATAAGGCCGGCGCCCGCCTACCAGACGCACTTGCTGAAGCCGTTCCAGAGATACCGCCAAATGGTCGGCGGCAGATAGGTTCTCGACGGCAGGTTGACAACGTGCCCCTGCAGTCGACCAGCCAGCGCATCTTCCAAAGCTCTCGCGAAGAGTGGAATGCCCGTTACCGCCTGAAGCGTCTGATAGGTCGTGATGTTGTCGCAGGGCGCGAACGCGACGCGCTCCTGGTAGAGCACATCACCCGTATCGACGCCGGCGTCGACCAGATGCACCGTGACGCCCGCCAGCTCCATATCATCGGCAGCCAGCGCCCAGTAAGCGGGATGCTGCCCGCGATACTTCGGATTGATGCCGGCATGATAATTGATGAACGGCGCGTCGACCGCCGCCAACGTCTGCCGGGACAGGACTCGCGTGCCGTAGACGGCGATCGCCTTGGGTGCCAGCCGCCGCAACAGGGCGCGCGCCTCTTCCGAATTCAGCGATGGTACGCGGTGAACCGCGATGCCATCGGGCCGATATGGATTTAGTCCGTGCCGCAGCCGAATTTCTTCGATCCGGTCCTTTGAGAACTTCGCGGTGATCCGCCGCAACAACCCGAACGCAATCTGCCCCGCTGTCGCAACCGGCCCGACCAGCCGCAACCGGCGGCGTATGATCTCGCCCTTCGTCTCTGATGGCTCTTCGATAACCGTCACCGGCCCGAGCCTTTGTACAAGGCCATTGACCACCGACCATGCCAGCGAGCCGCCGGCCACCAGCACGACGATCTGCGCATTTTCGCACGCAAGCTGCAACTGCGAACCCATGGCCGCCCTCTACTTCACGAACCAACCGCGTGGCTCCACTCATCAGCATAGCGAGTAAACGTGAACTCGTGGTATGCCAGCATGTTGAAGTCGAAGAGGAATTGCCAAGGATTAATTAAGCTTGTGCGCGAGGATCAGGCCGCCGCGCACCCGCTATCGGCGTCGCATCAACCTCGGGTTGCCTGCCGCAGAGCCGCCCGCTCCGCCTCGATCCGGCTCGCCTGCGACGGCCAGCTCGCAGCGACCCAGTCGTCGGTGCCAAACAGCCAGTACCAGAGGCGGTTGCGCCGGTGATATCGCTCAACCGTCAGCCGGTGCATGTTCTCCATGTTGTCTGACAGCGTGGTCAGCAGCGCCATTGGCCGGCCCGCCTCGCGCTCCAGGCTCTCCATGCGCGCCGCGATCACGGCAAGGTCGCCCGACCCGTCGGTGCGCCACTGGTCGATCGAGCCGGCCAGCGTGTGCTGGTTGGCGTTGAGCTTCATGAGTGCGTCATGCACTTCCTTGAGCTCCTTGTTGTGCACCGCGTGCGACTCGTTCGTCTTCGCGACGAAGCCCTGCACTTCGCCGCGGTAGCCGTTGAGCAGATTTGCCACCTGCGAAACCGTATTGCGTTCCTCGTCCCGCAAGCTTTCTACCGCGCGTACCAACTCGCCCAGGCTTTCTGCCGTGCTGGCGATGCGCGATCCGTGGTCGTTGAGCGTTGCACTGACCTCGCGCACGTCGGACGTCAGTGCGGCGCGCGTATCCTCCAGCGTCGTATGCTGCAGAGATACTGTCTCCGCCAGATCGCGCATCCGCCCGTCAATGTCGCCCGACACTTCCTTGTCGCGCCCGAGCAGCGCCTCCTCGATCAGCTCAAGCCGGCCGGAGATGTCGCCGAAATCCACTTTGCGCTCCATCTCGGCGAACTTCTGTGAAAGTCCCGAGACCGTTTCGTTGACGCGGGTTGCCAGTTGGCTCTCGATTGCGCCCAGACGCTGCTCGACCTTGCTGAAATCGATCTCGACCAATCCGGCGTTCAGACCATCACCAAGCCGCTTCTCGATCGCAGCGAGCCGCTCCATCACCGGCACCAGGAAGACGTCGGAATGCGAGCCGCCCCGCAGCCTCTCGTCGAGGTCGTCGAGCCGCCCCAGCAATTGCTCGATGCTGCTGCCACCGCCTCCGTCCGGACGCGAGGACACCAGTGTTTCCAGACTCTGCAGCCGATCGAACAGCCCGCCCGAGAAGCGATCGGCATCGTCGCGCTGGCCGGCGATCTGGCTGGAGATGGTGCGCACCATCTGCTCCAGCACATCCAGGCGCGAGTTCTGCAGGTTGTCGGTTGCAGCCTGCACCGTATCGGCAGCCGCGTTCGGCAGCGATGGCCGCGCAAAAGCCGGGTCGTTGACAAAAAACCTGCCTGTGGGCCGCCGGAAGCGCTCGCGGATCTCGTAGGGATGCGGTTCCATCGGCGGCGGCTGCGAATAGGTTGGTGGCGGCGCGTAGGACGGCGGCGGCACATAGGCCGGCGGCGCCGCGCGGAATGCCGGCATTGGCCGTTCGACGCGTTCGTGACGCCGCCCAACCAGATGGCGTTCGATGAATTCGAGCCCGCGGATCGCCGGACGCAGCTCCAAGAACACGTGCAACAGATCGTCGACTCCGACCGGTTGGTTGCGCTGATAGGAATGAGCCGCCGCCAACCGCAGCACTTCCTCGAAGCTGTCGGCGCGCCGTGGCGTCGTCGAACCGTTCGTCAGCGTGACAGGAATCTCGCTGGCGATCACCGTTGCCGTCTCGCGCCTGAGCGACGCCGCGCGGATGCCGTTTGCTTCGAGAATGTCGGCCGCATCATCGATGCGGGTCAGCGCGTGCAGCAGATGCTCGACGCGCACCTCGCCGGAGCCATGCGCGAGCGCCACGTCGAAAGCGTGGTTGCAGCATGCGAGCACCGTATCGTCGACCCAGATAGGGATTTCCTGCTCGTTGCTATAGCCCTGCGTTGGGTTGGGCCCGTTGTAGCTCCTGCCACCGCTCGCCGCTTCACTGGACGAGGCGCGCCATGTCTGCGGCGTCCTCAAATCGAGATCGTGGCCCCTGTATCCCATCGCGCTACTCCCTGGTCCGCGATCGTGCCACCGCGGAACCGCTACAAGACTCGCTACAACCGCCAACGGACCAGCCAGCTCCAACCAAGAAGCCGCACACAGCGCTTACAACTGTCGCCAAGTGGGCACCGAGCTTCGTCCGAACTCCACATACACCGTCAAAACGGCAACGTCCTGACATCGGCACCATAACGAATGTGACCTCACCCGGCGAGGGGTTTGCCGCTGTTAGGCTCCGACTGACGACTTATGACATACTTGCAAGTTCATTGTCTTTCACGCTTGAGCACATGTTTCGTCTGAATAAGACCAAGCTGCGCGATGAAATTGACCGATATTCAGGAGGCGACTTCGGGCGGCTGCTGCACCGCGGGCCCCTCGTTGCGCGGGTTGTTGAGCCGACGATTGACCGGCACGATCTCCAAGAGCCGGGCGGGCGCTGGAACCAGCAGCGCCGGAGCGAGGTCCGCCGACCCTGACCGGCAATCGAGCCACATGGCGAACGCCTCCGGCGGCAGGATCGCCGGCATGCGGTCGTGAATGGCCCGCATGGTCGCGTTAGCGGCAACCGTCAGGATCGCCATCGTCTCGATCTCGCTGCCGTCGGCCCCCAGCCAATGCTCGTAGATGCCCGCCATGGCCATCAGGCCGCCGCCCTTGGGCCGGATCAGATGCGGCTGCTTTTCTCCCTTGGACCCGGTCCATTCATAAAAACCGTCGGTAGGAACGAGGCAGCGGCGATGCCGCATCGACGCCCGAAACGAAGGCTTCTCGCTCGCCGTTTCCGCCCGCGCGTTGATGAGAGTGGAAAATTCACCCGGATCTTTCACCCACGACGGGATCAGCCCCCACCGTACCAGCATCATTTCCCGCTCGTGTCGGGCCGAGTTGCGCACGATCAGCACCGGCTGCGTCGGCGCAATGTTGTAGCGCGGCGGGAATTCCTCGAGATTGAATGTGCCGAAGTAGCTGCGAACAGCCTCCGGCGGCGACGTCAGCGAGTAGCGAGAGCACATGGACGAAATCCGCTTCAGCGTGTTTTGCCGAGCCATGCCGGGCGTCGCAACGGGTGAAGGTACGATAGCATGACCGCTTCCGCTCACAACCAGCCAGCCCACGCTGATGCGCCCGTGAAAGCGGCTAGCGTGCTGTTGTTCCGTGGCGATGACGTGCTTCTGATCAAGCGCGCTGGAGGTGCCAACACCGGGCTTTGGAGCGCTCCGGGCGGTCACCTCGCGACAGGCGAAACGCCGCTCGAGGCAGCGCACCGCGAGCTGCGCGAGGAAACCGGTTTGACGGCCACATCGCTTACAGCCCTTACGACACACGGCGTAGTGGTCCCTGCTGGGCTCGGTGGCGGCATGGCCAGCTATGAGATCTCGGTGTTCATGGGTACCGCCAGCGATACCGACACGCCGGTCGCCGCCAGCGACGCCGCAGAAGCGGAATTCGTTCCTCTCGCCTTGCTGCACGAGCGGACCCTGACCGCCGACCTCGCCGACCTCATTGCCGGTGCGGCAGCACTGCTCCGTTCGAGCGCGCCCGCGCCGTGAAGACCGGCGTCGCGGCCCATCATCGAGTGCTCAAATCCCCAGATCGCCCGGCGGAAGCGGGCAACATTTCACAATCGCTGCACACAACCCGTCATCAACGTCGTGCCCTTGCCCGGAATCGGTGCTAGAGCAGGCCTGAGTAAACGCACCCGGACGCCTCCACCTTGATTGCGACATGCCCGAGCCGAAATCAGATGCAAAACGACCGCACACATGGAGCGCCCTGGCGTTCGCGGCGATCGCCTGCCTTACGCTGATCGCCATTGCGACACCACTCGCTGCCGCACAGCCGCCTTCGGCAACGGCCCCGTCCGCACCCTCCGCCGACAGCCGCCCCTACGACACCAAGCTGCTGCGTCTCGCCGAGCTGCTCGGCTCTATCCATTATTTGCGCGAGCTGTGCGGCGCCGGCGAGGGACAGTTCTGGCGCGACACCATGCAGGAACTGATCAAGGCGGAAGGCACCACCGCGATCCGTCGCTCGCGCCTGACGCGTAGCTTCAATCAGGGTTACCGCAGCTATTCGCGCACCTACAATATCTGCACACCCTCCGCCCGTGCTGCCATCGATCGCTTCCTGGCGGAAGGCGCCCAGATCGCCGACGGACTCGTTGCAACAAATCCGTGACCAACACACATGGTGTGCAGCAGCGAAGTGCCAATTGCGAGATCAACCAGATCTGTTTGCGGGCAGGATTGCGCCTTCCGACACGCCAATGCGCGAAGATTCACAATGAAGGACGCGCCTTAACACGCCCCTTGAGGAAACGTGTTAGACACACCGTCGCCAGCGAAGGGCGTTGGGGTCGTTCTTCGATTGCATTCGAGCAGATTTTGAGCGACAGCAGCATCCGCGCGATGGCTTGGAGCACATCAGCAGCAACACGGCGGTCTAAAGCAAGCTCTCCTCACGGCGCCGAGTAGAAGTGCCGTCACGGAATGAGCCGTCCAAGTATGGGGGAAGTATCGTGGCGTCATTTGTCGAGTTTGCCGACCAGAGTGAAGAGAGCATGCAGGCTCTGCGGCTCATCCTTGCCGCATGGGACGAAGGTGAGGAAACCGGCGTCGCTCCTGAGATGATGGCCTACGCGGCGCTCTTTACAGCACTGAGCGATCTCATTGACATCTACGGCGAAGAGGCCGTCGCCAAGCTCGCCAGCGGCCTTGAACGCCGCGTCCGCATGGGCGAGTTCACCATGGTGCAGACCCGCCAGTAGCCGCGGCAGTCGCGCCAATTACCTGGACACCGCAACCCCGATCCAGCGCACGCAAATCCGCGCATGCGCTCAGATGAGCTTGATGAGATGCTTCATCACCATCTCGCCGACCAGCACGCCGCCGAAAATCAGCAGCGCCAGCCCGGCGATCCGGTTGATATGACCGAACCGGGAGCCATCGATCTTGTGGCGGATCCGCCCGATCAGGTGCGATAGCAGGATCCACCACCCCAGGCTGCCTCCCATGATCGCTGCGACCATGGTCAAGGCATCGACATGGCTCTTGACCTCGACAAACGTACTGACGCCACCGAAGATGGCGAACAAGCCGAGCATGGCACCCGGGTTCGTAATGGTCAGGAAGAAGGTTTGCGGAATGTCCCACGCGAAATCCTTGAGCGTCGCGTTCTCCGCATGACTGGGATGTAGCATTTCCACCCTGGGACCAGCCAGGAACATCTTCAATCCGAAGCCCCCCAGCGCCAGTCCGCCGATGATCTGGATGGCCGTCCGATAGTCCTGTAGCGCATCGGAGATGGCTCCGACGCCAAGCGCTGCGAAGAGCGCGATCAGGCCATCGCCGAGCACCGCGCCGATCCCGGCAGCAACGCCGCCCCAGAAACCCCGCTCGATCGCCCTTTGGATGCACAGCACGTTGACGGGGCCGACCGGAGCCGCCACAAGAACACCGATGACGAGACCGACGGGTATGATCAAAGGGTTCGGGATCAGTTGCATGCGTCCTCACCGCCCTGCTGACCAGCCACGCCCGGTCCGCGGTGGCCGGCAGTCATCGGCCGAGCCCGCGCCGTCCTCCCGACACAACTTGCAAGAGCTTCGTGCATCAACGCCGCGAGCCAATCCATCACCATCCCAAAATCACGAAGCAAGCCGGAGTGCAGAGCGCGTTTCCTGCCCGTGCGCGACCATGATGGCAAGACCCCATCCTCTTCCCGCTGGTGGTGCCTTTCGACACACGATTCGTCTCATTTTATTGGTAACGGCGGCGTCCGCGCTTGTCCATCGACCGCTGACCGCGACCGAGTTGCCGGCGCCCGCAAACCGCGCTGCTGACGTGAAAACTCAAACGGCGACACCGGCCGCGGCATTCGACCGGCGCCTGGACACCACCAAGCTGCCGCGACCCGTGGCCGAGATGATCGATGCGATCAACGTGGCGGTCAACTCCGGAGCGATCGAGGACTTGCGTACGGCGTTGGAATGGAACGAACTGCCGCCGGCGCTCTCGCCAGAAAAGGTCGACGATCCGATCGCTTTCCTCAAGGACCAATCGGCAGACAAGTCCGGTCGGCAGATGCTGGCGATCTTGGGCAACCTGCTTTCGGTCGGGCCAGCCCGCCGCCTGCTCGGCCGTGACCTAGAGAATAACAGCGTCTACATCTGGCCCTATCTTGCCGAGCGTCCCCTCGGAGAGCTGACGCCGGCCGAGGAAGTCGATCTTTATCGGCTTGTTCCCGCCGACATCATAACCGCCATGCGAGCCGCGAAGCGCTGGACCTGGTACCGACTCGTGATTGGCGCCGATGGCACCTGGCATGCCTTCATGCGCGAAAAATAGCGTGGCCGATCAAACACAACCCCTCCGACACGTCGAGCCGTCCTCTGCAACCGCTGAGGAGGCAAGGGAACCTCAGCGTCCCATTTAGCCCGCGTTCAGAGAATATGGTTAATATGCGTGCAGAATGAGGAATCCGCTGGTCACTCGGTGGATTGCGGCTCGCCGTGCCGAAAATTGCGGCTGCAAACCCGCGCCCGTCGCCATGAGTTTGCCATGTCCCTCACAAAACAAGCTTCCTGTATCGAGTCCAAGTGAGACGCTCGACCGCCGTGACGGCGGGCCTCGTTGCTCCTATGATGGGAGTGTTGTCGATCAAACTGGGAGTTTGTGTAGGAATGACCTCGCGCACTGTCCTTACCATCATGTCGCTCACCGCGGGGCTGCTCGCCACGGCGTCGCCTGCCTCTGCTCAGTGGTTTGATGATGAGTCCGATTATCAGAGCTATCGCCGCGGCCGTTACACGATGCGTTCGGACCCCGGCTACGCCAACCCGGGCTATCGTCGCTACCGGCGCAACTATGAGGATTACGCGGACGACGAGCGCCAATACCGCCGGCGCGCGTGGCGCAATCGATGGAACGACGAGGATGATCCAGACGCCTCCTATCAGCGCAAGAAACGCTGGGCAGATGAAGAGGACGCCGATGAACCCAAGCCGCGCAGCGGCAAGGCGGCAGAAGCTGGAAACGACGAAGTTCGCAGCGGTGGGCCACGCCCTGACATCGGTGCGAAATCGCCGCCGCGCATACCGCTTCGCACCAGCTTTGCGCCTGGCACCGTCGTGATCGACCAGGGCGCACGCGCGCTCTACTACATCTTGTCTGATCGCTCAGCCTATCGTTACCCGATCTCGGTTGGCCGCGAAGGCTTTTCCTGGACCGGCACGGAGAAGGTGTCGCGCATTGCCGATTGGCCCGACTGGCATCCGCCCGAGGAGATGCGCGATCGCGACCCGAGCCTGCCTGCCAAGATGACCGGCGGCATCAACAATCCGCTTGGCGCCAAGGCGATCTACCTCGGCAATACGCTCTACCGCATCCACGGCACCAACAATCCGAAATCGATCGGCCAGGCCGCCTCTTCGGGTTGCTTCCGCATGATGAACGCGCACGTGCTCCATCTGGCGTCGATGGTGAACGTCGGCACCCCGGTGCACGTGATGAAGCACCTGCCCAAGAACGTCGCGTCGTTCGGCGGTTGATCGCCGCGCAATACTGCAATGAAACCGCGTCGGTCGACCAAATGCGACCGGCGCGGTTTTTCTTTGCGCAAGCCACGTCGCCTGATGCGAGTCGATCAATGCCGGACCGGCTTATATCCCAGCCTCAAGAAACCCTACCGGCTCACCCGTCGCCTGCCCCAGGATCTCGCCCTGCCACATCACACGCCGGCCGCGAATGAACGTGCCGACCGGCCAGCCCGTCACCTCTTTGCCGTCATAAGGCGTCCATCCGCAACGGCTTTCGATCCACGCGTTGCGGATCGTCTCGCGGCGTTTGAGATCGACCACAGTGAGATCGGCATCATAGCCCACCGCGATACGGCCCTTGTCGGCGATGCCGAACAGCCGCTGCGGCCCGTGGCTCGTCAGATCGACGAGGCGTTGTAATGACAGCCGTCCCGCGTTGACGTGGTCGAGCATCACCGGCACCAGCGTCTGCACGCCCGTCATGCCCGAGTGCGATCCGGGATAGGCGTGATCTTTTTCCTCGCGCGTATGCGGTGCATGATCGGAGCCCAGCACGTCGACAATGCCCGACCGCAGCCCGGACCAGATCGCCGCACGGTGGCGCTCGTCGCGCACCGGTGGGTTCATCTGCGCGTAGGTGCCGAGCCGCTCGTAGCAGTCAGGAGCCGCCAATGTCAGGTGATGCGGCGTCACCTCCACCGACACCCAGCGCTTGTGATCGGCGAGGTAGGCCATCTCCGCCGCACTCGAGATGTGCAGCACATGCACCCGCCGGCGATGCTTCTCAGCCAGCCTCGCAAGCTGCGTCGTCGCCATCAGCGCCGCTGTCTCGTCGCGCCACACCGGATGCGACGACGGATCTCCCGCAACCCGCTCTGCCATCCGCGCGATGAGCCGCGCCTCGTCCTCCGCATGAAACGCCGCGCGCCGCGAGATGCGCGCGATGATCCGATCGAGGCTTGTCGCATCGTCGACCAGCAGGTCGCCGGTCGAGGAGCCCATGAACACCTTGATCCCCGCAGATCCTTCCAGCCGCTCCAGCAACGGGATATCGTCGACGTTCTCGCGCGTGCCTCCGACATAAAAGGCGAAATCGCAGAACATGCGGTGGCGCGCGCGCCGGACCTTGTCGGCAAGCAGCTCCGCCGTCGTCGTCAACGGCTTTGTGTTGGGCATCTCGAACACCGCCGTCACACCGCCCATCACCGCCCCGCGGCTGCCCGTCTCCAGGTCCTCCTTGTGCGTGAGCCCTGGCTCGCGAAAATGCACCTGGCTGTCGATCACGCCGGGCAGGATCGTCAGTCCCTTGACGTCGATGACCTGCTCAGCCCGCGCCGCATCTACATCCCCCAGCGCCGCGATGCGCCTGCCGCGAATGCCGATGTCGGCCGCGCCCACCCCGTCGTGATTGACCACCGTGCCGCCCTTCAAGACGACATCAAAGCTTTCAGCCATCGAATGCTCCCCAGGTTCGGACTGCCGGCCGGCCCGCCTACCTTGCGTACGTTCGGCCGCATACCTAGAATCGAATGACTGCGAAACCAAGGCCCGCACAGTCCGGGCCGGCCCAATTCCGGAGCAAGTTCGAGGATGCCCACAGCAAGGATGGCCCTGTTGACCGACCGCGGCGTCCTGGCCGTCACAGGCACGGACGCGGAAAAACTTCTGCAGGGCATCATCACCAACGATATGCAACGCCTGGCTGCCGAAGGCGCAGTGCACACCGGGCTGCTTTCAGCACAGGGCAAGATCCTGTTCGACTTCTTTGTTGTCACAGCTGGCGAAACCATCCTGATCGACACCGGAAGGTCGTCGGCAGCAACCCTGAAGCAGCGTCTCGACATGTATCGCCTGCGCGCCGACGTCGAAATCAAGGACGTCACCCCTAATTACACAGTGACCGCGTGCTGGGGTGGACCGCACGCCGCTGCGCACGCGACCTCGCCGACCCCCGGCTTTCGCGATCCGCGCCATCCTGATCTGGGAACCCGCCACCTCGCATCGCTCGCCAGCGATTGGCGCTGCGACGCAGAAGGCGCAGTGGCCGCCACTCAGGACGACTACCACGCTCATCGCATCGCGCTCGGCGTGCCCGAAGCCGGTCGCGACTTCGCGCTTGGCGACACCTTCCCGCACGAGGCGCTTTACGACCAGATGAAGTCCGTCTCCTTCACCAAGGGCTGCTATGTCGGCCAGGAGGTGGTGAGCCGCATGCAGCACCGCTCCACGGCCCGCAAACGTATCGTCCCCGTGGTCGCCGACCAGGCGTTGCCGCAATCGGGCACCGAGGTCCGGGCCGGAGATGTCGCGATCGGCACGCTGGGTTCGGTGGCAGGCAATAATGGCCTCGCCTTGATCAGGCTTGACCGAGCAGCAGAGTTCCGCGCCAAAGGTGTGCCGCTCACCGCTCACAACGTTGCAATCACGATCAGGCTTCCCGATTGGGTGACGTTCCCGCTGGTCCCGCCCGACACGGCAACAACGTCATGACCACCTCCGCCACAGCCGCGCTGAAGCGCTGCCCGTGGCAGGGCGTCATCGATCCTGAGTACGCGCGCTACCACGACGAGGAATGGGGCGTGCCATTGGGCGATGACCGCGCGCTGTTCGAGAAGCTCGTGCTCGAAGGTTTCCAGGCCGGGTTGTCGTGGCTGACGATCCTGAAGAAGCGCGAACACTTCCGCCGCGCCTTCCACCGCTTCGACCCTGAGCGCATCGCGCGCTTCACCACCAGGGACATCGCGCGACTGATGGCCGATGCCGGCATCGTCCGCAACCGCCTCAAGATCGAGGCGACGATAGCCAATGCCAAGGCCTACCTCGCGCTGCAGGAGCGCACCTCGTTCGCGGCACTGCTGTGGCAGATCGCGCGCGAGAATGCGCCTCGGACCGTAGCCGCACCCCGCACAATGAGCGACATCCCGAGCCAGACACCCGCCTCAAAGGCGCTGTCGAAAACCCTCAAGGCACACGGCTTCCGCTTCGTCGGCCCGACCACCATCTATGCCATGATGCAATCGGCAGGGATGGTGAACGACCACCTCGCCACCTGCCACCGCCGAAAGCCGTGCGCCGCCCTGCAGAAGGCTTTTGTCCCACCCGCGTGAATGACGAACAATCTTCAACCGGATGCCCGCAATGTCCCGCATGAACGCACAACCGCAGCGTGCTGCCGCCAACCAGGTTTCATCGCGCGCCTGGCAGCGGATGCTGTCGGGCCGCCGGCTCGATCTGCTCGACCCGAAGCCTGAGGACATCGCCATCGAGGACATCGCCCACGGGCTTGCCCGCGTGGCCCGTTGGAATGGTCAGACGCTTGGCGAGCACGCCTTCTCCGTCGCTCAGCATGTCCTCGTCGTCGAGGAGATCACCACCGATCGCAACCCAGACTGGGATGCATCATGGCGTCTGGCAGCACTTCTTCACGACGCGCCAGAATATGTGGTGGGTGATCTCATCAGCCCGTTCAAGACCGCCATCGGCCTCGACTACAAGTCCTTCGAGAACCGCCTGCTGGAGGCGATCTACGCGCGCTTCGCGCTGCCACCGCGGTTGCCTGAAGACATCGCCGGCGAGATAAAGACCGCCGATCACATCGCTGCATATTTCGAGGCGACCGGCCTCGCAGGCTTCGCTCGCGACGAAGCCTTGCTCTACTTCGGCGCACCGGAGGGCATCTCGGCAGCCCTCAACGATCAACTGTCAGCAATCGCGCCGATGCCCGCAGCGACGGCTCAGAATGCATTCCTAGACAGATTTCATGCACTCTCTGGCAGCCGGGCGACGTCCCGGTAAACAACGTTCCGGTTCATGCGACGGCCCGATCAGTGGGCGATAGTCGCTGTTGCTGTTCCCACCAGATAGCGCCATAAGCCTCCGCTTCGTAGCGCCCGAAGTTCTCGCATCCACAAGCACGCGCCGCGAGTTCCGCAGTAAGGCTCAGCACTGCATCAATGACGATTGCTCCCGACACCTTTGCGATTTGTCCGCTCCGTCTGATCGAGGAGACGATTGCGGCATCTGGCGCAACGCGGCTGATCAGCGTGGTGAACCCCCATCTGATGCCGCCGACACCAACACGCATCGATCCTGCGTTGCACCTGCGCTTGCCGATCACCGATGCCATGCCCGAGCGCGGAGAAGGCCCCCATCCCGCACGCCATCACATCGAGCGTCTGATGGAATTCACCCTCGCGTGGCCGCGCGATGCGCCGATACTGATCCACTGCTTCTCCGGCCTCAATCGCTCACCAGCGGCCGCCTATATTATGCTCGCTGCGCTCAATCCCAATGTGCCTGAAACGTTAATCGCCTACCGCCTGCGCGCAGCCTCCGAAACCGCATCCCCCAACCGGATCATGGTCGGCATCGCTGATCTGGTACTGCAGCGGCATGGCTTTCTTTCTTCAGCAATAGAGCTGATCGGCCCAGGACAACCAGCAGCTGAAGGCCCGAGTTTCTTGCTCAGTACAGCGTTCGATATTGGTTAATGCCCCGAATTTCCGTGCTGCAGAAACGTGAGCCCTCGAAATAGGTGTTCAACGCAATGCCTTTATAATTTTCGGAGCAATTCTGTTGTTCCGAAAAACGCCACGATCGAGACTTACTCCATCTCCCAGGGGAGGCGTGATTCGAACGCTTGGGGGATAAGACTTGAAACACGCTCTAGAAGTAACGAAGGCCGCAGCCATACGCCGCGAGCCACTCTCCCGGAAGGACACGCCGACGGTCGAAATTGGCCTTAACGCGGCGATCGTTTCGGTACACAACGACGAACCGCTGGTTCTGATCGTTAAGGAGGCCGCCGACAGCGTCGGCGCCACCGACAGCCTTCCGTCCGGCCCGTTCTCTCCGCGCCAGCATCGCACGCTTGAGATCGGTCTGAGAACATGGGTTCACGAGCAGACAGGATTGGATTTCGGCTACGTCGAACAGCTCTATACGTTCGGCGACCGGGGCCGTCTTGCTCTTGCAGAGGATCGCGATCCGCACGTCGTGTCGATCGGCTACCTCGCGCTCACCCATACGGATGGCACCAGCGACATGCAGCGTGGCGCCTGGCACGGCTGGTACCAGTATTTCCCCTGGGAAGACTGGCGCAAGGGTCGTCCGGCCATTCTGGAGTCGGCCATCTATCCGCGCCTGAAGGCTTGGGCAGACACGCCGCCCACGCGCACCTCGCCCAGCCGTCCGGTCGATCGCACCGAGCGTCTGCGCATGTGCTTCGGCATGGATGGCGGCGCCTGGGACGAAGAAAAGGTGCTCGACCGCTATGAGCTCCTTTACGAGGCCGGCCTGATCGAGGAATCGCGCCGCGATCGTCCCGAGCTTGCCGTCGGCAACAACGACGGACCCCAGCTCGGCACGCCGATGATCCTGGATCACCGCCGCATCCTGGCCACCGCCATTAGCCGCGTGCGCGCCAAGATCAAGTATCGGCCGGTGATCTTCGAACTGATGCCGCCTGAGTTCACACTCTACGAGCTGCAGAAAACAGTGGAGGCGATCCTCGGACCGCATCTGCATAAGCAGAATTTCCGCCGTCTCGTAGAGAGCGCTGGTCTCGTCGAGCCGACCGGCCAGGTCAAGACTCGCACCGGGGGACGTCCGGCAAAGATGTTCCGCTTCCGTCGCGAGGTCGTGCTCGAGCGTCCAGCTCCTGGCGTTCGCGTCAAGCAGGGTCGCGTTTGAGACGGACATTCAGCAAAGGCGGGACGGCACCACAAGACTGGGGTGCCGCCCGCCTTCGCTGCATCGGCCCTCGAACAAGCGCGTACTGTAGTTGATTTCCAAATTTGCTTGATCTGGTTCGTTTGAGAGACGACGCCGGGCCATCGTCGCTGCAACCTGCAACTGCGTTGGCGACGAGATCGGCCTCGACAAGCCGCTCCGCACTTGCCGTTGGTGTTGGTCATCGATTGACTCTGACCGCTTCCGTCGGTGCAAGGTGCGCTGCGCGTATTTCTTTCGGTCAAGGCACTGCGTGGGTTCAACGGAAGTTGCCGGGCATCAGATCGCAGGCGAAATCGAAAGGCCAAGCTCGACACAGACGAAATTGATCGAGGGGACTGGAATTCGACGCAAAGGTCTCCTAAATTATTAGTCACGCAATGCTCGTTTGGAGCATATCAAACCGACCGGCATAGCCGGCGACAAGTAGGCGATAGTAATGCTCGAGTTGAGCATTAATCGCGGTGAAAGGACTGTGATGACGATCGCACCGTTGACCACGACCGCCACTAACGCTGTCGCCAAGCACCAGATCGAGCGCGGCGGCAATGCCAAGCGCGACCTGCCCGCCTGGACGCCCGAACTCGCCTCCGAGCTGGCGCCGCTTTATGAGCGCGTCAAGCATGTCGTCACGCCGATGGAGTGGCCGCACTATGCGCCGCTCATCAAGGCGATCAACACGCTCAAGAAGGAGCGCAATGCGGTCATCCTGGCGCACAACTATATGACGCCGGAAATCTTCCATTGCGTCGGCGACTTCCGCGGCGACAGCCTGCAACTCGCCAAGGAGGCTGCGCGTACCGACGCCGCCGTCATCGTCCAGGCCGGCGTGCACTTCATGGCCGAGACCTCAAAGATCCTCTCGCCCGACAAGACCGTGCTGATCCCCGACCCGAAGGCTGGCTGCTCGCTGGCCGAGTCGATCACGGCCGAGGACGTGCGCGCGCTGCGCAAGAAGTATCCCGGAATTCCGATCGTCACCTACGTCAACACGTCGGCCGCCGTGAAGGCGGAATGCGACATCACCTGCACCTCGGCCAACGCCGTCAAGGTCGTCGAGAGTCTCGGCAGCCCGCGCGTGATCCTCGTTCCCGACGAGTACCTGGCTCAGTACGTCCAGACCAAGACCAAGGTCGAGATCATCACCTGGAAGGGTCACTGCGAGGTGCACGAGCGCTTCACCGCCGAAGAGCTGGAAGCCTTCCGCGAGGCCGACCCGGAAACCAAGATCATTGCCCACCCGGAGTGCCCGCCCGACGTCATCAAGGCGTCGGACTTCACCGGCTCGACCTCGGCGATGATCGACTACGTCAAGACCAAGCAGCCCAAGAAGGCCGTGCTCGTAACCGAATGCTCGATGGCATCCAACGTCGCCGCCGAGGCGCCCGAGGTCGAGTTCGTGCGTCCCTGCAATCTGTGCCCACACATGAAGCGCATCTCGCTGGAGCGCATCTACGAGAGCCTGCGCGACATGAAATACGAGGTCACCGTCGACCCCAAGATCGCCGTCCGCGCCCGCCAGGCGGTCGAGAGGATGGTGAATCTCACCAACTGACGCATCTGACTGCGACCTCTGCTTTGCCCCGTTCAAGGCAGAGGCCACGGCAACGGAACGGACTGGGACGCATGTGGGAGTGAGCCATGCCGAACACCGAGTTCAACCGCACGTCGCACAAGTTCCGCCCCGCTGAGGCGGCGCGTCGCCCTGGCGACATCGTCATCATCGGCGCGGGCCTTGCAGGCCTTTTCACCGCGCTCAGGTTGGCGCCGCTCCCCGTGACCGTGGTTGCCGCTGCTCCACTCGGAGAAGGCGCATCGAGCGTATGGGCACAGGGCGGCATTGCCGCCGCCGTCGGAGAGGGCGACAGCCCCAAGGCCCATGCCGCCGACACCATCCGCGCCGGCGCCGGCATCGTCGATGCGCACGTCGCCGGTCTGGTCGCCGCCGAGGCGTCCTCCCGCATCGCCGATCTGCTGCGCTTTGGCGTCCCCTTCGATCGCGATCTCGAAGGTCATTTCGTACTCTCGCGCGAAGCCGCTCACTCCACCCATCGCGTCGTCCGCGTCGCCGGCGACCGCGCCGGCGCGGCCATCATGCAGGCGCTCATCGCCCAGGTTCGCCAGTCGCCGTCGATCCGCGTGCTCGAAGGCTACGAGGCGGAAGACCTGATCACCGACAACGGCGCCGTGACGGGCGTGCGGTTGATCCGCGGCCATGCCCGCGGCAATGGCACCTATGAGCTGCTGCCGGCGCGAGCCGTCGTCCTTGCCACCGGCGGCATCGGCGCACTCTACCGCGTCACCACCAACCCCTCCTACGCACGCGGCGAGGCGCTGGCGTTTGCTGCACGCGCCGGCGCCGTCATCGCCGACGCCGAGTTCGTCCAGTTCCATCCGACCTCGCTTGACGTCGGCCTCGATCCCGCTCCGCTCGCCTCCGAAGCGCTGCGCGGCGAAGGTGCGATCCTGATCAACAGCGACGGCCACCGCTTCATGCGCGACGTCGCTCCCGAGGCGGAGCTCGCGCCGCGCGACGTCGTCGCCCGCGCCGTCTTTGCCGAGATCGAGGCCGGCCGCCGCGTTTATCTCGATTGCCGCGACGCCATCGGCGCGCGTTTCCCCGAGGCCTTCCCGACCGTCTATGCGCATTGCAAGTCGACCGGCATTGATCCCGTCACCGAGCCGATTCCGGTTGCGCCCGCCGAGCATTATCACATGGGAGGCATCGCAACCGATACGCGCGGCCGTTCGAGCTTGGCCGGTCTGTGGGCTGTCGGCGAGGTTTCATCCACCGGCTTGCACGGCGCCAACCGCCTCGCCTCCAACTCGCTGCTCGAGGCCGTCGTGTTCGCCGCACGCGCCGCCGACGACATCGCCGCCGCCGTCAAGGATGGCGCCGGGCTCGCCACGGCAAACCTCAATCGCGTTGCCGGTGCGCCGAAGGCCGACCACGACGCCCGCGCAGAGGCCATTGCACAGATCCGCGACACCATGAGCAAGCACGTCGGCGTCGTGCGCAATCGCCGTGGGCTCACCCGCGCGCTGCTGGCGTTGCGCGAGATCGCTGACACCGCCGCAGTCGGCGATACCCAGCTTGCCAACATGGCGCTGGCCGCGCGCCTCGTCACTGCCAGTGCACTCTTGCGTACCGAAAGCCGCGGCGGCCATTACCGGCGCGACTTCCCCGAACCCGATCCCGCACTGGCACACCGCAGTTTCATCACGATTGCCGATCTGGAGGCTCTCGAAGCTCGCGTCTCGTCTGCGGCATTGGCACAAGTTTCAGAAACGTGGCTCACCGCCGAGGCGGAGGTCGCGTGCGCCCCATGAGCGCCTCGCAGTCGATCGCGCCGCTGCCACAGCCGCTTGTCGCCAAGGCCGTCGCCGACGCGCTGGCCGAGGATTTGGGGCTCATAGGTGATGTGACCACCAATGCGACGATTGCCCGAGATGCCACCGCACGCGCACTTCTGCGCACGCGCCAGCCTGGCGTCGTATCGGGCATCGACTTGGCGCGCGAAGCTTTTCATGCGCTCGATCCCGCAATCCGTTTTAGCGTACGGCTCGTCGATAGCACTACCGTTGCCGCCGGTGATTTGATCGCGGAAATCAGCGGCAACGCCCGCGCCATTCTCTCGGCCGAACGCGTCGCCTTGAACTTCATGGGCCGCATGTCGGGCATCGCCACGCTGACCGCGCGCTATGTCCAAGCCGTCGCCGGCACCAAGGCCGCCATCGTCGATACCCGCAAGACCACACCCGGGCTGAGGGCATTCGAGAAGTATGCGGTGCGCTGTGGCGGTGGCCGCAATCATCGCATCGGCCTGTTCGATGCGGTGCTCATCAAGGACAATCACATCGTCGCGGCAGGCGGCGTCGGCCCTGCAATCAACGCAGCGCGCCAGCACGCCGGTCACATGCTCAGGATCGAGGTCGAGGTCGACACGCTCGCGCAGCTCGACGCCGTGCTGCAGCACAAGGTCGATGCCGTCCTGCTCGACAACATGGATACGGCCACACTGCGCAAGGCCGTTGCCATGGTCGCCGGACGCGCCCTGACGGAAGCCTCTGGCGGCGTGAACTTGGACACCGTAAAGTCGATCGCCGAAACCGGTGTCGATCTTGTTTCCGTGGGTGCGCTCACCCATTCGGCCCCAGTTCTCGACCTCGGCCTCGACTTTTCGGGCTGAACTCCGCAAATGCCGCGTTTTCCGCCCCTGTTTATGCCGAATTGCGAGGTGCACCAGCGGCCCTATTCCGCCACAGTTTCACGCGAATGGACGATCCGGAGCAGTATCCGATCAGTCGCGTTCGCCCACGGCGATCGGCTGATCGGATGGACCTGTTCTAGACTTTGATTCGAGAGCATCTTTATCCGACCGGGCAATCGCGAAGCGATTCCGTCCGATCGGATGATGCTCTAGCCTCGAGCCTTGACCGGCTTCGGGCTGGCGCGCGAAAGTGCAGTGCCAAGTGCAGCGACCGCGAGGAGACACGCCGTGAACGCACTCACAGGGATTGTAATCGTCACCGTGATCATGGTGGCCGGCGGCATCGTCGGTGCGATCCTTGCTGGCGCCAAGAATCGCGACGTGTCGTTTTGGGCGGCATGGGGCTTCATCCTGCCCCCGTCACTGCTTGTGCTGCTCCTCTTGGGCAAGCACCAGGGTCCGCGTCCGCGTCGTCCGACGCTGGACGAAGAGGATCGCATGCATCTTTGAACCGTTGCTCGTGCACGACTTGCCACCGCAAACTGTCATGCAGTCCGGCGATTAGGCAAGTTCACATTGATTGCGATGGCTCGTTCGGCCACGGCAAGTTCACCGATACCGACGAGCAATATTCAGAGCGGCTGCAACACTCCAACGTCATGGCCGTGCATGACACGGCCATCCAGGATCAATGCATTCAGCGCTCGAGTTTCTGCATGGCCGGATCAAGGCCGGCCATGCAATGATGTTTCCTTCAACTCCTGAACCGCTATAGAACGTGTTTAGCCGAACTGTGAGCGGTCGAGCCGTGAAAAACATGCTCAAATGAAGGAGATAAAGCGCGTTCGCGATTCCATCTGAAGTGAACCGCTCTAGCGTGCACGAACTGCAATCGTGCCGGCATCGTTCCTGTGACGAGCGATCACACGCGCGGAGGTGCCTTGCCTGCCACCGGCGGCGTCGCTCGCGCGGACGATCTGCTGGATGGCGCCTTGACGCCGCACTTCTCCATCGGCATCGCCGTAGTCGACCAACCGTCCATGGCGATGACGACCACGTAGCGCCGGCAATCGGGCGAGGCCCCGGCCACGAAATGCACCTTGAATACGGCGAGCTTCGGCACACGCTTCTGCGGCCAGACCAGCGTTTCGTTGTCCGCTACCGTGGCAATCGCCTTGCTGATCGCCGTCTGCGCGTTGCTGAAGTCCTTGTCCGAAAGCTTCGACAGAACAACGCGCGACAACTCCGGATGCAGCCCCGCCGCCAGCGCCCGTTTCTGGTAGGGATCACTCTGATCCACTCTGATCGGCGGCAGCGGCTCCACCTTCGCGTCGGTGCCCGCGCCATTCGCGACCCCGGCGTCGTTGGCATTCGACTCCTGCGGCCCCTCCGAACTGCCTTCCTCAACCACGCCTGCGCTGCGATTACCCGACGCGCTGCCGGCTATGGCGCTGCCCGCTGAAAGTGCGGGAGCATCCGCCACCTCCTTGGTCGGCAACGGCCCAGCCGGCATCTTCTGCGCGACGTCCTCGACCACCCGACTCGCGGGCTTCGCAGGAGGCTTCGTCGACGCTCGGCTGGCTTCCCACGCCGCCAACGCCTTCTTCGTCTGTAAGGTCACCCAAGGCACCCAGCTAGCCTGCGTGGTCAGCAGCCCCCAGCCACATGCCACCAACGCGATACTGAAGACGAGCGCCCTCAGGAACGTGCCCCTGCGCCGGCGCGGCGCGTAGATCGGATCACCCGGAGACGACAGGCGATAGTCGTCGTAGTAGCTCTGGCTGTCTTCGTAATAGTCGCGACGGCCGGCAAGCGGTCTGATGGCCATGGCTCACCCCCAAGAGTGTCCCTGTCGAACCACCACCCATCCCGGTTGTATGAGCTACATTAAGTCGGGGCGAAAGAATGGCGGCCGGACCACGGACGAACTTTTTGCAGGCTTGACCATTTCTCCTCGGCTCATCGACTCTGAGACCAAGACTCCGAGGCCGCGTCGATCGCACGCCGCTATGTCGGGTAGTCGACGCTGACGAGATAGAGCCCCGACGCCGGAGCCACCACGCCGCACGCCGCGCGATCGCGCGCCACGAGCGCCCGGCGCACCACATCCACGTCCCAATGCCCGTCGCCCACGTACTTCAAGCTGCCGACCATCGATCGCACCTGATGATGCAGGAACGACCGCGCGGAAGCCCGGATCTGAACCTCGTCGCCGCAGCGTGTGACATCGAGCCGGTCGAGCGTCTTCAGCGCCGACTTCGCCTGGCACTGCGCCGCCCGGAAGGTCGTGAAGTCATGCTGCCCGATCAGATGCTGCGCCGCCGCCGCCATGCGCTCGACGTCGAGCGGCATCGCCACCCACCACACGCGGTTGTGGTCGAGCGCCGGCCGTGCGCGCCGGTTGAGGATGCGATAGAGATAGTGCCGCTTCACCGCCGAGAAGCGCGCATCGAAATCGGGCGCAACCTCATCGCAATCGAGAACCGAAATTGGCTGCGGCTTGAGATGGAAGTTGAGCGCCTCGCGGATGCGGAACGGATCCCACCCACGCGCCAGATCGAAATGGGCCACCTGCCCAAGCGCATGCACACCCCCATCCGTCCGCCCGGCAGCGCGCAGCGACGTGCTCTCTCCACAGAACGCCGCCAAGGCCTCCTCGATCGCGCCTTGCACCGACTGGCCTTCAGCCTGCCGCTGCCAGCCGACGAACGGGCTCCCGTCGTACTCGATGATGATCCTGTAGCGCGGCACGTCAGGTGTCCGGAGTTTGGCGATCGCGAATGCACGGACGCCGCGCTTCTAGAGCATGTTTAGCTGAAGTGTAAGCGGTTCAGCGTGGAAAACATGCTCATATGAAAAAGATAGAGCGTGTTCGCGATTCCAATAAAAGCGAGCACGCTCTACGCGGCGTCTGAACTCCTAACCTTACGGGCAATGAACCTCAAGTCTCGAGGCCCGCCGAGCCTCAGCCTGGAGATCGCGCGCTACTGGCGCGCCCCTCAGTTCTTGCCGCCGCCCTTGTGCCCGCCATGCGAGCGGAAAGCCGGTGCGCCGCCGGCTCCATCGTGGCGGCCACGTCCGGAGTGACGGCTCGATCCGCCGTAGATCCCGCCGACGATGCCACCATCACCATCGGTCGACTCTTCATAGTTGTAATTATAGTTGTAGTTGCGCTCGGTCGAGTAGGTCTCGTTGAAACCGAGGCTCAGCGGCGTCTTGCCACCAGGATTGACGATGACGCGCTCCGTATTGGGCAAGGGCCGGAACACGCGCACACCTTCCTCGATCGTAATCACCGCACCATAGTATGGTCGCGTCTCGATGCGAGTGGTCCCCGCTGCCGACGCCGGAGCGTGACTTGCCGCAATGCCGAGCGCGGCAACGGCAAGCGACATCAGTTTGAAGATACGCATGTGATCAGGCCTCCACAAAATGGCGGCGCGGCTTGAGCCTACCGCAACGAAATCGCGGCCAGTCTAGCCATTGCAACGGCCTGAGCTTAAGACTTTGCAATCAATGATTAACGGGCGTGGCCGCCGATGCTCAGCCGCCGATCAGCGCGCCTACTGACACCGCAAATCCGCGGCAGAATTCGTCGATCGAGACGGCCTGGCGCCCGGCCCGTTGCAGGACAAGGGGCCTGATCGCACCCTGCGCGCACGCAATTGCAAGCCGCTCGTCGAGCACCTGCCCTGCCGCGCCACGACCCGGAACCAGTTCGGCCCGCAGCACCTTGATGCGCTCAGGTCTGCCACCGGCCTCGATCTCGAACCAGGCGCCCGGAAATGGCGACAGGCCGCGGATCTGGTTCTTAGCGTCGCGCGCGCTGCGCGAGAAATCGATTCGCGCCTCCGCCTTGTCGATTTTGCGCGCGTAGCTGACACCTGATGCTGACTGCGGCGTTGCCATCACACGACCTTCCGCCAACCCGGCAAGCGTCTCCACCAGCAGCACCGCACCCATCTGCGCCAACCGGTCGTGCATCTCACCTGTCGTCTCGTCATCACCGATCGGCGTGCGTGACGTCATCAGCACGGGGCCGGTATCGAGCCCTTCCTCCATGCGCATCGTCATCACGCCGGTCTCTACATCGCCGGCCATGATCGCCCGATGGATCGGCGCCGCGCCGCGCCATCGTGGCAGCAGCGAGGCATGCACGTTGACGCATCCGAGCCGCGGCGCATCGAGCACAGGCTTGGGCAGCAGCAGACCGTAGGCGACGACGACGGCGACATCGGCGCCGAGATCCGCAAACTTCCCTTGCTCTTCCAGCGATTTCAGATTGATCGGTGTCCGCACCTCGAGCCCGTGCGACTGCGCAAAGCGATGAACTGGAGACGGTGTGTCGGCAAGCCCGCGCCGGCCCGCTGGACGCGGCGGTTGCGTATAGACGGCCTTGACGCGATGCCCCGCCGCCATCACCGCGCGCAGCGTCGGCACGGAGAACTCCGGTGTACCCATGAAGACGATGTCGAGTGTCACGGGACCGGCCCTCCAGATTTGACATAACAAGGGCCGCAAAAGGTCGCGCCGTACCCGCACGCGCCTGTCAGAGCGTCCGCGCCTGCTTCTTGAACCGCCGCACCACCATGTCCCGTTTCAGGCGCGACAGGAAATCGATGATCAGCTTGCCGTCGAGGTGGTCGATCTCGTGCTGGATTGCCGTCGCCAGCAATCCATCGGCCTGCAGCTCCTGCTGTTTGCCTTCCCGGTCGATGTAGCGCACCGTCAGCGATGCCGGCCGCTCGATGTCGACCAGCACGTCCGGAATCGACAGACAGCCTTCCTCGTAGACGCGCGTGACATCCCCGAGCTTGACGATCTCGGGATTGATCATGGCAATCGGCCGCCGCGGTTCGTCCTTGTCGGTGACGTCGATCACCAGCAGTCGCTTTGGCACGGCAACTTGAATCGCAGCAAGCCCTATCCCCGGAGCCGCATACATGGTCTCCAGCATGTCGTCGATCAGCCGTTGGGTGGCCTGATCGACGTTCTCGATCTGCGACGACTGGGCGCGCAGGATCGGATCGGGTAGCGTTATGATGGGGAGCTTGGCCATGGCTGTCACATAAGCGGACGGCAGTCGCTGGTCAATCGCCGCGCTTCAACGCGCCGCGCCAAACAGAGGCATGAGGATCGCCTGGGCAGATGACACGGGTACTGACACGCCGCGCGGTCCTGCGGGCCTCCGTCTGGCCGCTCGCGGCACTCCTTCCCGCGCGCATGGCCTGGGCCGCCGCGCGCACGCCACCGCCCGGAGGTTTGGGCCCGCCACCAGCCAAGAATGCGGCACGCGGCGAACTCATTCAAAAGGCCCGTAGCTGGGTCTACCAACTCCAGAACTACGAATTCGACCAGCTCGCATCCTCCAACGCCGATATCCTGGTCCTCGACTACTCGATCTCCGGGACCGATAAGAACCGCCTCACCGCTGATGCCGTTCGCCGCTTGCAGCTCAAGAAGGACGGCAGCCGTCGCCTCGTGCTCGCCTACCTGTGTATCGGTGAGGCGGAGGAATATCGCTACTACTGGAAGCCGGAGTGGCTCACGCTGGCCGACACCGAGGCCGGCCCGCAGGCCAATCCGCCAACACCACAAAGGCCGACCGCCAACCCGTTTCGCACGAAGCGGGAAACGCAAGACAAGCCGTCAGACCGCCCCGCCCTCAATCCGCCTTCGATCGGCGATGCCGGCAAAAGTGCCGGCACGGACGCACCCGCAAGACCCAAGCGATCTCGTTCTCCGCTCGCTCCGGCGTGGTTGGGCGAGGAGAATGAGGCCTGGTCGGGCAATTTCAAGGTTCGTTACGAGCATCCCGAGTGGCAATCGATCTTCCTGGAAGGAGAACAGTCCTACCTGGCGCGCATCATCGCCGCAGGCTTCGACGGCGTCTATCTGGATCGCGTCGACGCCTTTTACGATGAACGGGGCAGCAGCCCCGATCCCGCGCGCGACATGGCCGCCTTCGTTGAGCGCATTGCCGCAACCGCGCGCCGAATGGCGCCCGAATTCCTGGTTGTGCCGCAGAACGCCGAGGAACTGTTGAAGCGTCCGGGCTATGTCGAACTCATCAACGCCATCGCCAAGGAGGACCTCCTCTACGGCAACCCTGCCCAGGCACAGCTCAATAGCGCCGATGATATTGCATCGAGCGTCGCTTTGCTCGAGATCGCCCGCAGAAAGGGCCGCCCGGTTCTGGCCGTCGAATACCTCGATGATGCGTCCTCGATCGCATCCGCGCGGCTCGAATTGCAACGTCTCGGCTATATACCCACCTTCGCGCCACGCCTGCTCGATCACTATTCGCCCGATGCAGAGCCCCCGCCTTCCAATTCGCCGAAACAACCCTGACGGCAAGATCTGACACTGGCCTTCACCACCAACGCGACGATCGCCCCTGCTCCCGCCTCCGTCAACGCGGCGAGGGCTTCAGTCGCCGCGATAGCAGTGCCTCGCGCGCGATCAATGACAGGATCCTCGATCCTGCTCGCACCGAGCCTTGGAGCGTGCCGGAGATTTTCGACGTGCCGATTCGGACCCGATACCTCACCGGCCGCTCGATCACGCAAAGCCCCTGCTGTGCCGCCTTGATCTGCATCTCGACGGTCCACCCGAACGTGCGATCCGTCATGCCCAGCCGCTGCAAAGCTGTATAGGTAATCGCGCGGAACGGACCGAGGTCGGAATAGCCGACATGCCAGATCGAGCGAATCAGCCGTGTCGACAGCCAGTTGCCGAAGCGCTGTTGTGGCGTAAGCGCGCCGCGATCCGCCTGGCCGGTTACGCGAGATCCGATCACCAGATCGGCCCGGCCCGCCACGATGGGGTCGACCAGCGTGTGCATTTCTTCGGGATGATCTGAAAAGTCGCCATCAAGGAAAACCACCACGTCGACGCTTGGCAGCGCATCGATCCCGACAAGGCACGCCGCGCCATAGCCCGGCTCCTCGACGCGCACGACCTTGGCGCCGCCTTTGCGCGCAATCTCGCCTGTGCCATCCGTGGAGCGATTGTCGGCCACGATCACGCAATCGACCCAGCGCGGAATGGCTTCGAGCACATGCCCGATGGCTGCCGCCTCGTTGTAGGCCGGTATCACACATCCGATGCGGTTCCCGCCGCGCACTCGCCTCTCCCTTCCCGAACGTCGACACCATCGTTTGGCCCAGCGCTCGAACTCTGGTCAAATGTTTTATGCTGTCACCCCTGGCGCACGCGCGCTTAAGCGCAGTTGCACCCCGTCATTGCGTGCGGGCCTAGGATAAGCTAGGCGAGCAGACATGACCGAGCCGTTCATCATCGGTTGGGAGGAATGGGTTGCCCTCCCCGATCTCGGCCTCCCTGCCATCAAGGCAAAGGTCGATACCGGCGCACGCACGTCTGCGCTTCATGCGCGGCTGATCGAGCCCTTCGGCCCTGTTGACGCACCGCTCGTCCGCTTTGCCGTCAATCCGATTGCCGGCCGCAGGGATGTGGAGATCACGTGCTCGGCGCCCATCGTCGGACGTCGTGATGTGACGAGTTCGAATGGCGAGCGCGAATCCCGCTACGTCATCCGCACCGACGTGCGCATCGGCCCGCGCACCTGGCCGATCGAGATGACGCTGACGAACCGTGACAGCATGTCCTACCGCATGCTCCTCGGCCGCCAGGCGATCAGGGACGACATGTATGTCGATCCAGCCTCGTCGTTCCGCCAGCCCAAGCTTTCGATCAAGGTCTACCGCCAGATGTCGCCGCGCGACTCGGTCCGCCGTTCGCTGCGCATGGCAATTCTCTCGACACGATCCGACTCGCAGGCGACGCTCCGTCTCATCGCTGCGGCGGCCGAACGCGGTCATGTGGTGGAATCGCTTCACTCGAACGATCTGGCGATCGCATTCGACGGCGTGCTCCCAAGACTCATGCTCGGAGAAACGCCACTCGGTCACTTCGACATCGTTATTCCGCGCATCGACGGAGCATCTGACGCTTTCGCAATCAACATCCTGCGCCAGCTCGAGCTGATGGGAGCCCGGTCACTGAACAGTGCCGACGCGATCCAGAGCCTTGCAGACCCGCTCGCCATGCGCCAGCTCCTGCAGGCGAGCGGCATTGATACACCCGGCCCAACGCGCATCCGCGCCGGCGAGATGCACATCGCCACCATGGACGATCGTCCGACCAGTCCCATCATCCGTGTACTCGTCGTGGGCCATCGTGCGATCGCCGCCATGAATGCCGACGAAGGCGGAAGGCTGAACCCGATCGACACCACGCCCGATCCATCGATCCGCCGCACCGCCACCAATACCGCGCGCGTCCTGAAGCTGCGGCTCGCCGCAGTCGATATTGCCAGCAACCACGCCAGCAATGTGGTCATCGCCGTCTCGCCTTCGCCGCAGCTGACCGAATTCGCGGAGATTGCCGGCGTCGTCGCAGAACCCCGCATCATTGCAGACGTCGAAGGACAAATCCGCTCCCTTGTACAAGACGTCGTCGACGACTCTGCCAGCGAGCCGTCGTCGACGGCCCACTGAAAAGGTCCCAGTCGTTCCAAACCAGTCCTGTTGATACATGGCGGCGGCGGTATGCGGGGTCAGGCCGCAGCAGTCCGTGGGCCGGCCTCGGCCGAGCCAGAGAACCCCAGTACGTCGAGCCACGTCGAGATCACCGGCCCTTCTCCGAAATGCCGCTCCGCCTTGAGCCTGCTGGCGCGCGCCAAAGGCACCAGCAGCTCAGGCCGCCGCACCATTCCCATCATGGCGTCCTCAAGCTGCGCCGCCTGACCAGGCGCCACCAGCATGCCATTGACGCAGTCGTCCACAGTCTCCCGGCATCCCGGTACCGTCGTCGTGATCACCGGCCGCCCGGCGGCCAAAGCCTCGAGCACCGCACGCGGCATCCCCTCCGCATGAGAGGGGTAGACGAACACATGACAGCGCGCCAGCGTCGGCCTGACATCGGCAAGAACACCAAGGAATGTTACGGAGTCTGCAAACGGCCTGAGCACGTCCGCGCTGATGCCGCCAGCGCCCTCTCCGGCGGGTCCCGCAAGCAGGAACTCGACCTTTGGCACTCGCGCTTTGATCCGCCGCGCCGCCTCGCAATAGTTGAGCACGCCGCGAGCCAAATCTAGCGTCGCGAACATCAAGAACACCAGACCACCACTCGCTGGCGGCAGCGGCGCCACCGCAAACGCCTCCAGATCGACCCCCGCGCCGGGCACGACCCGCGTATCGAGCCCGGAAGGAAGCGCACCTTCGCGCTCCAGGCTTCGTATGTCGTCCTGATTGTGGAACACAGCATGGTCTGCGAGTTTCAGCGCACGCGCCAGCAGCTTAGGCGAAGCCCGCAACGGATCGGACGCTGCATCATCAACACCGCCGCCGCGTGGCACGAATCCATTGAGCAACGCCACCCGCCTCAACCCCTTCACACCGCGCGATGCCAACAGCGCAAGCGCCATGACACGCTCCGACATGCCGATCAGGACATCCGGCTTCCACGCCTTGTAGAGCGCAGCGAGCTCGCGGCTGATCTGCCAATTGGCCAACATCGAAGGGCCTTTTGGCACCAGCTCGAACGTCGCATGCTCGGCTCCCAGAACCAGCAACTGCGATTGCTGCTCGGACGTAAAAGACGGCGCGACGCACAACACTTGACCACCGCGTCGACCCAGCTCGCGTATCAGTGAGGAGCGTGCTCCAAGCAGCGTACGCGCTGAGCCGGCGACGAACGCGACGCGAGGTTGGGCGGTGGAAGACGGGGCTACTCCAGCGATCGACGCCATGTCAGTCAAAAGCCTCGAGTCCGGACACCATAATAGATCTGGCCGCCGCACGCTCGCCCCACCCGAACGGGAAACCGGCCCAGCGTCCCATGTCGCACGTCGGCAGAATTCTACAGCTTCACCGCCGTCTCTTCCGACGATTCGCAATTAGCGCCGCCATCCACTCAGACGAAGCTGTGCATAACCAGCCGCCCAAAGCACACCGCAGGCTCGCTCATGTCTAAGCAGCTAGGCGGCCCATCAGTCGGTAGCAGATCGCCACGCCAGCCAAGCCAAACACGATATTGCCGATCATATTGCCCGCCAGCACGCCATCAGCCCCTGCATATGCCGCACCGAGCATGACGAATGGCACCGTCCCGACCGTCGCCCGCCCCCAGTTGAGCAGCGTCGAGTAGTGCGCGTGACCGAGCGTATTGAAGACCGCATTCGCCACGAACAACCCGCCCAGGAACACGAACAGCGGCGACAGCCAGCGGCAGAACAGCAGGATGAGACGCTCCGCATCGCCCGTAGCCAGGAACACGCCAGCGAGCGGACGTGCAAAGAGCGCCAGCAGCAACCATGCGATCAGCGTGAACCCAGCCGTTACCCACAGCGACAACGTGAATGAATGCCGCATCCGATCATGGGCGCTGCCGCCAAAATTCTGTCCAACGATCGGGCCGATCGAACCCGACAGGGCAAAGATCGCGCCGAACGCAACCGGTATGATGCGCCCGATGATCGCCCACCCGGCAACCGCGCTATCCCCGAAGCCGGCCATGGCGCGCGTGACATAGGCGTTTGCAAACGGCGTTGCGACATTCGTCAGCACCGCCGGGATCGCCACGGCTGCCAGCGGGCCTGCATCCTCAAGCAATGCAGGAAGCCGGAACCGCGCCGTTAGCCGGTGCACACGTATCACCCCGTAAAGTCCGATACCCGTCACCGCCACGCGCGATATTGCCGAAGCGATCGCCGCCCCTTCGATCCCGAGCCCAAAACCGAAGATCAAGAGCGGATCGAGCAGCGTGTTGACAACAGCACCCGTCAGCGTGACGTGCATCGCCCGTTGCGCGTCCCCGACCGACCTCAGCACGGCCGACGACGTCATGCCGAGCGACAACAACGGCAGCGATGGCACCAGGATCGACAGGTACGACGTGCCAAGCTCGAGCGTCCGCCCCGACGCTCCAAGCGTGGTCAGCAGCGGCTTGATCGCCAGCCACACCGCTGCCGACAGTATGGCGGCCGCGATCATACTCCAGATGTGCGCATTGATGGAAAGCCGCCGCGCCTTCCTCCGCTTGCCCGCACCCAGCGCTGGCGCCACCAGTGATGTCGCAGCAATGGCAAGCCCGATGCCGATCGAGATGGTCAGGAACTGGATCGAGCTGGCGTATCCAACCGCAGCGACCACCGACTCATCGCCCAGCCGCCCAAGAAAGAAGATGTTGGCGAGATCGCCGAGGAAAATCGCCATCAGTCCGAGCGCGCCCGTTCCCGTCATGACGAGGATGTGCTTGAGCAGCGAGCCTTCCAGGAATTTCGGAGTGCCCTCGGCCCGGCGCGGTCGCCGCACAGGACGCTCAGAATCGATCGGCTCAACCATGATTGATGTCCAGCGCCCATACTGCGTGACCCGGCCACGCATCGATTGAATCCAGGCCACCCCCCTGCAACAATGCCGGCGGCCTCATTAAATCCACTTCCTCACAACCGCTTTCGCGAACGGATCGCTGCAGCGAGCGTCCCTTCGTCGAGATAGTCGAGCTCGCCTCCGATCGGCACACCTTGCGCCAGCCGCGAGACCTCGACGCCGGTGGCCGCAAGCTGCTCGGTGAGATAGTGCGCCGTCGATTGCCCCTCGACCGTCGCATTGAGCGCAAGCAGCACTTCCTTGACCTCACCGTTGCCGGAACGCTCGATGAGCCGCGCGATGTTGAGCCGGTCGGTCCCGATGCCGTCGAGCGGCGACAGATGCCCACCCAGCACGTGATAAAGCGCGTTGACGACACCGGCACGCTCCAGCGCCCATAAGTCGCCGACCTCCTCGACCACGACGATCATCGACCGGTCGCGCTTGCTGTTGGCGCAGATACTGCACGGCGAAACCGTATCGACATTGCCGCATTCCGCGCACACAACGATTTTCTCAATCGCCTCATTGAGCGCTGCGGCGAGCGGTTGCAACAGCTCCTCGCGTCGCTTGATCAGCGCCAGTGCTGCCTTGCGTGCGGAACGCGGACCAAGCCCCGGCAATCGCGCCAGCAGCTGCACGATCCGCTCGATCTCCGCTCCGGCAATTTTCTTCGACATGAGCTGCGATAACGTCAGTTCCTACTGCCCACGGCCTACCCGGCCCCCTGCCAGCGCGCCACGGCCTCCATCGGCCACACGAGCATCAACACATTGAGCAATAGATTGTCCCTGATCATAAATGCCATGAAAATTTCCGACGCAATACCCAAACCCAGGCTGGCCCTGACCGGCAACAGCGCCGCAGCGGCAAACCCGGTCGCCATCGCCAGCGTATCCATCACCGAGTTGACGACACTGTCGCCAAAATAGTCGAGCGAGATGGTCGCCGTCCGGTAGCGGTTGATGACCATGTCGGTGTTCTCGACGATCTCCCAGCCCGCTTCCAGCGCCACCGCCAGCGCCAGCCGCGCTGCCCAGGACGCATTGGGAAGCAGATAACGCAGCACGAGGTAAAAGAGCAGACCGTGCACGACGTGGCTGAACGTGTACCAATCCGTCAGATGCTGCGAATTCTCCGAGCTCTTGACGATCCCGTGCCAAAACTTGACGTACCCGCACCGACAGATCGCGACACGCTGCATCAGCAGCAGCACTGTCGCCTGCGTCAGCACCAGCAGCCCTGCAAGAAAAAGCCACGCCGTGCCATCGCTGGCACGCTCACCGTGGGAAGGCGAACCTCGCATCATGCCTGAGGCACTCCGACGAAATTGGCGAGCAATTGGCTCGCCGTCAGCCAAATAAAATGGCCCGGCTGTTCAAAAGAGCTTCATTCCGGGCGGCAGCGACAGTCCACCGGTCACCGCCTGCATCTTTTCCTGCACCGCCGCCTCGACGCGGCCCTTGGCATCCTGTGCAGCAGCGATGATCAGATCTTCGACGATCTCGGCTTCTTCCGGCTTCAACAGGCTTGGATCGATACGCACCCGCTTCAATTCGCCCTTGCCGTTGAGCGTCACGGCAACGAGACCTCCGCCCGACTGTCCCGCGATCTCCAGCGCGGCAAGCTCTTCCTGAACCTGCTGCATGCGCGATTGCATGTCGCGCACCTGCTTCATCATGCCCATCAGATCTTTCATTATCACTTCCTTGCTTGGTGGATTTCAGTCAGGCCCTCCGACAGGATTGAGCCATCGGCCGCGAAATGAGCTGTAGATTTGTGGACGCAAACTACCCCGTCGCGCTGTCGTCATTGTCGTCGCGTGCGATGCGGCGCACCTCTTCGATCGAGAGATTGGGAAATGCCTCGAGTACCGCCTTGACCGCGGGGTGGGCTTTCAGCGACTGGATCTCCTGCGCCATCTGCTCGCGCCTGACTTCACCCAGCGGCCGCTCACCCATCGTCTTCGACAGCATGACGACCCAGCGCCGGCCCGTCCAGCGATTGAGCTTCTCGCGCAGCTCATTCGCAATCTCCTTGGGCGCACCTTCGAGCAGGAAGAGATCGATCGAACCCGCGACCCGGTCGAACTTCACCAGGCTGACGTGATCTTCGAGGTTGAGCGAAAGCCGTGCCTCGCGGTGCTGCCTCGCAAGCGCGACGATCCCGGCAAAGCTCTGCGGATCGGCAAACCCGGTTGCCGCTGCCGGCATTGGTTCGGCGCCCTCGCCGAAATAGTCCGCAGCAACTCCCGTCGCGATCTCCTCCTCGAACCGGCTGGCATGGTCATCGTCCGCATCAAAATCGTCCGGCTCGGCGTCCTGCGGCCTCGCGCGGGGCGTTGGCTCGCGGCCTGCAGAACCGCCAGGCCCCGCAACCGATGACGCCGAAACACCTTCGCCCGCCCTCGCACGCACATCCTCCCGCACCCCATCCGGGCGCGCCCCAGAGGCACCACCACGCCGCACCGGAACATTGCTGCCACCCAGCGTGCGGATGATCTCGTCGGGTGTCGGCAAGTCCGCCGTATAGCAGATGCGAACGAGAACCATCTCGGCAGCGGCCGAAGGGTTGGGCGCCCGCGACACCTCTTCAAGGCCCTTGAGCAGCATCTGCCAAGCCCGCGACAACAACGGCACCGAAAGCGATCCCGAAAGATGCCCGGCACGCCGGCGCTCCTCGGCCGACAAGCCCTCCATCGCCGCCTCGCCGCCGACCGCCTTGATGCGCGTGGCGATGTGGACGGCCTCCGCCAGATCGGCCATCAGTTGTCCCGCGTCCGCGCCATCGCGCATCAGCGCGGCGAACGCTTCGAGCGCCGGACCGGCCTTGCCGGAGAACAGCAGCTCCAGCAGATCGAACAATCGCCCGCGGTCGGCGAGGCCGAGCATGGCCCGTACCGCGTCCTCGGAGACGTGGCCCTGCCCCATCGCGATCGCCTGATCGAGAATCGAAAGCCCGTCGCGCACCGAGCCGCCGGCCGCGCGCCCTATCAGCGCCAGCGCGTCCTCGTCGGCCTTCGCCTCTTCCTTCGTGACGATCCCCTTGAAATGCGCGACGAGCTCCGGCACGTCGACGCGCCTGAGATCGAACCGCTGGCAGCGCGACAGCACCGTTACAGGCACCTTGCGGATCTCGGTCGTGGCGAAGATGAACTTCACATGCTCGGGCGGCTCTTCCAGCGTCTTCAGAAGCGCATTGAACGCGCCCTTCGACAGCATGTGGACCTCGTCGATGATGAACACCTTGTAGCGCGCCACCATCGGCTTGTAGCGGGCGCTCTCGATGATCTCGCGGATGTTGTCGACGCCGGTGTTGGAAGCCGCATCCATCTCGATGACATCGGGATGTCGGCTCTCCATGATCTCGGCGCAGTGCGGCCCGAGCGTCGGCATGTCGGTCGTCGGCCCGCCCGGCTCGTAATTGAGCCCGCGCGCCAGGATGCGTGCCGTCGTCGTCTTGCCGACGCCACGCACGCCCGTCAGCATGTAGCCCTGCGCGATGCGCCCCGCGGAAAACGCGTTCTTGAGCGTCGTCACCATCGCCGCCTGGCCAATCAGGTCCTCGAACGAGGCGGGGCGATACTTGCGCGCCAGCACGACATAAGGCGTCGCCGCGCCCGGCTTGCCGTCGCCGCCGCCGCTGCCATCCTTTTTCGCAATGTCCTTTTTGGCCATACCGCCAGTTACTACGCCTAGCGCGGTGGGTCGATACGTAATGCGATCAGTCGGCGTGTGATCCACCACGCCGCGATCCCGGGAATGGGCTTTATGATCAGAGGCTTGTCGATCAAGAAGGTGTTCAACTCAAACCGCCCGCAAGGCAACGAGTAAAGCGAAGCGGCCGGATGGCCGCCTCCACGGAGGGTGCCCGATCGCCTTGGCGATCGGATCAGCACCCGTGAGTGAAAATAAAGTGGCTGGCGGACGACCCGCGTCCTGATCGTTAGGGCTGCTTCGTTCCCGACCTGACCCGGTTGGCGAGGGATGCGCCCGCCGCCAGCCAATCCCGTATATGCCGTCTGCCGCCCACCGATGCAAGTCGCGCCATGAATTGCCCGGAAACCCGAGTGCTGCGGCTAGCAAATCGCGAACACCACTCAACCTCGCGGCTCGACTTCCGCCATACGCGCAGCACGAATCGAACGCACTCCATCCACAGCAGCCCGGCGCTGTGCCAGCCGCATGGCCACCACCAGCCCCTCCTTGATCGTGCGCGCCTCGAACCGGAATCCCGCCGCCTCGGCCTTCACCGGCAGCACCCGCTGCCCGCCCAGGAACAATTCGCGCACCAACATCCGTTGCCTCCGCCGGGCACAGATAAGGCGGTTCCTTGCCAACTGCCGCGGCCTGCCGTATCGAGAGCCGTGGACCTCCAGGAACGACTTGTATGAGCACCTGGCGGCGCCAGGCCATTGGTCCCGTAGCTCAGCCGGATAGAGCATCTGCCTTCTAAGCAGAGGGTCGCAGGTTCGAGTCCTGCCGGGATCGCCATATTATCTGCATCAAGATCAAATCGCCGCGCCATGGCGCAGCCGTGCTTCCATCCAATCCTCGCCCCGACTTGCTTGATACACTCGGTTCGCGGACCACAACCCCGCTCAGCGACGGATCAGGCATTATATTGACGTTGAAGGCTGGCGATTGCCGCTGAAGCCAGGCACGGTTCGCAAGACATCGGGGCGACGAGCCTCAAATGGGCAAGAATCTCCATGCAGCAAAAAAAGAAATCCAAGGCTCCCGCTCTCGTTGCACTGGCGGCGATCGGCGCGCTCGCCGCACTCGCATGGCAATTCTGGTTGCGCGAGAAGCCGGTCACCTACGAGATCCAGACCGCCCAGATCGGACGCGGCTCGATCGAGCGCAGCATATCCGCGACCGGATCCGTGCAGGCCCTCGTGACAGCGGACGTCAGCTCTCAGTTGTCCGGCCAGATCTCCCAGGTCAATGTCGACTTCAATTCGCCGGTCCACAAGGGAGACATCCTCGCCGCCATCGACCCGCGCACGTTCACGTCGCGCGTTGCCTCCGCAGACGCCAATCTGGCGATCGCCAAGTCCAACCTCGAGGTTCAGCAGGCGGGCATCGTCAAGGCCGAGGCCATCCGCGACCAGGCCAAGCGCGCATTGGAACGGCAGAAGGCGCTGATCGAAAGCCGCTCCACCCCTGCCGCGACGCTCGATCAGGCGCAAACGCAGCACGACACCGCCGTCGCCGACGTCGAGGTCGCTCGCGCGCAGTTGTCGAACGCCCGCGCCGCCGTCACGCAGAAGGAGGCGGAACTGGCCCAGGCCAAGCTCGACCTCGACCGCACCCAGTTGAAGACGCCGATCGACGGCGTCGTCATCGCCCGCAACGTCGAACCGGGCACCACGGTCGCCGCAAGCCTGCAGGCGCCCGTACTCTTCCAGATCGCCCAGGACCTCAAGCAGATCGAAATCCTGGTGCTGGTCGACGAGGCCGACATTGGCGCCATCGAGGCCGGCCAGAGCGTCACCTTCACCGTCGATGCCTATCCTGGACGCGTCTTCGATGGCCAGGTCTCGCAAGTCAGGATCGCCGGCAAGACCACCAACAACGTCGTCACCTATACGGTTGTCGTCGGCGCACAAAATCCGCAGCAGAAGCTTCTGCCCGGCATGACGGCGACCGTGCGCATCATCACCGGCACGCGCGAGAATGTCCTGCGCGTGCCCAACGACGCAGTACGCTTCACCCCGCCCAAGGATCTCAACACGACCGGCCGCGAGGATCGCCCCAATCGCGACGAGGCGATCGTCGCATCGATCTCCGAGCAGTTGCAATTGACACCGGAGCAGAAGCAGCGCTTCCAGGAAGGTCTCGCCGCAACCCGCCAGTCCGACGGCGAACCGGCCGCGCAAGGCGACGCGGCACCGACACGCTCCGGCCGGCGCGGCGAGGCTGGCGCAGGTGAAGGCAGACCTCAACGCGCCGCAGGCGGCTCTGCATCTCCGCGCGCAAAAGCTGTTAGCGGCACCGAGCAAAGGCGCGGTCGCGTCAGCAAGGTCCTCGAACCGATTTTGACCGAGGAACAGAGGCAGGAGTTCCGCAAAATGCGCGACGTCTGGCGCGATACCACGCGCCCGGCCGATGTGTGGCAGGAGACGCCGAAGGGATTGAAGCCGCAGCGCATCATCCTGGGCCTTGCCGACGAAAGCCACAGCGAGGTGCTGCGCGGCGAAGTCAAGGAAGGCGACAAGGTCGTTGTTCGCGCCCGTCGCAACGGCTCTGGCGGCAGCACCGGCGCGCCCGGCGGCATGGGCGGTGGCCAGCGTGGCGAGCGCGGGGAGCGCGGACCGCGATGACGGCCATGACCGCGACGACAACGTCCGGCGCTGAACCTGTCGTCTCGTGCAAGGACCTGCGCAAGTCCTACACGATGGGCGAGCAGACGCTCGAGGTCCTGCGCGGCGTCAGCTTCGACATCTGGCCGGGTGAGTTCGTCGCCATCATGGGCCCATCGGGTTCCGGCAAGTCGACACTGCTCAATCTGATCGGCGCTCTCGACACGCCGAGCGCCGGCAAGCTCTCGATCGCCGGCACCGACATCATGGGCCTCGACAGCGACGCGCTCGCCATTCTGCGCAACCAGGTGATCGGCTTCGTTTTCCAGCAGTTCAACCTGCTGCCGCGCACTTCGGCTCTAGACAACGTCAAACTGCCGCTGCTCTACACGCAAGACCTCTCCGGCGATTCCAACGCCGCCGCCGCCCGAAGGCTCGTCGAGGTTGGCCTCGAAGATCGCCAGCACCACACACCTTCGCAGCTCTCCGGCGGCCAGCAGCAGCGTGTCGCAATCGCCCGCGCGCTCGTCACCGATCCGAAAATCATGCTCGCTGACGAGCCGACCGGCGCCCTCGACACCAAGACCTCCGACGACATCATGGCGCTGTTCAGCAAGTTGCATCGCCAGGGCCTGACCATCATCATGGTCACCCACGAGCCCGACATCGCTGGCTATGCCGGACGGCTGTTGCGCTTCCGCGACGGCCAACTCGTGGAGGATATCCGCCAGGAACCCAGGGTGCCGACATGAATGTGACGAGCTACCTGCGCTCCGCGATTGCCGCCATACGTCTCAACGCCATGCGCTCCATGCTGACCGCATTGGGTGTCATCATCGGCGTCGCTTCTGTGATCGTCATGTCCGCCATCGGCAGTGGCGCCCGCCAGGAGGTCGAGCGCTCAATCAGCCGCCTCGGCACCAACATGCTGACCGTGTCGCCAGGCTCCGCCCGCACCGGACGCTCGCAAGGCGGAGCTGGAACGGCGAGCCCGCTTTCGGAAGACGACATGCAGGTGATCAAGGAGCGCATCGCCGATGTCGAAGCCGTGACCGCCAGCCTCAACGTCAACTCGACCGTCGTCTACGGCAATCAGAACTGGACCACGTCGATCACCGGCACGCACGCCACCTTCCCGCAGGTGCGCGACTGGTCTGTCGTTGAGGGTCGCTACTTCGACGTCACCGAGATAACCCGCGGCGCCAAGGTCGCGACCATCGGATCGACCGTCGCGCGCCAGCTGTTCGGCGGTGGCCCAGCTGTTGGCGAGCGCGTGCGCATATCCGGTGCGCCCTTCGACGTCATCGGCGTCATGGAGACCCGCGGCCAGGCCGGCGGCTTCCGCGACCAGGACGACGTCGTCTTCATTCCCATCACTACTGCTCGTGCGCGGCTTGCCGGACAGAACATCACGGTTCCCAACCAGGCCGGCTCGATCCTCGTCAAGATCATCGACGGTGGCGATCTCGCGCAATCCGAGAAGGAGATTTCCGACCTGCTGAAACAGCGCCGCCGCATCCGCCCCGGCGAGCAGGACGATTTCAGGATCCGCAACGTCGCCGAGCTGGTGCAGGCCCGCACCGCGGCACAGCAGACGCTGACCTGGCTGCTCGCGGCCACCGCTGCAGTATCGCTGATCGTCGGCGGCATCGGCATCATGAACATCATGCTCGTGTCGGTCACCGAGCGTACCCGCGAGATCGGCCTGCGCATGGCGGTCGGCGCCCGCCGTCGCGACATCCTCGCCCAGTTCCTGACCGAGGCGATCGTGCTTTGCATCTCCGGCGGCATCATCGGGTTGCTGATCGGAGTTGCGGCGACCTACGCCATCTCCGCCATGGCCGGCTGGCCGGTCCTGATCAGCTCCGCGATCATCATGATTGGCATCTTCGCCTCAGCCGCCGTCGGCATCATCTTCGGCTATATTCCCGCCCGCACCGCCGCACACCTCAATCCCATCGACGCCTTGCGCTATGAATAGGGTGAGATCGCGCGCGTGACACACGCGATGTCGCTGCGAGGACCGCTGAAATGCATCGGCGCGCAGCGCGCTCGACCATCTTGACGCAACTCACGGCAGCGGCCGCCGGTAGGTCTCCACCCGCTTCAGCCAGCCCTGTTCCCAGATCTTGTTGGGCGGGTTGTTCTTGATGCGCCGCTTGAGCACGAACCCGGCCGCGTCAGCGAATTCACCCAGAACGTCCGCCGATGCCGTCGACGTGCCCTTCATCTCAATGAGCACGTGCTTCAGCCCCCACCCTTCCGGCACGCCCGTCGTGATGCTGGGATAAGTCTCCGACGCTTTGATGCCTTCGCCCTTGAAGTTGATGTAGTCGATCAGCGGATAGAGATCGGGCGAGGCTGCGACAACGCGATTGAACTGATCGCGCACATGCGTGCGCTCTTCATTCGACGCAAGGCTCTCCAGGATCTTGTCCAGCGCCGCCCGCATGCGCACTACCAGATATTCGGTCTGCAAGCCCACCGTGTTATGCAGGAACGCGCGTAGTTCGCGCATGCGCTTGCCCTTGAAGTGCTGCTTGAAATCGCGGCGCGATGTCCAAGGGCATGACGGAACACTATCGTCATCGAGCCACGCCGGCGGCCTTGCCCCGCGGCTGCGCAGGAACGTCAGCATCTTCGGAAAGCTTTCCTGGAACCGCGTTTCGAGTCCGCGCGGGAACCAGATGAAATGGCCGATTCCGAGCGACATGAAATCTTCCGACGCATTCCAAGCTGTGATCATGTCGCGGTCGCCGCCGGTCTCGTTGAGGAACACCTGACGGCCGACCTTGGTGGCTACAGCTGGCGGAATCTCAAGTCGCAGCATAACGGCTCCCACGGGTTGCGGTGACGCCATTGGATTCGCAGCGGCCTTGTCATTAGCATTGGCCGGCACATGGCAAGCAATGAAACAAAGCGGCACCGCCACCGCCGCCGCGATCAGCATCAATCGGCCCAAGTGCATTCCCCGATTGTTGTGCCCGAGCTCACCATGCCGCTCCACCGCTATCGCCCCACATCCATTGCACAGTTGCTGCTCACGCCGTGCGCACTCCACGAAACATGACGCCCAGCGCGAGTGAAGCAACGACCGTCCAGACCGCACCGATCACCACCGCCCACGGCCACGCCACAGGCGCGTATCCGAATCCGATGCCCCATTGCGTCAGCACCACCACCGCCACGATGCTGCTCATGACGGCAATCACGCAGCCCAAATCGTCGACCCACTTTGGCATCAGCGCCGCAACGACGAACAATCCTAGCAGGCCGCCATAGGTATAGCCCATGATCTGCAACCCGAACCACAGGATCGATGGCTGCGCGCCAAATGCGATGGCAATCAACGCCAGGATGACGGCGAACACCAGCACCAGCCCCCGCGGTCCGATCAATGCACCTGAATGCACGCTCCCGCCATCACCTGTTCGCCCAAGTCCGAGATCGAAATAGGCCGACGAGGCAAGCCCACTCAGCGCCGAATCGAGCGAGCCCATCGCCGCCGCCAGCAGCGCCGCGACCAGGAAACCGCGGAGGCCGGCCGGCAGCTCGTGACGAATGAAGTAGGGAAACACGTAGTCGTGCCGGTTCTCCGCCATCAGCGCCGTGACCGCCTCCTGCGGCAGCGCCACGTAATAGGCATAGATCGCCGCGCCAACGCTCAGAAACAGCAGCGACGTGAACAGATCCGCCGCCCCTGCCGAGATCACCGCGACGCGCGCCGTGCGTGCATCGGGACACGCGAGCGCCCGCTGCGCGATATCCTGATCCGCACCACTCGTCGCGATTCCAAGCACGAAGGCAAACAGATTACCCAGCCAAAACGTCTTGGGTTCGCTCGCATCGAAAGTGAAATCGAACATGCGGAACTTGTCAGCAGCCGAACCTGCGGCCCACACCTCGCCGATTCCGCCCGGCAGCACGAGCCCGATGAACACGATGGCCGCCACCGCGCCGGCGAGGAACAAGCTGAGCTGAAGCATGTCGGTCCAGATCACCGCCCGCAATCCACCGGTCAGCACATAGGCCGCCGTCACGCCCGACATCAACACGATCGCCGACACCAGCGATACGTCGAAGAACACCGAGATGGCGATCGCGCAGCCGGCAAGCCGCACAGCGCTCGCCAGACAGCGGCTGATGATGAAGACCAGAGTTGCGCCTAGTCGCGTCTTCGGGCCGATGCGGTGCTCCAGGTACTCGTAGACCGTCGCCACGCGGAACCTGTAGAACTCCGGCACCAGGAAGGCGCCGACCACGTAGGCCGCCAGGAACGATCCCACCCACATCTGCGCATAGGTGAAGTTGCCGGCGATTGCCGTGCCTGGAACGCCGATGAACGTCAGCGCTGAAAGCTTGGAGGCAATGGTCGATGCCGCCACCGGCAACCAGCCCTCGCGCCGGCCGGCGAGAAAGTAGTCCGTCTCGGTGTCAGAATTTCCGGCCGCCAGATAGCCCAAGAGCAGCACGGCGAGCGCATACCCGGCAATCACCAGCCAGTCGACGAGCACCATATCAGCGCCCCTCGCAAGGGCGTGATCCGATCGCGGCTGACGGCTTAGACGGCATCAATGCGCCGCCTCCCAGTTGTCGGCGGCCTTGGCGTCGACGTGGATCGGCACCGAGAACTGCACCGCCGGCAGCGGCGCCTGCTCCATCACCTCTCGCGCTACCACAAGCGTCTTCTCGACCTCGTTCTCGCGCGCTTCGAAGATGAGCTCGTCGTGCACCTGCAGCAGCATGCGCGCGCTCGCAATCTTGGCTTTCTCCAGCGCCGCCGGCATGCGGATCATGGCTCGGCGGATGATGTCCGCGGCAGAGCCCTGGATCGGCGCGTTGATCGCCGCGCGCTCGAGGAAGCCGCGCATCGACGGGTTCTTGGTGTTGATCTCCGGGTAGTGGATGCGCCGCCCGAACACCGTCTCGACATAGCCGTGCTCGTGCGCGAAGCGCTTCGTCTCGTCCATGTAGTCGCGGATGCCGGGAAAGCGCTTGAAGTAGGTCTTGATGTATTCGCCCGCTTCCTCGCGACTGATGCCCAGCTGATTGGCGAGCCCGAACGCGGAGATGCCATAGATGATGCCGAAGTTGATCGCCTTCGCGCGCCGCCGCACCTCGCCCGGCATGTCCTTCACCGGCACGCCGAACATTTCCGAAGCCGTCATCGCATGGATATCGAGGCCATCCGCGAACGCTTGTCTCAATTGCGGGATGTCGGCGATGTGCGCGAGCACCCGCAGCTCGATCTGGGAATAGTCCGCCGAGATGAGCTTGTTGCCCTTGTCCGCAATGAATGCGGTGCGGATCTCGCGGCCCTCCTTCGTGCGAACCGGAATGTTCTGCAGGTTGGGATCTGACGAGGCGAGCCGTCCCGTCGTCGTCGCCGCCAGCGCGTAGCTCGTATGGATGCGCCCCGTTTGCGGATCGAGGAAGTTCGGCAGTGCGTCCGTGTAGGTCGACCTCAGCTTGGAGAGCTGCCGCCACTCCAGCATCGTGTTGATGAGCCGGCGCGCGTCGTCGGGCAGTTCCTCGTTGGCCGCCAGATCATCGAGCAGCCCGGCGCGCGTCTCCCACTGTCCCGTCTTGGTCTTCTTGCCGCCCGGCAGCTTCAGCCGGTCGAACAGCAATTCGCCAAGCTGTTTGGGCGAGCCCAGATTGAAGCGCTCACCCGCCAGCTCATAAACCTCTTCTTCGAGCGCACCGATCCGCTGCGCGAACGTGCCCGACAGCCGCGACAGGATCTGCCGGTCGACCTTGATGCCGGCGTGCTCCATCTCGACGATCACCGGCAACAGCGGCCGCTCCAGCGTTTCGTAGACGGTCGTCATGCGCTCGGCGACTAGCCGCGGCTTCAGCACCATCCACAGCCGGAGCGTGATGTCGGCATCTTCCGCCGCGTACTCCGTCGCCTTGTCGATCGGCACACCGGCGAACGTCTTCTCCGCTTTCTTCTCGCCCGCCGCATGTTGGATCACATGGCTGAACGGAATGCAGGTGTGGTGCAGGTGCCGCTCCGACAGATCGTCCATGCCGTGACCGCCACGCCCACCGTCGACCACATAGGAGATCAGCATCGTGTCATCGATCGGCGTGATTTCGAGGCCGTGTTGCTTCAGCACCAGCGCATCGTACTTGAGGTTCTGCCCGATCTTCAGGATCGATGGGTCGGCAAGCAGCGGCTTCAGGATGGCAAGCGCATCTTTCGCAGCAATCTGGTCGGCAGCAAGCCCGCCGCCGCCGAACAGATCGCCGCTGCCTGTCACATGGCCGAGCGGCACATAGCACGCCACACCCGGCTCGGTGGCAAGCGACAGCCCGACCAGCTCCGCGCGCATGGCATCAAGGCTCGTCGTCTCGGTGTCGAAGGCAAAGCGGCCGGCATTGCGACAGCGCGCGACCCACGTCTTCAAGGTCTCGATGTTGCGCACCGTCTCGTATTTCGTCCGATCGACCGGCACCGCGCGCGCCGCCGCCGCAAGCTCCTGCGCACCGGCCGCAGGTGTACCGGCCTCAGCACCCGCCTCGCTCTTCGGCTTCGGCTGATGCTTCACTGCGCGCCCCGCCGCAGCACCCACTTCCGCTTTGCCCGCCCCCTTCTTCAAAGACGCGCCGACCGACACCTCGGGAAGATCAGGCACGTCCGCCCCCAGCGCCTCCGCGATCCGCCGCGTCAGCGTCGAGAATTCCATCGAGCGAAGGAAGGCCAGCAGCGGTGCGGGTGCAGGATCCTGCACACCAATCCCCTCGATCGGCGTTGAAACAGGAACATTCGCATCGAGCCGCACCAGTTCGCGGCTGATGCGCGCCTGATCGGCGAACTCGATCAGCTTCTCGCGCCGCTTGGGCTGCTTGATCTCGCCGGCGCGCTCCAGCAGCGTATCGAGATCCTCGTATTCCTTGATGAGCTCCGCCGCCGTCTTGACGCCGATCCCCGGCACACCCGGTACGTTGTCGGTCGAATCCCCCGCCAGCGCCTGCACTTCGACCACCTTCTCGGGCGGCACGCCGAACTTCTCGACGACCTCGTCCGGCCCGATCTTCTTGTTC
>JBGANK010000049.1:0-24269 GCA_044222395.1 Hyphomicrobiaceae bacterium | reverse complement strand
CACCGGGACGGCCGAGGCGATCGCCGCCGTCGTCGATCCCGGCACCGTTCCGCTGGCGATGCTCGGCGCGACCGCGCCGGACTGGCTGGAGTTCGTTTCCGGGACGGTGCTGCTTGCCTGCGCCGCAATTGTGTTCGCGCGGGGCCAGATAGCGAGTATCTGCCGTTTTTCCGGAATTGGCCGGAGCTGTACCGGTCAGGCATAGTCGATGGGGCAGAATGGCGAACGCACCAGTTCGAGTGGTTCTAGCCCCCGAATCACTGGCCCATATTTTTGTCGATTCTTTCGCTTTCTCCCAAGCAGCCCTTGCCGTCCATGCAGGTCCGGCCGTGAAGCGATGCGGACGCCGCCGCGCCGGGGGCGACCCGTCGCACTGCGTGGGCAAATTCCGCGCGGGCTTCGGTCGCGTCCTCATCGCGGGGCCTGCTGCCAGTGCCCGTCCTCGAGCGTTTGGGCCAGTTCCTCGCACGCTTCGATATTGAGCAGATGCGATTCCTGCATGGCGAAGAGCGGGCCGCGCACGAAGCCCTGTTCCATGTACGGCAATGCTTTGTTGATCTTGAGCGCGACCCAGTTCTGTCCACGGTTGAGGAACTGCAGCCGCGCCGCCGTGCCCTGCACCGCGAGTGCCTTGAGCAGAAAATCGCCGGTCACCGCGCTCGCTGTGCCGCTCATCCGCTCGATGAGATCGATGAGAATCGCGCAGTTTTTCGCCTCGTCGCGCTGCACCTCGGCAAGTCGCTTCCATGCCGGAGTGTGCGGCTCATGCTCGCCCAGGAAGACCGCGAGAAGCTTCGCTCCAGCGCGCTCAGCCTCCAGCAACGTGTTGAGGAACCTGACGAGTTCCTCCGCCGACATGGTTGGCGGCTCCCCGAAGTAACCCGGCGCGATCTCGTGAGCATAGCAGGGCGGAGAGCTGTAGCCGCCGCTTCCTTGCCCCGCCCCGGCATGCAACTGCCGATGCAGCGCGGGCGAACGCCCTGCGTCGCACGCCGCCTCCATCTTGTCCCGATCTTCCATACCCTGGCCCTTTCAGTAGCCGTAGAACTCCTCGTATCGCATGGCCTGCTCGCCCACGCCGATATCTTGCAGCATGCCGCGCATCGCCATCGTCATCGCCGGCGGCCCCGCGAAGTAGTACATGAGGCTCTTCAGGTCGGTGAGATGGCGCACCAGCAGCTCCCGCCGGATATGGCCGGTTTCGCCCGACCAGCGCAGGGCGGACCGTTCCGGTTGGCTCATGACCGCGATGAGGCGATAGCCCGGAGCTAGCTGCTCCATTTCCTGGAGCTCGGACAGGAACGCCGCATCCTCCGGCCGCCGGTTCGCGTAGAAGAGATGGATACGATGTCCCGTCCGCTGCTTCACCGCATGCCGGACGATTGAAAGGAACGGCGTGATGCCGATTCCGCCGGCAAGAAACACCGCCGGACGCTCCACGTCGTCATGCAGCACCATCGCGCCATTGGGGCCGTCCAGGCTGACTGCCGCTCCGATCGGCGCCGTTTTCAAGACCCGCTTGAACGCCGTGTCACGCATGCGCGTAGCAATCATCAACTCCGGCTCGTGCGGCGCGCTGGCGATGGTGAAAGTGCGGCTGTTACCCTCGCCATCGGTTTCCGGCGGATCGACCAGTGTCAGCAAGAGTGACTGTCCCGCCTCATGCCGGAATCCCGCGGGTTTGGAGAAATAAAAAGCCATCGTGCCTTCTGCCACGCTCTCGCGCTGCATCAATCGTGATTCAAGGACCGTCATGACGAGAGCTCCGTCGCCGCTCAGAACGTACGCATTTCAGGAAAGCCGTCGACCGACTCGTGACGATGGCCCGCATCGTCGTACCAGTACAACTTGCCGCTGACCTCGCCCTGAGTGAGCTGGTGCGAGCCGTCGCAGAAGGGCTGGTTCTTCGATAGCCCGCAACGGCAGAGATATTTTTCCTCGCCGCCGATGGCGAGCCGGTACGGCTCCGAATGAGTGCGCTTGACGATGCGTGCCATGACGATCTCCTTTCGAGTGAAAAAGCTAACCGCCCGTGCGGGCGGACAGTTCGTGGACGATCACGCCTTCCATCGGATCCACGGGTGTTTCCCAGGGCGCGCGCTCGATGATGCGGCGCGCGTCCGCGAGTCCGGCTTCGCGGCGGCAACGGATGCCCGCCGCGCTGAAGTCGAGGTCTTTCATATAGTCCTCGCCGTCGAGCTGCGGGGCGAGCAGCCGAACCACGTGCATCGTCGTGTGGCAGCCCCACGAGGCCAGTTCGCGTCCTACGGCGCTGTTGCGCTCTCCCTCCGGCACCCGCCGGGCCAGTTCGCGGATGACGTGGCGCAGATGGTGGATCTGCTTCTGGCGCGCGATGTGGCTGTCGGCGCGGCTCGCGTACTGGATGTCCTTCTGCCGCGCCATCGCCTGCCAGATCGACACTGGCTCGTGGCCGGTCTGCTGCCACACATTGACGCTGAAGATCAGCGAGTCGCGCCGCGGGTCGTCGTCGAGCACGGCCTCGAGCGGGGTGTTCGAGTACAGGCCGCCGTCCCAGTAGGCGTCGCCGCCGACCCGCACCGCCGGCAAGCCTGGCGGCAGGGCGCCCGATGCCATCACGTGCTCGATGTCGAGGGCGGCGCGTCTGCTGTCGAAGTAGCGCATGGCGCCGCTCTCGATGTGGACGGCGCCGACGGTCAGCCGCGGGTGCCCGGCGTTGAGCACGCTGAAATCGACCAGCTCAGAGAGCGTCTCGCGCAGCGGCGCGCTGCTGTAGTAGGACGCGCGCTCGAGCCCCACCTTCGCCCGCACGCCGCCCCACACCGGCCCCCGCGGCGAGCAGAATCCCGCAATTCCGCGCACGAGCGTCAGCAGCTCGGCGAATGCCTCGGGCAGGCCGGGCCAATACGGGAAGCTCGGCGCCTGCCCGACGCGCCGCCAGAGCTCGCGCAGCCGTACCAGCCGGTCCTCGGACCTGTTGCCGGCGATGATGGCGCCGTTGATCGCGCCGATCGACGTGCCGATCACCCAATCGGGCTCGAGACCGGCCTCGTGGAGCGCCTGGTACACACCGAGCTCGTAGGCGCCCAGTGCGCCGCCGCCCTGCAGCACCAGGACGACCTGGCCCGGGACCCTTGCGCGAAGGGCGGTCATTACTGCGCCGTCCAGCCCCCATCGACCGCCAGCAACGCACCGGTGATCGACGCCGCCTCCGTCGAGCAGAGGATTCCGTGCTCCGCGACCTCGAGCGCGACGCTCTTCGTGAAGCCCGCAAGGCCGTGCTTCGCCGCGACATAGGCCGACTTGAACGGGCTCGCCACCAGCGCGTGCGCTGAGGCGATATTGACGATCCTGCCCCAGCGCCTCGCCTTCATCGTCGGCAGCGCCGCCCGCACCGTATGGAACGACGACGTCAGATTGATCGCAATGATGGCGTCCCACCAGTCGAGAGGAAACTCGTCGACCGGGGCGACATGCTGGATGCCGGCATTGTTGACGAGGACGTCGACCGCGCCGAACTGCTCGATCGTATTGGCCAGCATCGCGGCGATCGCCTCGGGCTTGGTCATGTCCGCATCATCGTAGGTCACTGCCACCCGGTGCTCGGCCGCCAGGCGCGCGCGCAGGCGCTCGATCTCCGCAGGGGCCCCGAATCCGTTCAGCACCACGTTGGCGCCCGCCGCGGCCAGGCGCGTCGCGATGCCGAGTCCGATGCCGGAGGTGGATCCGGTCACCAGGGCAGTCTTGCCTTCCAGCATGGAGCCCAGCCACGCCCGTATGGCGTTCGCCGAACACTGCTCTTGGTCTCGCGGCGCAATCGTTGATGTCATGTCCATTTGCATGTCCTCCTAAGTCCCGGCGATGGGATCGGCAAACCGGCCTCGGGTCCGTTGGGGGCCGAGCCTGCCCTTCCGAGCCGACTCTCAACCGAACCTGTTCGGGAACTGCTTCTCGATCGCCCCGACCAACGCGTCGGCGATGACATACATGTGCTGCTTCATCGCCTCCCAGGTCTGCGCTTCCTCGGCATACTGCTTGCCCCGCAGTTGCTGCGTTTGCCGGATGTGATGGCCGCCGTGGGCCACCAGCAACCCATTGACCGTGTCGAACGGCAGGTTCGGATTGGCGCTGCTGAGGAACTTGGCGATCGCGGTTGCATTGCCGGTCAGGCTGTCGACCGCGGCTGCCTGCTTGTCCTTGCTGCCTGCGGCGGTCGCGGCGACATAGTGCTTCACCGCGTCATAGTGCCCGGCGAGCAGCCTGAACAGCTCCTCGGAAGCCGCCTTGCCGTAGTACGGCTCGATCGCGGCGGCAATCTGCTTCGCGTTGGCGACGACTTGCTGTTCCGCCACGGCGGCCGCCATCTTGTTCCCCGCTAATGTGTCGATGACCACGTTGCGCACCCAGAAAATGTGGTCCACCCACAGGTCGCGCATCACGCCGTCGCTGTGTGCGACCTTGTTGGCGGCGGGCGCCTGGGCGGCGACCGCGTGCTGTTCGGCGTGCTGTGCCCACAGGGGAACGGCCGGAAACAACAGTGCCGCCAACATGGAAGTGGTGAGCGCACGGCGTTTCGTAACCAAGGTCTTCATCAAAATCTCCTTGTCGGTATGACAGCAGCGCGATCATCCGAACCGACGTATCGGATCCGATCGCGACAGTGAGGCCGTCAGTTGTCCGTGGCGTCATTCCCACTGCTTTTCCGAATGCGCCGCGCCGCGCATCGCCGCTCTTCGAGGACGTCGCGCAGCACGACCGCGTTGTTGCAATCGGTGTCGCGCGCGCCGTAGAGCAGCGTGATGCGGCCGCGCCGTCGCAACTCGTCCAGCAGGTGAAGCAGATCGCTGCGCTGCGCGAGCTCGGCGCGGTACTTCGCCTCAAACGACTCCCAGCGGCTTCGGGTATGTCCGTACCAGCGGCGGAGCGCATCGCTCGGCGCGGCATCCTTGAGCCACAGATCGACCTCCAGTTGCTCCTTGCTCAGACCGCGCGGCCAGAGCCGGTCGACGAGGACCCGCATGCCGTCTCCGGGGGACGGGTCCTCGTAGGCGCGCTTCAGGCCGACTGCGCAGCGCGTGCCGCGCGGCCGAATGCGCGGGTGGGGTGGTTTGTTGGTCATGGGCGCGCTCCTTTCCTGATGCGTCGGGGTCCATGGTGCGACGGTCATGAATGAAAGTACAATGATTAATAATGGGCTTTCTAAGCAAATATATTGATAGAACGGGCCGCCCTGTAGCGGCACGGAGAATGGAATGGACGCCTCCCACCCCGTGAGCGCTGAACACGAGTTATCCACCGCGCCGGTCGCCTCTGGTGATAGAGAGACCGCCGGCGACCGGCGCGGTGGATAACTCTGCGGCAGTGGTCGAGTAAGAGGCGGACCCTCACGGGCCGACGGCATCAAAGTGCCCAAGGTGGAAGATACGCAGATCTTCACAGGCAAACCGGAGGGTTCGAAATGAATGGTAGCAAAACTGTAGTCGGCATCGATATCGCCAAGCGGGTATTCCAGTTGCACTGGATTGACATGGAGGCCGGAGAAATCATGAGCCTGCAGCTCAAGCGCGAGAAGTTTCTTGAACACTTTGCCAACCGGCAGTCGTGCCTGATCGGCATTGAAGCCTGTGGTGGCGCACATCACTGGGCCAGGAAACTTACCGCGATGGGACATCAGGTCAAGCTGCTGCCAGGCAAGGTGGTCAAACCCTTCGTGACGGGCAACAAGAACGACCGACACGATGCGCGTGCGATCTGGACGGCAGTACAGCAACCGCACGTCAAGGCCGCCGCCATCAAGACCGAGGAGCAGCAGGCGATTCTGGCACTGCACCGGATGCGCAGCCAGGTGGTCAAGTTCCGCACCGCCCAGATCAATGGCCTGCGAGGATTGCTGACCGAATATGGCGAGGTCATGACGCAGGGGCGGGCGGGTGTCAGGAAAGGGATCCCTCAAGCGCTGGCACGCTTATCGGATCGCTTGCCGGCGATGGTCATCGACACTCTGCGTGAGCAATGGGCACGCATCGAGAAGATGGATGCCGAGATCGCCACCATCGAGCGGCGCATCAAGGACTGGCTCAAGAAAGACGATGCCTGCCGGCGGATTGCCGAAATTCCCGGCGTCGGGCCCCTGACGGCCACCGCAGCGGTCGCCATCATGGGCGATGCCAACACATTCAAATCGGGGCGGGAGTTTGCCGCCTTCGCCGGGTTGGTGCCGCGCCAGACAGGCACGGGCGGACGGATCAAGCTGCTTGGCATCAGCAAGCGCGGGGATACCTATCTCCGAACACTGCTGATCCACGGGGCCCGCGCAGTTCTCACGACAGCGAAGAACCCGGGGGAGTGGGTCACCGCACTACGCCAGCGTCGACCGCTGAATGTGGCGGTCGTGGCGCTGGCCAACAAGATGGCGCGGACGATCTGGGCGATCCTCGCCCACGAGCGGACGTACCAGAGGGAGTTTGTGAGTCAGCTTGTATAGGGCTGGCGCACAGCGTGTATCAACCACTTTGCAGAAAGGAGTGGCCGCCGTAAAGGTTGCGCAAGGTCGATGAAGTGTGATGGCAAACAGGTCAGACCGTGACCCGCCAAACCTGAATGGTGTGAAGGACTTCGAGTCCTTCCGGAGAATGAGGCGCGGGTCAGCGGATTCCATCAGGGCCAGCAGGTATCCACCTGCACAACAGGCCGGATATAGAACTGCAGCCTATCTGTCCCAGCACACCAAAACCGATCTTGGCAAACGGGAGGCGTCCATATAGAACGCCATGGACATCAACCACGCCCGCACCTTTCTGGAGATCGTGGCGACGGGCAATTTCCTGCGGGCGGCGGACCGCCTCCACATCACGCAGACGGCCGTCAGCGCGCGCGTGCGAGCGCTCGAGGAGCTGCTCGGGCGAAAGCTGTTCGTGCGCAACAAGTCGGGCGCGTCACTGACGCCGGCCGGGGAGCGCTTCTTGCGCTACGCGCAGACGCTCGTCCAGGTGTGGGAGCGGGCGCGCCATCAGGTCGCGGTCCCGCCGGGCCGGCGCGGGGTCGTCATGGTGGGCTGCGAGCTCAGCCTCTGGGAGCCGCTGCTGGTCGACTGGCTGCTGTGGATGCGGCATGCGGTGCCGCAAGTCGCGCTACGCGCTGAAGTCGGATTGCCGGGCAGCCTGATCGACGAGGTGACCGAGGGCATCCTCGACATCGCGGTCGTGTACGCTCCCCAGCAGAGGCCGGGCCTGAAAATCGAGCTGCTGATCGAGGAAAAGCTCGTCCTGGTGACGACCTCGCGCCGCGATCAGGCGCAGAGCACGACCGATTATGTCTTCGTGGATTGGGGGCCTGAGTTCGCGGCGCATCACAACCTAGCGTTCCCGGAACTCTCCAACGTCGGCACGTTCGTCGGGTTCGGTCCCCTCGGGTTGGAGTACCTACTTCAAGCCGGCGGCTCCGGATACTTCCGGTTGAAGGTGATCCAACGCTATCTGGAGAGCGGACGTCTCCGCCTCGTGCCCGGGGCTCCGGAATTTCCCTACCCCGCTTACGCGATCTACTCCGAAAGCGCCGATCCGAAGATCGTGACGCCGGCACTCGCGGGACTGCGGCACGTCGCTGCGTGGCTTAGAAATCCTGGCAAGAAGAGTGTCCGGCGCCGTACAAGTGCCAGTGAATGACAGAAAGGGCGTCTCGAGCAAGCGCTGGATCGTGCATCAGCCGTTTTCGACCGGTCGACCGTGCAACCGACTTGCTTGATCATCAGGATCCACTTGCACAGGCCGGTCAGGTACGCGATGAGTACGCCAGGGTCGTGGTAGGTGGTGTCGGTGTGCAGGACCGGGCTGACGTCGTCCGCGCCGACCAGCGTGCGGTGCGGGCCGCACTGGCGCTGGGTAGCGACGTGCGCGCGGAACTCGTTTTCGTAGCGTTCGACGGTCGAGCCGTGGATCGGGCTGAGGTGGCCGTAGCCGCAGATGTTGTCGATGACTTCCTGCGGATGTTGGTTGAGCATGCCGAGGTGGTCGAACTTCCAGCCCACCCACGAAGGGTCGTCCCATTGCGGCAGGGTCGGGTGATCCCACTCCGGCTCGCCGCCTTCCGGGTCGTGCCACACCCAGATCGCGCCGAGGCTTTCGACGACGGTCCAGAACCTCACGCAGGCGGTCGCCGGCATCGGGCCCTGGTGATTCGGAATGTCGTCGCACTTGCCGTCCGCGCCGAAGCGCCACGCATGGCGTTGCTGCCGCCGCCGTCGAGCAGCACGATCTTGCCGGTCGCGCGGCCGCGGTAGAGCGCGAAATCCTTGCCGAAGAAGCGCACCGCAAGCGGTTTGTGGGTGTTGAGTTCTCCGGCGTATGAAGACGCGGACCTTCAGGGGCAGGTGGCGGTCGGGCAAATGGACTTTGGGCGAAGACGAGCATGTCGTTGATGTCGTGCAAGTCACTCCCCTACTGTTTCCACTGGGGAAACAGTTTTGTGCCCGCCGAACGGCTTATCAATCGTCATCCCCGCACCTATCATGGTGTCACCATCGGCATAAGGCGCCGCTGTGACCCCCCGGAATTGAGGAGAAAACATGCAAGATATTAACATCATCGTCAGTGACATCGATTTTGTGCGCTTGATGGCGATACAGCCCCCGCCGGCCCTGCGAGCCGAACTTGAGCGAGCGATTGTAATTCCAACGGAATCAATCCAGACGGATCTCGTCACGATGAACTCGTGCGTGCATTATCGCGACGAGAAAACCGGCCTCGACCGTGACGTGAAAATCGTATTTCCGGAAGATGCCGACATCTCGCAGGGAAAGGTTTCCGTCATGGCACCGGTCGGTGCCGCTCTGATTGGTCTCAGCGAGGGGCAGGCGATCGACTGGGATTTTCCCGATGGCACGGTGCGCCGCCTGACGGTCATCGCTGTCGATCAGTTCGGTAGCGGAAATGCGCCTGGCTGTACCCGGCAGCACTGAACGGAAATGCGAAACCATCGAGAGGCAGCAGAATTTTCTTGTACATGGCAGGGTCCCAGCTTGTCTTGAGTTCGGGGACGAACAGCAGGACCCGAGCCAGCGTCAGCGCCTCGATGATGGCGACAGCGAGCGGGCCGCCGATCACACCAGCGAGTGCAGACGCCGACATGAGCAGGCCGAAAACGCGGGCGCGGCGCGTGCTGGGATAGCAGTAGTGAGGTACAGGATGATGCCGAGATAGAAACCGGCTTCGAACACACTCAGCAGGAAGAGCCCCGATTGCCAATACCGGGCAAATTAGCGCCTTTGGCCGACTCCCGGCCGATCCGCGCGGAATCACGAAGCACCCATGTTCGAACAAGCATTCAAGAACATCGACGACGCCCTCCGGAAAGAGAGCGGTTGCACCACCGAACTCGACTACACCGAGCAGACCTCGTGGCTGCTGCCTGGGCCGCGCCCAAGGACGTCGACGGCAAGCTCGACCACAACAAGGCGCTCACCGGCGACGACCTCGTCGACTGCAAGCTATTCCCCTGCCTGCACGGATTCAAGCAGCGCGCCAGCGGGCCGAAGCTCGTCGAATACTAGATCGGCGAGATCAAGAACAAGATCCGCAGCGGCTACACCCTGCGCGACATCATCGACCACATCGACGAACTGCGCTTCCGCTCGCAGAGCGAGAAGCACGAGCTGTCGATGCTGTATGAGGAGGAGATCAGGCGCATGGGCAACGCCGGGCGCTCAGAGGATGGCCAGGGCCTGTTCCAGGTCGGCCAGTAGGTCGTCGGCGCTTCCCCGGGCGATGGATGCATCCAAGGGTTGAGTGACGTCGCGTCGGGTGGTTGTAGACGCGTTCCAGGCAGCCGACATTTTCGGCGCGTGTCGGCTCCTGCGTCCGATAGACCTTTCGAGCCGTCCGTTCGGCCTTTTACGAATTGAAGGGGCTGCGCCGGGAGAGCCGAGCTTGCCTGCCGCACGACTCGGCTAGGACGGGCGTCGTACCAATCCTCGCCTGACTGCTCCTCGACTGTAACGTTTCGCGGGCGCTTTCCATCCAATTGGCAGTTCATCCACTGCTTTGTCCGAGTGCGGGAGTCCGCTCTGCAGTTCATGCGTTTTTCTTGGATAGGCTGTCGTTCCCGCGCGCTGCCTCATATTCGCGCAGCCTCCGCTCGTCTTCGTGTCGCCGAGTCCCGTCGCGCGCAATGGCCACAGAGCCGAACACTTTGTGCGCACTGTCGGCCACGACTGCGAAAGTCACCTCGGCATAGATGGTTTCTCCCGCGCGGCTCATCGAGCGGGTGAGGAGGGGGCGCCGACCGTGCTTGGTCGTGCCGCACTCCATCGCACGATTGAAACCTGCCCAGTGTGCTGTGCGCAGTCGCTCGGGAATGATGAGATCGAGGCTCTGCCCGACGGCCTCGTCTTCCGGGTAGCCGAATAAAGCTTCCGCCGCGCTGTTCCAGGCCCGGATGATTCCGTCCCGATCGGCAAAGATGAGCGCGTCGCCCATCTGTTCGGCAATAAGGCGATAGATGTCGGCGCGGCCGTCAGGAGTCATCGTGTCATCTCCGACTTTTCGTCCTGCTGCTGCCGGACGCAAGGTCGGATCTGTTCCGCGTTGCCGAGAACATCGGCCAGTGTCTTGCGGTCTTGATCGCACATCAGGTCCACTCCTTGTCGCGCGGCTCATAGCGACTTGAGGAATTCCACGAGGTCAAATTTCTCGGTGGGAGTCAAACCGAGGGTGAAGTGGGCGTCGTAGTGATTGACGACGTCTAACAGCGTAGCAGCGCTACCGTCATGAAAGTACGGCGGATGCTGCCAAAGGCCTCGCAAGGGCGTCGTGCGGTACTTCTGCGTCGCGCTGCGCTGGGCGTATACGGGGTCCATTCCCGTCTCCCTCGGCTCGTGCAGCAGGGGGGTGTCGGCATTCGGGCCATTTTGCACATCAGTGTAGACGGGCGCGATATGGCACGTGCCACAGCGGGCGGACCCGTTGAACAGGACCTCGCCTCGGAGGGCAGCCGTCTGGTTCGCCGAGGCCGGCGGTGGTGGGACCGGAAGACTCAGCTGGTAGGCTAGCAAGGCTGGCAGTTTCGGCGCTACGAGGTCCGGCATCTGAACGATATTGATGCCCAGACGGGCGTCGGAAAAGCTGCCGTGCCCACCCATCTGCGTGACGGCGACATAATTGTTCCAGTAGGAGATCGCCCCGTCGGCGGTAAACGTTTCAAAAGGCACGCCCTGCAGTCCATAGGCCGGCGGGATGACTACCGGGTGGTTGATGCCGTCGATATTGAAGCGTGGGTCGTAGCGGCCGGAACCCCACGAGTTGTACACTGCTTTTTGCGACGCGGTGAGTGCGGGCGAAAGTGCGATGATCACCCCTGGATTCAGGTCAAGATTTGGCCAACCGTCGAGTCGCTCCCCAATGCCTGGGGCGACCGAATTGTTTACCGTGGAATGGCAGATCGCGCAGGTGGTGCCGATCGACGTAAGTCGCCCGTCCTCAACCTTCCCCACGAGGCCCACGACGGCGTTGCGCCGGATCAACTCGACAGTCGTTGCCGGATCGTCGAGGTCGTTTCTGGCCAGGAAATTCGGCGGAATGGCCGCCGCATCCACCTTCAGACCAACGGAAAGAGCGGTTCGCGGGCTGACGGATGACTGGATCACCTCGTGAAGGCGCAGCGTCTCGGTCCATAGTGCCTCGTCGCCAAAGGTGTCGAAACGGAAGATGAACTGTCCGGAGTGCTTGTTCCCTGCCTGCCGGCCGTCCGAAACTGCCGGGGCGCTGAGTAGGGCCAATGCCATCATGACCACCGGGAACGCGGCGAGCGGCGTGAATAGCTTGTTGAAGCGGATGCGCATGATGTGTCGCAGCATGGTCCTTCTCCAGTAGAAAATTGGACGAATTCGTCAACGGCCCAACGTCGGAGTCTCGGGCGTTTCACCTACAGTTTCGACGCCGATTTCGGTGACAGCTTCGCCCCAGGCTTGGACCTGGGCTCGCCGCGGAACAACCGTCTGCGCTGGGGGCCGGATTGACGATAATTCGTGACAGCCCGGTTGAACGGCGCGCATCGCCGCGGAAGCCGGCTATCGCACGACGGGCCTTGATGCAGCGTTCCTGTAGAGCATCCTCGGCATCGTCGCGGAGATGTTGCGCGCGACTCTGAACAGGTGGCGGTTGTGCGGGCGCATCAACCTTTCGAGGGCGCCTGCCTCGCCGTCCGTCGTGCTGTATGCAAGTGCCCCTCTGAAACACACGCAACCTTCCGCTGCAGCTGCTGTATGCACTCATGATTCCCTCCTGTTGCTGCCAATTGGATGGGAAGCGCGGGCGAAAGGTTACAGTCAACAGTTCGGCTGGTGGTGTCCGAGGGCAATAGCGCAGCGCAGGCGGCACGCGATCTGGGTATCTCGGAACAGACACTGGTGCACTGGCGTAAGGCAGCCAAGGCCGGAAAGCGCGGTACAGGCAGCGGCACGCCGATTACGCCGGAGCAGATGGATTTGTCGCGACTGCGGGCGGAAAACGCTCGGCTGAAGATGGAGGCCGAAATCCTGGAAAAAGCCACGGCGTACTTCGCGAAGGTGTCGCGGTGAAGTGACCGATGAAGAGTCTCGAATCATGCCGGTTGCGGGCGGCGGATTCGAGCAGAGCTACAACGCGCAGGCGGTGGTCGATACCGAGTCGATGCTCATTCTCGCCACCCACGTGACCAACGACAAAGAGCAGATCGAGCTGGCCGACACGGGGTACTGCAGCGAGAAGAACGTCACGGCGTGCGTCACCGCGAAGATCGAGCCGCTGATCGCGGTCAAGCGCGAGGCGCATCACCCAGGTTGGCAGGACCGTTTCAGCGAACCTGAACCACACCAAGATTTGCAGCACCAACCCTTCTGGAGCGGCGCACCGAGGGGGTGGGCATCTTCCCAACGAGGCGGCCATCTACCGCCTAGTGGGCGCACTGCTGCTCGAACAAAACGACGAATGGGCGCTGCAGCGCCGTTACATGACCCTGGAAACGCTCGCCGAGCTCGGCGACAATCCCAGCGTCAGCCTGCCTGCGGTCGCAGCCTGACCGAGGCTCCTGACGACTTGCTGATTGCTGCTTACACCACATCCCGGGACACGATTTCCGCGAGCCGATTCACCGGCCAGCAAAGGGAGGCGCAGGGGCGCGGCGGGCTCGATATGTGGCGCGGGGGTGTGGTTTGAAACTTGCGGAGTGAGTGTTTCGATTGGTCAGGAACAACAGGAGACATATCCCATGAACGCCCCCGAAAAATTCAAAGCCGCTTCCGCCCACGTGGACGAAGCCGCCATCGCCCCGCTGCCGAACTCGCGCAAGATCTACGTGGAAGGCAGCCGGCCCGACCTCCGCGTGCCGATGCGCGAGATCAGCCAGTCCGACACGCCTACCGCCATGGGCGGTGAGAAGAATCCGCCGATCTTCGTCTACGACTGCTCCGGCCCCTACACCGACCCCGCGGCGAAGATCGACATCCGCTCCGGCCTGCCCGCCCTGCGCCAGAACTGGATCGAGGAGCGCGGCGATACCGAGGTGCTGGCCGACCTGTCGAGCGAATACGGCCGCACCCGCGCCGCCGACGCCAAGCTCGACGAACTGCGCTTCCCCGAACTGCACCGCAAGCCCCGCCGTGCCAAGCCCGGCATGAACGTCAGCCAGATGCACTACGCCCGGCGCGGCATCATCACCCCGGAGATGGAATTCATCGCCATCCGCGAGAACCTGCGCCGCGCCGAGTATGTGGAATCCCTGCGCGCCACCGGCCCCCTGGGCGAACGCATGGCCAAGCTCCTGACCCGCCAGCACCCCGGCCAGAGCTTCGGCGCTTCCATCCCCGAAACCATCACGCCGGAATTCGTCCGCGACGAAGTGGCCCGTGGCCGCGCCATCATCCCCAACAACATCAACCACCCGGAATCCGAGCCGATGATCATCGGCCGCAACTTCCTGGTGAAGATCAACGCCAACATCGGCAACTCGGCCCTGGGCTCTTCCATCAACGAGGAAGTCGACAAGATGACCTGGGCAATCCGCTGGGGCGGCGACACGGTGATGGATCTCTCGACCGGCAAGAACATCCACGAGACCCGCGAGTGGATCATCCGCAATTCCCCGGTGCCCATCGGCACCGTGCCCATCTACCAGGCCCTGGAGAAGGTGGACGGCAAAGCCGAGGAACTGACCTGGGAGATCTTCCGCGACACCCTGATCGAGCAGGCCGAGCAGGGCGTCGACTACTTCACCATCCACGCCGGCGTACTCCTGCGCTACGTGCCGCTCACCGCCAACCGCATGACCGGCATCGTGTCCCGCGGCGGCTCCATCATGGCCAAGTGGTGCCTGGCGCATCACAAGGAGAGCTTCCTCTACACCCACTTCGAGGACATCTGCGAAATCATGAAGGCCTACGACGTGGCCTTCAGCCTGGGCGATGGGCTACGCCCCGGCTCCATCTACGACGCCAACGACGAGGCCCAACTCGGCGAACTGAAGACCCTCGGCGAGCTCACCGACATCGCCTGGAAGCACGACGTCCAGGTCATGATCGAAGGCCCCGGCCACGTGCCCATGCAGCTCATCAAGGAGAACATGGATCTCCAGCTCGAGTACTGCAAGGAAGCGCCCTTCTATACCCTGGGGCCGCTGACCACCGACATCGCCCCGGGCTACGACCACATCACCAGCGGCATCGGCGCCGCGCAGATCGGCTGGTACGGCACCGCCATGCTGTGCTACGTCACCCCCAAGGAGCACCTGGGCCTGCCCGACAAGGACGACGTCAAGGAAGGCATCATCACCTACAAGCTCGCCGCCCACGCCGCCGACCTCGCCAAGGGCCACCCCGGCGCCCAGATCCGCGACAACGCCCTATCGAAGGCGCGCTACGATTTCCGCTGGGACGACCAGTTCAACCTCGGCCTGGACCCGGACAAGGCCAAGAGCTTCCACGACGAAACCCTGCCCCAGGAAGGCGCCAAGCTCGCCCACTTCTGCTCCATGTGCGGCCCGCATTTCTGCTCCATGAAGATCACCCAGGACGTGCGGGACTATGCTGCGGCGCAGGGGATCGGCGAGGACGAGGCCCTCAATAAGGGCATGGAGACCAAGGCGGTGGAGTTCGTGAAGACCGGGGCGGAGATCTATCGGAAGGTGTGACTCGTCAGATCTCCCTGCAGAAAGAGAAGCCTTGGCTGAATCTCAGCTTAAGACCTACCTGCTTGACCATGACGGGCGGCCGCACGCCCGCTCAAAGTCAGGGGTACGGGGGTGGGCCGGGTTTTGGCACGTGGACTAAAGCAACCTTTCAGGCCGAATTCTTGGTACGTGTCGGCCCCGACTTTGACACCGCTCGTTTCTCTTGCATTCGATCGTGCGGCTCAGAGTAGGCAACGCGTCAAATCGAGGATGCCCCGGAACCTGGATGCTGAATGGGCGACCCCTGGACCACGCAGCAGCGCCGCTTCAAACAGGCTATCGCGCGGGTTAAACAGCAGAATCGCCAACTCGCGAAGGCAACTCGGAAGTTTGCGTCCTACCGATTGGCATCAGAAGCGGGGTTCAGTTGCCCGGGTCAGCCTGCAGGCTAACCCGGCGTCAAGCAATAATCGGCCGATTAGGGTACATCACGAGCCAGAAGAAGAAGCGGCCGATCCCTGCTCCAGCAGAGTGAGTGATTCAGCGGTTTCGGGGCCAAAGTCCTGGCTAATCCCAGTACGGTTCCGGTCCGAAGCGCGCGAGCAGGAAATCGATGAAGGCGCGCACTTTGGCCGGAAGGTGGCGGGTCGGCAGATACGTCGCGTAGACGTACCGTTCCACGGGGATGTATTCGGAGAGCGCCGCTTGCAGCCTTCCCTCCTGCAGGTCGGGCCCGACGATAAAGGTGGGCAGGAGCGCGACGCCGAGGCCGCCCAGCACCGCCTGCGACAGCGCCTCGTCGTCGTCGATGTGCAGACGGCCCGATACCGGAACCGTGATCTCTCCTTCCGGGCCGGTAAACCTCCAGCGCCCCGGCTCGCCGGCCAGCGTATAGGCGAGGCAGTTGTGGTGCATCAGGTCCTGCGGCGTCTGCGGGACACCCCAGCGCTCGAAATACTCAGCCGTTGCGCATAGCTTGCGGCGCACCGGGGCGAGCCGGCGGGCGACGAGATTCAGGGCGGGTTCATTCGTCACCGAGATGACGACGTCGTAGCCCTCCTCGGCCGGATCAACTGCCCGGTCGGTGATCGTCATGTCGATGGCGAGCTGGGGGTACCGGCGCAGGAAATCGGCAAGGGCCGGGGCGATGTGCAGCGTGCCGAAGGCGACGGAGGCGCTGACCCGCAAGGTGCCGCGCGGCTCGTCATGGAAGCTCGCGACGACTCGCTCCGCTTCCTCCGCCTCCTCGACGATGCTGGCGCAGTGTTCGGCCACCATCGCGCCGACCTCGGTGAGGCTCAGATGCCGCGTGCTGCGGTTGAGCAGCCGCGCGCCGAGCCCGCCTTCCAGTTTCGCCACAGCCTTGCTCACCGCCGAGCGCGAGCTGCCCAGCCGGCGCGCGGCGCCAGAGAAGCTGCCCGCGTCGACCACCCTCGCGAAAACCGCCATGAGATTGAGGTCCTGCATTTTCACCCTCCGATTGTCCTCTCACAGGAAACAGTCTTGTTCAGAATGTCCGTCTTATTCAAGTCCTCTCAACCCGTTACGATCTATTCCCACACGCGAGTATCCGACGTCGATTCCACGATGGATACAAGGAGGCCTGAGATGAACGTGTTGATTCTGCCCGTGCGTGCAACGCAGGGAGATCGGTCAGTGCGCCGGGACGCGAGCGCGGAGCAGCACGCGGATCGGTCGCTGCGGCGGATCGAGACGTGCCGCGTGCGGCCCGGATCGCCCGTCGCCAAGACCAGCGGGCCGAAGGGCTGGCACCAGCCACGCGAAGAGGATCCGCCGCCCCTGGCGGCATGTGGAGAAAGGAAATCAAGATGCTGTCGGACGACCTGATCATTACCCAACCGGATTACGCGCGCTTACTCGGGCTCTGCTGGAAGACCGACCTCGCCGACGAGTTGGACCGCGCGACTGTCGTTCCGGCCGAACGCGTCCCGACCGAGGTGGTGACCATGCACTCGCGCGTCCTCTATGCGGACGAGCAGACCGGCGAGCGCCGCGAAGTGCAATTGGTGTACCCAGAAGAGGCGGACGCTGCCGCCGGGAGGATCTCGGTGCTTGCGCCGGTCGGCAGCGCCTTGCTCGGGCTCTCGGTTGGCCAGTCGATCGACTGGCCATTCCCTGGGGGCGTGATGCGACGCCTGCGGGTCGAGTACATCGTCGCGCAGCCGCCGCGACCCGAGCGCGCCGGCGAGGCGGCATGACAGACAGGAGGACGACATGACGGAAAGACGGATCGAGGTGGGGAGCAGGCCCGACGAGGTGCGCCGCGCGCCCTCGCGAATCGAGGCGGGGTGCACCGATTGGTGCATCTACCCGAGCGTCGTGGCTAATGACCGGCTGAGCGCCCGGGCGATCAATGGGCAAACGGAGAACGACATGAAGCGACTCGACTGGACGCTCGGCGAACTCGGCGATTTCGCAAGCGCATGCGCGACCGAGGATCTGCGCCCGAAACGGCTTCCCGACACATGGCTGCGGCGCTTGCTCGACGCGGCGCAAGTCGTCGACAGCGGTGCGCATCCTTGCTCGGGAAAGGCGTTCGACGCGCTGTGCGGCGTGATCTTGAGATTGCGACTTGGGGAATGGCGCCGCGCTTGCGGCAGCCTCCACGTGCCGCTGCCCGAGCTTTGGCAGGCGATCGTCGAGTACGGGGCGGCGCTGGAGCGCGAGCACGCCGCCAGGCTGTCCGCGCAGGGCGGCTCGCCGCTCTCGGGCGGCATTCCATGCCCCGGCGGACAGGCTGCGCGACGGCAGGATTTCGATCAACGGGGGTGAGCATGAACGCCGTCGAAACTCTTGGGTAGCTTGAAATGCGCTGCGGTGCCGGTGCCGGTGCCTGAGCTACACGATGCAGCTCTGCGAAGACGCGGGGGAGCTGCTGCGCTCGGCCCGCGTCGGCCTGTACGCGAACACCCCGCTCGAGGCCGTGCTCGACGACGACCCACGGCGCGACTCGCTGATCTTCAGCGTCAATGTGTGGCAGCAGACCGGCCACGAGCAAGCTCGCCGAAATTGACGAGAACGATCATCGTCCTTCAAGGCTAAAGGAGATTCTCATGAACGCCCGCCGTACCATGCTCGTCACCGCCCTCGTCGCTGCCTTCGCCCTTAGTGCGAGCGCTCCTGCCGTCGCGGCCAATGTGCACCAGCACGTCGCGGGCGAGCCGACTAAGCTCTCGCTCAACCACGGCAAGAAGTGGCCGACCGACGAACCGCTGCGCAAGAACATGGGCGAGATCCGCGCCGCGCTGTCCACGAAAGTGGAGGCCATCCACAAGGGCACGCTGGCGGCCGACGACTACCAGGTGCTCGGGTCGTTGATCGAGGAGCGCGTCGCCACCATCGTCGCCGAGTGCAAGCTCGAGCCCGCAGCAGACGCCAACCTCCACCTCGTCGTGGCCGAGCTCCTTGCCGCCGCCGACGCGATGCAGAGCAAATCCAAGACGACGACGCCGGCCGCCGGCGCCGCGCAGACCGTACGCGCCGTGAATCAGTACGGCCGGTATTTCAATGATCCGAGCTGGAAGCCGCTCGATTGAGCAGGAGAGTTGCTAATCCGGCTTGCTTGTATCGCCTCTTGCTCTATCGGGGATCTGGATGAAAAATGAATTTTCGAAGTTTCGGGAAGAGCCAGTGAACTTCAGAAGACTGATCGACTTGCTCGAGAGGCAACTGGATCGGTTTCACCGATAAGCGGATCGCACCCCTCACCCTACCGACGGAGAACCTCGACGATGGACAAATCCGTCTATCCGCCGTGGAGCATCGAGTCCTCGCGCAAGCGCAAGCAACTCGCTCCGCAGCAACTCGCCGCCTTCCGCGTCTTCAGCGACGCGGTGTTCGCCGACGGCGCGCTGCCGCGCAAGACCAAAGAGCTCATCGCCGTGGCTGTAGCCCACGTCACCCAGTGCCCCTACTGCATCCGCGGCCACACTGCGGAGGCGCAGAAGCATGGCGCGAGCGAGCAGGAGATCATGGAGGCGATCTGGGTGGCGGCGGAGATGCGCGCGGGCGTGGCCTATGCACACTCGATAGTCGCGCTCGACGCGATGCAGCCGCAGCCGTGAGGATGAACGGAATGCCGAGCGTCACCGACCTCCTCCAGTTGGAACATGCGAATCTCGACCGGCTCGTGCGCCTGCTCGACCGCCATCCGGCCGAGTGCGCCCGGGGCGAGCGCGCCGAGATCGAGCTCTTGGTTGACGCGCTCTACTACCTCACCCACTTTCCCGACGTCTCCCACCACCCGCTCGAGGACGAAGGCGCCAACAGTCCGACCTCAAATCTGCCGCTCAGGCAGCCAAAGACGCTTCGGCGTATCGAACGGCCGCTTCCGTCGCGTCCGTTGCGGGGGCGAATGGCCGCTTAGAAAAAGCTCGACCGGCAAGTTTGGGTCGTGTGCACTCGGCGACGAATGGCTGCTTCCAGGGATCGAAATTTCACTGACTGCTTTTCGGCGATCAATTCGAAGAGAGGACGGTCGCGTCGCGACCCAAAGCGGCCCAATGACATTCCCATGCCACAAGGCAGCTTTCCTTTCTTCAAGCTGCCGGTCGAGTCTCCAGGCTGACCGCCTACTCATCGTCCGGAGCCGGCGGTCAGATCATCAGCCACAAAGGACCGCAAAAGCGCTCCTCACACTATCGTTTTCCTCCTCGCGCCTCCGTTGCCCGACCGCTTCCGCGCAACGCAATATCCCAATCCCACAATGACCCGGCGCCGACGATAGGCAGATAGAATGCACTAGGGCATTCTCAAAGTGGATAATCAAAGCACAATATCGCGCAACGGCATCGCCAAGTGGTTGAACCAACTGGGGTCACATCAACGAAGTCAAATGGACCGGAATCTGACCGAAGCATCTGCATTTGGCAAACTGGATCGTTCCCACAACGGTATCAGGTGGCATCCTCTGGTCGATCATTTGGCGGACGTCGCAGCGGTTTTCGAGGCGCTGTGCGCTTGCCGGGCTGTCCGCCGCTCCCTCGAAGTTGCCGCAGGACGCGCGCTCGACGAGCGCGACATTGCACGGCTCGCCGCCCTCGTTTTCCTCCATGACCTTGGCAAAGCGAACGCCGGATTTCAGGCCAAACGCTGGCTGGACGCGGAACGCCCGCGCGGCTGGCTGAAGGCCGGTCACGGCGCAGAAGCCATCGCGTTGCTCGAGGCGGCGATCGGCGACTGCGGCGAGGCCCTCGGGTTATTGCTACGCCTACCGATGGCAGCAATGTCGGACTGGGGCACTGACGAGACGATGGGTGGACTGCTACGCGCCAGCATCGCGCACCACGGCCGCCCGATCTGCAACGCGCCCGACTGGTTCAACGCGCGGATTCACTGGATGGCGCACGAAGGCTACGACCCCGCCGAACAGCTCGCCCGCATGGGCGTCGCCCTGCAGCGTTTTGTCCCTGAGGCCTTCCTTGAAGGCGGATCGCCTCTGCCCGACTCGTCGCGTTTCGCGCACTGCTTCGCCGGCCTAGTGCAGTTGGCGGACTGGCTCGGTTCGGACACGAGGTTCTTCCGGTTTTCCGACCAGGGCGAAGACCGCCTCGCCGAAAGCCGCCGGCTGGCCCAAACTGCGGTGCGCGACATCGGTCTGGACGCCGAGCCATTTCGGCAGCAACTCAAGGCCGCGCTTGACTTCGGCGAAGTGTTCGACGCGCCCGCACCCTACCCCTCCCAGGCCGCGATGGCCGACGAGGCTTTGGGTCCGGTCGTCGTGCTCGAAGCCGAGACCGGCAGCGGAAAAACCGAAGCTGCTCTGTGGCGCTATTTCCACCTGTTTGCGCGTGGCGAAGTCGATAGCCTCTATTTCGCACTGCCCACTCGCGTCGCTGCCACGCAGACCTACAAGCGCGTGTGCGACGCGCTCGCGCGCGCCTGGCCCGACGGCGCCCCGGTCGCGGTGCGCGCGCTCTCAGGCTACGCGGCGGTTGATGGCGAAACGGCGCGTCCCTTGCCCGACTTCAAGGTGCTGTGGAGCGACGAGCCGTCCGACGCCGAAGCTGGCCGGCGCTGGGCGGGCGAGACCGCCAAGCGGTTCCTCGCAGCGCCGGTGGCCGTCGGCACCGTCGACCAGTCCCTGCTGGGCACCCTGCAAGTCAAGCATGCCCACCTGCGCCATGCGCTCGCCGCGCGTTCCCTGTTGGTCATCGACGAGGTGCACGCCTCCGACGCGTACATGGGCGTGCTGATCGAACAACTCATCAATGCGCAGACGGCGCTTTGCGGCCACACGCTGCTGTTGTCGGCGACACTCGGCGCGGCGGCCCGCGCACGCTACCTCGCCGCCGGCAAGCGCAAGCCGCTGCAGGTTCCGACACTCGCCCAAGCAAGCGCTCTGCCTTACCCGGCGATCAGCGACGCCGCGGGACTGCGTGCCACAAGCAGCGCACGTCGCGAGAAACGCGTCGCTTGGCAGCTCGAGGACGCCATCGACGATCCGCAGCGCGTCGCCGCCCTCGCACTCGAAGCGGCCGCGCAAGGCGCCCGCGTGCTGGTGATCCGCAACACCGTGCCGGCCGCGATCGCCACGCTGGCGGCGCTGGAAGCGGCCACACCTGACGCCGACTGGCTGTTCAGCCACGTGGGCGTGATCACGCTGCACCATAGCCGCTTTTCGCGCGAAGACCGGCCGGTGCTCGACGCGGCGGTCGAAACGCAACTCGGCAAAGGACGCCCCTCCGGCCCACTGATCGTGGTCGGCACCCAGACACTGGAGCAGAGCCTCGACCTGGACGCCGATTTCCTGGTCACCGACCTGTGCCCGATGGACGTGCTGCTTCAGCGCATCGGCCGATTGCACCGTCACGTGCGGCCTCCCGAGGCGAGGCCTGCGGCGTTCCGCGAGGCGCGCGTACGCGTACTAACGCCAGAGGGCGGCGACCTCTCCCAGTGTCTCGCTCGCCCCCGCCATGGCCTCGGCCGCTTCCGCGACGGAGGGGGCGTATATGCCGATGGGCGCATCCTCGAAGCCACGCGCCGACTGATCGCCGCCGAGCCGCGGGTCCGCATCCCAGCCGACAACCGGCGGCTGGTCGAGTCCGCCACGCACCCGGAGGCCCTGCGCGCCATCGAATCGCTGGGCGAGGCTTGGGCGACCCATGGTCAGCAGATCGATGGCGATACCGGCGCCCGCCGCACCAGCGCCAAGCTTGGGCTGCTGCCGCTGGACACCGCGTTCGCCGAACTCGTCTTCCCCGATGAAGTGAAACTCGCCACCCGCCTGGGCGCCGCCGACCGCGTCGCAATTTTCGACCAGCCGCAACTTGGCCCTTTCGGCGATGCCGTTCGCGAACTGCCGATTCGGTATCACCTGCTGCCGCATGGCCTGGCGCCAGAAGCCCAGCCCGAGGGCATCGCGACCGAGCCCGGCGGCTTCCGCTTCCGCCTCGGCGACGCGCACTACCGCTACAGCCGCCTCGGCCTCGAAAAACTCCCGCCAACCGCCACCCCGGAGTGACGCATGGACAGCCCGCGCCTGAAACTGCTCGACGAAGCCCTGATTCGCATCCGCGACCCCAGTGGCCAGACGCAGCGGGTCTCGCTACCCGAACTCTTTGTCGCGCTGGGCCGCGACGCCGTGCGCGACTACCCCGGGCTCCGCCCGCACCAGCGCCACCCCTGGCACGCGCTGCTGGTGCAACTGGCCGCGCTCGCGCTGCACGCCGCTGGCGCGGACAGCCCCTGCGGGGAGGCCGCCGACTGGCGCGCCGCGCTGCTCGCGCTGACGCCGGACCACCCGGAGGGCAGCGCCTTCTGCCTGCTCTCCCCGCACGATCAGCCGGCCTTCCTGCAAGCGCCAGTGCCGGGCGGCAATCTGGACGGCTGGAAGGACATCGCCACCCCCGACGCGCTCGACATGCTGGTTACGTCGAAGAACCACGACCTGAAGGGCGAGCGGATGCGGCGGGCGGAGGCGGACGACTGGCTGTTCGCGCTGGTGAGCTTGCAGACGCAGGAAGGTGTATTGGGCAGCGGCAAATACGGCATCTCGCGCATGAACAGCGGCTATGGAAACCGACCGGGCGTAGGAATCGCTCCGCGAGGCGGTGTCGGCGCACGCTGGAAGCGCGACGTTGCGGCGCTTCTCGACGCACGCGACGACACCGCGGACAAGATGGGGTTGAAACACGAGGGTGGCGCTACGCTGCTCTGGCTGCCTCTCTGGGATGGCACGAAGGGGATCGCCTTTGCGGCGCTTGACCCGTTCTACGTCGAAATCTGTCGCCGCGTTCGTCTTTCGATTGATGTCGCGGGACGTATCCGGGCCAGTGACACGACAAGCAAGACAAAGCGCGTAGATGCCGAAGGACGCAATGGAATCACAGGCGACGCGTGGATGCCTGTTGAAGAGGACAAGGCTTTGACGCTGGGCGCGGCTGGCTTTAACTACAGCCTCGCCGTCGAGCTGGTCTGGGGCACGAAGTACCGCAAGACGGTAGCGCAAACCCTGCGCGCGGAAGACGGCGTGACAGGCATCACTGTACTTGCGCAGGGTCTCGTCCGCGGAAATGGCAAGACCGAGGGTTACTACGAGCGCCGCATCCCGCTCTCGAAGAAGGCCGTCGGCTGGTTGCGCTCCGACCAGACAGACGTACCAGCCCTGGTTGCTTCGGCACGTGTAAAGGCAATTGCAACAATGCGCAGCAAGGTTCTCTGGCCCGCACTTGTCCGCCTTCTCGACTCTGGCAAGCCTCCCACTCCAAACGCAAAAGCGCCGGAGAGCTTAAAGAATCGCGCAAGTCGCTTCTGTGCCCGCTTCGAGCAAATTGAAGACGCACTTTTTTTTGACGCTCTGAATGTAGAGATCGAGGCTGAAACGGACGCAGATCGAAGCACAGCGCGCCTGATCTGGATGATGAGCCTCGCCAACAACGCAAAGTCCGTTCTACGCCACGCCTTTTCAGAAGGCCCGCAATGTGGCGAAAGACGCTATCGCGCGCAATCTAGCGCGCTAGCCGTTTTTGAGAGTGCGATACGCAGCGACAAACATCCCGAACTCTTGCTACTCGCACAGCACCTCCGATCACAGCCTGCGGCAGAGGAGGCCGCATCATGACCGAAACTGACACCACAACGCCCGCGTCCCCGCTTGCCCGACTTGCGCAGGTCATCGCGCGGCGGCAGCACTT
>JBGANK010000048.1:0-25208 GCA_044222395.1 Hyphomicrobiaceae bacterium | reverse complement strand
AGGATCGCAGCAAGCGGCGCGCTCTCCGCGCGTCATCCTTGCCGGATTGCGATCGAGCGCGCCGACGACGGCCTGTTCGCCACCTTGCAACAGTGGCAGTTCACGCCAGCCGACGACAGTCGGCGGATCTGGAATGGCGCCGTTGCCGCCGCCGACCGGCTCCGCTTCCTGGCGGCACTCACGCGTTATGGCGGTCTCATCGCGTCGTTGCGCCTCGATGGCGAGGAGAGCGTTTCGAGGCTTGCCGCCAATTCTCCGAATTCCGGGGAGGGCTCTCATGCGCTCGACGACTGCGCGTAGATCGCTCCCGGCGGCGATACTCCTGGCCCTTATCGCCGCGCTATCGCTCGCTGCGTGCTCGGACGACCCGCCCACGGGGCCTGTCAAGATCCACTACGGCCGCGACACCTGTGACCTGTGCCGCATGATCATCTCCGATCCGCGCTTCGCCGCACAGATCCGCGGAGGTCCGGGCCACAAGGCATTCAAGTTCGACGACATTGGTGATGCCTTGCTGTTCCTCGATCGGCAGCCATGGAAGGCCGAGCCCAACGTCGAGGTGTGGGTAATGGACGTCGACACCGGCAAGACCTGGCTCGACGCCCGCAAGGCGCACTACGTCGGCGGCATGCCCTCGCCGATGGCACATGGCTTCGGCGCGGTGGCGGCACCGCGTGCGGGAAGTGTTGATTTCCAGACCATGCGCCAGCATGTCGCCAAGCGCGCTTCGAGTGTCTACTGCCTGCCCGAAACGACCATCCAGAGCAGGATGCCCTGAAACGATGCACAAGCTTGTCGAAACGATCCGCCTCGACATCGCCGAAAGCCTGCGCGCCCGCTGGTTCCTCGTCTATGCGATGGTGTTCGGCGGGCTCGTGGCGCTGCTGTTCGGCTTCGGACTGGCCGATTCGCGCGTGCTGGGTTTCACCGGTCTCTCCCGCCTGCTCGTCACCTTCATACAGCTGTCGATGGCGATCCTGCCCGTGTTCGTGCTGATCTCGACCGTGCGATCGCTCGCCGGCGACCGCGAAGCCGGCGTGCTCGAGTACATGCTGTCGCTGCCCGTTCCACTTGGCACCTGGTACTGGGGCCGCTTCGTCGGCCGCTTTGCGGTGGTCTTCCTGCCGGTCCTGCTAGCGATGGTCGGCGCCGTCGCCTACGGCGCGATCGTCGGCGCATCCGTTCCCTGGACGCAGTTCCTGCTTTACGCGGCGCTGCTGCTGTCGCTGGCGGTCTGCTTCCTCGGACTTGGCTTTCTCATCTCCAGCCTCGCCCGCAGCATAGACATCGCCCAGGGTGTCGCATTCCTCGTCTGGCTGACGCTCGTCCTCTTCCTCGACCTCATCCTGCTCGGGTTGCTCATCAAGGGCCAGTCGCCGCTGGGCCTTGTCGTCGGCGTCGCCTTGCTCAACCCGCTGCAGGCATTCCGCGCGGCAGCGATGATGCTGTTCGACCCCGAGCTTGTCATGCTTGGGCCGTCGGCGTTCGTCATTCTCGACAAGTTCGGCCACAATGGCTATCTGGCCTGGGCGCTGCTCTATCCGCTGATCCTCGGACTCGTCTTCGGCTTCATTGGCTATCTCGTCTTCCGCAGCCGCGACCTTCCGTGATCCCCGTCGTCGAACCAAGACTCATCGAAACCACATCGAGCCCTGTCTGCATTTTGGCCCGCACCCACAGACAAGAAGACTGAACACCGGGAGGAGAGATTGAGCGAGCCGACGATCGAACGCTTTCACGGCCGCACATTGGGCAACAGATTGGCAACGATCGTGGCGGCGACGCGCCCCGCGTTCCTCACCGCCTCGGTTCTCCCGGTGATAGCGGCAGGTGCGCTGGCCTCGCTCCCGGAAGGCTCGCATATCTCGGTGCCGCTGTTGGTGCTCGCTGTCGTCAACATCGCCTTGATCCACGCCGGCGCCAACGTGCTCAACGATTATTTCGATTCCGTGAGCGGCAACGACCGCGCCAATACGCGCTTCGTGCATCCGTTTTCCGGCGGCAGCCGCTTCATCCAGAACGACGTGCTGAACGAGCGTGAGACCCTGCGCATCGGCGCGGCACTGATCGTCGCGGGCGCCGTCATGGGTCTTTGGTTCGTATGGATGAGCGGTCCTGCGCTGCTGGCGATCGGTATGCTCGGCACTGCCCTTGCGGTTACATACTCCTCGCCACCATGCCTGGCCTGTCGTGGGGTCGGCGATTTCGTCATAGGCCTCACGTTCGCAGTGCTGCCCGTGGCGGGCACGCTGCTGATATTGACGGGCCGCATTCCGGTCGAAGCCTTGTGGCTCGGTGCGGTCATCGGTTGTTTCGTCGCCGCCATCCTGTGGGTGAACTCGATCCCCGACATTGCATCAGATGAGATCGCCGGAAAGCACACGCTGCCGGTGCGGATCGGAGAGCAAAGAGCCGCCCAGGCCCTGCAGCTGTGGTTCCTGGCCGGGTTTTCCATCCTGCTTGCCTCGCCATTGCCGCGTGCAACCTGGATCGCGTTCGCTGCCGCCGTGCCCGCCGTTGTTGCCAGCCGCGCGGCGATCGACGGCCGTTTTCATGTGGCGATGCCCGCGACCATCATCACGCATGCTGCGGCGGTGGTCCTGCTGACGGCAGGATTGCTCTACGCCGGCTGACCGCACCTTTTCATCTAGCTTTGGCAACGACGGCTTTCAACAGCAGCAGCGCTTCGACACTATCCCAGCGGGCCGCGCCCTCGATGCGCCCGAGCTCGCGGCCATTGGGATCGATGAGCAAGGTCGTGGGTGCACCGCGGACGTCGAGCTGCTTGCTGATCGCCAGATCCGGATCGCGCAGGGAGGTGAGATCCTTGACGCCGATCTGTTCGAGAAAATCCTGCGCCGCCGCTGGGGATTTGTCGATGCTGAGCAGGACAACCTTCGGTCCCTCGCCTCGAACCGAATTGCTGAGACGCTGCAGCGACGGCATTTCCTCGCGGCACGGTGCGCACCAGCTCGCCCACACGTTGAGCAGGATGAACGAGCCGCGCCACTCAGCTGACGAGTGCGTCGCGCCGTCCTCGCCGCGCCATGTGACCTCGGGCAACGGCTTTGCGGCGTCGGCAAAGCGGAATTTGCTCATCGTGCCTTGCGTGAGCCGGGCCAGCACGTCGCGGTCGGCGAGCAGGCCTTCCGCCGCGCCTCGCACGGGCGATTGCGCGGATTTTCTGCCCGCTTCGACGGCCGGCGGTGCACTTGCGGTGTGATCCCCTGCCGCGGCGGTCGCGACGTTCGCTGTCAGCGAAACGACCAGTCCCATCAGTATTGCGGTTAACCGCGCGTGAGCTATCCCCCTCGTCAAGCTCTTGAGCCGGAGCGGATGCCGTCCGTGCGCCACACGGCCATGTTCCTGCTGCTCAATTGGGTGCATAATGGGTCATGACAGGTTGGGATGGAAACGGGCAACGCGCCAAACTTCGAGCGGAAGGAGAACGCCATGATCGACCGCGGTTCCAGGTCCGCTCGTCTGGCGCAGATGCATCATATTCCCCGGCTGCTGGCAATACTGTTCGCCGTTCTCGCTGCGACAGGCCTGAGCACCGCACACGCGACAGGTCTGCCCAAAGGCGATTGCGCGGCTCCGCGCCCCGTCACGGATTTGACGCATTGCTCGTTTGCCGGTCAGAAGATAGATGGTCTCGACCTGCACGGTGCCGACCTGTCGCGTGTCGATTTCTCCAATGCGCATCTCAAGGAGTGCGACATGATCGGCGCGACGCTGCGTGGCGCCAATTTGAAATGGGCCGACCTGACCGGCTGCCGCATCCGCCGCGCGGACCTGACCGGTGCCGACCTCTTCCACACGCGGCTTGATCGCGCCGACATTTCGGGGTCGAGCCTGGAGCGCGCGTTCTTGTTCGGCACCGACATGAACGAGGTGCGTGCTGACGACGTCGATCTTCGCAATGCGCACATGAAGGATGTCCTCATGGAAAATGGGACGATGCGCAGGGCCAATCTGACCGGAGTCTACATGCTCCGCGGAGCGATCCTCGGCTCCGATCTCAGGTGGTCCAAACTCGTTGGCGTGGAAATGACGGGGGCCGCTGCTGAAGGCGTCAACTTCTCGGGCAGCGATTTGACTGGCGCGCGGCTGCGTGGAGCGCGTCTCGTTGATGCGCGATTCATCGGTGCCAATCTCAAGGACGTCGACATCGAGAACGCACACTTCGAAGGGACCGACTTCAGGGGTGCGCTGCATCTGCCCGAGTCGGTGACAAAGCGCCTGGGCGAGGGCTGGCGCGCAAATTGAGGCTCGCGGCTCAATACATGCGGCTTGTCGCGCCGATTACAACGCCAGACCGGAGTGCGATTGTCCGGGCATCGCAATCGAGCCGCCTCGAAATGCAGTTTGAAGTAGATGTGTAGGATCGGATTTTGAACCGCCACCCTGCCACTCAGATGCAACAGGGCTGGTGACCCAGACGATGCCATCGCGACTCTGCGTGATGCGGTTTTGCAATTTGTGCGCGCCGGCAGTTCTAGTTGAGCTCAACTGTTTTAGAAGCTAGCACGCCACAAGTGCGACACGACGACCTCCCTTGCTCGCCTGTCACTTACCACGCTAGTTTTAAGAAGCTGGACGGGATCGCAGCGTAATAGGGTCTGGTCGGCTGAGCTGTAGCCACTTCGGGCTTCAGCGAAGATGTGAACTAAACTCTCGAGCAAGTGCCTAAGGCAGGCCGCTACGACCAATTCGATTCAACAAAGGTTGAACCTGCACTGGCAGTGCGTGTCACTCTTTGATCGGGGAGCACATGACCGCCGAACAACTGCGCCGCGCAATCGAGCAGATGTTGGAAGCCCAGTCCGACGATCGCAGGCTTCGCGATCACTTGGAGGGCCTCTCGAAGGATCCGACGTTTCCGGGTCTGACATGGTTCTGGGGGCCGCGCCTTTACGCGCGCAGCCGCGCTCACTTCCGCCCGTTCATCCTCAATCAATTCTCCGACTGGATCACCGAGAACAATCGTTGGAAGCGCGTCCTCTGGGCAGATCACGCCAAGGATCTCGATGGCTGGCTCGACGCGGCGCGCAAGGCTCGCGATTCAGCACTCGTGCGAAAGTTGTTGCGCTGGCGGTTCACCAAGCGCGACGGCTGGGGCCTCGACCAGCCCCGCTACTTCGCCGCACTCATTGAGGCCTATGCCGGTGCACCTTCGCCGGCCGCCCGCGCCATCGTGCTCGACGAGTTCAACGACTGGTTCCAGCTCGATGAGGCGACAGCCATTCGCCTCTACGAGATCGAAAGGAGTTCGGCAAAGTTCATCCTCGATCACTTGCCGCGCAACTACTGGGGCGAAGACAAGCGCGTCATGTGGGACAAGCTCGCCGCGCTTGCCCGCGCCAATGGCGACGAGAATTTCCATGCGTCCGTCTATCGCGCGCTCATCCCAATCGAGCGCTGGCGAGAGGAAGTCCTGGCGCTGGCTGTATCGGAAACCGATCCGGCGCGCCTTAATCAGGTGCTGCTCGATCGCCATCCCACCGGATACCGTCCCGGCGTCGGCCCAACCATTATCGATCTCGTCGAGAAGCGCGGCCGCGATGTATTTCCCTACGTGCAGGAAAAGCTCAACGACGTTGTTGGTGGCTGGGGGCGCGACAAAGAGGCGAAAAGACTTATCGATCTTGCGGCATCGCGCGGCTGGTGGGATCTGTGGACGGCGACGGCGCGCACAGGTCCCGAACAGCATTTCAAGAAGGGCGTCTCTTCCGTTCTCGACGACAACGCGCTCTCCGAGCCGGTCAAGCGCGAGCGGCTGAAGGCGCTGGCCGGTGTCAGCCAGGAATGGAACTGGCCGGGACTCGGCCTGGCCCGCGTCCATAGTCTCGACGACAATCTCGCCGCCAAGTTCTATGAGAAATTTCCCGACCTCGTCCGCGGCCCATTCCGCGCCCACGTCACACCGCGCTGGTGGTCACAAGGCTATGCAAAGCTCGTCAAGCTGGCCGAAGCCGCCGACGATACCGAGCTGATGGACACTTTGGCCGCGCGCTATGCCACGCACGTATCCTGGGAGAAACTCTACGGCGAGCGCTATGGTCAAAAGCAGAAGAAAAAGGCCGATCCGCTGGGCGACACCGCGGCGACGCTGGCCAAATACTATCAGGCGATCCGCGACCGCGACGAGGAGACGTTCGCGCGTCGTGCCGCCGGCGTTCTCACGCGCATCCCCGCCTATTCGATGCACAACTATCACGGCGTGATGCGTCACAACGATCTCGCCCGGCTGCTCTTCACGCGCTCGCTGAAATCGTTCCTCGTTTCGCCGGCCGCTGTGCAGGATCTGGTGGAAGGATCCGACATTCACGTGATGATGCTCGCCTATCGCATCCTGGCGCTGCCCGATCCGCGCGCAGTGACGCTCGCCCACCAGAACCTCGACATCCTCCTTGGCACGCTCCTTCGGCCCATGCACCGCAAGACACGGCTTGCCGCCTTTGGTGCCTTGACGAATGCTGCACGCTCCTCATCTGAGGCGGCAAGGCGCGTCCTCCTGCGTGCTCGCGACGCGCTGAAGTTGCCCGACAAGAAGTATCCAAAGGCGGAGCTGGTCGGACTGATGGGTACAATCCTGCAGATAGCACCGGATCTGGCCGGGCCGCGCGAACAGCCGGTCATCTATCGCAGTGCAGCTCTTGACAGGAGCGCGGCATGATCATTCTCGTCGACTACGCCTCGCCGTCGCTGCTCGATTCCACCTCGGAGAAGACCGACGTCTCCATCTCAACCAACCTGCGCCGGCCGGTGCGGTTCCATGGCTTCGTGCGCAATCATGGATTCATCTTGCGCATCGCGCTGCGCGCACTGGGCGAGGTGATCTGGTCCGACGATTCCTGGATCGGCGAGGCCGCGATCCTCGATCCCGTCATCACCGTGCATCCCGATCGCGTGTTCTTCGAGGCCTTCAGCCAGGACCAGTCGGCCTATGCCGCGTTGATTGTCGATCCCGCGGTGTTCGAGACGATGGGCGAGGTCGTCACCGGCACCACCAATATCGACTTTACTGCATGGCTATGGGGCGCATTGGGCGAGATGCGTACCAGCCGCACGACCACCTTTCGCATCGGCCCCGAAGGCTTCGAGGTCCGCACATCGAGCGCCGGCGGTCGCTTCGAGAAGAAGGTCGAACTGCCCGAAACTTGGGTGCGCGGCTTCCTGCAGGTGCAGGCGGCGATGGGTCTTCCCGGCACGCGTCTTACCGTCAAGCCGATCGACCTGCTCGCAGCCATTCGAACGCTTCGATTGATCAAGGCGCGCGTGTCGCCGCGCGGCCTTCGTTACGAGTTCGATCCCGGTGAGGATGCAAAACTCGTCCTGGAGCCCTGGGAGCACACGATCAAGCTCGATGGCGCCACGCACAATTATACCGACCGCAAGGTCACGCGTGTGTGGGGCCGCCGCCGCCTCAGGCTGATCGAGGGCCTGCTGCCATTCGCAGACAGCGTCGACATCTATCTGAAGGGCCGCGCGCTGCCGAGCTTCTACGCCGTCAAGCTGCCGGGTATGACGTTCCTGCTCGGCTTGACCGGTTGGTCCGGCAGCGGATTTACCAGCACCGGCGGGTTCGATCTTCTCGCCGAAGCCGCAGCGGCCGACAACGCGCATCTGGCCTCCGCACTGGCCCTGCTGCGCGAGAAGTATCACGTCTCCATCGATGACCTCGCCACTGCGCTGAACATCGACAAGACGGCAGCATCGCGCGTGCTCGTGCGTCTTTGCCGCCAGGGTCGGGCCATGTTCGACGTCGAGGCCCGTGACTACCGTCATCGCGAACTGTTTGAAACTCCCGCCGACGAGGCGAAATATTTCCCGCCTGATCGCCGTCAGGAACTGGCCACCGAGTTCCTTGCAAAGGGACAGGTGACGGTCAACTCCTGCGTCGTCGAGGAGACACGCAAGGTGCGCACGTTTCGCGATCCATCGACGGGCGAGAAGAAGGACAAGATCGTCCGCGAGGTCGTCTATCGCGATTGGCGCGTACTGGGCGAGGTGGCTGGCGAGAAACCCGTCGAGATCGCCATCAATGACAATGGTCGCATCATATTCGGTCGCTGCTCGTGTGCGCATTTTGCCGAGCATCTGATGAACCAGGGTCCTTGCGAGCACATGCTCGCCTTGTTCAAGGCGAGTGAGCCGCAGCGCGTAGATCAGCCGTCATCCGCCGCCTCCGTCGACACCCCGTCTGACCAGGGCACGCGCAAGCAGCCGCATCGCTACGAGGTTGACGAGGGAGGCGGCGATGAGTGATAACAACACTAGTCCTGCAGTGTCCGGATCGGGTCGCGGCAATCCAGCCTTCCATGCCACGGTGTTTCGCCGTGGTGGCCACTTGATCCCATCACATCGCCACGGCTCCCAACGTACGAAACGCTGGGAGGCCATGGGTCCAAAGCCTCGTTGGTGGATGGCGATCTCGACCGGACCTGCAGGTTCTCTCCCGATCGATAGCTGCTCCCCGATCAAATGCCGCGATGAGGTACGTTGATGCAAACCATCGTACTGCTCATCATCGTCGCCTTCGCGGTGCCCTTGATCGTTCACTACAGGCAGAAAAGGATTTGGCAACGCACCGTCGCCGAGTTCGAGAAGGCGCCGGTCCGCGATGTCTCGACGATTGCCAGCGAGGCAACCGGCAAGGCCGAATTCGCAACTGAAACCATCAAGATCGGCGGCCCGCTAAAGGACAAGCATCGGCGTCTGGCACTGCGTGACAACCGGCTGTTGCCCAAGCCGCCGCTGGGCCCCGACTATTACCGCAAGTGGCCGCGTCCGCCCAAGCCGCGCTATTTCACCGAAAGCGAAGCTGACCGCCTGTTTGGGCCATCGCTGCGCACGTCGAACCGCGATGTGATGGATCTCGCCATCGATGAGGAACAGCTGAAGCGCTACGGCCTGCCGCTGTGGAAGTCCGAGGACGACGTCGCCGCCGCGCTTGGCCTTTCACTGGGCAACTACCGCCATTTCGCGCAACACCGTCATCGCGAAACACAATCGCACTATGTCACGTTTGCGATCCCGAAGCGGTCAGGCGGTGAACGCCTTATCCACGCGCCGAAGAAGAAGCTGAAAGCGGTTCTGCGCAAGCTGGACTCGTTGCTGGTCGCAAAGCTTCCCGTCAGCCATCACGCGCATGGCTTCGTAAAGGGGCGCTCGATCGCCACCAATGCGCGTCCGCATGTCGGCCAGGAGGCCGTGGCCCGGTTCGATATCAAGGATTGCTTCCCGACCATCCATGTCGGGCGCGTGCGTGGCCTGCTGCTCTCACTTGGCTACAGCTATCCGGTCGCCGCATCGCTTGCCGTGCTCATGACGGAATCCCCGCGCCAGCCGGTCGAAGCCGAAGGCAAACTCTATCACGTGCCGACAGGCCCGCGCGTGTGCGTCCAAGGCGCGCCGACCAGCCCCGGGCTGTGCAATGCAATACTCTTGCGTCTCGACCATCGTCTGGCGGGCCTCGCCAAGTCGAAAGGTCTCGCCTACACGCGCTATGCCGATGACCTGACGTTCTCAGGACCCACCGCGGCGATCAACAAGCTCGTCGCGATGGTGCCAAAGATCGTCGCGGACGAAGGCTTCGCCATCAACGCCGCCAAGACGCGCGTCATGCGCAAGAACACGCGGCAATCCGTGACTGGCGTGACCGTCAACAAGGACATGGGGCTGTCGCGCAAGCAGCGCCGCCTGCTGCGCGCCGAGCTGCATACCCACAGGAAATCATCCGATACGCCGCCAAGCGCAAAGCTATCCGGCAAGCTCGCTTATCTGCACATGCTCAATCCGGCCCAGGCCAAACGTCTGTGGCAAGCTCGGCGAACGCTGCATTGACGCCCGGTGCGCGCGCAACCGCCCGCCGATTTCTGTCGAAGCTTGACCGTGGCCGATGCAAGTCGAGCGCGGACTTTCGGCCGCACCAGCCGGACGGAGTTCAACACGGACAAGCACGGATAATTCACCAAAGCGCGTCATTTCAGGTGCAACAGCGCCTTAAGGGACGCCCGGGCACGCGAGCTTTACTCTTTGTGACTTGACCGCGATCCGCCGCTCTGGTCGGATGCCCAAATGGTCAAGAGCCGCAAAATTGTCGCCGCGATTGTTACAACCGCTCTCGTTTGGATGGCGGTCGCGGGCGGATTTGTCACCGCCTCCTCAGCAGCGGCCAAGCTCACCAACCATTGGCGCACCCACACGCAAACCCTGGCGAATGCCGCAAGCCAAGCGCATCACGCTGACGGCGACACTCATGAGCATCTGGCGGCTCCCAGCGATCAGACGAATGAGCGCGAATGCGCCGCCGCCTGCCTCGGCACGATAGAAGCCAAACTTCTGCCGGCCGCGACGGTGGTGTCTGCGCCGGAAACAATCGACGTCGACGCTGCGGTGTTGATCGCGACTCCGGTTTCCGTGACGTCCGCGGTCCTTCGTCCTGCCTACTGGCCGGCCGCTCCACCTGATTTCCAAGCCCTGGCTTGCACGGGCGCCGCGCGCATAATCGCGCGCTGTTCCCACTTGCGAATTTGATGTCCTGAAGATCCACGCGGCTGACCCCTGTGGGCCTGCCGCGCTTTTGCGAGCCCGGAGCCGATCCGGCAGCCGCGACTTCAGGAGATCTTCATGCCACGCACGCGAATTGCCGTTGCGCTCGCAAGCGCACTACTCGCCATTGCCGTTACATCCGGATGGCAGCCCTTCTCGATTGTCGATTTTCAGGCTCACGCGGCCGAGCCTGACGCAGCGGTCAAGTCCCAGAAATGGACCTGCCCGATGCACCCGCATTATATTGCGGACGCCTCGGGCCAATGCCCGATCTGCGGCATGGATCTCGTCAAGCTGGACACCGCTGGAGATGGCAAGAGCGACGGCGCTGACCAATCCGCCGCGCGCACCTCCATCACGATCGCACCCGAGACGCTGCAGACGATGGGTGTGCGCCTCGCCAAGGCGGAGATGTCGACCTTCGGCCGCATCATCCGCAGCTATGGCATGGTGGCCGACAATGAGCGCTTGCAGACCGAGCTGACGGCACGTCTGGAAGGCTGGATCGAGGACTTGCGAATCCGTGCAGTCGGCGACCAGGTGAAGGCAGGCGACTTGCTCTTCACGCTCTATGCACCCGAGTTTGCCGTCTCGCAGCGCGACTACCTAGATGCCCTGAAGGGGCGCGACCAGACCCGCATCGAATCCATCAAGACGCGACTGCGTGCCTTCGGCATGCAGGACCGCGCCATCGACGTGCTGGTCAAGCGCGGCGTCGCGATGGACTTCGTGCCCTATTTCGCCGACCGCGACGGTGTGGTCGCCATGATCGACTTGCGCCCGGGCAGCTACGTGAAACGCGGCAGCACTTTGACCCGCATCCAGGACTACTCGCAGGTCTGGCTGATGGTGTCGGTGCCTGAGAAGGACTTGAGCTTCATTTCCGCCGGCACATCCGCGCGCATCACCTTCCCCAACCTTCCAGGTCGCGAGGTCCTGGCCAAGGTCGAATACGTCTATCCGACTGTCGATGCCAAGACGCGCACCGGCAAGGTGCGCCTCGTGCTGGACAACCCGGACCGGCAGCTGCGGCCGGGAGCCTATGCCGACGTCGCCTTCGAGGTTGCCCCCGAGCAGCGCCTCGCCGTTCCGACCGAGGCAATTTTGATCAGCGGCAGCGGGCGCTACGTCGTCGTCTCGATTGGCGAGGGCCGTTTCGAGCCGCGCGTCGTCACCACCGGTCTCACATCCGGCCGCTGGACCGAGATTTCCGGCGAGATCAAGCCCGGCGACGATATCGTCGTCTCCGGCCAGTTCCTGATCGATTCGGAGAGCGCGCTGCGCGAAAGCTTCCGCAAGCTGGAACGATTGCAGCTGCCGATGTCGGTCTTGAATCTGACGCAAGCGCAGTTCGCGATGGTCGATCACTTCGTCGATGCGGCGCTCTACCTGCACGAAGCGCTGACCGACGGTTACCAGGTCGATCCGAAATTCCTGGCTCCCGCCATCGAGGTCAAGACTCTGCTGTGGCCGGCCTTCCAGCACACGCGCCTAACCTATGTCATGCAGGACAGCGTCAAGGCGCTCGAGAAGGCGCAGGCGGCGCGCGCCACGAGCGAGGTGCAGGCGGCCCTGGCAGACCTTGTCAGCGCATTGCTGCCATGGATGCAGGGCGGCGCGCCCGCGCACTATGCGCAAAAAAAGCTCGCCATCTACCAGGAGACCGACAGCAAGCGTTCATGGGTGCAGACCGAAGGCAAGCCGGTCAATCCGTATGGCAAGGCCGCTTGGGAAGCGGTGCCGTGGCCCGAATCACCTGCAAAGGCGCAAGCAGACAAACCCGCGCCTGCAAATCAATCGCCAGCGCCCGGTCAATCCGGTCACCAGAACTGACGCCAACAGGATTTGCAGGAGCCGCTCACAATGTCATCGAGCACGCACGACTTCACCGGAAGGGATCCCACGCGATCAGCCGTCGCACGCGTTATCGACTGGTCTGTCGCAAACCAGCTTCTTGTTTTCGTCGGCGTCATCGCACTGATTGCTGCCGGCTGGCTGGCGCTAAAGAGAATGCCGCTCGACGCCATTCCCGACATGTCCGACACTCAGGTGATCATCAGCACCGAGTTCCCCGGACAATCGCCTGAGATCGTCGAGAACCTCGTCACCTATCCGCTGTCGACGACACTGCTCGGGCTGCCACGTACTAGGGCGGTACGCGGCTACTCCATGTTCGGCTCAAGTTTCGTCTACGTCATCTTCGAGGATGGCGTCGATCAGTACTGGGCGCGCTCGCGTGTGATCGAGTCGTTGTCGAAGATCTCCGGCACACTGCCCGCCAATGTCGCGCCGCAGATTGGCCCCGATGCAACCGGCGTCGGTTGGATCTTCCAGTACGCGCTGTTGGATAAGGCCGGAAAGCACGACCTTGCCCAGCTGCGCACACTGCAGGACTGGTTCCTGAAGTTCGAACTGGCCACCGTGCCCGGCGTCTCCGAGGTGGCTTCCGTCGGCGGCTTCGTCAAGGAGTACCAGGTCCTCGTTGATCCCAATCGCCTGCGCGCCTACGACGTGCCCATCTCGCGCATCGAGCAGGCCGTGCGCGCTGCTTCCAGCGACGTCGGCGGGCGTGTCATCGAGCAGTCCGAGACCGAGCTGATGATCCGCTCCTCGGGCTACGTGCAGAACCTCGATCAGCTGCGCAGCATCGTCGTCTTCTCCGCGTCCGGCACACCGGTTTTGCTGTCCGACATCGCCAACGTCGTCGAAGGGCCGGAGCTGCGCCGCGGTGTCGTGGAACTGGACGGCAAAGGTGAAGTGGTCGGCGGCATCGTCGTCATGCGGTCCGGCGAGAACGCGCTCAACGTCATCGACGCGGTCAAGCGCAAGATTGCGACGTTGCAGAAGGGTCTGCCCGAAGGTGTGGAGATCAACGCGGTGTATGACCGCGCGCCGCTGATCCGCGGCGCCGTCGACTATCTCTCCGTCAAGCTGCTCGAAGAAGGCCTCGCCGTTGCGCTGGTGTGTTTCATCTTCCTGCTGCACGCGCGCTCGGCCTTTGTCGCCATTATCACACTGCCGCTCGGGGTTCTTGGTGCCTTCGTCATCATGTCGGCCCAGGGCATCACCGCCAACATCATGTCGCTCGGCGGCATCGCGATTGCCATCGGCGCCATGGTCGATGCTGCGATCGTCATGGTCGAGAACGCGCATCGCAAGCTTGCCGGCCTCTCCGCCGGTGACGCGGGCGATCCCGGCAAGCGTCGCCAGGCGATCCTGCTCGCGGCCAAGGAGGTCGGGCCGGGGCTCTTCTTCTCGCTGCTCATCATCACGGTGTCATTCCTGCCGGTGCTGGCGTTGACCGGCCAGAGCTACCGCCTGTTTGCGCCGCTCGCCTTCACCAAGACCTATGCCATGGCCTTCGCCGCCGTCCTGTCCGTCACACTCGTTCCCGGCTTGATGATCTGGCTCATCCAGGGCCGGATTGCGGCTGAAGAAAAGAACCCGCTCAATCGATTATTCATCGCGCTCTACCGGCCTCTGCTTGCCGGCGCGCTCAAGTTTCGCTGGATTGTCATCCTGATGACAGTTGCTGCGCTAGCATCGATCCTTGTTCCACTATCCCGGATCGGATCGGAGTTCATGCCGGCACTCTATGAGGGCGAGCTGCTCTACATGCCGACCACGCTGCCGAGCGTCTCCATCACCAAGGCCAAGGAGGTGCTCTCGCAGACCAACAGGCTGATCGCCACGGTCCCCGAGGTCGAGCGCGTCTTCGGCAAGGTGGGACGCGCCGAAACCGCAACCGATCCCGCGCCGATCTCGATGATCGAGAGCTGGGTCAGGCTGAAGCCGAAGTCCGAATGGCGGGCGGGCATGACGGTCGACAAGATCATCGCCGAGCTCGACCAGCGCACCAAGCTGCCGGGCGTCGTGAACTCCTGGGGTTATCCGATCAAGATCCGCATGGACATGATCTCGACCGGCATCCGCACGCCTGTCGGCATCAAGATTTCGGGCGATGATTTCGCCGCCATCGATCGCGTTTCGCTGGCGGTTGAGTCAGCGGTCAAGAACATGCGCGGCACGCGCTCAGCGTTTGCCGATCGTGTCCAGGGTGGACGCTATGTCGAGATCCGCCCCAACCGCCGCGAGCTTGCCCGCCGCAACATCGATCTCGCCGCCTTTCAATCGGTGATCAGCACCGCGCTGGGCGGCATGAAGCTGTCGGAATCCGTGCAGGGGCGCGCGCGCTACAACATCATTCTGAGATACGACCGGCCGTTCCGCGAAGCCACCAGCCAGTTGGGCGAGATCCTGATTCCAACACCAGAGGGCCAGCACATTCCGTTGGCCGAGATCGCCGAGATCGAGGTGACCGACGGTCCTGCCATGATCCGCTCGGAGAACGCCAGGCTCACCGGCTGGGTGCTCGTCGACATCGCCGGACGCGATATCGGCAGCTACGTGGCGGAGGCACAAAGAGAGATTGCGCAACGGGTCGACCTGCCGCCGGGATACGCCATCACCTGGTCGGGCCAGTTCGAGCAGATGCTGGAAGCGCGCCAGCGCCTCGCCATCGCCGTGCCGAGTGTCATCCTCACCATCTTCGTCCTGCTGATGCTGCACTTCGGCAAGCTCGATCGCACGCTCATCATCATGCTGTCGCTCCCGTTCGGCCTCATCGGCGGCTTATGGGCCGTCTATCTCGCGGGCTACGACATGTCGGTCGCAGTGGCGGTCGGCTTCATCGCCTTGGGCGGCATCGCGGTTGAGACGGCGCTCGTCATGCTGCTCTATATCGACAACCAGGTGCGTGCCCATCCCCCACGCAACCGCACCGAGCTGATCGAGGTGATCATGGCCGGTGCCGTCTTGCGCGTGCGCCCGAAGCTGATGACGGTGGCTGTCATCATCGCCGGCCTGCTGCCGATCTTCTTCACCGACGGGCTCGGCACCGATGTCATGCGTCGCATCGCGCTGCCCATGGTCGGCGGCATGGTCACCACCACGCTGCTGACACTCATCGTCATTCCCGTCATCTATCTGATTTGGGAGTCGCGGCACTTTTCGGGCGCAGTGGAAATGGCGCAAGAGAAAGCCGATGCAACATGAGGCTCAATTGGGTTTGGACAAGATGCCGTGCGGCCATGCGTACGCACATTTCAACATCGAGGAAAGGAACTGACATCATGCCTAGGAGTCTGTCGACCGCTGCTGCAATCGCCTTGGCTGCAACTCTTGCCGCAACCGGAGTCCGCGCCGCTGACGATCACAAGGATCACGGCAAGATGGAGCATGGGCAGATGAACCATGATGCAATGGGCGGCTCCAAGACCGGACAGGGAGCAGCAGCCCAGGACGCCAAGCCGGGCGTGACCGAGGCTTCAGGCGTCGGCGTCATCAACGCCGTCGACACTGCAAAGCAGCAGGTCAACGTGACTCACGAGCCGATTCCCGATCTGGGCTGGCCGCAGATGACCATGGATCTGCCTGTCACCAGCGGCGTCGATCTGGCCGGCATTGCGGTGGGAGACAAGGTCGCGTTCAAGCTGAAGCTGGGCCGCGACAAGGTCTACCGGATCATGGTGATGGATAAGGCGAAGTAGGGTTCGCAGTCCGGCGCACGAGTTGTGCGTCCGCGGGTCCCGCGCAAGCCAACTGCGTGCGGATCCGCGGATTGATTTGGGCGAAAGCCGCGCGGGTCAGCGCTCGGCCGTAATGATTGATCAACCGTTACAGTTTAGCTTGGCAGGTTCGGCGCACGCGTGCTGGCGTCCGTGCCGTTGCTTGGGCGAGAACTGGATATGACGGTTGTTTCAACTCTGAAGGCGCTGTTACTTGCGCTGGCGAGTGCCGCTCCCGGCGACACCATCGAGCTGGCACCCGGCGACTATGCGGATCTTGTCCTCGATCGAATCCAGTTTGCGCGACACGTCACGATCAAGTCGCAGCGATCTGACGCTCCTGCCCGGTTCCGTTCGCTGTCCGTCAAGCACTCGAGCCATCTCACGTTTGATCGTGTGCTGGTGAGCGGCGCACTCGCCGCGGGCGAGGCCGACTGGTCGTCGGCCTTCCGCATCGACAAGTCGGACAACATCTCGATTCTCAACTCCGAGATCTTAGGCAGCGCCGACGGCATCCACACCAACGACGGCCAGGGCCTGCTCGTGCTCGATTCGAGCGGCGTCACCGTGCGCGGCAGCGCCTTCCACGATCTCAAGACAGGGGTTTCGATCGGTCGCTCGCAGAAGATCGACGTCACCAACAACAGCTTCTTCGACATCCGCAGCGACGGCGCCGACTTCGCCAATGTTCGTCACGTCACGGTCGACGGCAATTCGTTCGCGAATTTCCATACGGCCATTGCCCGCGGCGATCATCCCGACATGATCCAGCTCTGGAACGACGGGTCCAATGGCGAGATGTTCGACATCGCCATCACCAACAACAAGCTCAGCCAGGGCCGCGGCGACAACGTGCAGGGCATCTTCATCCAGGGTTCTCTCGATCGACCGGGCCGTCCCGTGCCGTCTCCGCTCCATGACATCCTGGTTTCAGGCAACACGATCGAAGTGGGGTCTGCCCAGGGCATCTGGATGAGCCATGTCAAGAACGCACGCATCACGAACAACACCGTGACGAAGTTCGCAGGCGGCACGCTGACGCCGTCGATTAGGACCGACCACACCTCGAACACGATCGTCGAGCGCAACACCGCCCCGCGCATCGACGACGTTGGCTCAACCGGCCTCAGCCTCGCTGGCAATACGGTCACGGCCGGGGCTCCGGTTGGCTCCAGGAGTGCATCGCGAGCGGCTGCAACACCGTCGGCAGCGGGGCGACAAACCGGCCGCGTGCCGCGCTGACGGTGAAGGCATCACCCTTGCAGTGATCGCAGCAGGTCAGCCAAGAGAGAAATGTTCGGCCCAGTGTCGCACCGGCTTGCTTTGGCGACCATGCCAATTATTGTGCGGACAATATGGATGTCGAGATGGGCGACTTCGGCACTCATCCAGGTGAGCAGAAATCCGCTGCATAACGCTCGCGGGGGAAGCGTGGAGCATCACCGCGCTGTAGGATCGGTGTGGTGTATCAGGCGGCGTCACCGCTTTGTTGGAAGGGGTTAGATCCTGACAATGCTCTCATCTCGTTGGCTCCGCGCCGCGCTCGCAATTGCAGCGCTTGTGCTGGCCGTCATCGCCGCCAGGACCTTCATCAACAACCGGCCGGTCGCGGTATCGGTGGCATCGCCGCAGGAGCGTGTGCCGATCCGCGTATTCGGGCTCGGCACCGTCGAGGCGCGCGTGCTGTCCAAGATCGGCTTCGAGGTCGGTGCGACACTGGGCGAACTCAATGCCGACCACGGCGACCACGTCACCAAGGGCCAGGCGCTTGCCCGCCTCAATGTCGGCGAGCAGGAGGCCAAGGTCGCCAAGGCGCGCGCCGCATTGGAGGTTGCCGAAGCCAACATCAAGCGGGTCGAGGCAAGTCTTGCCAAGGCCGAAGCAGTGTTGGCGCAGAAGCAGGATGCCAACAAGCGCAAGCAGGCTCTGGTCGGCCGCGAAATCGTCTCCCACCAGGTGGCCGAGGAGGCCGAGCGCGACGAAGCGGTAGCCAAGGCGGATGTCGCCGTCGCGCAAAGCGAGATTGGCGGCGCCAAGGCTCAACTCACCGATGCACAGGCACAAGTGCAGTTCGAGGAGACGCTGCTCAGGCACCGCACGCTCAAGGCGCCCTATGATGCGATCGTGATCGAACGCCACAAGGAGCCGGGCACGGTGGTGAAGGCCGGCGACCCGATCTTCACGCTGATCGCGGACGGCACCTACTGGGGTCTTGCCTATGTCGACGAGGCTCGCGCCGGCTTCATCGAGGTGGGCCAGCGCGTCGATGCGCGCCTGCGCTCCCGGCCGCAAGATGCGTTCACCGGCAAGGTCCAGCGCATCGGCCTTGAGAGTGACCGCGTCACCGAGGAACGCCGCGTCTACGTCAAAGGCGACAACCCGCCGCCGCGGGTCTATCTCGGCGAACAGGTCGAGTTCTGGATCACCGTGGCTGAGCTCGACAAGGCGCTTCTCGTTCCGGAGGCCGCCGTGCAGGGTTACGACGGCCGCCAAGGCAAGGTATGGATGGTGGAAAAGGGACGCCTTGCTCAGCGTCTCGTCCAGTTCCGCCACCGCACCGAGGATTCGCGACTGGAAATCGTCTCCGGCCTGCCTGATGCAGCGCAGGTCGTCACTGCGATCGTACCCGGCATGCGCGACGGCCGGTCCGCCCGCATCACCACGGGTGGGGCGCCATGAACCTCGCCTACCGCGATATCCGTCACAACCTGTTTCGCTTCATTCTCACATGTGTCGGCCTTGGGTTGCTGCTTGGCGTCGTACTCGCCATGATCGGCATCTATCGCGGACTGGTGGTGGACGCACTCACCATCGCGCGTGCGCCCGCCATCGATCTGTGGGTGGTCGAGCACGGCACGCGCGGGCCATTCGCAGAAGCCTCACGCCTGCCTGGCGACGTCCGCGAATCGGTAGCGCGCATTGGTGGCGTATCCGCCGCTGGCGCCGTCACCTATCAGACTGTCGAGACCGATCACCAGGCAGCAAAACTCCGCCTGTTTGTGGTTGGCTACGAGCCCACACGCCCCGGCGGACCGCCGGAGATCATCGAAGGTCGCGGCATCGCACGCAGCCACTACGAATTGGTTGCCGATCGTTCGACCGGCCTGATGTTGGGCGATCGCATTCCGCTTGGCCGCAACACGTTCACCGTTGTTGGATTGACGCGCCACCAGGTAAGCTCTGGCGGTGATCCGGCCGTCTACATTACCTTGCGCGACGCTCAGCGGCTGCAATTCGAACTTGCTCCGCCGGCAGCGCGCGTCCAAGTCGCCCGCGGTGCCGCGGGGTCGAGCCTTGATTCGATCAATGCCGTCGTCGCTCGCCTGCAGCCTGAAGCCGCGGCGGAATCGGTTGCTTCCGCCGTGCGTCGCTGGAAGCATTTGTCGGCCATTACCCAGGAGGCGCAGGAGGCAATCCTGACCAGCTCGCTGGTCGACCGCGCGCGGCGCCAGATCGGACTTTTCACGACGCTGCTGCTGATCGTGTCGGCCGTCATCATCGCGCTCATCATCTATACGATGACGATGGAGAAGCTGAAGCAGATCGCCACACTTAAGTTGATCGGCGCGCCCGATCGCACCATCATTTCCATGATCGTCCAGCAGGCGCTCGCCCTCGGCTTCATCGGCCTCGCCATCGGCGCCACCCTGATCGTCAACGTGAAGGATTACTTTCCGCGCCGCGTCGTGCTGGAGCCCGACAACATCTTGGCCCTCGGCCTGATCGTGTTCGCGGTCTGCTTGTTGGCAAGCGCCCTGGGAGTGCGCGCCGCTCTCAAGGTCGATCCCGCAACGGCACTGGGAGGCTGAAGTGATGGCTCCTGCCGCGACACCTATCCTCGTCCGCATCGACCGGATTTCCAAGCATTTCGGCGAGGGCGACACGCGCGTCGATGCGCTCCGCGATGTCACGCTCGATGTGCACGCCCGGCAGGTGGTGGCGCTGCTCGGTCCCTCCGGCTCCGGCAAGACGACGCTGCTCAATGTCATCGGCTGCATTCTCGATCCGTCATCGGGATCGATGGAGCTCGATGGCGAGCGCGTCATCGACAACGGCCGATGGTTGCGCTCGGACTTGCGCCGCCTGCGCCTCGACAAGATCGGCTTCATCTTCCAGTTCCACAACCTCATCCCCTTCCTCGACGTCACCGACAATGTCGCGCTCGTGTTGCAGCTTGCCGGCGCTGAAAGGCAGGTCGCGCGTGAGCGGGCACTGGAGCTTCTCGAATATCTCGAGGTCTCTCACCGCAAGAACGCAATGCCCGCCAAGTTGTCGGGCGGCGAGGCGCAGCGCGTCGCCATCGCCCGTGCACTCGCCAACCGGCCGCGCATTATCTTGGCCGACGAGCCGACCGCCGCTCTTGATTCCAAGCGCGCGGGGATCGTGATGGACCTGTTGCGCAAGGTCGCCATCGAGCAGGAGGCGGCCATCATCGCCGTCACGCACGATGAAAAGATCTTCAACCGCTTCGATCACATTTTCATGCTGCGCGACGGCCGCCTGTCGAGCGATGCAACCGAGCCCGAGGCGGCCTGAATCCGATTGCGACTGCGGGTGAAATTGCTCCGGCGTGCATTAATTGAGCCAGGCGGGATGCCGCGAGGATTTCGTCGTGCGGAGCTTGCCGCATCGCTCGGGAACGGGCCCGGCATATCCCGCGCGATCCCGCCCTCCGCGGCCCGATTCGGCGAGCTTGTCAGCAATTGGAACGGGTTTACGCCAATCACCCACCATCTCGCGTAAGTTGCTCGGCACAAAGGCCAATTCGTTTGACATCCTGCGCGACTCCCGACCTTTTGGAACGAGCGAAATGCGAGACCGGACGCGACCTCTGTCGCATTGCACCAATGTTGCGTTCGTGTTGGGCTGGCAAGGCGTGTTCGCTGCTCGGGCGGGCATTCGACGCCTTGCACCGGGCCTGCCTTTTTTGGTTCGCGCGTCATCGGCCGCGGCACGCACGGGCACCGTGGAAGAAGAAGGTCCCAGCGACGCGAGCAATAGCCCTTGGGAGACAGCAGCCCCGCGATGAGCAATCCGGTTTTGATCGAGGTGACCCGCGGTCCGTTGGTGGAGAGCATCCACACCGGCGCGCTCTCCGTCGTGACACCGGACGGCACCGCAGTAACGACGCTGGGCGACGTCAACCGGCCAATTTTTCCGCGCTCGGCCATCAAGGCGCTGCAGTGCCTGCCACTGATCGAGACTGGTGCTGCCGATCATTATGGATATGGCGCCCCTGAGATCGCGCTCGCCTGCGCCTCCCACACCGGCACGCCGCGACATGCGGAGCTGGCTGACAAGATGCTGAAGGACATCGGCCTGACCGAGCAGGCGCTCGGCTGCGGTGCGCACATGCCACTGGGGTCGTCGGCGCAGAAGGCGCTGATCCGCTCCGGCCGCGAATCCACCCAGCTGCACAACAATTGCTCCGGCAAGCACGCCGGCATGCTGGCGACAGCCAAGCATCTCAACGAGACCATCGAAGGCTATTGGCTGCCGACCCATCCCGTGCAGCAGAGGGTCCATGCCACACTTGTCGATCTGTCTGGACTTTCGCTGGGACGCGACGTCATGGGGTTCGACGGTTGCTCGCTTCCCAACTGGGCCATGCCGCTGAACCGGCTGGCGCGTCTCTTCGCGCGTCTCGTCACCGGAGCCGGCATGGGCCCCGACCGGCGCCGTGCGGTGGAGCGCATCCTGCAGTCGTGCTGGGCGGAGCCGGAGCTGGTCGCCGGTCCAGGCCGCGCGGACACCGTCGTCATGCGCAAGCTGCCCGGCCGCATCTTCATGAAGACCGGTGCGGAGGGCGTCTACGCCGGCGGCTTTCCGGAGCTTGGACTGGGCTTTGCTTTCAAGATCGACGACGGCACGACGCGCGCCTCTGCCGGTGCTGTCATCGCGCTCGTTGAACGCATCTTGCCGGAGTCTCAGGGGCTGATGGAGCGCCGCGTCATCAAGAGCTGGCGCGGCATGGTGGTGGGCGAGATCCGCGCCGCTGCCGCGTTGGAGCGTGCGCTCGACAGCCTCAAGACAGCCGTGGCCGCGTCGGCCTGAAATCGCACAAGTGGTTTCACGCGACGGCCCGCCGAATTCAGCCGGCCATGTTGCCCTGCACCACCACGCGCCCTGTCGTGGCGACCACCTCGCGCGCCAGATCCGGCCCGTGTAGCGCCCCCTTGTTCATGGCCCGGATGGCGCCCTCGCGTGCGCCTGAGATCATGTTTGTCGAGACCAGCACTGCGCCGGCCTCGGCATCCGAGCTGATTGCGATGCCGACCCTTGTATTGCGCACGAGGTTTCCCGTGGCAACGACGTCGCGCATGTGCGGCCCCCAGCCGATGACGATGCCGGCGGTCGGCGCATTCTCGATCGTGTTGCCGACGACGCTTGCGTCTGCTTCAACCGAGATTCCTTCGCCGCGCTTGTCGACAGGTTCCTGCTCGCGGCGCATGAGATTGCGTATGAGGTTGCCCTGGACGACAGCGAGCCGCCCGCCGACATCGAAGTTGGTGACGGAAATGCCCGCCGCGGCGCCATCGACGAGGTTGCCTGATATGATCGCACCCTCGAAGCCGAACTCCGCATATAGCGCGACCTCGCCGATCCGCTGGCAAGAATTCCCGAGCATCTGGATGTTGGAAGCTGCATTGCCGCGTACCGCCGAGTAGGCGCAATCCGTGATGCGGTTGCCCTCGACGACCACGCTGCCTGCACGAAATACGTTGATGCCGTTGCCGTGCTCGCCGCTGCCACCAGCACGCGCCATGATTTTTGAGATGCGGTTGCGAGATACGATCGTGCCGTCCTCGCCCGTCTGCGAGCGCCACACTTGGATGCCGTTGTTGCCGCAGTCGGAGACGCGGTTGTCGATGATGTCGAGGCCCGTGGAGTCGAGCACGAAGAGCGCAACGTCGGCGATCTCCGTTAACGTCGACAGCTGCACCCGCCCGCTACAGCCTTCCAGCGCAATGCCGCGCCCGCCGCTTGCTGACAACACGACGCGTGCCAGCGAAATCCCGTTTGACGATTTCAGATCGATGAGCGCATTGCCTGGCCCGCCGATCTGCATGTGACCGCCGTCGAGATTGATATCATGGAGCGCGAGCCGATGCGTGTTCTCGCCGCGAAACAGCGGCCCAGGCTTGGCGAGCGCGATCGTCGCCGTCCCGCCGGCACCGGTCAACACCACGCCCGCACGCAGCGTGATCCCGCCGGCGAAGTAGCGGCCGGGCGCGAGCGCCAGCGGCACGCGCCTTTCGGCTGCGAGGTCGATCGCGGCCTGTAGCGCCCTGCTCTGGTCGTCGGGTGAATTGGGAGAAAGGTCCACCGCGCCACCGGGCATCGCACGGCTGACATCGACAGCCGGCGCCGCAGCCCCGGCACGTCCTGCGGCTGCCGCCCCGCTTGCCGCAATTCCGAGCCCGCCCACACCTAGGCCCGCCGCAAGAAGTCCACGCCTGTTAACCGTCATGCAGGAGGGCTCCTTCGTCGCGCGTGTTCTGGACGAGGCGACCCATCTCCGGGCGGAGGCCCGCAAGCCGTCATCGATCCAGAACACCACCGAGGCAAGAACAGGGTTCCGGCCCGGCGCCGCTCAAGAATTGCGTCGGAACAGGAACAATCATCAATGAAAGCAAATAGCGCGCCAGCGGCGCAGTCGGTTAACGCTCGGCTGTGTGCAAGCGGGCGGCCTCTGCAACCCGAACCGTTGCGAGGTGCTTGAGCGTCGTCTCGATGATGGCGATCCCACCTTCAACCGCTTGGTCCCAGGTGAGTTGCGCCGCACTGGACCCGCTCGGGCCGTCCGCCGCAGTGGCGCCAAGCTCAGTCGGCACATGGATGAACCCGGACAAGGCAGCAGGTCGTGCCGCCGCCGCACGCCCGAGACTTTCATAGAACACCGCGTTGCACAGATAGGCCCCGGCGTCTTCGGAGGCGAATGCCCGGACGCCAAGCTGTGCGAGCCGGTGCAGGATTGCCTCGACAGGAAGGCAGGTTTCGCAAGATGCAACGCCCTGGTCGCGATACACCATGCCTACCGGCATCGCGCCCCCTGCGTCCACATCCATGCGGCAATGGTTGCGCGCCGTCGTTTCAACCTCCATGCCGCGCGCGCGATCCGAGACGCCGAAGTGGAGCGCGACATCGGGCCGGAACTGATCCCACAGCTGGTTGAGGCGCTGGGGTCCGGCCGTCCACTCGGTCGCCAGCACATGCGCGGCAATCTCATGACGCGGCCAGCGCTGCGCGGCGCGTCGAGCAAGCCGTTCGACAAGCAAGGCCGAAGCATTGACCGGCGTGCCGGGAAACGGTCCGAACCCGGTCAGAAGAATGCGCCTGCGATCGCTTCTGGTCATTCTCGCACCCGGTATTTCACGCCCGGCATCACGTCTTGAAACATTTCTGCCGGCTCCATGGCAGCGACGAAGACACGCCGCCGCTAACCCGCGCCCAGCCCCATCATCGCCAGGATGCGATCCACCGCCAGCGTCGGCAGCAGCCGCCCTTCGCGCACATCGGCCTCGATGCCTGGCAGCGCTGCCGCGACGCGCGGATTGGCGCGCAACGCCTCCATAAGCCGGTCCTCGATCATGGCGCGCATCCACGACAATGCCTGCATCCGCCGCCGCTCGGCGAACTCGCCCGAGGCCGTGGTCTTGTCGCGGTGCTCCTCGATCTTCGCCCACATCGTATCGAGCCCCGTATTGGCCCGCCCGGATATGGTGATGACGGGCGGCTTCCACGAGGCCGAGTGCGGCGTCAGGATCGAAAGCGCCCCGCGATACTCTGAAGCCGCCGCCTCCGCGCGCGTGATGTTGTCGCCGTCCGCCTTGTTGATGGCGATCATGTCGGCGATCTCGATGATGCCCTTCTTGATGCCCTGCAGGTCGTCACCTGCTCCCGCCAGCAGCAGCACCAGGAAGAAGTCGACCATGTCGGCAACGGTAGTCTCCGACTGGCCGACGCCGACCGTCTGGACGAGGAGCGGCGCGCCGGGCGAGTCCGAGGACCGCTTCATGGGATTCCCGTGGCACTCAAGGACAACATCGCGACGGCAGCGCCGTTGCACACCACGGCGGGTTC
>JBGANK010000047.1:0-25259 GCA_044222395.1 Hyphomicrobiaceae bacterium | reverse complement strand
CTCTGGGCGGCGTGGCGGCCGTGGCCTTTCGCCGTCGTCAACCGGTGCGGGCTAACGTTGTCACCACCGGCGAAATGCTTGGGCTTGCCCTTGACGCGATAGAGCGGGTCGGTGCCGATGTAGCCCTTGCCGTTATTGAGCGACTCCAGCCCGTGGTCGAGATCACCCATCTGGCCGATGGCCGAAATGATGATGTCGCCCTCGACCTCGAATTCGGTGCCCTCGATCTTTTCGGGAATCTGGCCCTTCATGTTGCACTTGGCCATCCTGAGACCGCGGGCGCGGCCCTGATCATCGCGCAACACTGCGACCGGCATAACGCCGCCCATGATGGTGACGCCTTCGCGCATGGCGTCCTCGCGCTCGCGCTCGGAGGCCGTCATCTTCTCGAGCGGGAAGAGCGAGGTCAGTGTTGCCTGCAGGCCTTCGCGGCGCATGGCGCCCGCAACGTCGTGGGCGGTGAAGCCCAGCAGGTTGTGCGGGTCGATGTCCTTCTCGGCCTTATGCGTGATGTGACCGAGGCGGCGCGCCACCGATGCGACGTCGATCGAGGTGTCGCCGCCGCCGACGACGATCACCTTCTTGGCGGTGCCGACGACCCAGCCCTGGTTGAAGGCATCGAGGAATTCGACGCCGGTGATGCAGTTGGCGGTGCCTTCCCAGCCCTCGACGGGCAGGCCGCGGCCCTTCTGCGCGCCAACCGCCCAGAAGATCGCGTCGAACTCCGCCTCGAGTTCTTCGACGGTGACATCGGTGCCGACCTTCGTGTTCAGACGCACATCGACACCCATGTCGAGGATACGCTCGATCTCGATGTCGAGCATCTCTCGCGGCGTGCGGTAGCCGGGGATGCCGAAGCGCATCATGCCGCCCAGCTTGTCGTGCGATTCGAAGATCGCGACGGCGTGGCCTTTGCGGCGCAGGAAGTAGGCGGCGGCTAGACCAGCGGGGCCGCCACCGACCACGGCCACCTTTTTGCCGGAGAAGGCGCCGGCATCGGGAAGCTTCAAGGCGTTGTCGTTGGCCCAGTCGCCGACATACTGCTCGACGGCGTTGATGCCGACGAAATCATCGACCTCGTTGCGGTTGCAGCCGTCCTCGCACGGCGCGGGACAGACGCGACCCATGGTGGCGGGGAAAGGATTGGCCTCGACCATGCGATTGAAGGCGTACTGCTGCCAGGTCATGTCCTTTGTCGGCGGCTTGTCCATCTGGCGGGCAATCGCCAGCCAGCCGCGGATCTCGTGTCCCGACGGGCAGGAGCCCTGGCACGGTGGCGTGCGGTGCACGTAGGTCGGGCACTTATAGGACTTGTCGGCCTGGAAGATCTTCTCGGTCAGATCATCCCAGCCAGTCCACATGTTGTCGCCACTCTTGTAGCGACGGAACGTCAGCTTGGGACTGTCTCCTGCCGGCTGGTTCCCGGGCTTGGGCTTGTTGGCCATGTCGTTCATGGATCGTAACCTCCGTTATGCGGCCTGGCCTGTTGCGGCAGCGCTATTGGATTTTTCTTCAAGCTCCTTGGCCTGGGTCGATCCAGTCATCACGATCGCGTTGGCGACCATCTGATGCACGGACAGGATCGAATCCATGTCGAAGCCGTACTGCGGCATCACCTTGGTGAACTGCGCCTTGCAGATCGCGCAGATCGCCGCCATGTGGGTGACGCCGTGGTCTTCCCGCACTTGTTGCAGCGCGCGCATGCGCGGCTGCGCTCCCTTTACTCGGATGTCCATCAGATCATCAGTCAGGAGTCCGCCACCACCACCGCAGCAGAACGTCGACTCCTTGATGGTGTCTTCGGCCATGTCGAAGTAGTGATTGCAGGTCGCCCGCAGGATGGCGCGCGGGATCTCGAACTGGCCGCCCGGCATGTCGCCCATGCGGGAGCCGCGGGCGACGTTGCAGCTGTCGTGGAAGGTCAAGCGGTACTGGTCGTTCTTCGACTTGTCGAACTTGAGCTTGCCTTCCTGCATGAGGCTATAGGTGAACTCGCAGATGTGCTGCGGCACGGGATAGCGCGGGTCGAGGAAGTCGAAGGGGCCGGCCAGCGTGTTCAGGAACGAGTAGGCGACGCGCCATGCGTGCCCACACTCACCGAAGACGATGCGCTTGACGCCAAGGTCGAGCGCGGCCTTGCGGATGCGCAAGGAGACCTCGCGCATGTTCTCGTAGGAGCCGATGAACATGCCGAAGTTGGCGGCTTCCGAAGCATACGATGAGAGCGTCCAGCTGATGCCGGCCTCGTGGAAAACCTTGGCGTAACCCATCAAACCCTGGATGTGAGGCTCGGCGAACAGGTCGGCGGAGGGCGTCACCAGCAGCACCTCGCAGCCCGGCTCGTCGATGGGCATACGAATCTTGAGGCCGGTTTCCTCCTCAAGCTCCTCCTCGAGGCCTTCCAGCGTCGATTCGATCGCCTTCTTCGGCAGGCCGAGGTTGTTGCCGATCTTGTAGACCTTGCCGATGATCTCGTTGCAGTACTTCTGGCCCTTGCCGACCGTATCCATGATCTCGCGTGCGGCCATCGAGACCTCGGCGGTGTCAATACCATAAGGACAGAACACCGAGCAGCGGCGGCACTGCGAGCACTGGTGGAAGTAGCTGTACCATTCGTCCAGCACGTCCTCGGTCAGATCGCGAGCGCCGACCAGCTTGGGGAAGTGCTTTCCTGCGAACGTGAAGTAGCGGCGATAGACCGAGCGCAGCAGATCCTGGCGCGCGACCGGCATGTTCTTGGGATCGCCGGTGCCAAGGAAATAGTGACACTTGTCGGTGCAGGCGCCGCACTTGACGCAGCTATCGAGGTAGACCTGCAGCGAGCGGTACTTGCCAAGGAGCTCGCCCATCTTGTCGATGGCCTTCTCCTGCCAGTTGTCGACCAGCTGGCCAGGAAAGCCGAGCGGTGCCTGGTGCTCGGGCTTGGCCACGAACGGCTTCAGTCCTTTGGTCGCGCCCGGCACAATTTCGGGCCGATCGAGCGGATCGGGAATCTCGTGCCCGTCGATGATGTAATCGGTCGCCTCAGCCATGGCGCATGTCCTCTCGACCGGCAGCCAACGTCAGAAGGTATCGCATCATTTCGACCCTCCCCCGGCCTCGAGCTTGGCCGCCCAAGGGGCCAGATGCCGCTTCTCGCGCGGATTGTCCGCCTGGTTGCGGGTCGGCGAGAAGAACAGCCCGACGCCATGCAGAAGTTTGGAGAACGGGAAGATGATCATCAGGACCGCGACCAGCGTCAGGTGCACGAGCAGCACCGGATCGGCGGGCAGCGGCTGCCAGTTGAACGTCATCAGCCCGATGAAGAATGCCTTCACCGCAACGATGTCGGTGTGTGCGATGAATTTCATCGCCATTCCGCTCATGCCGATGCCCATCAAGAGCGCCAGCATCAGGTGATCGGAAGGGTCGGAGATGTAACGCACGCGCGGCACCAGGAAACGGCGCGCCCACAGACCGGCGAGCCCGGCCACCATTGCGAACGCGGCGTAGACGCCGAACTGCTGGGCGACGACCAGGATCTCGGGCACCGGATTGATGAAGTAGCGCAGGTGGCGGATCAGAACGAGCAGCAGCCCGAAGTGGAAGAGCCAGCCGAACAGCCAGATCCACTTGTTGGATTTGAAGAGGCTTTCAAAAAGCACAACTTCGCGCGCAAGCCGGAAGGCGACGCCAACCTCCGTGGTCGGGGCGGGCGTGGTCGGGATCTTCAGTGGCGCAGGCGTCGTCCAATAAAGACGGATGCGATATGCCAGTCCGCCGACCAGCACCGCCGTCGCCACGTAGAACAAGAGTGCATAAATTCCCGTAAGCACGGGGCACGCCTCCCTAAATCCATTCCCTCCAGGGAACACCCCCGCGCAGCCGTTGCGGTTCACGCCCTGCACTTCTCGTGCGGCGCGGGGGTCTCGTTGCTCGCGATGGCTCTATTACGCGATCAGACGCAGCCCGTGGGCTTCGGCAGACCGGCGATCATGCACGCCTGCTTGGCGGGTCCGTAGGGGAACAGCTCGTAGAGATACTTGTTGTTACCCTTCTCAGGTCCCATGGTCTTGGCTAGCGCCTTGGTGAGCACGCGGACCGCCGGGGCGACCTGGTACTCGTCGTAGTAGTTGCGCAGGAAGTTGACGACTTCCCAGCGCTCCTCGGTCATCTCGAGGTTCTGCGCCTTGGCAATCTCCAAAGCGATGTCCTCGCTCCACTGGTTGATGTCGGTGAGGTAACCTTCCTCATCGTGCTCAACGGTGCTTCCGTTCACAGTGTATGCCATCGCTCAATCTCCCTTTGCTTCGCGATTGGTCCGTGCGCCGATGCGGCGCCGTTGGAGCGGCGTTGGCCGCTCAAAGCCAGGACTGCGTGCCTCCGTGCGTCGTCACGAGATCAACGAAGCCCGGATAATCGACCACTGCGATGCCATCGATCAGACGGCCCGCGGGAATGCCGCGCGCGGCGAGATCCGGACCCAGCACGTAGACCTTCACCGATCCGGCCTTCTTCTCGATCAGCCCGGTCACCGCGCTGCCCTTGACTGCGCCGTAGACGCCATCCTCGAACAGCAGCACGCCATCGCCTTCAAGAGCGTGCTCCAGGCAGCTCTGCATGGCGCCGCGCTCGAAGGGTGACTTGTTGACTATGTGCAATGTGGTCATTGCTCGTATTCCCTGCATTTTACCTGTCAGAAGCTCAAGATGACGTCCTGGTCGTGCATCACCTTGGCCATCTCGGCGCGATCGATGAAGATCAGCGAGGGCTTCTCGGCGAAGCCGTCGTTCTCGTCCTCGTAGGTGATGGGCATCAGGTCGTCCTCGGTGAGCCCGCGCTCGGCAAGCGACTCCTTCTCGACATAGAGCTTGGTGACGCCGTAATCGCCCAGCGCGCGATATGTGGGCGAGAAATTCTTGACGCCAAGGCTCTTGGTGTCCTGTCCCTTGGCGAGCTGGAAGACGCCGTCATCGAGGAACGCCAGCGACACGTTCTGATCGAAGGCGGCGCCGATCAGCACCACTTCGAGGCTCTCCAGCGCGTAGATCGTGCCGTAGGGCGCCTTGCGGTTGACGTAGAGAAACTTCTTCACATCCGACATCTGCTCGCCCTCCTCAATCGCCGAACACGACGAGGCGGTCGGCCTGAATGCCGGCCTCGATCAACTGGCCCAAACCGGAGATCCGGAAGCCGGGTGCGATGTTGGCGGCGCCGTCGCCCTTGCCGTGGCGCTTCGCCTCGCCCTCATCGAGGATGCCGCGACGCTGGGCGGCAGCGATGCAGACCACCAGATCGAGCTTGTATTTCTCAGCAAGCTCCGACCAGTTCTTCTGGATGTTGCGATCGTCCTGGGGCGGAACCGTCAACCGCGTGCCGTTGTTGACCCCGTCGTGATAGAAGAACACGCGGAAGATCTCGACTCCCTTCTCGAGAGCCGCTTTCGTGAACTGGTAGGCCGTGTCCGCCGACTGATGCGTGTACGGGCCCTCGTTGACGACGATGCTCAGCTTCACTGCAGCACCTCTCCCTATTGCATTCATTTCTTGTTTGGCAGCGGCCCGCCGCCGACCCTTCTCGAGCCGGGGAGGTACGCGGCTGATACTTGAATATTCCGGTGACGCTCACCCGCCGCAGTGACCGATGTCACAGCGGCAGGTGCACTTTACTGCGTCAAAAGCGAACGTGCGCCGACATGTTCATGGTGTGACGGGCACCCGTCCACGTATCGAGATGGTGCTTGGTGAACGCCAAGCCGGTCTCGTCGAAGAAGCGCGGCCAACCGATACGCTCGATCCACTCGCCCAGACGCTCCCAGTCCTTGGCACCCGCCTTGTAGGCATAAAGGATCTTGCGGACGACATCCTCAACCTCCGGCCAGCGCGGCGGATTGTTGGGCAGGTTGGCGACCGCCAGCTTGTGGAAGGTCGGGCGCGAGCGTGCGTTGGAGTGCTTGCCGCCGACCCAGATCGCGATCTTGGTGGATTCGGCACCGTTGATCTGCATGGGCGGGCAGGGCGGATAGCAGGCGCCGCAGCACACGCACTTCTTCTCGTCGACTTCAAGCGAGGGCTTGCCGTTGACCATCGCCGGGCGGATCGCAGCCACCGGGCAGCGCGCGACAACCGCGGGACGCTCGCAGACGTTGGCAACCAGGTCGTGGTTGATCTTGGGCGGCTTGGTGTACTGGACGTTGATGGCGATGTCGCCCTGGCCGCCGCAGTTGATCTGGCAGCACGAGGTCGTGATGCGCACGCGATTGGGCATGTCCTCGGTGACGAACTCGTGATGGAGCATGTCCATCAGGCTCTTCACAACGCCCGATGCGTCGGTGCCCGGGATGTCGCAGTGCAGCCAGCCCTGGGTGTGCGAGATCATCGACACCGAGTTGCCGGTTCCACCAACGGGGAAGCCCTTCTCGTTGAGCGCCTTGATGAGAGCGGGCACCTTCTCGAACTTGGAGACGAGGTACTCGATGTTGGAGCGCGTCGTGAAACGCACAAAGCCATCGCCGACGTTGTCGGCGATGTCGCAGAGCGTGCGGATGGTATAGACGTCCATCTGCCGCTGGGTGCCGGCGCGAACCGTGTAGATCTCGTCGCCACTCTTGGCAACGTGCTTGAGAACGCCCGGACGCGGACGCTCGTGGTAGGCCCACTGGCCATAATTCTTCACCATCACCGGGTGCATATATTGCTTCGGATCAGGGACGCCCGACTCGATGGGCGTGCGTTTCTTCGGCGGCGCCTGGGTCGCTCCTTGGCTCATCGTCTTTCCTCTCGACTAGCGAAATTCTATGTCTTGCGCCATGACGCAAGCCGACGGTGGGCCGGCAAAAATGCACGGCGCCAAGCCGAAGACTCGCGTCCTCATTCGGCGATGCAGGGCGGATCCGACCCGAAAAATGCAATCGGATCCGCCTATCTCGTACGTGCTACTCGGCGGCGTCGCGCGCCGAGCCGTCCTTGTTCATGCCCTTGCGAGCGAAGTACTTCTCCGCCTCGTCGGTGAAGTCGTCCGTGCGCACGTAGCAGGATGTGCGCGGATGCTTGACCATGTTGGGATCGGGCTCGATGCCCATGGCGCTCAGGAACGCCGGCAAGCCGATACGGTCGATGGTCTCACCGACACGCTCATGCTCAAGCGCGTTCTCGGCGAAGAACTCGATCATGCTGGTGGCGAACTCGCGCAGCTTGTCGAAGTCCTCGTCCGTATCGAGCTTCATGAACGGGATCACCATCGTGCCCATGAGATCGCCGATCTTGAGGGCGCGCTTGCCGCCGATCAGGATCGAGATGCCGCGATCGTCGCCGGGCGCCAACGCCTTGTGCATGACGTTGATGCAATGCATGCAGCGCACGCAGCTCTTGTTGTCGATCTCGAGCGTGTCGTCGTCGTTGAGCGAGACGGCGCGCGTCGGGCACATGGCAACGACGTGATCGATCGTGTACTTGCGGCCGTGGTCGGCGACGTAGGCCTTGACCTCTTGCTGGTTGACCTTGATGTCGTCGCGCCACGTACCGATCACTGCGAAGTCGGAGCGGTGGATGGCATTGACGCAATCGTTGGCGCAGCCGGAGAACTTGAACTTGAACTTGTAGGGCAGAGCCGGACGGTGAATTTCCGACACGTTCTCGTTCAGGATCTCACGGTGGGCGCGCGGCTCGTCGTACATCGACATCTCGCAGCGCGCATGACCGACGCAGCTCATCGATGTGCGAAGAGCAGGACCAGCGCCGCCCAGATCGAAGCCGAGCTCATTGAGCTCGTCAAACGCGGCCTGACAGCCCTCGGTCGTGGTGCCCTGGAACATGATGTCGCCGGACTGGCCGTGGAAAGCAATCAGGCCGGAGCCATTGCGCTCCCAGATGTCGCACATCTTGCGAAGGATGTCGGTGGTGTAGTGATAACCAGCCGGCGGCATGACGCGCAGCGTATGAAACTCCTTCGACTTCGGAAACTTGTCGCCTACCTCGGAGAAGCGAGGAATGATGCCGCCGCCGTAACCGAACACCGAGACCGTGCCGCCCTTCCAGAAGCCGAGACGCTCGGTGTAGGAGTGCTCGAGCTGACCGAGAAGATCGTTCATGTACTCGGCATAGGGCTTGTCCTTGGAGTCGCGGAGTCGCTTCAAGCCGGTGACGAAGCTCGGCCAGGGACCGGTCTCCAAATCATCGAGCTTTGGCGTCGCGCGGTTGGTGAATTGCGCACCGACCTTGCCAACACCTGCAAATTTCGCCTGATCCGCCATTTGCGTTCTTCCCTTCGTTTTCCTCCCGGCAGGGGAGGGCTGCGATTCAGTGCACCATCGCGAGGCGCGTTAATCTATCGCCTCATCGTGGGCCCATTACTCAAGAGCGAGTCCGCAATGGCGGACCGGTGCCCTCATGCGCATCGAGAGTTTTCTCTCTATGCTTGCAGCTCAGCAACCCACATCAACAACAGCCCCGGCGCTTATGATCCCCTTGGAAGTTGGACAAAGGCGATCGTCGCACTCTTGCATATTCGTAGGTTTGCATATTAGAACTGCCAGCATTGGTCGCACAAGTCTAAAGTCGAAATTGTCGACTTGCGTGACCAACAGCCGCGCATACAGCAATTTCGTTTGCTTTTTGCCGAGCTGTCTAGTGGGGATTCGCGCCGTGATGCCGCACCCGGGGGGAAAATTTCACCTCGAAGACCCGCTCTGAACGGAGTTTAGTACCATGACGAACGCCTTCGCGGCCACCTCCACCGCCACCAAACCGGCGGGGCGAACACACGGAAATCCTTTTGATCTCAACGACGATCGCGCCTACGAGGCATGGCGCGACGAAAAGCTTGGGGCCTATCCGACATCAGCGGAGGCGCTGAAAGTCCAGATCGGCAACCTTGCGCAGATCACTGATCAGGAAAAGTCGGTTGTTGTTGATCGTTGCCGGCAAGCGAACATGGCCGTCTACGATACGGCCCCCGAATCAGGCGCCGACGACAAGCGGATGCGTGCGAAACTGAAGAGCTTCAGCTCAGCGCTCGGGCTTCAATCGATGGAATCGCACCGTTCGGCTGAAGACGACGGCATCGTCGCCATCGAAGTGACAAGCACAGCAAGCAAGCGCGGCTTCATTCCCTACACCAAGAAGGCGCTCTCCTGGCACACCGATGGCTACTATAACCCATCAAGCGCGCCGATCCGGGCGATGCTCCTGCATTGCGTCCGGCCGGCGCGCGAAGGCGGCGTCAACGCGCTGCTCGATCCCGACATCGCGTACATCCGATTGCGCGACAAGGGTCGCGCGCTGATCGCAGCGATGATGCATCCCGAAGCGATGACGATTCCCGAATCACAGGAAGAGGACGGCAGCGTGCGACCGACATCGACCGGCCCGGTGTTCCTTGTCGAGCCATCGGGCGGGATGACGATGCGATACACGGCGAGAACGCGCAATATCATCTGGCGCGACGATGAAGATACGCGCGCTGCGGTTTCCCTACTCGATCGGCTGCTTGCGCACGAGGAAGAGCCGCTCATCATCAAGTACAAGCTTGCTGCCGGCGAGGGACTGATCTCCAACAACGTGCTGCATACACGCACGGCATTCGAGAACGACGAGAGTGCAGCGCGACTGCTCTATCGCGTTCGCTATGGCGAGCGCATCGCCGGGACTTGATACAGAGGACGTGCCAAGAGCTGCGGCAGCAGATAACTCGCTGCAGATCAATTCAACACGCCGGCGCGATACGCCTGGCAACAAGAGGAACTCCAAAGGTGAGCCAGAATCTCGAACGGGAGCCAGGCATGGTCAACCTGAGCGACCTCATCATCTACAATCCGCAAGTGCACGATTTCGAGGGGCTGTTGCGCCTGGTCGCCAAGGCGGCCGACGACGGCGCGCGCTTCGTCAACTTCGACGTCAAGCCCGATTACACCGACACGCCGCGCTCGTGGCAGACCGATATCGAGCGGGTCTTTTCTCTCGGCGGACGCTATCTCAGGGGCAAGTCGTGAGCGAGGGAGGGAACGCCACGGACATCGGCAGGATCGATGCGCCCTACAGGCGCGAGGTCGTGTTCCAGGATGTGCAGCACGACAGCGGCCTGCGCCTGTTGCGCATCCGTATTCGCGAAGGCCGCCGCTTCACGATCCTCGACATCGATGTGCCATCCGCGCGGGCGTGGGCGGATCTCATGACCAAGTGGGTCAACGGCGAGCTACCTGACGGCACGGGCGGCGCCCAGAGCGGTCCCGGCGACCACGTGACGACGTAGCGGTTTACGGCAGCATGTCTCGCATGGAAAAATCCTCAAGTAGCGGATCCGGAAGCGCCCGAGCGGTGACACCGCAGAGTCTGCAGAGACTGGAGTAGGTGATGGAGCAGCTGCCCGTCTGTCTCAACCTGAAGGGGCGCACCGTGGTCGTCGCGGGCGGCGGGCGACAGGCTCGGCGTCGCGCGTGCACGGCATTGCGGGCGGGCGCAAGCGTGCGCATCGTGTGCGAAACCATCACCAGCGCGCTCGATGAAGTCGTGCAGCAGCCGGGCGTGACGATCCGCACCGGGCGCACCGAAGAGGCGGACCTCGATGGCGCATTCATGGTGTTCGCGGCCGCCGACGAGGCCGAAGAGAACGAGCGTGTGTGCAAGCTCGCGCGCCAACGCAACATCCTCGTCACCTCTGAGCATGGCGAGACGTGCGACTTCACGATGCCGTCGATCATCGACCGCTCGCCATTGCTGGTGGCGATCTCATCGGCGGGAACCTCGCCGCTGCTGGTGCGTCTCATCGCGCAGCGGCTCGAGGCGACGATACCCGCTGCATTCGGGCATCTCACGCGATTTCTCGGCCAGGCACGCGAGGCGATCACGCGACGCATTCCCGATCGGCGGTCGCGGCGGCATTTTCTCGAAACTTTGGTCGACGGCACGGTTGCCGATCTGGTACTTGCCGGTGACGAGCAACGTGCCACGTCGCTGCTCGATCAGCAGATGCAAAGCTATGTGGCTCAAGGCTCGCCCGAGGTTGGCGAGGTCTATCTCGTCGGCGGCGGGCCTGGTGATCCTGACCTGCTGACCTTCCGCGCCTTGCGGCTCATGCAGCGCGCCGACGTCGTCGTCTACGACCGGCTGATCGGCAGTCCTATCCTCGATCTGGTGCGGCCCAATGCCGAGCGCATCTATGTCGGCAAGAAGCGCAGCCAGCACGCGTTGCCGCAGGAGGAGATCAGCAAGCTGCTGGTAAAGCTGGCGCGCGATGGGCGCCGCGTGCTGCGCCTGAAGGGTGGCGACCCCTTCATATTCGGCCGCGGCGGCGAGGAAATCGAGCTGCTTGCCGCGGAGGGCATTCCTTTCCAGATCGTGCCCGGCATCACAGCGGCGACAGGTTGCGCCGGCTTTGCCGGAATCCCGCTTACACATCGCGACCACGCGCAGGCGTGCGTGTTCGTTACCGGACATACGAAGACCGGCCGGCTGTCGGCCGACTGGGCGACGGTGCTGCAGCCGAACCAGACGGTCGTCATCTATATGGGGCTGGCGTTCCTTGGCGAGCTGATGGCCGACTTCGTCGAGCAAGGCGCCGATCCGACAATGCCGGTTGCCATCATCGAGAACGGCACGCGGCCAAATCAGAAAGTGGCGACGGGAACGATTGCGACAATCGCCGGGGTGGCCGCGGCAAGCGACATCACCGGACCCGCCTTGACCATCATCGGCAGTGTCGTTTCACTGCGCGACAAGCTCGCCTGGTACAATCCGCCTCCAGCGGAAATCGCCGCGGCCACCGCCGCATTCGGAGCGGCCAGTGAGATTCATGCGGCGGAGGCCGCGAAGACGAATTAGTCCGCGGACAGCAATAGCCCTCGCGGCAGGCCGTCCGAATTCAATGCAAAAACCTGAAAGGGAGTTGAAACATGGCCATTGAGTTGAACGGACAGGAGATCGAGACCAACGACAAGGGTTATCTCGTGAACCACGAGGATTGGAGCGAAGACTTGGCGAAGGTACTGGCGCAGCAGGACGGCATCACGCTCGGAGAGGAGCAGATGTCGATCATCCGCTATCTTCGCGACCAGTACTTCAACAACAACCAGACGCAGCCCAACACGCGCACGATCGTCAAGGCGATGGCGGAGGAGTGGGGTCGCGACGTCGACCAGAAGGCACTCTACGACCTTTTCAACGGCGACCCGTCCAAGATCGCCGGCCGCATCGCGGGATTGCCCGAGAGCCGCCGCAAGGGCGGATATTGAGGACAACGCTCACGCACGAGAACGACCAATTCGAGCGAGCGCAGTGCCGCGCTCGCTCGAATTGGGTCAGGCGCATCGACGGCGGGGCCTTGTCGACAGTCTCCATGTCGCGGTGTCGGCGATGAGGATTGGGCATCATGAGCCAGCAGTGCGGCGGACTAGGGCATTGGCAGCATCGTGCAACGAAATCGCGCCCCGACAAAACGCTGCGGCACTACTAACTGATCGAACTCCGAGAGACACGGATCCCGCGAACGGCCGCGGGATCAGTTCTTCTGGTCGGCGGTGATGCCCAGCTTTACTTCGCCGACTTGGCGAGGCGGACGAGATTGACGAACTCGGCGCGCAGGCCGAAAGCGTCGTCGCCCTTTGCTTTGGAAGCCAGCGCTATGATGTCGTCGTAGCTGAGGCTTCCGGTCCAGTTTCCACCCTTGAGCATCTGGCCGAAGCTGGCGACGGCGGTGGAGAAGCGCACATCAGCGGAAGCCTTGTCGATGCTGGGCAGCATGTCGGCAGTGCGGATCGGCACCTCGATCAAGCGGCTCTTGTCTTCCTTGGGCAGCTTGTAGCGCAGCTTGAGGAAGCCCAACTCGCCTGGCTTGGCGGTTGCCGCGGGTGCGGGCTTGGCGTCCATCGCGGCAGGCGCGCCGTAGCGCAGTTCGTCAACGAGTTTCTTGGCGCCAACCGGCGTGATGTCGTAGATGGCGGTCACGGCGTGACCGGAGCCGACATCGCCGGCATCGATCTTGTCGTTGTTGAAGTCCTCACGGCGCAGTGCGCGCGTCTCGTAGCCGACGAGCCGATACTCGGCGACCTCGGCCGGATTGAACTCGACCTGGATCTTGACGTCCTTGGCGATCGGAAACAGTGTCGAGGACGCCTCCTCGACCAGCACCTTGCGGGCTTCGTTCAACGTATCGATGTAGGCCGCGGTGCCGTTGCCGTTCTGGGCGAGCGTCTGCATCAGCTGATCGTTGTAGTTGCCTTGGCCGACGCCGAGGATGGACAGGAAGATGCCTGAATCGCGCTTTCGCTCGATCATGCTCTTCAATTGATTGTGGTCGGAAACGCCGACGTTGAAGTCGCCATCGGTTGCAAGGATGACGCGATTGACCGCCGTCTTGTCGAAGTTCGATTCAATGAGGCGATAGGCGTCCTCGATGCCCTGCGCTCCAGCGGTGGAGCCGCCAGCCCCCAGCGCCTCGATGGCGGCGATGATCTTGCCCTTGTCTGACACCTTGGTCGGCTCGAGCGCGACACCCGAGCCCGAGGCATAGGTTACGATGCCGACGGTGTCGTCGGGCTTCAGGTTGTCGAGCAGCAGCTTGAGCGAGTTCTTCACCAGGGGCAGCCGGTCAGCCGGCTGCATCGAGCCCGATACATCGATCAGGAAGACGAGATTGGCGCGCGGACGTTCCGCGCTCTTCAACTCGTAACCCTTGATGGCGATGTGGATGAGCTTGTGCTCGGCATTCCACAGGCTGGGCAGCACGGTCACTGTCGGCTGGAATGGCGGCTCAGCCGTCTCGGGCCGCGCGTAGTCGTAGTTGAAATAGTTCATCAGCTCTTCGACGCGGACGGCATCGGCCGGCGGCACATGACCGGCGTTGAGCGCGCGACGCACGAAGCCGTATGACGCAGTGTCGACGTCGATGGAGAAGGTCGATACCGGTTCGCTTGCCACCTGCTTCACAGGATTCTCGCTGACGTGCTCGAAGCGATCGCGGCCCACTTCCACGTGCGGCACATACGTCTGATCGAGCCGGCCAGTCACTCCGGTCAGCCGGTCCATTGCCGGAGCTGCGCTGCGGGAAAGTTCGTTGCCGATACGGGCGCCACCGGTGAACCCGAATTGCTGCTCGGGCATGGCGGGAACAGGCGCGGCAACCGTCGCCGGAGCGGACGCTCCGGGAACAGCTTCTGCTGGCGCCTTGGCCTTGTCGGCTGGCTTTGGCTCCGCTGTACGCAAATCGGCGATCTTGCGACGCTCGCCGTTGGCGTCTTTCTTCTCCAGCTCCTCGGCGACCTTGGCGCCGTCGCGTTCGGTCCGGCCCGATGCTGGAGCATCGGCCGTGCTCTTGGCGGGCTTGTCGGGCGATCGCAACGCGTCGCGGTTGAGGTTGAGATAATGAATCGAAATCGGCACGGCGACGAATGCGGCGGCGATCGAGGCGGCGATGGCGTAGTGAGAGGATTGCAAACGCATCATGGGTCTCCAGGGTTTGAGCAAGATCATGTGCGTTGGACGTGCGGGCTCGTCGTCTCCTTTGGGGGGGAGTGCATTTTTTTCATTCGCATCACCGCTTGCAGATGCCGCGTCGTATGCGGCCAGAGCTGCGGCGATGGCTGCCGCCTTTGCGTCGGCGGAAGGCGCGGGAACGGGGTGATCCTTCAAGATTTTGAGATCGCGCTCGGTCATGGCCTACTCCGCGGCCTCCAAAAGCTTCTTCAACGTCTTGCGCGCCTCGTGCAGATGCCATGAGACGGTCTTCTCGCTCACACTCATGACGGCTGCGGCTTCCGCGTGGTTCATGTCCTGTGCGTAAACAAGGAGAACCGCGTCCCGCTGCTGCGGCGGCAGGGAGCGCACGGCGGTCCAAACATCGCGCGCCATCGCTTCGGTTTCCGGTGTCGCGGCCGACGCGCCATCAATCAGCGCCGTCACCACATCAGAACCCACGAGGCTCAGCTGGCGGTTGCGGCGCGTGTGATCGACGGCGGCGTTGTAGACGATCCGCCATAGCCATGTCGCGAACGCCGCTTCGCCGGAAAATCCGCGGATCGCACCGGCCAGCTTCACGCACACATCCTGCGCAACGTCGTCGGCCGCTCCTGTCGATCCGCACCAGCGCCACGCCATGCGATGGATGCGGTCGTAGTAGAGGCTCAATAGCTCGGCAAACGCCTCCCGATCACCCGCGGCCGCGCGCTTGGCCAAGGCTTCGTCGGGTGCCGTTGCGGCCGTCGGTTGGGCCTTGGATGCGGGCATCGCGCCGCCGGTGTTGGTTACATTTGCGATATTAGACGTTGGCAGTTGCGACATCCTTGGGGTGGCGCAAGAATTTTTTTCGGTGCTCGGGAGAGATACCGCACCGCATCAGCGTTCGATCTATTCTGACGCAAAAAGTCGGGATAAATTCGGTCTCGCCGCGAGATCATTCGAGTTGCTGCATTCGAATGTTTTGAAGTACCGTGGCGCGCAATGCGAAGGCGCGCGAATTGCTCGCGACGCTGCCCAATATGGCGGGCGACCTATCGCCGCTACAGGGACGGGGAATCGCCCGAAGACTGGAGCGATATGCAGGAAAGGATCTTCCAGGCCGATCGATCCTACAAGTGCCCGACCTACGTTCACCGCACACCGCCCTGCCAGGGCAGCTGCCCATCGGGTCACGATGTCCGCGGATGGCTGTCGATCGCGCGCGGACTCGACAAGCCTTCCGACCCCAAGACTCCTTGGCAGGAATATGCGTTCCAGCGCATGGTCGAATCCAACCCCTTCCCCGCCATCATGGGGCGCGTGTGTCCGGCGCCGTGCGAGGATGGCTGCAACCGCAACGAGGTCGATGACTTCGTCGGCATCAACTCGGTGGAGCATTACGTCGGGCAGTGGGCGATCGAGCACAAGCTGAAACTACCGGCGGCAGGCCCCAGCACCGGCAAGAAGGTCGCCGTGGTCGGCTCGGGTCCTGCGGGAATGGCGGCTGCCTACTTCCTGCGCCGCAAGGGACATGCCGTCACGATCTTCGAGATGCGCGCCGAGCTCGGCGGCATGATGCGCTACGGCATTCCGGGCTATCGCACGCCGCGTGACGTGCTCGATGCGGAGGTGAAGCGCATCCTCGATCTCGGCGTCGAGGTGGTCACCGGCAAGAAGGTCGGCGTCGACGTTTCGTTCGACCAGCTCGAGCGCGATTATAATGCTGTGTTCATGGCGATCGGCGCGCAAAGCGGCTCGCCGCTGACCATTCCCGGCGCAGAGAAGGCGCCCAATTGCATCTCCGGCATCGCCTTCCTCACCGCCTTCAACGACGGCCGCCTGAAACATTCCGCCGCACGCGTGCTGGTGATCGGCGGTGGCGACACGGCCATGGACGTCGCCGCGGTGGCGCGCCGCCTCGGCCATATCCACACCACGCACGAGAAGGACCGGCCGGAATATGTGGTGCTGGGCCAGACAGCGCACGATGTCGCCTCGGTCGCCAAGCGGCAGGGCGCGGAAGTGGTCGTCGTCTACCGGCGGCCGATCGAGAAGATGCCCGCCGCGAAAATGGAAATCGAACATGTCCTGCAGGAGGGCGTGAAGATCCAGGGCTCGCTGGCGCCGGTCGAGGTGATGCTCGACGCGAATGGCCGCGCGCGCGCATTGAAGGTGATCAAGGTCGACTGGACCGGCGGCAAGATGAAGGAGATCGAGGGCTCCGAGCACGAGATCGAGTGCGACCTCATCGTCGCGGCGATCGGCCAGGCTGGTGATTTCACCGGAATGGAGGACCTCAACAACGGCAAGGGGCTGATGAAGGCGGACGCGCTCTACCGCTGGCCCGGCCGGCCCGGCATCTTCGTCGGCGGCGACATCATCAAGCCGCACCTGCTGACGACGGCGATCGGCCACGCCTCGATTGCGTGCGAGGCGATCGACCACTACGTCAGCGGTGCACCGCCCGACAAGCGCCCGAAGGTCGACGTCCACCACTTCAATCTGCTTGGCGAGTTGCAACAGCGCGGCCTTTCTCCGGAGTCCTATCCGCACGGCGAGGTTTTCAATACCGATGACGCCAAGTTCGCAGTCCACAATTACGAGGACCGCTCGTTCTCGCAGATCATTCCGCACGACATGCTGTTCCTCGGACACTTCAAGTTCGAGGCGAGGCGGCTGAGGGGCGAGAAGCACATCGGCGACGCGGACGTTCTCGGCAACTTCGAGGAGCGCATCAAGGGCCTCACCGAGGAGCAGGCGATCAACGAAGGCAAGCGCTGCATGAGCTGCGGCATGTGCTTCGAGTGCGACAACTGCATGATCTTCTGCCCGCAGACGGCGGTCAAGCGCGTGGCGAAGAAGGAGCGCGCCGTCGGCCGCTACGTCTACACCGACTACTCGATGTGCATCGGCTGCCACATCTGCGCGGATGTCTGCCCGACCGGTTACATCCAGATGGGCCTCGGCGAATAGGCGTGAGCAGGACAGGACCATGCAGATGAAGCGGCATTGGACGAGGCTCGTGATGGCGGCGGTGCTGATTGCCGCTGTCGCCATGACCATCGTGGCAGCGCCGGTATTGGCCGGGCCGCCGCAGCCGGCCAAAGGGCGTGGCGACAAGTGCGTCGCTCCAACCGACTGGATGCGCCGCAACCACATGGCGGCATTGGTTCACAAGCGCGACCAGACGATGCATGAAGGCATTCGCACCGAGCAGTTCAGTCTCAAGGCTTGCCTCGATTGCCATCAGGTCAAGGGCACGGACGGCAAGGCCGTGACTGTGGCCGATCCGAGCCACTTCTGCCGTACCTGTCACGACTACGCGGCGGTCAGCATCGATTGCTTCGAATGCCACGCCTCGCGGCCGGGAGATGTCACGAAGACGGGCAGCATCGTCCCCGATCCGCCCGCTGCCGCCAATGGCAACGACGTCGCTGCCCTCGATCGCTATTTGCAGGGAGCGGGCCGATGAGCTGCAAGACCGATCCCAACGCCTGCGGCACGACGGGCAATTGCTCGTGCAATGGCTCGTCCACTTCGATCGATCCCGTCGACGCCGGCCGTCGCTGGTTCCTGAAGGCCGCCACCGCATTCTCGACGACGGTGCTGGCGCCGGGCGTGACGCTGTTGGCCTTCGCCGAAAGCGCGCCGGCCCTCGCGGCCCGTGCAGCAGACCAGCCGGTCACCTCCAAGCAGCGCTGGGGACTGCTGATCGATTCCGCCAAGTGCCCGGACGGCTGCACGGCTTGCGTCACCGCCTGCGCTAATGAGAACGGTATCAAGTCGACCGGCCATCCCGCCACCGATCCGCAATGGATCCGCAAGCTGACCGTCACCAGTCCCAAGGACGGCTCCTCCTTCAACATGCCGATGATGTGCCAGCACTGCGCCAATCCGCCGTGCGTCGACGTCTGCCCAACCGGCGCCTCTTTCAAGCGCGCCGACGGCATCGTCCTGGTCGATCGCCACATCTGCATCGGCTGCCGCTATTGCATGATGGCCTGCCCCTACAAGGCGCGGTCCTTCATCCACGAGCCGCTCGAGGACCAGAAGCCGTTCGCGCCGCGCGGCAAGGGTTGCGTCGAAAGCTGCACGATGTGCGTGCACCGCGTCGACGCCGGCGGCACGCCGGCCTGTGTTGAGGCGTGCGCCAAGTCCGGCAACGCAGCCATGCTGTTCGGCGACTTGAACGACAAAAACTCCGAGATCGCTAAGCGCATCGCCACCTACCGGACGACGCGCGTGCGCGCCGATCTCGGCACCGATCCAGGTGTCTACTACCAGAACATTTGATCCATGACGGCCGGCGGTCGAGCCGGTTCGAGAGGCAAGCAAGATGGCGCGGATCACGTTTCAGAAGCTCGACGATCACAGCATGCTGTTCTGGGGTCTGCTGGCGCTGCACGCTGCCGTGATCCTGGCCGGCCTCGGTGCATTCCTCTACATGGAGCACCACGGTCACATCGTCACCGGTATGAACAACGCGATCGTGTGGGGCACACCGCACGTATTTGCCGTTTTCCTGATCGTCGCCGCTTCTGGTGCGCTCAACGTCGCCTCGATCTCATCCGTCTTCAACAACTACGCCTACAAGCCGTTCGCGCGGCTGTCGGGCCTGCTGTCGATCGCGCTGCTGGTCGGCGGGCTCATGGTGCTGGTGCTCGATCTCGGCCGGCCAGAGCGCATCACCGTCGCCATGACCACCTACAACTTCAAATCGATCTTCGCCTGGAACATCTACCTCTACACGGGCTTCCTGGTGATCGTCGCCGCCTACCTCTTCGCCATGATGGACCGCTCGTTCGCGAAGTCGCCCAACGCGACCAAGTCGATGGGTTGGCTGGCGTTCGTCTGGCGTCTCGCATTGACGACCGGCACCGGCTCGATCTTCGGCTTCCTCGTCGCGCGCGAGGCCTATGACGCCGCCATCATGGCGCCGCTGTTCATCGCCGCCTCGTTCCTCTACGGTCTGGCCTTCACAGTGCTTGTCCTGCAGACGGTGTGCCGCGAGATGCGCCAGCAGTTGATGAGTGACGAGATGGTGGAAAAATTCCGCAACCTCATTAAGATCTTCACGCTTGCCGTTCTCTACTTCACGGTGATCAAGCATCTGACCAACCTATATGCCGCGGAGCACCAGGGTGTCGAAGCTTTCATCCTGCGTGATGGCGGTATCTACACGACCCTGTTCTGGCTGGGTCACGTGCTCGTCGGCAACATCTTGCCGCTCGTCATCGTCACCTTCCTCAGCGGCGAGGGCAAACCTCTCGGGGCTCGGCTCGGGCTTTCGGTAGCCTCGATCCTCGCGATCGCCGGCGGACTTGCATTTATCTACGTCACCATCATCGGCGGCCAGGCCTATCCGCTGGAGCTGATGCCCGGAATGAAGGTGTCGAGCTCCTTCCTCGACGGCGAGGTTGCGCACTACAGCCCCTCATTGCCGGAGGTGCTGCTCGGCCTTGCAGGCGTCTCGGTTGCCATGCTGGCGACCGGCGTGGCACTCAAGGTCATGCCGTTCCTGCCGCTTGGCGTGCAGGAGGGGGGCTAGCGCACCCGGCTACGGGCGAGGGACGGATTGGCGTAGGTCTGCGGGGGCAGGTCCAGGCGCGAAACTTGGTGGAGTCGTCCTGTCGTGGCCCATATCCTGATTGCCGCTGCGCATAAATCCTCGGGCAAGACCACCGTCACGCTCGGTCTTGCGCGCGCGCTGTGCAATGCCGGACTGGTCGTGCAGACATTCAAGAAGGGCCCCGACTACATCGATCCGATGTGGCACGCGCGCGCGACCGGCCGCTCGGCCTATAACCTCGATTTCAACACTCAGAGCCACGCCGAGATCGCTCGCACGTTGGCCGCTCGATCCGACGGCGCCGACCTCGCGCTCATCGAAGGCAACATGGGCCTCTATGACGGCGTCGATGTCGAAGGCCGCGACAGCAATGCGGCATTGGCCAAGCTCGTCCGCGCGCCAGTCATACTCGTCATCGATACCGAGGGCATGACGCGCGGTATCGCGCCGCTGCTGCTCGGCTACCGCGTCTTCGATCCTGAGGTGCATCTGGCCGGCGTCGTTCTGAATAGGGTCGCCAGCGCCCGCCACGAGGCGAAGCTGCGTGCCGCGGTCGAGCGCTACACCGAGGTCCCCGTGATTGGCGCGCTGCCGCGCGAGGAAGCCTTGGTGCTGCCCGAGCGGCACCTCGGCCTGACGACGCCGGCAGAAACTGACGCCGTCGAGGCCTTCATCGCGCTGATCGGCAGTCGTGTTGCCGAGCGCTTCGATCTTGAAACCTTGCAAGCCATTGCGCGTCTGGCTCCACCGACGTCTGCGCTGGGAGGGCCGGCTGCGCAGGCATCAACATCTGATCGCGATCGCGTCCGCATCGCCGTGGCCCGGGACAGAGCCTTTGGCTTCTATTACCCCGACGATCTGGAAGCGCTGTCCGCGGCCGGCGCCGACCTGGTGTTTTTCGACACCATGCACGATGAGCAGTTGCCGCGCGTCGACGGCCTTTTCATCGGCGGTGGTTTTCCCGAAACGCACATGACCGCGATCGAAGCCAATGCAACCTTGCGCGCCGCGATCCGCACTGCGATCGAAGCGGGTCTGCCGACTTATGCCGAATGCGGTGGCCTCATGTACCTGACGCGAGCTATCCGCTGGCACGGCGAGCGCGCCGAGATGGTCGGCGTCATCGAAGCAGAAGCCGTCATGCACAAGAAGCCGCAGGGCCGTGGCCAGATCGTCATCGCCGAGACGCCTGAATTCCCCTGGCCCAAAGCGACGCACGCCAAGGCTCAACAGCGCGACATCAACGCTCACGAATTCCACCACGCCGCACTTGTCGATCTTCCACAAGCCACCAGATACGGATTCGAGCTGCGGCGCGGCGCCGGCATCGATGGACATCACGACGGCATCATTGTCCACAATGTTCTAGCATCCTTTGCCCACCAGCGGGCAACCGAGTCGAATCCCTGGGCCGAGCGCTTCGTCGCCTTCGTCCGTCAGGTGAAGTCGGGTCGAGTATACCAGCCGGCAGCACGCGGGCAGCGGCATCAAACACAAGGCGCCGCTGGGGCTGCGCCGTCGATACCGTAGAACAACACCACGCAAGACCGCACCAATAAGAAACGATCGGGAGCGCCAAACGCATGACCAACGATACGAGCCGTTTCGATGCCGTCATCAGGGCGATCGATGCCGCCAATGCGGATGATCCACGCCAGACCGTTGTCGAAGGCACGCCGCGCCCCTACGAGATTGTCTACTCCGAGCGCATGTCGAGCCGTCTTAGTGCCATGTATCCGGACGCCTCCGAGGTCTTGCGCATTGCCGCCCGCGCCCAGCACATTCGCCGCTGGGACATACCGCGCAACACCTATCCCGAGGGTCGCAACGGCTACAACGACTGGCGCAAGGCCTGCCGCGAGCACCACGGTAAGGTGATCTCCCGCATCATGGCCGAGCATGGCTACGGCCCGCAGGAGATCGACCACGCCGTCATGCTAATCAAGAAGGAGCAGCTGAAGAAGGACCGCGAATCGCAGGCGCTGGAGAACGTCGTCGACGTGGTTTTCGTCGAGCACTACTTCGACGACTTCATCGCCAAGTACGCCAAGTACGACGATGACAAGATCGTCGACATCGTCGGCAAGACGCTGCGCAAGATGTCGCCGAAAGGCCATCAGGCGGCACTTGCTCTGGATCTGCCCGAACGCAAGCGCAAACTGATCATGGCCGCTGTCGAGCGGGAGAAGGGAACGTTGGCCAAGCTCGCCACTGTCGCGCTCGACTGAGCAATCGGCACACCGGGCTTCGGCTTGAGGAAATGCATCACGCGGCGCCATCGGCCTCGCAGGACGACATCACGGATTTGAAGGAGCTTAACGAATGAGCGTGACCAAGAACCAGGTGATGGATCGCCTGCGCGCTGTCAAGGGATTGGATGGCAGCGGAAACATCGTCGACCAGGGCCTCGTATCCGAGATCATCATCAAGGAGGATCGCGTCTATTTCTCCATCACCGTGCCGATCGACCGGGCCGGTGACCTGGAACCGTTGCGCCAGTCTGCCGAGAAGGCCGTCGCCGGCCTCGACGGAGTTGGCTCCGTCACCGCGGTTCTGACGGCTGAGGCCGCGCAAGGCACGGCCGGCAAGGGCAACGGCTCGTCCGCACCCAAGCTCGGCAACGTCCCGGGCGCCGGATCTTCCGCGCTGAGCCACATGCCAGGTCTGCCGGGCGTCAAGCACATCGTCGCCGTAGCCTCCGGCAAGGGCGGTGTCGGCAAGTCGACGACAGCCGTCAATATCGCGCTTGGTCTTCAGGCCATGGGTCTGCGCGTCGGCATGTTCGACGCAGATATCTACGGTCCCTCGCAGCCGCGCCTGCTCGGGCTTTCCGGCGAGCAGCCTTCGGCCACCGAGGATCAGCAGAAGCTCATCCCGCTCAAGGCATTCGGCCTCGCAGTCATGTCGATGGGATTTCTCGTCGATGAGGACCTGCCGATCGTCTGGCGCGGTCCGATGGTGACGCAGGCTCTGAACCAGATGCTGTTCGACGTTGCCTGGAATATCGATGGCGACCTCGACGTGCTCATCATCGACATGCCGCCCGGCACCGGCGACGTGCAGCTGACGATGGCCCAGCAGGTTCCCATGTCGGGTGCCGTGATCGTCTCCACGCCGCAGGATCTGGCGCTCATCGATGCGAGGAAAGGTCTCAACATGTTCCGCAAGGTCGACGTGCCGGTCATCGGTATCGTCGAGAACATGAGCTTTTTCATCGCGCCAGATACGGGCAAGCGCTACGACATCTTCGGTCACGGTGGCGCCGAGCGCGAAGCGGAGAAGCTGGGATTGAAGTTCCTCGGCGGCGTTCCGCTCCACATGGACATTCGCGAATTGTCGGACGCCGGCACGCCCGTCACCGCCGTCCGCCCCGATGGACCCGAAGCAGCAGTCTTCATGGACATCGCCGGCAAGGTCTGGGAAGCCGTGCAGTCCTCGAAGGGTATCGAAGCACCGATCGTCAAGGTCTCCTCCGAGCGTGACAGCCTGAAGGTCACCTTCAAGGACGGCTACTCTTATGACCTTCCGGCCGAGATGCTGCGCGTGATGAGCCCGTCCGCCGAAGTGCAGGGCCATTCCGCCGAGCAGCGCGTCACCGTTCCCGGCAAACGCAACGTCAAGATCAAGACGCTGCAGCCCGTTGGCAAGTACGCCGCCAAGATCACTTTTGACGACGACCACGACACCGGACTTTATTCGTGGTCCTATCTGCAGGAGCTGGGCCAGCACAAGGATGCAAAGTGGAAGGCCTATCTGGAGGAGCTGGCGGCCAAGGGTATGAATCGCGGGTGATGCCGCGCGGAGGGTTGCATCCCTTACGATGTCAGTTCGGGACAAAGCCATGCAGCAAACCGAGATCGAGACCATCGTTTGCCCGACCTGCGGCGCCTTGAACCGCGCCCCAGTTGCAAAACTGGCAAGTGGCGCGCGGCCCAAATGCGGCAAGTGCCACACGCCGATCTTCACTGGAGCACCGATCGCGGTCGCCAATGCTGCCGCGTTCGACCGCCACGTCGGCCAGGGAACGCTACCCGTGCTTGTGGATTTCTGGGCGGAATGGTGCGGCCCCTGCAAGATGATGGCGCCAATGTTTGCCCGCGCCGCCGAGACGCTCGAACCCGATGTGCAGCTGTTGAAGGTCGACACCGAAGCGCTGCCCGACGTCGCCGCGCGCTATGGCATCCGCTCCATTCCCACGCTCATCCTGTTCCGCGGTGGACGCGAGATCGCGCGCCAGGCAGGCGCGATGGATGCCGCCACTATCGAGCGCTGGACGCGCCAGGCGCTTTGACGGTGAAGGCCGGCGCTCTCACAGAGCTGCTTTCCTCGCCGACGCCTGCGCGTGCGACGGCATCCGCCCGCACCCAGGTGCTTTCGGTGCGCGCGACTTCGGCCGCGGCCCACAGTGCAAAATCCGCTCGCGTGGATACTCCACTGGAGCCACGATCCTTTCCCGCCACCACCCGCCAGATGACGTCGCCGGGCAAGCCATCGACACGAGCGGGAGCAGCATCGATAACGCGCCTCACCGACCAGTCTTGTCCGAACGCGCCGTTGGAATAATAGGCGCCAAGCATGATGGCTTCGGGCTGGACGTGCCGCGCCGCAGCCGCTTCGCGCATCAGCGATCGCAGCTTTAGGAACTCGTCCTCGGAAATATCGACGAATGTGCCAATGCTTTGCAGCGCCGCAATGAAATCGGCATGTGTGATGCCATCGGCCGCTTCGCGCGCTGTTTCTCTTTCGATGACCGGCTTGCGTCCGAGCGCTGCCGGATAGCGTCGCCAGGCGAACGACGCATTCAAGATGACCGCAACCGCGACGATGATGAGCACATTAACGAGCACCGGCGTCAACACGAACTGGAAGCCCAGTGCCTGCACCTGTGACCCGCCGATGACTGCGGTGAGCGCCGTCGCCCCTCCGGGCGGATGGATTGCGCGCAGATAGTGCATGCCTGCGATAGATAGCCCGACCGCCAGCGCCGCTGCCATCATCGTATCCGCGATGAGTTTGGCGCACGCGACACCGACTATGGCAGAAACGACGTGGCCGACGACGACCGCCCAGGGCTGCGACAGCGCGCCGTGCGGAACCGCGAAGAGCAGAACGCCTGTCGCCCCCATCGAAGCGACCATGGTCGCCGCGCCGATCTCGCCGAGCAGCTCCCGCTCCGTCTCCGCTTGTGTCGAGGCCGCCGCGTAGACATGGCTGCGGGAGGAGGTGTCCCGGACGACCAGGCCCTTCTCCGTCATGATCTGGAGGAGCTTGAGGACCGTGGTGTA
>JBGANK010000046.1:0-26750 GCA_044222395.1 Hyphomicrobiaceae bacterium | reverse complement strand
CAGCTCGGGCACGCTGCGCAGCACGATCAGCAGCCAGCGCACCCCCTGGCGCAGCCAGAAGGGACCGCGGGCCATGCGTCCCGACAGTGCCGACACCGACAACACGCGCGTGGCCATCAGCGTCAGCGGGATCGCCACCCCCAGCGCCAGCGTCATGCCGGCGGTGGCGATGGCCACCGTGCGCCAGCTCTCGCGCGCCACCAGGGCCAGGAGATTGCCGGCACCATGGGCGTCAAGCAACTCCTGATCGGCCGTCAGCGTGGCCGGATCGGTCCGGAGCGTTGAGGGGACCGCGCCGTCTGCACGCCTCTGCACGCACCTTGCCGCCTCTCACCGCGATACCTCCTGCCGGCCCGCGTTCCTCCTGTCCATCCTGAGGGTCGCAACCCGCCCTCAGCGACAGGAGATCCCGTATGCAAGCCCCCAGACGCGTCCTCATCCTCGGTGCCTCCTACGGCGCCCTCTTCGGCATCAGGCTCGCCGCCGCCGGCCATCACGCAACGCTGGTCGCGCTGCCCTACGAGGTCGATTGCATCAACGAGGACGGTTGCCGCGTGCGCCTGCCCGTCCGCGGCCGCGAGGGTCACGTCGAGATCCACTCCAAGGCGCTGGCCGGGCATGTCGATGCCGCCGTGCCCGACGTCGCCGAGCCGGCGCGTTACGACCTCATCGTGCTCGCCATGCAGGAGCCGCAGGTTTGCGCGCCGGCCATCCGGCGGCTGCTGGCCGCCGTTGCCGCCTCGGGACAACCGGTGCTGTCGATCATGAACCTGCCGCCGTTGCCGTTCCTCGAGCGGATCGCGGCGCTGGAGGGTGCGGCCCTCGAGGTCTGCTACACCGATCCGAGCGTGTGGGACGGCATCGACCCGTCGCGCGTCAGCCATTGCAGCGCCGACCCGCAGGCCTTCCGTCCGGCCGGCGAGCCGCCGAATGTGCTGCAGGTGCGGCTTGCCACCAACTTCAAGGCAGCCCCCTTCGCACATGCCGCCGACCAGCAGCTTCTGGAGGAGATCGCCGACAGCATTGCAACCACGCGCGTTTCCATCGACGGCGATGTGGTGGATCTGCCGGTCAAGTTGAAAGCCCATGGGTCCATTTTCGTGCCGCTTGCCAAGTGGCCGATGCTGATCGCCGGCAGCTACCGGTGTCTTGAGACCGATCCGATCGTTTCCATTGGTGAAACCGTTCATCGCGATCTCGCTCTCTCGAAGCAGATCTTTGACGAGGTTGCCGGACTGTGCCGAATCCTCGGCGCAGCTGAAACCGATCTTGTGCCCTTCGAGCGCTACGCAGCGGCGGCCCGCGCGCTCGAAAGTCCCTCATCCGCCATGCGCGCGCTCGCCGCCGGCGCGGTCCACATCGAGCGCGTCGACAAGCTCGTCGCAACGATTGCCGCTCACCTCGGCCGGCCGATCAGGGGCGTGGATGCCATCGTGGCCCGCGTCGACGCGCTCATTGCGCGCAATCAGGCCGAGGCGGCGTGAGGAATATCGGCATGTTCACACCCATGCACACCGCGAACGGCCTGATCGAATCTGACTGGCAGGTAGAGCCTACGTTGTCCGGCGACGTGACTTTCCCTCGGGTCGGACCTCGCTGCGTGAAGAACGCGACGCCTCTGATGTGCGTGCGAGACACCCGCTGCGCAGAACCCTCAACGCCGTCGTCACGTCTGGCGGCTCCAGACTGCGCGCCTTCTCTGACGTTTGGCCTGCAGCACGAAGCAATACAGTTGCCGCTGTGGGTCGGCCGAGCCGCTCATCGAAGAGATCTGCCGCGTCCTCGAACAGGCCGGCTGCAGTCGACCGGATCGTTGCCGCCGCAGCCCTGTTTGCGGCCTGACCGAGATCCGACTGCCGATCGGCCCAGCTCTCGAGACGTCGGTACGCCACAGCCCTGCTATCCGACGCGGCGACCTCGCTGAGCTCTGCGCCCTCACCTCCGGTCGTGGCAAAGGCGATAATGTCGGCAAGGTCCGCGAGGTAGGCAGGGCCGCCGCGCTCACGCGCGTACCAATAGGCAAAGAGACGATCCGCAGCCTTGTAGTATGCTCGTCGTGTCGTCGAGCGCTCGGTCTTGTCGATCACCCGGTCCGCGGCGAGCAGGCGTACGGCGTCGGCGATGTCGGCTTGGCTCGTGCCAAGCAGAGCGGCCAAACCCGTAGGCCGGTTCGGCTCGCCATCAACCAGAAGCGCGTCAAGGACGCGGCGCTGCCGGATCGGCATCGGCGCCAACAAGGCCTCGAACGCCGCTGTCTCGTGGACGATAATGCGATCGATCAAGGCTGAAGGCGCAAGGTCCGGCTCTCGCTTCAGCACGTCGAGCGTGATCCGGGCCCGTCGCGGCGTTCCGCCGAGCAGTGCCGTAACACTCGCCGCTGTACACGCCGCAGCTGGCGTCGGGGCCAGGCGAGCGATGTCGGTCGGCGCGATCGCGGGCAGATCAATCTCCAGGAATGACTGGAACAGCCGCTCGTCATAGTCGCGCTGCACATCGGCGCTGTCCACGGCTCCAACCAGCATGAGATCCCGCTCGGACTGGAGCAGTTGCCGCAGGCGAGACTGTGCCTCCTTAGGTGCAAAGGCTCGCTTCAGCGCATCGTCGAAACCATCGATCAAGAGGACGATGAGCCTCCTCCGCGTTTTCGTAGTCTTGTGCCGTACCGCGTCGAGGCGAGCCAGCGCCGCGGTCCATGAGGCTTCGTCGTGGTGGCCGAAGTCGAGTTGGGTCTGGGCCTTGTGCGAATCCAGCGCCGCCGTGATCCGGTCGAGGTAGCTATCGGGACCAGCCGTGCCGACCTCGAGCGATCCGACCAGGATCACTGCCGTGCGAGTGCGCAGGGCCGGCTCAGAAGCGATCGCCTCAGCTATGGCACTGAGAAATGTAGTCTTGCCGCCCCCGCGCCCCGCAACCACCAGCACGTGCTGCTGGGGAGCTTCCTCCCGCTTCAAATTGCTGCGAACGATATCGATTGCCTGTCTGAGCGGCGCGTCGATCGCCAGCAGCCGCTCGTTCTCCCGGACCACGCTCGTCATCGCCGGGCTCTGCGCCGCTCGCCGGGACGCGATTGCCACCAGTTGGCGACCAGTCGGTAGGCGAAGGCCGCGGTACCGGCGGTCGCATCGACGTGAAGAAAACCATCCTCGACCAGCGTCAGCAGCGTGTCCTCGACCGCATCTGCGGTTTTCACTCCTGCCCGTGCAATCGCGGCTTCGACTGTTGTCCGATCGACCGGCTCTGGATCGGCAGCGCCGACGGCCGTCAGAGCGGCGCGTGCTGACGCTTCACCCTTGCCGTAGCGTCGCAGGCGCTTGGTGAACTGATCGAAGAAGCCCTGCTCGAACTCCGCCTTCATTCGGCCATGCAGGGCCTGGGATACGGCCTCGGCCGTCTTGACCTCCCGTGCAATCACTTCGGAGAACGCCCGTTGCAGATAGCTCGGGATCAGGTCAGGCGCGCCTGACACAACGGCCTCTCCGATCTCTGCCGACCACCAGTCCACGGTCTTATGTGCCGCCAGCGCCGCCAGCATCGCCTTGGCGTCATCTGCGGAGAGCGCTTCGAGCGTGACCGGGGTCAAGTCGTTGAGATGGTCGGCCCGCAGCCCATGCGTGCGCACCAAGTGCCGAATGCCGATCGATCCGGCAATCGCCATGGGGATTGCCCCTGATTGGCGCCAGCGTCGCAAGGTGGCCAGGAACGTGTCGATCTCCGGGACGGAGACACCCTTCTCGATCTGCTCTTCGCAAAAGTAGGGCAACTCGTCCAGGAACAGCACGACCCGAGGCTGGCTGGCGCTCGCCTGCGCGTGAACCGTTTCCGCCAGCGCCTCCCAGTAGGCCCGCATCAGGCCCTCTGTCTTGGCGTCGGTCGGTAGGCCTCCGGCCGATTTCGATCCGAGGCTCCCGATGAGCTTAGCGAGTGCCGGCGGCAAACCGCCGAGCTTCGACCAGCCGGTGACGATCTTGGCGCGTAGCGGCTTTGGAATTTCCTCGATCAGCTTGCTTGCGAACGAGGCCGGCCCCGAGCGACCTTCGAGGTCGATCTCGATCGGATGGTGCGCCTTGCCCGCCTTGAGGATGCGCGCGGTCTCTCTCATGATCGAGGACTTGCCCGTTCGCCGCGGGCCGAACAGGGCGATGCTGCCGCCGTCGCGCAGCGTCTCGACCGCCAGATTGATTGCGTAGGTGCGTGGCCAGAAGCCGTCACCTGAGACGGCATGACCGTAGTGCGGACGCAAGCCGCTGGCGGCTGTCGTAGGAGATTTCATATATATTCAGCTCGCCATCATCAGAAGCTCAATCAGGGTTTTTGGGATATATATCGGCTTGGCTATCTACTGTCAAAGCCCAAAGGGCGGCTGGAGCGGTGCGCATCAACATAGCCCATAGGCTCACTCGAGCATTCCGAACGAACACGACCCTACCGGGCGCCCCGCGGCCCAAGGGCCGCGGCCGGGCCCTACCGCGCGGGGCCACGCAGACAGCGCCGCCTGAGACGAGGGTCCGCGCGCCCGAGCCCGGCCACCGCCGGTCTCGGCCCATGCGGGTGACGGTCCCTGGCGCGGTCAGCGAGCACCCTGTCGACCGTGCACTGCGTGCTCACGACGCTTGAGCGACCCGTGCCGGACTCACCACGAGGCAGGCCCGGTGCCAGCCCCGCAGAGCCGTCCCCCCTGAGGGGGCCGGAGGCAAGGGACGGCTCCGCGAGGCAGGCACACGGCAACGCGCCAAAGCTATCCCTAAAGGGATTGCCGAATCCGGTGAAATCGACCGGGCAAACCAGCGCCGTGCCGGGCGGCGGATTGAAACATTATGTGATTGAAAATGCATCGTAAAACAAGACTTTGCACTGGAACAAAATGAGAACATATGGTAGGTTTTGGATACTGAGATCAGCGCTGAAACATCTCAGGCTTGGCACCCATTTTCGGAGTCTGCGTCATGCCCGCCGAAAGCGCGAAATCACGTCCCAACATCTATGAGACCATCACGGCGAAGATCATCGCCGCCATCGAATCGAACCCCGGAGAACCCGTGCTGCCCTGGCAGCGCGGCGGGCTCACTCCGGTACTGCCGACCAACGCGGCGACCGGCAACGCCTATCGCGGCGTCAACATTCTGTCGCTGTGGGTCACCGCCCTGGAGCGCGGCTACGAAAGCGGCCTCTTTGCCACCTATAAGCAGTGGTCGGCCCTTGGAGCACAAGTCAGGAAGGGCGAGAGCGCCGCGCCCATCGTGTTCTACCGCGAGCTTGAGAAGGCGAAGGACGGCGCCGATCCCGCCGACCCGGACGCCACCGAGACCATCCGCATGGCACGCGGCTACTGGGTGTTTGCCGCCGAGCAGGTGGACGGCTTTGCCTTGCCCGACGCCCTGCCGCCCGACCCCATCGACCGCATCGCGGCGGCCGACGCCTATGTCGCCGCGACCCGCGCCCGCGTCGTGATCGGCGGCGCCAGGGCCTGCTACCGCCCCTCGACCGACACCATCCACATGCCCGACGAGGCCCGGTTTTTCGGCACCGATGGCCGTTCGCGGTCGGAGGCGTTCTACGGCACGCTGGCGCACGAGCTTGTCCACTGGACAGCAGCGGAAACCCGCTGCGCGCGCGAGCTTGGCGCCCGCTTCGGCGACGACAGGTACTGCGCCGAGGAAGTCATCGCCTTATCTGGACAGTCTGGCCGCGTTTTATCTGGACAGTCCGGGGCGACTCGGGGCTTTTCCTGAAGCAGGCGCTCGAGCGACTATCTTGCTGTCGATCGGCCTCAACGTGGCCGTGGTTCTCCGCCGCTGAGGCCGGCGCGGGGACGCGTGGCGCACCAGCGGAGGGCTCAGCGGCGGAAGCGCATCTTTTTCCAGCGTCCAAGTGCGTGCGTCGTGAGCGGGGGCTCGATCATGATCACGCTGTTGGAACGCCGTGGCGTCCAAGTCGCGGACGGCGCCAAGTCAGAAGGCTGGAGCCGGCATGCCCAGACGCCGAGCATTCAGCGGGATGGCAGGACCTACGACGCCAACCTCGACCGATTCCTCGCCGACCTGCCGCTCAATGGCGTGCGTTCGCAGCACAGCTTGCGCAGCTACGCCTACGATTTGCTGGTCTGGGTGCGCTTCCTCGACGAGGCGTGTGGGAAGACCGTGTGGCAGGCCACACGCGAGGACGTCGATGCCTATCATCGTGCCCGGCGGCATAATGAGGCTGCGAACCGCATCTCGGCGGCGTCCTGGAACCGTGCCGTGGCTGCGCTCGACAAGCTCTACCGATGGGCGGTCGAGGACGGCATCATCGCGCAGAGCCCGTTCGCCTACCGTGACGTGTGGCGCCGCATGCCGTCCGGCCGAGGGCGCACGATCACCGTGATGCGCAACCAGGCCTACGAGCGCGCCGCCAAGCGCTCCGACGTCAAGTTCATCACCATCGAGGACTACCGCCGCTTCCGCGATGTCGGGCTCATGGGGCTCGAGGTCGACGGCGGCGAGCGCGTCGGTGCTCGAGACCGCAACGGCAGCCGCAATGCCCTGTTCGCCGATCTCCTGATAACGACCGGGCTCCGACTGGAGGAGGCCTCGTCCCTGCTCGCCGCGGAGATCGAGGAGGCGATCCGCGCCAGTTCGTCCGCGCGCGCCCGGCACGACGCCGGCGGCGACAAGCAGGTCGCGTTCCGGTTGTCGGCCGCGCTGACGAAGGGCGACAAGGGCCGCACCATCCGCATCCCGGCATCGCTGCTCGCCCGGCTGCGCAGCTACCTGGAGGTCGAGCGCGCGGTCGCAGTCGACAAGTTCAGAGCGCGCAGCGGCGTTCAGCGCATGCCGGCCGCCCTCACCTGCACCATCAACGCCGGCAGGATCGACGTCGCGACAGCAAGTGGCGAGCGGCGGCCGATGCGGCTCGATACCGTGTCGCCGGACGAGCGGCGCCGGCTCGTCATCCACGACAGCGACGGCACACCTGTTGAGCCCGCCGCGCTGTGGCTGAGCGAGGTCGGCCTGCCGGTCGCGCCCAACACCTGGGAGGTCACCTTCACGCGTGCGTCCCGGCGCTGCCAGGCGGCCGGCCTCACCTACGATGTACACCCGCATCAGCTGCGGCACAGCTTCGCCGTGCACATGCTGGCGCTGCTGATCCGGCAGCGTTTCGGCGATGCGCACAAAGACCAAGACCTGACCGGCGCGGCCTACCGCCGGCTGCTCGGCGATCCCCTGCAGCAGGTGCAGCGGCTGCTCGGGCATTCGAGCATCTCCACCACCTACATCTACCTCGATCATCTTGCCGGCTGCCAGGACACGGTCGATGCCGCCGTCGAGGAACTGCTCACCGGCATCGAGGCGCCGCAACCGATCGAGGCCGCAGCATGAGCGGCAAGAGCAAGGCACGGCCGCGCAAGGGGCAGCGGGTCTCGTTCACGCGCGCCGATGGCCAGCAACCGGCACGACGGTCGGACGCCGTCACCGGATTGCGCTTCACGGTCGACACGGCGCACGGCGGATCGGCGCTGATCGATCTCGTCGCGCTGCGGCCGCGCCGATTGGCACTTGCCTTCGGCTCGGCGCTGCGGGAGGTCGCGCCGACCATGGTGCGCTCGACCGTCCTGCAGCACCTCAATGGAATGAAGCGGTTCTTCCAGTTCCTCAACGAGATGGCGCCTGCCATCGACGGCCCCGAGCATTTGCGGTCTGAGCACATCGACAGGTTCGAGAACCGGCTGGAGGCGGATGGCCTCACAGCAATCAACCGCCATACCGTCATCGCCAAGGCGATCATTGCGCTGCGCACCATCGACGCCAGCCGGCCGGGCGTTCTCGATGAGAAGCTTCGGCAGCGGCTGAGCTATACGAGTGCGCGGCCACTTGGCCGGTCGACACCGCGCGATGCCTATAGCGGCTACGTTGCCAAGCAGCTTCGCGATGCCGCCCGCGCCGATATGCAGGCGATCACTCGCAGGCTGAAGTCGCCGGCGCCGATTGAGCATCCTGACGCTGCACTGCGCGAGTGCTTGGTGGTCCTCAGCGACATCATCGATACAGAGGGCACGCTCGGTCACACTCACCCCAGGCTGAACTATTTCTATCAGCGGTCTCACCGTCTCGGTCTCAACATCGGCACGCCCATCCGCGACCTCCATGCCCGTCGCTATCTGCTGGCCGAGGACATCATCCCGTTCTTCGTCGCACTCAGCCTGGAGACCGGGCTCGAGCCCGAGTGCGTCAAGGCGCTGCGCGCCGATTGCCTGAGCAATATTGCATCCGGCACCGTCGAGATCGAGTACGTGAAGCGCCGGGCCCCGGGATCGGAGTGGAAGCGTTTGCGCGTCCGCGACGGAGCGTTGTCGACACCGGGCGGCATCATCAGGACGCTCATCGAGCTGACGGCGGCGGCGCGCAGGCACGCGCCGAGCGAGGGCTTGTGGCTCTACTTCGATTTCGGGAAGCTCAAGGATCACATCCGTCACTATTCCGAGGAGTTGCTCGACAACTGGGTCGCGAGGCACGGCATTGTCGATGACACGGGCCAGCCGCTCCACCTGCTGCTCTCGCGCCTGCGCAAGACGCACAAGGCGCTCTGGTACGCCAAGACGCAGGGCGACATGGCCCGCTTCGCCATCGGCCATACGCCGGAGGTCGCCGCCCGCCACTACGCCGACCTGCCATCGCTGCGCCATCTGCACGAGAAGGCGATCGCCGACGGATTGAACGACGCGCTCGCCTCCGCGCTGCAGCCGCGCATCGTCACGCCCGAGGAGGAGGCCATCGCCCGCCGGGCGCCTTCCACGCTGCGGCTTCCCGTGCCGGCGGCAGAGGTCCGCCGGGTGCTCAGCGGCCAGCAGGATGTCTGGCTGGCCGGCTGCAGCGGCTTTCACACCAGCCCCTTCGCGGCAGAGGGCGAGCCATGCTCCCAGCCTTTCTGGGGCTGCCTCGAATGTCGCAACGCCGTCATCACCGCGCGCAAGCTCCCCTCCATCATCGCCTTCCTGGATTTCATCGTCGTGCGCCGCGCCGAGATGGCCGAGGCCGATTGGTGGGCGAAGTTCGGCCGCCCCTGGTCGCGCATCACGCAGCAGATCCTGCCCGCGTTCCCGGACGCCGTCGTCGCCGACGCGCGCGACAAGGCCAAGGCGCTCGAGCATCGGCCCTACCTGCCGCTGGAGGCCCGCGCATGAGCAAGGCAACCGCCCTGAAGCTCGTTCCGGCTGCGACGCCGCATCCACTTGCGGGCAGGCCCGTGCTGGAGAGCGCCCCGCTGCGACGCGGCCACAAGCGATCGGCACTGTGCCGCTTCGAGGACGACATGTGGGACCTGTCGCCGGCCGTGTTTCGCGAGAACGCACGGGTCTGCCACGTCACCGCGCATTTCGACGGCATCGAGGACGAGAGCGTCGCGCGCACGCTGCGCGAGTTCCTGTACGCCCGGCTTAACTTCGATATTCCCGGGCACCGTACCCGACTGCCGCCCGGCAGCGTCCGCCAGCTCTTCAACCGGGCGCGCCGGTTTCTCGAGTTCGTCGCCGCCAGGAAGGGCACTTGCCATCTGCCGAGCGTCGATCAGGCCACGCTGGACGCCTACCGCAACCACCTGACTGCAGACCCGCAGCGCCGCTCGGTCCAGGTCGCGCATCTGCTCGAGGTGGTCGTCGATCTCCACCATTATCGCGAGCACATGCCCTCGGGCGGACTCGAGTTGCTGCCGTGGAAAGGGCGATCCGCATTCATGGTCGCCGGCGCCCGCCAGACCAGCGGCGAGAACAAGACGCCGCGACTGCCGGAGAACGTGATCGCGCCGCTGCTGAGGTGGTCGCTCAAGTACATCACCGTGTTTTCGGCCGACATCCTCGCCGCCCGCGCCGAGCTCGAGGCGCTGTAGGAGAACCAGAGGCGGCTCATCGCCGAGGACCGGCGCTATTGCGACGCCAGACGCCGGCAGAGGCGTCTCGACCGTCTCGTCGCCTACCTCGATGGTCTCCGCGCCAACGGTCGCAGCGTGCCGATCTGGACCACGGCCCACAATGGGGACGTGCGGGTGGATGCAGCGACAGGCGTCGAGACGCCGCCGATCAACGCACACATGATCCACCTGCACGTTGGCATTGACGCGCAGGCCGAGCCGGCGGAGCACGTGCTGCTCAGGATCGCCACGAAGCAGCTGGTTCTCGCCGCCGCCACCATCGGCACCGAGACCGGCGGCATGGATACGCCCATCTCGGTCGACCCGGACACCGGCAAGCCGTGGCGGCCGCGCTTCGACGCCAAGACGCTGCTCATCGAGGAGCGCATGCTGCAGGCCGCCTGCTATATCGTCTGCGCCTATTTGACCGGCATGCGCGACGCCGAGGTGCAGGCCATGCGCCTGGGCTGCCTCGACGTCGAGCGCAGCGAGGACGGCCTCATCGAGCGCTATCGGATCAAGAGCACGGTCTACAAGCGCCGCGACGTGCGCGGCCAGGCCGAGAAGTGGGTCACGATCGAGCCGGTCGCCGAGGCCATCACCGTGCTGGAGCGCCTGACCGGGCACATCCGGCGCCGCCGCGGCGGCGACACGCTCTGGCGCGTGCTCGACGACGGCAAGGCCACCAAGGAGCACATCTCGTCCGAGATCGTGCGCCAGCTCAACGCCTTCCGCGACCATCTCAACGCCCAATTCGGCACGCCCGAGGCGCCGGTTGTCCCGCCGGGCGCGGACGGCAAGCCGTGGCGCATCACCACGCGCCAGTTCCGCCGCACCGTCGCCTGGCACATCGCCAACCGGCCGTTCGGCACCGTCGCCGGCATGATCCAGTACAAGCACAGCGGCATCGCCGCCTACGAGGGCTACGCCGGCTCGAGCCGCTCCGGCTTCCGCAACGAGGTCGAGCGCGAGCGCGCCCTTGGCCAGCTTGATGACGTTCTCACCTACTTCGAGCAGCACCGTGTGGGCGAGGTGCTGATGGGCCCGGCCGCCGCCCGCATCTCGGGCGAGCTGAGCCAGGCCGCCGACAAGCTCGACGCGCTCCCCGGCCACATCGCCGATCCCGCGCGCGTGCGCACCATGCTGGCCCACGTGGCGAAGACGCTGTTCGTCGGCGTGTTGAGCGACTGCTTCTTCGATCCTGCGACGGCGCTCTGCCTCAACGGCAAGTTGGACCACAGCCGGCCGGCCATGGCCCAGTGCCGCCCCGACCGCTGCCCCAACTCGTGCATCACCAGCCGCCACCGGCCGCTGTGGGCCAAGGCCATCGCCGACGCCGAGGAGCTGCTCAAGACGAAGCGCCTCTCGCCGCTGCAGCGGGAGGCAATCGAGTCGGATATTGCACGGTGTCGACGCATGCTGCAGTCATAACCTAACGTGAACGACACATTCTCCGACAACGGTGAATATCAACCGATGCGGCGCACCCGCACCTGCCGCGCGCCGCCGGCCAGGAAGTAGCGCTCGAGCCACTCGACAAGCTCGTGGGTCTGCAGATCGCCGCCTAGCGCTTTCGAGCGCTGAACGAGGACCAACTCCACGTCCGTGTTCCGGAAGTTGCCGGCGAACTCGCGCATCTCGGCCTTGCAGCCCGCGTCTGCAGAGAGCGTCTCCGACGCCACCCCCTTCTTCTTCGGCACGGCCGCGGCACGCTTGGCGATGGCGTACACCGAGCAACGCCCGGTGTGCACCAGCCCATCGGTAATCACGCGCAGGACCCGGGTCGCTGACGGATCATCGCCGTGCCAGACAACGCGCCTGGTGGTCAGGGTATGCAAACCCTGGAACAGCGGTGTCCGCTCGCGATGGCCTGGCAGAAACGCCCGCTGCTGCACGCCCCGCGTGAACGGCTCGACCACCTTCGCCTTGAACTGCTTCTCGTTGTCTGCCCGATTGCAGCCGATGCTGAAGCGGCACTCCGTGGCGCGTTCGGGCACGGAATCGATCTCGAAGATCGGCGTGACGGGCGAGGACGCGTCCGCCGTCAACTGCACGAGCGCGAGCGCGTCGCCGTGACGGAGGTGCTCGATATCGGCGAGCGCTATCGACGTGAGCTGCTGGCGCAGCTCAGGCTCGATCGGATCGGAGATGTCGACTGCCGTTCCCTGCACCTTCATCGCGTGCGGCACGGCGGCCGGCGCGAAGCCCATCCAGACGACGCCCGCCAGTACTGCGGTGACGGCGACCGCGCCGGCGGCAACCGCCGCGATCCGGGCCGGCGTCCACCAGGACGCCGGTTCGGGAGGGCAGAACATCGGTCGAGAACGGCGGAAGCTGCGGGTGGACTCGTGGTGCATGATCAGCTCCTTACAGTCTGGTTGGAAACGGGCGGGCCATAGGCCGCCGCGCGGAGCGCGGCGGCTGCGTTATCGCGGGCCTTGGCAAGCGCTGCCTTGGCAGCACCCTTGGCCGCGCGCAGGGCATCGAGGCTGGTGGTCAGTGCGCCGATCTGGCGCGTCACGTTGAGCGCTTCCGCGACGCCCGGGATGCGGCGGCGCATCTCCTCGCGGTCGATCCGCGCAGGCACGCGGTAGTGCTGGGGCACCGGCCCGCGCGCGCTCCAAGTTGCTGTGAAGCGCTGGTTGTAGCCGTCAACCATCTGCTCGGTCGCCCGCGCGATGCCGACCATGGTTCGGCAGAGCCTGCGGCCACCCTGGGCAAGGAGACGGCTCTGCTCCTTGGCCTCGGCCACCCCATCGGCCTCGTCCTCGAAGGCATCGTCGAGCGCCGCTACCGCGGTGTTGTGCGCCACGTCGATGTTGCCGACGCCTGCCACATCCACCTCGGCCAGCGCTTCCTCGGTGGCCTCCTTCTTGCTGCGAAGCCGCGCATACTCCTCGGTGAAGCCGCGGTTGAGCTTCTGGTACGACTCGAATGCGATGTAGGTCACCAGCGCGAGGCCGATGCCCGTCAGCGTGATGGCTGCCATGTTAACCGCCGGCGCCAGCACCATCGGATCGCGGACCGCGCGCACGAGCCCAGGCAACGACAGCTCGAAGCCGCCACGCATCAGCCCGAGCACAATATTCTGCACCACGATCGTTACGCTGGCTCCGCCGACCAAGCCGGCCAAGCGGAACTTCACCCGCCGCGGCGAGACGCGGAGACGGAATGACGCGCGGCCGATGAAGCCGCTCAGCTTCAAGTTGAGGTACGTCGCCAGTGCATAGGCTGGCACCGCCGTCTCGAAGCCACTCGCGATGGAGCCCGAAGACACGAGGATGAAGGCGCCCATCAACGCCTCGAGCAGCACCGCGATGCGCACGCGAACATCGAGGCGGTCATAGTAGTCGGCCCAGGCCGGGTTCGCGACGTGGTTGGCCTCGTACCAGTCGCACGCTGACTTGGCCCGGAGATGATCCGCGCGCGCCTCGGCACAGCGGCGCTCGCCGGCATCCCGTGCACGCGCTATGGCGGCGAGGCCATCGCGCTCGGCTGCCGCCAGCGGCTCGGTGTCGACGCACGCCTCCATGATCGCGTCGACGACAGGGGCGCTGCCCGTCTGGAACGTGTCCGTGAGCGCCTCGATCTGGCCATGGGCTAGGCTCTCTGCCTGCGCTTTGGCAAGATCCATCTCTTTCTCTTCCGGCGCGATGCCGGTGGTGATCGCCAGGGCCATCTGCTCATCGGCGGCGCGCATGAAGACCTCCCGCGCGCCGGCCACCAGGGGATCGGGGAGACCGGCGACGTCCTGGCGGCGCACGGTGTCGGGAAGGCGGAGCTGCATGATCTATTCCTTCTTCGGGGGGAGCGGCGGCAGGGTCGCGTCCTGCCGCCCGGGGCTAGGCGGCGCGCGAGAGCGTGTCCGGAAACGACGCTTCGGTAGCGCTCATCTCGGCGAGATAAGCCGCCATGCCGCCTTCGGGCGGTAGCACCGACACCAACTCGTCGAGCTTCGGCTGTTCATTGCCGTGGTAGACGTAAAACCAGTGACCTGGAGCCGAAGCGGCAGCAGCACGACGGCGCTTGCCGCACCCACCCGGGCGCTTCGCATCCATCCGATCCGCCGTCAGGCGAAGGCCTGCCAGCACGATCTGGTCGGGCAGCTTGCCATCGCTCGTGAGTGCGAAGGTGCGCGTAATGCGGTGCAATCCATAGTAGGCGCGAATGCGAACGGTGCCGTCGCCGGGATAGGCCAGCTCGGGGCGACGGAAGCCGCGCGCGAGCATGCCGTCGATGATCCGGCGTCCTGCCGGACGACGCGGAGCCGAGACAAACCCAAGACCGGCGGCCGCGGCAAGACGCTGCCGATAGCTCGGAGAAGGATCGGGGACTTTGCGGAAAACACGGGGCGCAAACATGGACATTAAAGCCTCTTTTCAGAACTTGATCCGGCAGGCATTTTGAACGTTCGCCGAACCGTCTGTACTTTGAATCGGCAAGCAACCGGCAACGCGGACACTCGAAGAGATGGCAACCGCCACAAAAAGGCTGATCTCGAAACGCGACGATCGCCCTTTCAATTCCTCGCGCCCGCAGCAAACAGTCTTGGCATTGGGCCTCCATCCGAGAAATCAAAAATATTGAAAAGTTGATATGCTAATCGCAGATGTCCGCATTCGCCCGCGCGACCCGCTTGCAGGTTGATAAAACAGAGCGGACAAGGGTCTTGTATCGGAGCCCCAGCTGCCGACGGAACGCCTTGAGGAACCAGCCGCCGACGACCGCCGCGTATCCTCATTCGCTCGAGCCACGGTTCGAGGCTCGGGCCCTCGCCGCTAGGAACATGCCAAGAACCTCGGCCAGGAGGTGCCCCTTCCGAGCCAACGCGTCCAGACGCTCAACCTCCTCCGCCTCCATCACGCCGACACGCGGCCTCGCGACAGCTTGATCATCGCATGCACGCGGACAGCTCTGCGTGAATGACCCCGTCTCCTCGGATGTGCCGGCACCACCCCGGCGCGTCGCCATCTGCTTCATCGGCCCTCTCCCACGAACAACAGCTTGCCGCCCTGAACGCCTTTTGGTTGAAGCGGTTAGCCGTGGAGATCACGGACAGGAAAAAGTTGTTGGACGGCATGTCCGGGGCTTTCGAGGCGCGCCGCTCTAGCATGTAGTTCCCACTTGAGGAGACAATGACTGTCCCTGCAGACCCCGAGGCTCATCAGAAAAAAAGTGCGGCACATGTCCGCGCACACCGCGATCCACCGATATAGTTGACTGAGAGGTGCGTCAGAGGAGGTCGTATCGGTATGCCCGACCATCAATCGCCCCAAGGCAAGGGCACGCCAGTCCCGGCCAGCACAGGGCGCGAGGCCACCATGTACACCCGCGAGGACTTGCTCAATGAGCTGGACAAGCTATGGCGCGACAGGAGGGTCTTGAATCTGCTGAACCGTGTGTCGGCGCGAATCTGGCGTGAAAACGATCCAGACGAGCTGGTCAAAGATGCAATCATCAAAGTAATTCGTGCCAGCGATGGCTCGATCAGCAAGGAAATTCCGCTCTACAGGACCATCATTCGCAATATGCAATGGGTAGCATTGGACTACCTCGACAAGCCAGATGCGCTCGGCCCGCGGGGTAAAGGGGCGCGCGTCGCCATCGATGAGCTGAGAGAGTTGGCCGCTTCGGCGACCGATCCCAATGGTCGCATGCTTTATAAGCAAGTCCTCGCTGTATTGCTCAAACGCGCCCAAGAAATAGAGGACAACCAGCGTGCCAAAGGAAGAGACAATGTCCTGCCGCTCCGCGAGTACATCAGACTCCGGTTCGACGAAGGACTCGAAGGCGAAGAACTCCGTGCCGCCTTAGGCCTTTTACCGACCCAGTTTCAGTCCGTTACACGAGCCGCATGGCGGCTCGTGGCGGATGTCTTGGAGACGACTATGAAGGAGGGCCGCGCATGACTAAGAAGGCGCACCCCAGTGAGGTCACCATGTTGCGTAAACTCAAAATCGCGGCGGCGGTCGATTCTCTTGACCACTTGTCCGATGAAGAGCTTGCTCAAGAGTTCGCTGGTGAGCTCGTGCACACGTCCGATTTGATGCAGAAGCGTGCGAACAAGTCAGTCGATCGGCTTCAAAGGGAGCTTGCAGCGATTGTCCAAGCCGAACAGGCCAAGCTGCAAGCGCATCACCAGCAAGGCGAGCGCGTGGCCGCCGACCATGAGCTGTCAAACGAAAAGAATGGTACCAAATCCACGCTTGGCTACGCGCCGCTTCCACGCCGACTTGATGTCGGCGGCAGAAAATTTGGCCTCGGCGTGGCCACCGCGAGACCGCGAGAGGTGGTGCTTGTCGGCGAATTGCCAGACAAGGCCGTCGCCCTACGGATTGGTGCCAGGCGGCTAACTCTGGTGCCGACCAAGGATCCACAAGTTCACCGTTGTCGCGACCTCGGTGAGCCTCAACTCAAGACGCTCCTCGATGCGAAGCCAGCACCGGAAATTGAAATCATCCTAGCTGCTGACAAGACGTAACAGCTGTAGAGGCGTAGTCCATGTTCAACGTTCTGTCGAAGTGCGAGCACTGGCTCAGGGCGCATCGCCTGGCGACTGCGGCCTGGAACCTCCAGCATCCTGGCGACAAGGATCTCGCATCAGTCCGCCGCTATCTTGAGGATGAGCTTGTCGGTCTGCCACAGGAGCAATTCAATGCCTTACCGCTGTTGACCATCGGCCTCATCGATCAGCTCGACCGGGTCGATTTGGCGCGGCTTGATACGGATTCCGAGTTCTCGCAGCTCAAGTCCAAGATCGCCCAGGCACGCCTCGCGCTCACAAAGGAGCCTGCGCAGGCGCACAAGCCATCCGTTGTCCGGGGCGCCCAGCTTATTGCGGAGCTCATTCTCACCCCAACGGCCAATGCCCGTAGTGTGGCGGGCCTCGCTCGCGAGGCCTTGGACCGATCCTGGGATCGCTGCATCAATGAGCGTGACCTCCGAGCGGCCCTCGAAGCAATCCCGCCCCTGCAAGTAGCTGAAAAGTCGACCGCCCAAAAGCTCGATGCCATCGCAAAGCTTGCTTCGATCGTCATGCGCGGTGGCAAGCATCGCCTCAGTTGGTGGCCGCATGTCGAGTATGCCATTCTCAATCGGTTGTTTGCCTGGCCGCTCTGTGCCAGTCGACCGGGAGCAACTGATGTGCCGGGCATCTCTTATCCACTGGCCATCGACATAAGGTACGGCAATCCGGATGAGGTCGAGGTCAACAATTCTCCGGCCATCAAGCTGGGTGACGGCGATGATGGCGAACGCCAGTTCGCTGCCGCTCTTAAGACATCTATCTGCGCTGCAAAGGATCTTTGGCTCAGCCAGAACGGCGGCGCATCGAAGGCACTGAAGAAACATGTCGATCGAGCCCAGCTCATAGTCGACACCGCGCCGGCGGCCGCCATTACGGCACCATTCGGACCAGCGTTTGGAGCCTACATCGCCGGCAGAAGCCTCGAGGCCTATGTGGCCATCATCGCACTCGGCCGACTCTCCGGCATCGACGCTATGCCTGCTGTCGTCGTCTCAGGCACAATCGGCGACCCGGTTGATCGCCGCACCAAAGGTCTGGACCGCTACGAAGGGTCCACGATCAATCCAGACGACTTGATCCAGCCGACACAACCCTGGAAGCTCCTGGGGATCATCCCGATTCCGGGGACGCGCGCACATGGCAAGCATGATCTTGAATTGCGCAACCTCGATCGACTCATCGGCCCCGTGACCGGCATCACGAAGAAGTATGAGTGGGCGCTCCTGGCCAAGCAGTTTACAACAGTCGTCCTTCCGAAGGTCGCGCTTTCAGAGGGCTCTGAAGCACCCGCATTGATTGAAGCGATCAAGGCGAAGCGCCGCGATCAGGGCACATTCGTTGAGACCCTGTTTGCACAGACACTATCGACAGTTGCCGACATTACATACGGTGCGAAGTGGCGCCGGTATCGTGCCGTGCGCGCACCCGACCTGCTCCATGCCATGCTTTACCAAGCGGGTCCGATCGACCGGACGGAGGTGGGAGTCGTCAAGGCCCTCGCCTTCCTCAGAACGAACAACAGCACCGTCACCCGCGTGCCGTCCGCCATCACTGTCAGGCACATTGTGGCGGCGCTCACCTACCTCAACGAGGAGTGGACCTACGCGCAAGAGCACCGCCCCGCCAAACGCTCGATTGTATTCTTCCGCATGGTCCATGACGAGCCACGCGCACGCCTGTTGACGGCGCTGCTTGGTGCCATAGGCGCCCATCCTCGGGAACTCCAGTCGCTACTCAATGCCTCGGATACCGAGGAGGCCATGAGCATCCTGGGGCAGGTGCTCAATCAGACAGACCCCGACCGCAACCACGTGTACCGCAAGGCACCGGACGTTATTGTCTTCGTGCTACCGTCCGGGTCCGAGCTGAAGACGCGCTCACCGATTCCTTTCGACGAACACCTTGAGTTCAATCAGCTGTTCTTGCCCGAAAAGCTCGGCCGCCATGTCCGTCCTACACCCAGCGAGGCTTGGAAAAAGCAGATAGGCCAGACCCGCATCCTCATCGTCACCGATGGGCATCTCGGCTCGTTGCTGCCGACTGGGCAGGCGCCGGAACGGACGAAGCGCGACATCTACCGCAAGCTCAATGTCTTCCGTTTCGGCTTCACGCAGACCATGGCCTTGAATATGGTCGACCCAAGCCAACTCAATCACAACACGGTCCGAGCCTGGCTTGCGGAAGCGACCAAGGCGGGCCACCTGCTCTACGTCGGCGGTCGGTATTTCCTCTCGCCCGCGACTCGTCAGGCGCTGCAGCAAAACCGGCTCAAGCCAGCCGAGTTCGCTCAAGCGCACATGCGAGCAGGCCTGGCATTCGCCCCGCACCTCGATCAGAAGGTTGCAAGCAGTTCCCCGGCGGCTGTGCCCGGCGTCATTCACCAAGACACTGCGGACCCAGCGTCTGTCCACGAGGCCCAGTTTCATCTGGCAGCCATCGACGAGTTGGAGGCTGAGACCAAGCGCCGCCACGGCCGCGGCCGCTGGATGAAGGTCATGGGTCGTTACGGTAACGTTCGGCATCACTATCAAACCCAGCTAAGCTGCATATTCGAGAAGCCCAATTGGGACCTTGCACGCTTCGCCGTGGCCAATCCCCGCTTCGATGCTGGGTACCTGGCCTATGCCGTTGCCGGAACCCGCGCACTACTCAATGACAAGAATGCCGAAGACCTGCCAGCCATACGGCTAACCGCGACGCTCGGACTGATCGACAAGTACCTTCAAACCCTCGACGACCAAGCCGCAACAACAGTCCGTACAGAGCTTGCATCCGATGTTTTTCGGTTGGCAAAGGCCTGCCGTAAGCGGATTCGCGAGCTCGCCAAGCGTGCTGCCCGCTCGACGAAACTGAGCGAAAAGCATCAGTTGACCTTTGCCTGCGCGCACCTCACCGCGCTCGCCATGCGACCCAACGGTCTGAACCTCGGGCTGTCGACTCGCTATGTTCGCAAGCTCTGTGCCGGCGTGTGCGATGCGTTGCTCGAAAATGATCGCAGGCCGCCTCACGAGCAGGACCTTCAGCTTGGCTACTGCCCGCCGCCCGAGTGGTTCGCGCGCTATGCGGGCAGCCTCGGCCCGAAGGATGCCAACACCGCGATCGCACTGTATCGCATCGGGCGGCAGCATCGCCGCGGCCGCATCCAGCGGAGCGCGCCGCTGTTCGTCAATGCGCTCGGGATTGTGACGCCCGATAGTCCGGACGAAAAACTGATCATTACTGATCTGGAGGCTGTGAAGGTCGAGAACCCGTACAAACTCGCCGTTCTCGCAAAGCACATTCAAGCGATTACCGATCCGAGTGCTCACTGGCACGCCGGTCTTCCCCGCTTCGAAACATGGCTCAAGACAGGCGAGCTAACCGTCAAACCGGATGACGTGGTTGACGAGGACGGCGACGACGAGCAGGACAGCGATTTCCACGTTGGGGCAGACCTGCCAGACGACGATCAAGACCAAGCGGCCTGAACGTCGCTGCCGGCAATGCACCATGTTCGATGCCGATCATGGTGCAGCTGCCATACTCAACTGTCAGGATAAGTGGCCGAGACCGGCGCCGCGTTCCTGTGCGCCCGGCTCGGTATCGCCGCCGAGCCCCATCCCGATCACGCCCGCTACATCGGCCATTGGCTGACCGTGATGAAGGCCGACAGCCGCGCCGTGTTCACGGCAGCCGCCAAGGCGCAAGAGGCCGTGACCTACCTCGACGGCTTGCAGCAGAAAGCCCGCCAGTTGGCCGCCGCCTGAACGCGCGCACCAACACGCGAAGCGCCCGTGCGCGCGAGGAACGCGCGCGGGTCCGCAAACCCGATCCCCCGATACCCGATACATGACCGGAGAACACCCATGCCCGCCACCCTGCAGCACATCCCGCTCGATGCCCTCAAGGTCTCCCGGCTCAACGTCCGCAAGCATGGCGCCAAGGACGTGGCGAGCCTCGCCTCCTCGATTGCAGCGCTCGGCCTCCTGCAACCGCTGCTCGTCCGCGAGACGGGCGACGGCTACGAGGTCGTCGCCGGTCAGCGCCGCTACCTCGCCGCACGAGCGTTGCGCCAGGACGGCCACGACGCCGCCGATCCCGTGCCCTGCGTCGTCCTCGCGGCAGGCGATGACGCAGCAGCCGTCGAGGCCTCGCTCGCCGAGAACATCGAGCGCGTGCCGATGGACGAGATGGACCAGCACGAGGCCTTCCTAGCGCTGCGGCGCAAGGGGCTCGCCGTCGCCGACATCGCCGCGCACTTCGCCATCTCGGAGCGCATCGTCGAGCGGCGCTTGGCGCTCGCCAACCTCATCCCCGACATCCGCCGCCTCTACCGTCAGGGCGAGATCGACGCCCGCACACTCCATCTCCTGACGCTCGCCACCAAGGAGCGCCAGCGCGCCTGGGTCCGCCTCGCGACCGATCCGGACGAGACGCCGCCGCCCTTCTGGCAGCTGAAAGCGTGGCTGCTCGGCGGCGCCGAGATCAGCACCAAGGCCGCCCTGTTCGATGAGGTCGCCTACACCGGCGCCATTGCCACCGACCTGTTCGGCGAGGATCGCTACTTCACCGACGCCGATGAATTCTGGCGCCTCCAGAACGCGGCGATTGCCGAGATGCAGGACAAGCTCGCCGAGTCCGGCTGGCGCGAGGTCGCCGTCGTCCCGCCGAGCGAGCGGTTCGCGTCCTGGGACTACGAGCCCGCCTCGAAAGCCAAGGGCGGCGCGGTCATCATCGAGGTCGGCGCCGATGGCCACGTGACGGTGTACAAGGGCCTCACGCCGCGCGGGCGGTCGGCCGCATCGCGGCGGCCAGCCAGCGCTCAAGAAGACACGCCCGAGCCCGAGGCGCGCGAGCGGCCGGAGTTGAGCGCGCCGCTCGCCAACGTCGTCGATATCCTCCGCCACGGCACGGTGCGCCTTGCCCTCGCCTACGCGCCGGGGATCGCCCTCAGGCTCGTGCTCGCACATATGCTGGGCGGATCGCAGCTGTGGACGGTCTCAGCCGAGCCGCAAACACCCGCCAGCGAGGCCATCGCCGCGTGGCGCGACAGCCTGCCCACGAACACCGCATTCGCGGAGCGCAAGGCGCAAGCGCTGGCAAGGCTCGGCCGCGAGGACGAGGCGCTCGTCTCGCCCGACGCCAGCGGCGCGCGCACGGCGGACATCCTGTCCAAGCTCATGGACCTGCCGGACGACGACGTGCTGGCGCTGCTCGCCGTCGCCATGGCCGAGACGCTGGCCATGGGCACGGGGCTGATCGACACGCTGGGCGCAGCGCTCGCCGTCGATGTCGGCGCCCACTGGCAGCCCGACGAAATGTTCTTCGAGGTGTGCCGCGACCGCGAGGCCATCGGCGCCATGCTCGCCGAAGTCATCGGCGACACGGCGGCCCGCACCTACCTGACCGAGACCGGCGCGAAGAAAAAGGCGATCATCCGCATGGCGCTTGACGGAGACAGCCGCAAGAAGGTCGACGGCTGGCTGCCGCGCTACGTGCGCTTCCCGATGGCCGGGTATACCTCGCGGCCGATGCTGGCACGCGAGCGCGCGGCGGCGTGAGGGGCGGGCTGCGTGGAGGCGGCGAGGCGGCTCATATAGCCGACCCGTCGTCTGCCTTGAGCCTGGACGGACAGGAGTGTACGACGAGCGAGAGAAGTCGTCACTGCGCAGCCCAATCATGTTGGACTGCGATTGATTCGGAGAAGGAGGGCAGCGGCGTGCGCAGCCGCCACCCCACTTCGTAAATCGCTTTAGGCCCCCAAAGCCGGGTGCATTGTCGTCTGGGGCTTGTGCAGGCTGCACACAAGCAGCACCGCCGCGCCATTGGCCCAGTAGTAAAGGGCATCGAGACCTTCGAAGCCCAATACGATCGGCGCGGTGATGAACACGACGCCGACAAGAAAATCGACGGCCAGATGCAACCAGTACGGCAGGACGCGGATGACGCCCAACTCGTGGTCCGTGAACACCGTCAGGATCAGGGCTGCTAGGCCGGTCCCGACCGCGAGCCATTTTGCCAGCGGGTTGGACATGCCGAGTCCGAGAATGAACGGCAACGCCATGAGGCTCAGCGCAACCGGATAGTCCAGGTAGGCATGCATGGTTCTGGTGACGAAACGCATCGGATTTCTCCATCAATTTGCCCGACGGCCGCGCCGCACGTCCGGCGCAGCCGCAGGGTGATGCTTCAGTTGATCTCTGAGGGCTGTTTGTCCTTGATGCCCGGCCAGTTCGCCTCGGCCTTCTTGATCGCCCCGGGCACATCCTTCAGCCAGGCCTGCTGAATGCCTTTGTCGAGGTTGAGGTAGAGCTTGCCGTCGACGACCTTCCAGAAGTTTGGATCGCCATCGAACTTGGCGCCGACAGAAACGCCGTAAGCGCAGTAGCCGCCGTAGGCCGGTTCATACTTGGCGGTATTGGCCTTGAAGGTGTCGAGGTTGGCTTTGCTGGCGAAGCGATACGTTGCCTCTCTGTGAACAGTGGCAAACTCGGCTTTGCCGCGAACCGGCTTGCCTTCCGCCTGATAGGCCACGACATCGTAGCCATGAACGGCGAGGCCAGGGGCGGGCTTGCCATCCGCCAGTACAAGTCCGGCCGTCGTATTGACATCCGGGCCGGCATGAGCGGGGGCGACCGCTCCTGCAAAGATGGCGCTCGACACGGCGAGAGCCGCAAACAGTGCGTTCTTCTTGGTCATGTCTGTTCTCCTGGTCTGAAGGACTCATTGCGGTTGAAGCTCCGCGTCCGATCCTGACTTCGGCTGCGGTCGATCATTCCTGCGGCAGCGTCCGAACTGTCAGGACGGAGGCTCCGCCGACCCGTCGGTCACGCTGCTTTGCGCGGCGTCACGGCGGGGAAGTCGATCTCGGTGAGGGCAACTTCGTTGACGTAGTTCGTCAGCGTGTTGAGAGCGACGTGCACGACGATCTCGACCAGTTGCGCGTCGTCGAAACCGGCTGCCTTGACGGCAGCGACATCAGCGTCGCTGACATGGCCGCGCTCGCGCACGACGGTTGCGGCAAAGCGCACGGCGGCTTCGGCATTGGGATCGTTGGACGATCCGTTTCGGTTGGCTGTTAATTCTGCGTCATCCAGCTTGGCAACATGCCGCGCGAGATAGGAGTGTGCGGACAGGCAGTAGCTGCAGCCGTTGATCTCCGCGACGGCCAGCGCAATGCGTTCATGCGTCTTGGATTCGAGGCTTCCCTTCGACAGAGCCTCCACCATTGCGAAATACCCGCGCAGCGCGGCCGGGCTGTTGGCAATGACCCTGAAGAGGTTGGGGACCGAGCCGAGCTTTTTCTTGGCATCTTCGAGCAATGGCTTGGCCGCCTCCGGGGCTTCGGCGATCGCGGGGATGGTGTTGATCCGGGTCATGGGGCTTGCCTCTCCGAGTGGCTTGAAACGCGGCCTGACCGGCCAGTGCCCCTTCAATGAACTATTCCAAGATCGCGCACTATTCTGTAAAGCTGAGAACCATTGTTCCATTTTTGGAAGACCAGGATGGATCGTCTCGAAGCCATGTCGGCGTTCGTCGCCGTCGTCGAAGCAGGAGGCTTCTCCGCTGCCGCGCGGCACCTGCGCACGCCGTTGGCCACCGTGAGCCGGCGGGTGTCGGAACTCGAAGGTCACCTACGTGTGCAACTGCTTGTCCGAACGACTCGCTCGGTCACGCTCACCGAAACCGGCCAGCGGTACTTCGAGACTGCGCGACGGCTGCTGGAAGAACTGGGAGAAGCAGAACGACTGGTGACCGGCGAATACACCTCGCCGCGCGGGACGCTGAGCGTGGCTGCGCCCGTCAGTCTGGGGCGGATTTACCTCGCTCCGATCATCACCGAATTCCTGCGGGCCTATCCCGAGGTCGATGTCGCGCTTCAATTGGGTGACGAGGTGATCAACCTTGCCGACGAGGGCATCGACATTGCATTGCGTGTCGGCGATCTGCCCGACAGCGGCCTCAAAGCGATCCAGCTGGGGGAAATCCGGCGCGTCGTCTGTGCCAGCGCGGCATATCTCAAGGGTGCAAGTCCCGTCTCGTCACCCGATGACCTACGCCATCACGCGTGCATAACGTTCACCGCGCTCGAATCGCCGCATGAATGGTCCTTCCGGGTCGGCAAATCCGTGAAGCGTATTCCGGTGCACTCGCGCCTATCCGCAAGTGCCGCTGACGCGGCGGCCGACGCGGCCGCTGCGGGGCTCGGTGTCACACGACTTCTCTGCTATCAGGCGCTACCCGCGATCCGGGCGAAGAAGCTGAAACTGATCCTGCGCGAATTCGAGCCCTCGCCGACACCGGTCAGCTTCGTCTATCGAGCCGGGCGGTCCATGCCGCAGAAGCTGAGAGCCTTCATCGACTTCGTGACTCCTCGGATGAAGTCGCGCCTCGTCTTCGATCCGTAGCCAGCTTGGATATCGATACAATGTGCAACTCGGGAGACGGAATAGCCTTTGGCCAGTTGCGGGACATCCCGCGCGAGGAGATCATTGCGCACATGTCCGACCCCCGTGTCGGAAGGCACATGCCTCTGCTCACCTTCGAATGGAACGACGAAACGCTTGCCGACTTTCTTGCGACGAAGGAGGCATACTGGCACCGCGACGGCCTCGGGCATTGGGCTATCCTGCTTAAAGGCGCCTATGCCGGTTGGGGCGGGTTTCAGAAGGAGGGAGATGAGTGGGACTTCGGCTTGGTGCTGAGGCCCGAGCTTTTCGGGCTGGGTGCACGGATTACTCAGAAAGCACTGATGGTCGCCAGAGCTGACCCGAGAATTCCGTTTGTGACATTCCTTGTGCCTCCGTCACGCAAGAACCTCGGAGCACTTATCCGTCTCGGAGCCAAGTTCGCCGGCGAAGTCGATCATGCCGGGGCTCGGTTTCTGAAGTTCCGCCTTGAGACTTGACGAATTGCTGCGGTCAGGAGCCCCTGAACCTGAGTGGACCAGAAGAACGTTGCCTCCGAGCTGGCCATGGCGACAATTGAGCCAGTCCGCTTCGTTGCTCTGAACCCTCTGCGCCAGATTGCGAGCTTCGTGCAGACTTCTCCATAAACTGCCGCGCGCTACACGCTCCACCACTACACCCCGCTACACCCCAATCACCGCGATCCCGCGTTCCCTGGCGGCGCCTGTGCCGAGGCCGGCCTGTCGGCCGCGATCGCGATCGCAGCACTGTGGGCCGCCACCCAGTGGGCCGCAGCCGAGCTCGGGCATCAGCCCGCCCTCGGGCCGGCCTGGACGACGGCGCTCGGCCTGCCCCTCTACGCGCCGTGGAAGATCTTCCCCTGGTGGCTCACGTTCGAGGCCCAGGCGCCGGAGGTCTTCAACCGCGCCGGGATGCTCGCGGCGCTAGGCGGAATCGTGCCGGCGCTCATCGCGATCGGGGGAGCCGTCCGGCGGGCCGGGTCGAAGGCGCAGGCCACGACCTATGGCTCGGCCCGCTGGGCGGAGTTTTCCGACATCAAGGCCGCCGGGCTGTTTGACGAGCGCGGCATCGTGCTCGGCCTCTACGACGAGCGCTATCTGCGCCACGACGGGCCGGAGCATGTGCTCGCCGTCGCTCCGACGCGCTCGGGCAAGGGCGTCGGCCTCGTCGTGCCGACGCTGCTCACCTGGCCCGGCTCGGCGATCGTCCACGACATCAAGGGCGAGAACTGGGAGCTGACCGCCGGGTGGCGGGCGCGGTTCTCGCACTGCCTGCTGTTCGATCCGACGCGGCCCAGTTCGTCGAGCTTCAATCCGCTCCTCGAGGTGCGGAGTGGCACGCGCGAGGTCCGCGACGTCCAGAACATCGCCGATATCCTCGTCGATCCGGACGGCGCGCGCGAGCGGCGCGACCACTGGGAGAAGACCGCCCACGCGCTGCTGACGGGCGCCATCCTGCACGTGCTCTACGCGGAGGAGGAAAAGACGCTTAACCGCGTCGCGACCTTCCTTGCCGATCCGGGCCGCTCGATCGAGCGCACGCTGCGCATCATGCTGACGACGAACCACGTTGGCAGCGCCGAAGCGCCTGAACCCCATCCGGTGGTGGCGTCGATCGCGCGCGAGCTTCTCAACAAGAGCGAGAACGAGCGCTCAGGCGTCGTCTCGACCGCGATGAGCCTGCTCGGGCTCTATCGCGATCCGATCATCGCCGCCAACACGGCTGCGTCCGACTGGCGGATTGCCGACCTGATCGACGGCGAGCGGCCGAAGATGGTCGAGGTCGTCGCCTGGGCGGCGAGCAATGGCGACCGCTCGGAAAACGGCGACTATCTCTACGGCAAGAAGCGGTTGCGCGAGATCGACCGCCGCATCCGGTTCCTGACCAAGCGCCTGGACATCGCCGAGGTCGCCGATCCGGCGCTGCACCACGGCAAC
>JBGANK010000045.1:0-29034 GCA_044222395.1 Hyphomicrobiaceae bacterium | reverse complement strand
GAAATTTTGCGGATGATATGGATTTGGTGGTGGCATGGCGCGAAGCTGCGCGGCGTTGCGCTCCTCGTCATCCAATGCCTCCAGCAGCTCCTTGATGGAGGGGCTGGCTGTGTTGGCGCGGCGAAACTTCATTTTGAACATCCGGTGCGATCACTCAATTTGCAGTTTCGGACTTGCTTCGTGGTCAGGGTCTGGTGGAGGTCGCTGCCGCGGCCTCTTTCGGTTTGGTTGGTTGACCCGTGTTGAGGAACTCCTTGAACAGGCGCTCCTGCTCGACGGGATTTCCGGCCGCTGCGCGATTGGCCCTGGCATAGGCTTCGACAGGGTCAGACGTCTTTGCCGGAGCCGATTGCGGCGGCTGCGGGACGGCAGCGGTGGCCTCTGGTTGCGTCGGCGCTGCGGCAAGGCCCTTGGCCTCGAGCCACTTGACGGCGGCGGGATGACGCGTCCAGCTCGGCACCGTGGCCGCCAAGTTGGTCTCACGCCACTTGGGATGGTAGGTGGGGCCTTGAAACGTATTGAACCCCGCGAACACCGTGCCGACGAATGCGGCAATGCGGGTGTCGCGATCGTCGTTGCCGGTGGGAAGCATCGCAGCCAGCACGACGCCGACCGCGATGGTCTCAACGGGCTTGTCACCTGTGATCAGACCCGGATAGTCGTCGGCGGTGAGCGCGGACGGCAGGTAGTCGCTTTCAAGGGCGGCGGGGTATGGCACGCCGATCAGCTTGACGCCCTTGGGCAGGTTGCGGGCGGCGAGCGTGCGGGCGGGTTTTCCTGTCACCAGGACGGTAGCGGCAATCTCGCCGGCGGCGACCTTGGCCAGGCCTGCCGCGTGAGTGACATTGATGCTGCGGACCTTGATCCCCAGCCGGTTGAAAATCGTGCGGGCCGTGAATTCGGTGCCTGAGCCCAAGGGACACAAATTGACGGTCTTGCCGGAGAGGTCCTCGAGCTTGTCAATGCCGGGTGCGGCGAGTACGTGCATCTCCGCTTCATGCAGCTTCGCGATCAGGCCGATGCGTGTATCGAGGCGCGGGCCCAAGCTGCCGGCTGATCTCAAGTGATCGAGCGCGTCGACCTGCGTGACGGCCAGATCGAAGCTGTCCAGCTTCAGGAGATCTTCGACGTTTCTTGTCCCGCCGCGACCGACCACAGGCATGATGCGCTGGCCGCTGCCATCGTCGAGTGCGGTGGAAAGCTCGTGAGCGATATCGAGCGTGGTTTCGTCGGGAGCGCCAGCGATCAGCGTTAAGGCGGTTGCATTGCGAGGAACGGCAAGCGACGGGCCGAGGCTCGCCGCCATGTTCGCGGTTATGACGGATGCGAATACGACGAGCGCCATTGCAACACGGGCGCCCGGCCAGCGCGGTGTTGTGATCGCCGTTGACCGACAGGGATGGTCAGGCAATGCGGAACGCATAACTCAACTCCCGATCGAGACCGGATCAGGCCGCGTTCTGGGGGGTAGATACTTGCTGGAGCCGGGCCAGGGTCGCTCTCCGCCTGACCTGTTCATGGTGCCGTCGACGCGTGGGGCCACCAGGGCGCCCTGAGAGCGTCTACAGGCAGCAGGGCCGGGCCCCGCCATCCAGCGAAACAAACATTGAATTCCCCCGAAGTCAGCCTGAAAATCCAGGTGCCGCATCAACCCCTTGAACGCTGTCAAAGCGATGCCGTCGCGGCAGGCGGCACCCCCAAACTGTGCGCGAGCGGTGGCGGCGGCAGTGGGGCGCAATACGGGAGTTGCCGTGGCTTAATTGTGTCCATTCAGTGTTATGCTGAGTTGGAGATAAATGAAATCAAGGGTTTGTGCCGGGGTTGCGTGTCGGCCTCTTGAACATTTGAAACAGCGTGCCGAGGATCCGATTGCGAGGGCGGCCGCTCGTGCTTGACAGCTTGCGGTTCCAATGTGCACAAGCCCGTTTCGGCGCAGTGACGCGTTCACAGCGCACAAGACACATCAAGCCATCTTACCTGCGTGGTTGGCAGAGAGTGAGAGGAGGGCCCCGTGAGCGAGATCACGCTACGATTCCCCGATGGCGCAGAGCGCCGCTACCCCAAAGGCATCACCGGCACGGCGCTGGCGGAAGGCATCTCCAAGAGCCTCGCGAAGAAGGCGGTGGCGATTGTGCGCGACGGCCAGCTTGCCGATCTTGCCGACAAGATCGAAGCCGATGCCTCCATCAAGATCGTTACGCGCACGGATCCGGAGGCTTTGGAACTGATCCGCCACGATTGCGCGCACGTGATGGCGGAAGCGGTGCAGGAGCTGTGGCCAGGCACGCAGGTGACGATCGGCCCGGTGATCGAGAACGGCTTCTACTACGACTTCGCCAAGGCTGAGCCGTTCCACCCCGACGATCTCGCTAGAATCGAGAAGAAGATGGGCGAGATCATCGCCCGGAACGCGGCTTTTTCGAAGGAGGTTTGGAGCCGGGACAAGGCCAAGGAGACGTTCGCCCGGATGGGCGAGGCGTTCAAGGTCGAGCTCGTCGATGCGATTCCCGAGGGCGAGGACGTCAAGATCTACAAACAGGGCCAGTGGTTCGACCTGTGCCGCGGTCCGCACATGACCTCGACCGGGCAGATCGGCAAGGCATTCAAGCTGCAGAAGTTCGCTGGCGCCTATTGGCGCGGCGATTCGAGCAAGCCGCAGCTGCAGCGCATCTACGGCACGGCGTGGGCTTCCGAGGATGACCTCAAGGCCTACCTGACGCAGCTCGAGGAAGCCGAGAAGCGCGACCACCGCAAGCTCGGCCGCGAGATGGATCTTTATCATTTCCAGGAGGAGGCGCCGGGTTCGGTCTTCTGGCACCCGAAGGGCTGGACGCTGTTCCAGAACCTCATTGCCTACATGCGGCGTGCGCAGCAACGCGCGGGCTATGTCGAGGTCAACTCGCCCGACATGATGGAGAAGCACTTCTGGGAGCTGTCGGGGCACTGGGAGAACTACGGCGAGAACATGTTCACGACTGTGCTTCCCGACGAGCGCGTGTTCTGCTGCAAGCCGATGAACTGCCCGGGGCATGTGCAGATCTTCAAGCATGGCTTGAAGAGCTACCGCGACCTGCCGCTGAAGATCGCCGAGTTCGGCAAGGTGCATCGCTACGAGCCGTCGGGCGCGCTGCACGGCCTGATGCGCGTGCGCCACTTCACGCAGGATGATGCGCACATCTTCATCGCGCAGAACCAGATCATGGAGGAATGCCTCAAGATCAACGATCTGATGCTGTCGATCTACAAGGACTTCGGCTTCGAGGACATCTTCATCAAGCTGTCGACGCGGCCGGAGAAGCGGGTCGGCGCCGATGAGCTTTGGGACAAGGCGGAGAAGGCGCTGTCCGACGTGCTCGACGAGGTGACGCGGCGCTCGAACGGTCGCATCAGAACGGCGCTGCAGCCGGGCGAAGGTGCGTTCTACGGGCCGAAGCTCGAATATGTGCTGCGGGACGCGATCGGGCGCGAATGGCAGTGCGGCACGACGCAGGTGGATTTCAATCTCGCCGGCCGCTTGGGTGCGTTCTACATCGATGAACACTCGGCCAAGGTGACGCCGGTGATGATCCACCGCGCCATGTTCGGCTCGCTGGAGCGCTTCACGGGCATTCTGATCGAGAACCACGCCGGGCACTTCCCGTTGTGGCTCGCACCCGTGCAGGCGGTGGTGGCGACCATCGTATCGGATGCCGATGCCTACGCGGGCGAGGTGGCGGCGGCGCTCGGTGCGGCGGGCCTGCGCGCGGGGACCGATCTCAGGAATGAGAAGATCAATCTCAAGGTGCGCGAGCATTCGCTTCAGAAGGTGCCAGTGATGCTGGTGGTGGGTAAGCGCGAAGCGGAGGAGAAGAAGGTTTCGATCCGGCGCTTAGGTTCGCAGGATCAGAAGGTCATGAGCCTCGATGAAGCCGTGGCGATGCTGAAGGCCGAGGGCACGCCGCCGGATTTGCGGGGGTGAGGACAGAAATCAATCGGACTGCTTGCCTTCGGAAGTCTCTACTGTCGAAGTATCTGGTGCGTTGTTTTGCAAAGGATCCATTTGCAATTCTTTGGGCGGCGGTTGAATTGCTCGGTGTAGTCGTTCCATTGATTCGAGTTCCGAGCGAATTCGGTCGAGTATATAGGGATCAATGCCGAATTCTTCCCGGAAGGGCCCGCGTTCTAGCAGATCAAGCGCTTCAAGAAACTGCCGGCGCGCTCGATGCGCCAGCTTTCCGTGGCCGTGTCTACTTGTTCTGTATACTTCGGCGGCGAGTTCATAGAACCAGGGGATCTCGTCGCGAAGCAGGCTCGTCAGTAGTAGTAGCTGCACTGAATCGTTCGGGTATTGGGAAATGCGTAGCGAAATATCTGATACCATTCGCGGGTAAATTAGGTGCTTCCGGTGCTTGCGTCTCAGCATGCGATCGTCGTCCGATAGGTCGCGAATTCTCATGTCTAAGTGACGAATTCCAGCAACGAGCTCCTCAAGAATATCTCCCTGCGGACGTGATTGCTTAGATGGCGACGCACCCTTGGCTTTTGGTATGTTTGCGACTTGTTTTTCAAGGTCTGCCCAAAGTGCATCGAAGCGCCGCTCAGCTGTATGTTCGGGAACAGAGTTCGGGCATACTTTGTTTAGACTGAGAACGAGTTCCTTCATGCCACTGGAATCGAATTTCTTTGATTGAAATTGAGCAAGTGGCCCCGTGATCTCTTTGAAGTCAACATCTAGCAAGAGTGGAATTACGCGACCATCTTGCATGGATTTGGCGAGTGCACCTGCTTCAAATAAAATCCAAGGGGCATTGAGATTTTCTCTCGTAATGCAGAGTAAGCCAAAATTTGAAGCCTCTAACTCTTTTGCAATTTCTATACTCCACCGGTCGCCAGCCTGCAGGTCTGCTTTTGATAGCCAAAGTGTCAGATTGTCCAGAACCAGCGGAAACCAATCCTTGAGAGCCTTGGCCAAGCCCCCACTTCTTTCGCCGCTCCAACTAATAAAGACCTTCATGTTTGCTCCAGGTGCCCTGGTGAGGATTGAATGCGTTCTTAAGCAACGCAATCACAAGTTGTTATCGACGAAAATCTGCTGAGATCATTTTCCCCAGGTATATATGCTCATCAAAGCGTATAGGCTGGGTTGGTCGGCTTGAAAGCGCGGCTGAACTGCCACAGCCAGCTTTTGAGTCGGCCGGAGCGGGATCATCGAAGCTTTAGCGGAAGTTGTACTGTATCACCGCGGAAGGGGTGGCAGCACCGGCGCGTTCGAGCCGGCAGATGTGACGCCGATGATCAAGCCGATGATGATGGGCGTGCACCAGATGAAGACGTGGAGCCAATAGGTTTCCGCGCACTCGCGCCACTTCAACCGCACGAGGCGCTTCTCCGCCTCCTCCTTGTCGATGCGCGAGGTTGCCTCGTCGATCGCCATCTGGGTCCTGGCGATCTCGTGGTCGATCTGGTCGTGATTGTCGCCGCAATCCTCCAGCGCCTTCTCGTATTGCGCGATAAACGGCTGCAGATCCTGATCCGTCACGGTTGGCGTGGTGGCGAGCCGGCGCAGGACGCTGTTGATCTGGCGGGCGCAGGTATCGAAGCGCAGCGCCTTGGCCGAGTGCTCCTTGGCCTGCTCGATCAGGCCGAGGATCAACGACATCGCACCCGTTATGTAGGCCGTGAAATCAAGGACGTTTTTCACGTGCTGCGAGATGTCGTCGCGAAAGATCAAGGTGTAGACCGGCACCAGGAAGCCGACGATGCCGGCGATGGCGAAGGCCAGCGTACTCGCCTCATTCTTACGCTCGAAGCGCTTGGCCGCGTTGAAGCGTGCGCGCCGAACCGTGTTCCAATCGCGCAAATATTTGGCGCGCGCCATCGACTGCGGCGGGGGTGCGCCGTAGTTCAAACGTGTCGGAAGATCGCGTGCAAACGAGTCACTCATAGGCGGACGCTATCATGATGCTCTGGTGTTCCATGTCGCCAAGAACACACAGACAAGGGTTAGCCACAACGCGGTGAGAGACACGGAACGTTGCGTGCCGCTAGAACTTGTTCGCATCTGATCGAATCGCGAACGCGCTCCAGTCTATTGTCTTGAGCATGTTTTTCACGGCTCGACCGCTTACACTTCAGCTAAACATGCCCCAATTCGGTATCTTCCGCCCCCGACGAGCCGGGCCGAGGTACGCCAAACTATTTGGCCTCGGGGCGGTCATCCGCGGATGAGCCGCACGACAAATTCAAGCGTGACACGTGCAGAGCAGAGCGTGACGACCTTGACCGCGCACCCGAACCGCGCGTTGCCGCTGATACCGCCGATGTCACAACCATGCTCAATTGCCATGATGCTTCTCGAGGCGTGACAGCACATCGTTCGCTCACACACCAAGAACACATGGCAACGGAAGGAACCAGAGACACATGCAGTGCAACGTGCGCGTTGCCTTCAACAGGAGCGCGGGCAGCGCATTCAGGGTCATTCAAGGCCCAAAGTGCGTGGCGAGGTCGACTGCGTTTCCACGGCGCACGCCCGAACGATCAATGACGCGGCATCGGCGTGCCGAATGTCTCGTGCAATTCGGCGTCAATTTCGTCAGCGGGATGCGGCCAGTTCTTGCGCGACAGCGGCGGCGGACCGTTATGATGATTGCGGTCGGAGATCGCGTTGTGCTGCCGGTGCAGCGATCCATTGGTGGTGTCGGGAAGCTGACGGCCGGGCAGCGAGCAGAGCCTTGTGGCGAGAGTTTGCAGTTCGCCCTTGATCTCCTCGCGACGCATCTCGTGATGAAGTGTCACGTTGCGCACTTCGCGCAGGAGTTGCTCGTCCGTGCGCCTGATAGCGTCGGCGAGTGCCAGCATGATATTCATCTCGTGACGAGACTTTTCAACGAGCTCGGTCAGCAATTGTTCGATGTTCTCTGGAAGTCCGGTCATCAATGCCCCCAAGTAAAGTGTGCTGAGGCATTTCGAGGCGATTCGCATGGCGGAAAAAAGTCAACGCTGCGTGGTGGTTATGTGCTCAGCACGGTTGCAAGGTGCGGGGCGCCGCAAGAATTTTCGTCGATAATCGCGCGAGATGGCTCTCTGCGAGTGCAAAATTGTGCCCCATTGTTTTCACAATTCATCGTTCACCACCGCGATAATTTTCGCATTGATGATCTCGTGACGTGCAATTCACAGGATGCTCAAGATGATGTCGTCGGCAATTTCGGCGTGGTGCGTGCTGCGGTTTCAACGCCTGACGCCACCATCGACTAGTGTTCCGACACTGACACCTGGTTCGCTTTCGGGCACCGGCGTGTCAGCCCGGAACCCTAGTCTTCATCTTGTTTGTGTCGGGGATTCACAAACATTTGCCGACCTTCGCCCGGGAATCAAATGTTCGATCCCGAACACTAGGTGCTCGGTTCACGGGGGGATGTTCTAGCTGAAGTTGTTCGTGGGGATCGATATTGCGGCGCAATATGCATCCATGGCGTCAAAGTCTCGGCGCACTGGACCGGCAACACGTTTCGCATAGCGCTGATCATTCGGTTGATCGCTCTGTTTAATGGGCTGGCACAGATTGGTTGCATGAGTTGTTCGGCGGTTTCATGCGTCGAGTTCATCGAACAGGAAAGTTCCAATATGACCGTAAAGGCTTTACGCGCAGAACCCGTCACGGCGATGATCGCGTTGATGTCTGAAAACAATGCCGTTTGCGGCCCGGTGCATTCGGTTGCGTGGCGAAGTCCGTGGCTCGTCAATCGCGCGGTGCAGGTGACGCGGCATCGCCCGGTGATCGTCGGCCGGCGTGCCTTCCACTACATGAACATGCTGGGCGCTGACCGCTGGCTGTTCGTGGTGACGCGCGATGAGGATCTGCTCGAGGCCGGTGGCAACCATCACCTCTCGGGCTACGGGTTCTGGTTCATGCAGGACATGGAAGCGGCTTTGGATGCGGCGCGGCGACTGGCGCGAACGAAAAGCGTTCCTGAGGTGTTTGTTGCGGGCGGCGCCAGTGTCTATGCGCAGGCGCTGCAACACGTGAGTCGCTTGTATCGAACCGTGCTGCACGAGCGGATCGAGGATCAACCCGTGCTCGACGTGAAATCGTTATCGGGCTGGCGCGAGGTGCATTCGGAGCGGCGGGTCAAAGGCTCGCAGGGTTTTCCCGACCAGACCTATTCGGTCATAGAGCGGCCGGCATGAAAATGGCCGGCCCCTCGCGGAGCCGGCCATGCAGAACTAGCTGTTCTGCCAGATCAGTGGTGCCAGCGACGCTCGTGGCGGTGATACCAGCCGTGGCGCGGGCCTTCCGAGCGCCAGATCCAGTAGGCGCCAGGCGGACGATGCGGACGGCATTCGATGCGCACGCCATGGCGCGGCGAACGATGCCAGCCGAACCGACCGCGTTCGCATTCGTGATGGCGGCCGTGGACCTTGATGATGCCAGACTCAACAGCTGGCGCCTTGCCGAGGCCGGTGCTCGGAGCGGCCTGGGCCGCAGCCGGAGCAAGAAGTGCGAAGGCAGAAAGTGCGACGATCTTAGTGAGTTTCATACTGGTCTCCATTTGAGTACCCCACTGATAACTGCGTTAACGCGCGAGCCCATCGACATCCGTCGCGAAAGTTCCGCCGTGATCTGCAGTAGGTCGTCCAAGCCTAGGAACGCAGCGGGTCGAGGTTATCGGCTCCCGGATCACGGCATATTTTGGACAATAGATTTCAGATCAAACGATGTTAGGTTCTGACCGCAGATTAATCGAGACGGGTAAGTCTTTAGCCGCGGCCACGATATGGCGAGACGCCCTGGTCGGGCAGCCAGACGCCGGGCGGACAAGCGCCCGATTGCCAGAAAACGTCGATGGGGATGCCGCCGCGCGGGTACCAGTAGCCGCCGATGCGCAGAAAGTGCGGCTGCAGGAGTGCGGTGAGGCGCTTGCCGATGGCCACCGTGCAATCCTCGTGGAAGGCGCCGTGATTGCGGAAGGAGCCCAGGTAGAGCTTCAGGGACTTCGACTCCACGAGCCAGTCCTTGGGCACGTAGTCGATGACGAGGTGCGCGAAGTCGGGTTGCCCGGTCACCGGGCAGAGCGAAGTGAACTCGGGTGCAGTGAAGCGTGCGAGATAGTGCGTGCCGGGATGCGGATTGGCGACGCGCTCCAGCAGCGCCTTGTCGGGGCTGTCGGGGAGCGCGACCTGCTTGCCAAGCAGCTTGGGCTCGCTGCCCGGCGCCTTGCGTCCCATCTCCGGTTCAGCCCTTCTTGCCGATCAGTTCGGCGATGACGCGCGGCAGCGCGTCGACTTTGGTGTCGAGGCGGTCGAAGCGGCCCTCGAGCTTGTCGTGCCGGCCTTCGAACTTGTCGAAGCGGCCTTCGAGCTTGTCGAAGCGGCCTTCGAGCTTGTCGAACCTCTTGTCGTGGTCGTCGAACCGCGCATGCAGATAAAGTTGGATGTCGCGCAGTTGGCCCGAGACGAACTCGAAGCGTCCTTCCACCTGGGACAACCGTGTTTCTGCAAGATCGAGCCTGCGCTTGATGTCGCGCAACTCCTTCTGGATTTCATCTGCCTGCATCGAGCACCCTTTCGCGCAGTGGCTGACCCGTCAGCTTGCAACAACACTAGCAGATCGAGGAGTTTTCGTCATTCCGCCGCCAATTGCGCCCGCCCGCCCGCCGGGCCGCGATAGATGCAGCCCTCCTGACAGCTGTCGCGGGCGATGTGGATCTCGGCGAGGCCCGGCACGCGATTGGCGATGCGGTTCCACAGCCACATGGCGATCAGCTCGAGCGTCGGCGCCTTCAGGCCCTCGACATCGTTCAGCATGCGATGGTCGAGCGCATCGCGCGCATCGGCGACGGCGGCGGAAAGCTCATCGAAATGCATGACGAGACCGGTGACGGAATCGGGCTCGCCTTCGACGACGACGCGGGCGCGGAACGAGTGTCCGTGCACCCGCGCGTTTTGATGCCCGGGCGGGGCGCTCGGCAGGTGGTGCGCAGCCTCGAAGTGGAACTCGCGGTAGATGAGCATGGGATGGGTTCTAGGGACTTGGTTCTAGGAACTAGGGGACTGGGCGGCTTTTAGCGGGCGGGGGCGGTTAGGGCAATGGTGATGGCCATGCGAGGTTGAGGTTGCGTCGGGCCGCATTTTCACGCAATGCCGATCAGCTTGTGGGTCTGGAGTGACAGCCGCCATTCTGGGTTGGCCTTGACGTAGGCGACGGCGGCGGCGGTGTTGGCGTCGCGGGCGGGGCCGTCCATGGGCTGCAGGAAGCGGTGTGCGAAATCGAGGTCGAGGCAGTCATCGGGCGAGAGGCCCTTTTGCGGGTAGACGAGTTTCAATTCGTCGCCAGCGCGCTGCACGAGCTTGGTGCCGGCCTTTGGGCTGACGCAGACCCAGTCGATCGATCGCGGCACCTTGATGGTGCCGTTGGTTTCGATCGCGACTTCGAAGCCCTCGTTGTGGAGGGCGGTGATGAGCGGCAGGTCGACCTGCAGCATCGGCTCGCCGCCGGTCAAAACAACGAGAGAGGGTGCGGATTCCTCGCCGGCTGCTGATGCGATCGCCTCGACGAGGTCCTCGGCATGCTTGAACTTGCCGCCGCCCGTTCCGTCGGTGCCGACGAACTCCGTGTCGCAGAATTGGCATTGGGCCGAGGCGCGATCGGCCTCCAGGCCCGACCACAGATTGCAGCCGGCGAAGCGGCAGAAGATCGCCGGCCGGCCCGCGTTGGCGCCCTCACCCTGCAATGTGTAGAAGATCTCTTTGACCTGGTACATGGTGGCGACATCTGGAGAGCGCGGCGGTTGCTGTCAAGCGCAGAGGCGGCAGGGGAGCACGGTAATATGAAGACCGGGAACGATACCACCGCCGAGCCGCGCCTCCGGTACTATGATCTCGTCATGATGGCGTTCGTCACGGTACTGGTGTGCTCCAACCTGATCGGCCCCGCCAAGATCGCGACGCTCGACCTGCCGGTGCTGGGATCGATCGTGTTCGGAGCAGGCGTGCTGTTCTTTCCGATCTCCTACATTTTCGGCGACATTCTCACCGAGGTTTACGGCTATGCGCGGGCGCGCCGGGTGATCTGGGCCGGGTTTGCCGCGCTGGCCTTCGCCAGCCTGATGGCGGCGATCGTGGTGGCGCTGCCGCCGGCGCCGTTCTGGAAGCACCAGGCAGCCTACGAGGTCGCGTTCGGGAATACGTGGCGGATCGTGGCCGCGTCCATGTTCGCCTACTTCTGCGGCGAGTTCGTCAATTCCTACGTGCTCGCCAAGATGAAAATCATGACGAACGGGCGCTGGCTGTGGACGCGTACGATTGGTTCCACGGTGTTGGGCGAGGCGGTCGACAGCGCCTTGTTCTATCCGCTGGCGTTCTACGGCACGGGCATCATTCCCAACGAGGCGCTGCCCACCGTGATGCTGGCGCAGTTCCTGTTGAAGACCTCGGTGGAGATCGTCTTCACGCCGCTCACCTACAAGGTCGTCGGGTTCCTGAAGCGTGCGGAGGGCATCGACCACTACGACCGCGATACGGACTTCTCGCCGTTTAAGCTGGATTCCGGCACATGAGAGTACTTCCCGCACGCGACGCCCTGACCGTCAAGCGCATCGTGCGCGTCAATCACGCTGGCGAGTACGGCGCCATCCGCATCTATTCCGCACAGATTGCGGTTGCGCGCCGGTTGTGGCCCGACGTGGTCGAGGCCATCGAGGAGATGCTCGCCGACGAAGTCGATCATTGCGCCAAGTTTCGCGCAGCGATGCCGGCTCGCGGATCGCGACCTTGCCGCGTCATGCAGTTCTGGAGTCTGGGCGGCTACGTACTGGGCTTCGCGACAGCCCTGGCGGGACGAACGGCAATTTGGATCTGTACGGCGGCTGTCGAGGAGACTGTGCATCGCCACCTCGACGAGCAGATGTATTTTCTCGCCGGCAGGGATCGGGAGCTGCACGACATCATCTTCTCGATTCGAGACGAAGAACTTGCCCACTTGGTCCACGCGCAGACGCAGCTCAAAGGCGTTACGGTCCACGGAATTGGCGCTCGCGTCCTGCGCAGCACTATTTCTCATGCGACGGAATTGCTTATCTGGCTGTCGACCTGGGGCGACTCGACCCGCATGGCGCAAGCGCTGCGGCAGTCGCTGATCGAGCGTGACGCGGCCAAGTAACCGCCACGGTCACATCGGCAGATGGCCGGGGATCTCGATCTCCTCGACCTTGGTGTCGTCCTTGGTCACGTCGCCGAAATAGAGGAACGCAACACCACCGCGGGTGATTGCCGAGGCTTCGATGACCGGCTTGATGCTGTCGTAAAGCGCGCGTGCGTCGGGTCCATAGACGTAGATCGTGCCGTCCTTGCCATCGATGGCGATCTCGTGGCCATCGAGGTGCCCGGTGCCGGCTTGCGAAACGCGTGCTTCGATCTCGTCCTCCAGAGCGAACAGCGGCGAGAGATCGCGTGACGTCTCGGTGAAAAAGCGCTTGTCGTAGTCGACGAAGCTTATGATGACAGCATGTTCGGCCATGATGCGTCGGGTCTCCCTATTCGTGTGGTGGCGGTGGCGAGGACGGGCCGATCCTCACACCTCTTTGGTCAGCTCGTGGTGAATGGCGCGCAATTCCACTTTCGGATCGGGGAAGCGCTCGTAGTCCATGTGGGTGCGGGCGTACCAGTAGCGTGCGTTTCCCGCATCGCCTTCGATCTTGTGGAGGACGGCGTGCAGCCAGTTGGCGACGGGACTTTGCTCGTGGCGCTGCGCGATCTGATGCGCCTCGTCCCAGCGGCCGGCGAGCGCGTGGTCGAGTGCCATCATGAGTTCTTTGCGGATCTCTTCGCTTGTTGCCATGTCTCCCATCCTTTCGCGCGCAACAGGCAGGCCGGGCAGGTGCCGCAGCCATAGCCCCAGTCATGACGCTTGGTGCGGTCGCCAAGATAACAGCTATGCGTGGACTCGACGATCAGCTCGACGAGCTTTTCGCCACCGAGCTTGCGCGCCAGTGCCCAGGTTCCCGCCTTGTCGACGTACATCAAGGGCGTGATGATCTGGAATTCCTTGTCCATGCCGAGCGAGATGGCACGGGCGAGCGTTTGCAGCGTGTTGTTGCGGCAATCGGGGTATCCCGAATAGTCCGTTTCGCACATGCCGCCGACGAGTCGGGTGATGCCGCGGCGATAGCCCACGGCAGCGGCATAGGTGAAGAACAGCAGGTTGCGGCCGGGCACGAAGGTGTTGGGCAGGCCGCCTTCCGCGATCTGGATCGACATGGCGCGGGTCAGGCTCGTCTCGGAGATGCGGCCGAGCGTCGGCAATTCGAGGGGATGGTCCGGACCGAGCTTTGCGGCCCAGTTCGGAAATTGCTGCTGCACGCTGCGCAGCACGTCGAGGCGTGCCTGCAGTTCGATGTCGTGGCGCTGCCCGTAGGCGAAGCCGACGGTCTCGACGTGGTCATAGGCATCAAGCGCCTGCGCGAGGCAGACGGTGGAATCCTGGCCACCTGAGAAGAGGACGAGTGCGGAGGTGGCGTGCATCGAATCTCCGGTGCGGGGTGGCTCGCGTCTTGGTGCATGACGATGTGGCGAAAATCGCCTAGCATTGTGCGGAAAGGCTTGCAGGGTGACATGCCGGGGGCAGGCTATCATGTCAACGACTGATGCATTCGACCTGGCGCGGTTCGCGGCAGCGCAGGAAGGAGTCTTCGAACGCGCGTGCGCGGAACTCGAGGCCGGCAGCAAGCAGAGCCACTGGATGTGGTTCGTGTTTCCGCAAATGAAGGGGCTGGGATTCAGCCAGGCGGCGCAGTTCTATGGCATCGGGTCACTGGAGGAAGCGCGCGCCTATCTGGCGCATCCGCTGCTCGGGCCGCGGCTCGAAGAGGCAACGCGGCTGGTCCTGCGGCATTCGGGGAAACCGCTGAGGCCGATTTTTGGATCGCCGGACGATCTGAAATTCTGCTCGTCGATGACGCTGTTCGCGGCGGCGGCGGGGCCACAGAGTATCTACGAGGATGCAATCCAGCGCATGTGCAGCGGCGCGCGTGACGCGCGGACACTCGCTCTCATCGCTGATGTGCGCCGGTCCTAAGGGCGGAGTTCACGAGTTGGCGCCGTCGTAGGCCATAGGTTTCAAAGCGTCGATATCGACGTCGTCGAGGCAGCGCACATTGATTGCGACCATCTCCGTGCCGTCCGGACCCTTGCCACGGCCGAAGGGGCGCACGCCGCACGTCTTGCAGAACAGATGGTGGATGATCTTTTTGTTGAATTGATAGTCGCTGAGGGCGTGCTCCGGTGTCAGCAGTTCGAAGCTGGCGGCGGGGACGAAAGTCAGTATTGCGCCGGTTCGCCGGCACATCGAGCAGTTGCACGAGATGGTCCGCGACAGGTCGGCCCGGGTGCGGAAACGAACCGCGCCGCAGTGGCAACTGCCATCATAGGTCTTGTGTTCGCTCATTGGGGGGCTCCGATCGAAAGATTTCGTCCAGGCTCGGATGACCGTGGGGCGGGAGGAATTGTGGTGGCCTAAATCCCAGGATGCCACCGACGATCGGGTAGGCTCGATCTCATGCTTTCGGGGCTTTGCCGCGTCGGCAAAGAGGATTACAACGCTGCGCATCCTGTCACGGGCTCGGTGTCCCGGCAATATTGCTGCCGATCGGCTCCAACCCTGGATAGCAAGCTTTCCCGCCGCCCCAGTTTGGAAGGAACTGACCTCATGACCGCCATCATCGACATCATCGGCCGCGAGATCCTGGACAGCCGTGGCAATCCGACCGTGGAGGTCGACGTGGTGCTGGAGGACGGCTCATTCGGCCGGGCCGCGGTGCCGTCTGGTGCTTCGACGGGGGCGCACGAGGCGGTCGAACTGCGCGACGGCGACAAGTCCCGCTATGGCGGCAAGGGCGTCACCAAGGCGGTCGATGCGGTCAACGGTGAGATATACGATGCACTGGCGGGCATGGATGCGGAGGACCAGCGCGGCATCGACGCGGCGATGATCGAACTGGACGGTACCAAGAACAAGGGCCGGCTCGGAGCAAATGCGATCCTGGGCGTGTCGCTCGCGGTGGCCAAGGCGGCGGCGGCGTCATCGGGTCTTCAGCTCTATCGGTATGTCGGGGGAACCGCGGCGCACGTGCTGCCGGTGCCGATGATGAACATCATCAACGGTGGCGCGCATGCCGACAACCCGATCGACATCCAGGAGTTCATGATCATGCCGGTCGGCGCGGAAAGTTCCGCGGACTCGATCCGCATGGGTGCTGAGATCTTCCATCAGCTCAAGAAGAACCTGTCGGCGGCCGGGCACAACACGGGCATCGGCGACGAGGGCGGCTTCGCGCCGGGGCTGAAGAGCGCGGATGAGGCGCTCTCGTTCATCATGAAGTCGGTGGAGGCGGCGGGCTACAAGCCGGGCGATGACGTCAGGCTGGCGCTCGATTGCGCGTCGACCGAGTTCTTCAAGAACGGCAAGTACGAGATGACGGGCGAGGGTAAGTCGCTCGATTCCGCCGGAATGGCGAAGTACCTCGCCGATCTCGTCGCGCGCTATCCGATCATCTCGATCGAAGACGGCATGGCCGAGGATGACTGGGACGGCTGGAAGGCGCTGACCGATCTCATCGGCAAGAAGTGCCAGCTGGTCGGAGACGACCTGTTCGTCACCAACACCGAGCGTCTCGCCCAAGGCATCTCCAAGGGCATCGCCAACTCGATCCTGGTCAAGGTCAACCAGATCGGCACGCTTTCGGAAACCTTGGATGCCGTCAACATGGCGCAGCGCGCGGGCTACACCGCGGTGATGTCGCATCGTTCGGGGGAGACGGAGGATTCGACGATCGCCGATCTCGCCGTCGCCACCAACTGCGGGCAGATCAAGACCGGGTCGCTGTCGCGCTCGGATCGTCTGGCGAAGTACAACCAGCTCATTCGCATCGAAGGCGAGCTGGGCGACGTCGCGCGCTATGCCGGCCGCTCGATCCTGCGCGGGCCAGCGGCGGGTGTGTGATCTTAAGAGCGGGTGGCGCAGACGCTCGATCACGTCGTCATCCCGTCGCAGGACGGGATCCATGCAAGCCGCATCGCTTGCTCCGCCTGAGGTGAGATCCGCCCGTGCAGTAAGCCGCAGCGCTGAACGCTGAAGTGGTTCGTGCGGAGACTTGCGTGGGTGCCGGCCTTCGCCGGCATGACGGTGTTGGTAAGGCGTGCGTGACGCTACCGTTCTTCGCGCGGCAACTCCCGCAGTTGCCCTCGTTGCCGGCGCATGCGCGCCCAGCCGGCATTGTCTCTCGTTCCGGGTATTGGAGTTAGCGCGCAGGCGCTAATTGCCGGCGCAGGTCGTCGATGAATTCGAGTGCGGCCAACGTCATCAGGATCAACGAGAACCCGCCGATCGCGAACGGCAGCCGGCGCAATTATTCCCTGACCAATGCCGCTGCGCCGCTGATGCCGGTCGTTGCCTTGGTGGCGCGCGACAGAGCCGTGCATGTGTTGCCAGTATTGCCGGGCTTGGCGAGGTAGTTGGCGGCGGTGCATCCCGAGGTATTCTTGCACACGGTCATGCACGACCGCGTCGAGTCGGCCGGCGCCGTCTTGATGACGTCTCCTTCCAGGGATGCGCCCTCGAATACCTTGAAGCCCTGATCGGTGCGTGTTGCAGCGATGCCGGCGAGTTCGGTTGGAAGAGCTGGTCCAGCGTTGGCGGGAGGGGGAGCTGTGGCGGCCGCGGGAGCTTCGGTGGCCGCGGTCTTGACCGGTGGTTTTTCAGCTTCCGCGTTAGGAGCCGCCGCGCGGTTGCCACCGTCGTCCGCGGGGGCCGCCTTGCCTTCCAGCACGGCGATCTCCTCTTTCATCTTCTTGAGATCCATGCCGCGCCTGGTCCACTCCATCATGATGCCGGGGATCTCGCGCCGGTATTTCTCTTTCTCATTGGCATTGGTGGCGCGGCCTTCGTCCATGCTCGTCCTTTGAAGCCGCTTTTGCAAATCCTTGACCAGCTCTTCGAGGTTGGCGGCGCGCGCGCGCAGCTCGGCGAGGCGGATGCCATCCGCGGTCATCATCGCGCCTTTCGAAGGCCGAGCCTCGCGCGCCTTTGCTTCCTCCTCCAGCTTCTGCAGACGTGCCTTCATGGCCGCCATGTCATCGGAGGTGGCCGCCGGCGGCGGGGTAACGGAACCAACTTGCGTTGGTTCGTCGCCGGGCACGAAGTAGAAGTCTCCCGTCAGCGCAGAATGATCCCAGGGCACCTGCTCGCCATTGGTGGTGGCTACAACTTCTTTGCGCACCTCGATCATGGTGGAATAGAGCGAGCGGCCCTTGGCGGGCATGTGCTTCAGAAGTGCCGACGTGAAGGGCGAATTGCGGTCCCTGCCGTCGAGGGCGACGTTGCCGGGCTGGGTGGCATAGGCGATGAACGTGCCAAGCCCGGTCGCGGTCGGCGCCAGGCCTTTGCCGATGGCGGTCGAGCGCGTTCCCATCGAGCGGGCGAGATTGCGCGACAACGGGTTGTCGCGGCACGCATCGAGGATGACGATCGAGGTCTTGCCGTCGCGTTCGATTTCCATCTGGCGCAAGACGAAATCGACGCGGACCGCCTCGAAGTCCAGGTCGCGTTCGCGCGTGAGCTGGGCATCGACAGGTACCAGATAGTTCTGGGCTCCGACCTGCAACCCGTGACCGGCATAGAAGAAGAGTGCGACGTCGGCGGAGGTCAGCTTTTCGGTGAAGCTCCTGAGCGCGGCATCAAGCTTGCGCTTGTCGGCATCAAGCGCCTCGACGACTTCGAAACCGACGGTCTTCAAGGCCGCTGCGATGTCGCGTGCATCATTGAGCGGATTGGCGAGCGGCGTCGTATTCGCATAGGTGGCATTGCCAACCACAAGCGCCACGCGGTTTTCGGCCCGGGCCGAAAAGCTCCACAAACCGGCCATGAGAACGACCAGCACAACTCCGTACAAACGCCGCATATCCAAACCCTTGCAAGCCGAATGATGGGGCGATGGTAGGGGAGAAGCGCAGTGCTGGCTAGAGCAGGTCCGATCGTGATGGAATCAACCCGGCCGTTGCGGCCTGCTCTAAGTCCTTTTTTGAGAGTCTCAATTACGCCTCCGCTGGAACCAGAATTGGTTTCATCTCCGGCTATCAGACTCTAGGCAAACGGCAGCAGGTTCCAGCAACGTCCCGCAGCCACCAGGGCCATATGCTGTGTTTGAGCCGAAGCCAACGCAATCTGGAAAAAAATGGACACCGCTTTACCGAGCCTTAAGGGGCCTGGGTTAGAAATGGTCTTGTTCCCAGTCGAACAAATGTTACCGGAAGTGTTGCGTAGAATCCCAAAACATGATCGGCCCGCAGGACCCAGGCAGATCCTGGTTGTGCTTACTTGCCTCGGCTTAACCTGCACCTTCGCCTATCATGCACTTTATGGCCGACACGGCCTCGAGACCCGCTCCAGACTGATTTCCCGCTCCGAAGGCTTGGAGTTCGAGATCAGAGGGCTCGAGGCCGTGAAAGCCAGATTGGCGCGCGATGTGGCGCTGCTCACCTCAGATCCCCCCAATGCCGACATCGTCGAGGAAATCGCCCGCGATGTGCTCGGCTTTGTGCGTGCAGACGATCAGATCGTCAGCCGCAAGGGGCTCATCTCCGCAACTCCGTGAGAACCGGCTCTGTCCGGGAACCTGTGACTTGCGCCTCGCGTGACTGGCTCGCCGCCGCGCCATGATCTAGGCTTGGAGGGCGAGCGGCCGTCCGGCCGCACGTTGCCTTCCCAACCGGATCCAAATGCCAGACCATTCAAGTCCATCCCGCGTGCCTGCTGCGCCACCCGACGAGCGCGCATTGCTGTCGTTCAGCCGCGAGCAGGACCTCACGAGCTTGCGTTCGATGCTGCTGATCCGCCGGTTCGAGGAGAAGGTGGGGCAGCTCTTTGCGATGGGTGAGATCGGCGGCTATTGCCATATGGCGATCGGGCAAGAGGCGGTCGCGGTCGGGCTGGTGATGGCGCGCGGGCCCAATGACCAGGTGATCGCCTCCTATCGCAGCCACGCCCACATGCTGGTGGCCGGCATGTCGCCGGCGAAAATGATGGCCGAGCTGCTCGGCCGCCGCTCGGGCTACTCGAAGGGCAAGGGCGGCTCGATGCACATGTTCTCGCGCGCGGCGCGCTTCTACGGCGGACATGGTTTTGCCGGCGCTTCGGTGCCGATCGGCGCGGGGCTGGCGCTCGCCAACCGTTATCGCGGCAACGACGAGGTGTGCTGGTGTCTGGTGGATTTCGATGCGGCGCGCCTCGGTTCCGTGCACGAGACCTTTGCCATTGCGCAGAGCCTGCGGTTGCCGGTGGTGTTCGTCATCGAGAACAATGCGCATGTGCCGGGCGAGTCGCCGCGAGGGGTAGTGGCGCCGGGTGATCTTTCACAGCGCGGACGTCCGTACGGCATTCCGGGCTGGCAGGTGGACGGCATGGACGTGCGCGCGGTCTATGACGCGGGTAGACGCGCTGGTGCGTGGACGCGGGCGGGCAACGGGCCTTTCATCCTCGAGGCGCTGACGCTGCCCTATCGCGGGCACGCGATGCCCGATCCCGTGCAGAGCTTGTCGCCTGAAGATCGTGCGGCGGCGCGCGAGACGAGCGATCCCATTGCGGTGGTGCGCGCGCGTCTGGTGGCAGGTGGGGCTGTCGAGCGGGACCTGAAGCAGATCGACAATGAGGTGCGTCGAACCATCAACGATGCTGCAGCCGCCGCGCAGAAGGATGCTCTGCCCGATGCGTCGGAACTCGATCGTGATGTAGCGGCGGTTGACGAATGAGGTTGGTGGTGGGTGTGCGGGTCCGCAAGTTGGGGTGCCCGTGGCACCAGGAGCATCGGGTATATGAGTGACGCCAGGGACATCCTGATGCCGGCGCTGCCGGACAGCGCGGATGGGGGCCGGCTCGCCAAGTGGCTGGTCGCGGAGGGTGATCGCGTGAGCGCGGGCGACATCATCGCGGAAGTTGGCAACAGCCGCACGACGATGGAAGTCGAAGTCGACGACGATGGAGTCGTCGAGAAAATTCTGATTGCCGCGGGCACCGAGGGCATCACCGTCGATACGCCGATCGCGCGCCTGATCGTCGATCGCGCAGCGGCCGATGCCGGCTCGGTGATGAGCGAGGTCGCGACGCCGTTCGGCGGCAACGATGCGGTGGTGCAATCAAGTATACCAAACGCGGCAACCTCGCCTAGCTTACCCCGTGGGGCCGCTGGCATCGCCGCACAGACGATCACACAGACGATGCGCGAAGCGTTGCGCGATGCGATCATCGAAGAGATGCGTCGCGATCCGGATGTCTTGTTGGTGGGCGAGGAGGTGGGGCAGAACGTCGGTTCCTACACGGTTTGCGAGGGGCTGCTCGACGAATTTGGTCCGCGCCGCGTGATAGAGACGACTGCGGCGGCGGGCTCACTGGCGGGCATAGGCATCGGCCTGGCATTCTCGGGCCTCAAGCCTGTCGTCGCCTTCAAGTCGTGGAGCCTCGCCATGCAGGCGATCGAGCAGATCGTGCAGTCGGCGGCCAAGACGCACTACATGTCTGGTGGCGAGATGCGCGTGCCGGTCGTGTTTCGTGCCGTCAATGGCGCATCAGCGCAGGCGGGCGCGCAGCATTCGCAGTGCCTGTCGGCGTGGTTCGCCCATGTGCCGGGTCTGAAGGTGGTGATGCCGTCGAACGCCGCCGACGCAAAGGGCCTGCTCAAGTCGGCGATCCGCGATCCCGGCCCGGTCGTCGTGCTCGAGCACGAGGTGCTTTACTGGCAGTCGGGTGAGGTCCCTGCAGGGGAAGATGACGTCGTCGAAATCGGCAAGGCGCGGGTGGCGCGGGCCGGCCGCGATGCAACGATCGTGTCCTATGGGCGCGGTGTCGCGACGGCGCTTGCTGCCGCCGAGCAGCTAGCCAGGGAATGTATCAGCGCAGAGGTGATCGACCTGCGCTCTTTGCGCCCGCTCGATATTGCTGCGGTCATCGCGTCGGTCAGCAGGACGCATCGGCTGGTGACGGTCGAGGACTCTTGGCCGGTCTCGTCGGTGGGCTCGGAAATCTGCGCGCGGGTGGCGACCGACGCTTTCCACGAGCTGCGTGCGCCGCCAGTGAAGATCTGTGGTGCCGACGTGCCGATGCCCTATGCTGCCAACCTGGAGTTGTTGGCGCTACCAAGTGCCGAAACCATGGCGTCGGCCGTGCGGCGGGTATGCCAGCAAGGGAGCTGATGTGACCGGGCTGGCCAGTGGAGCAGGTGCATTGGCATGTCGCCAGTCGGCACTTTGGCGTGTATCAGTGGGGTCGAAGTCTTTTGCGAGGGCCCGGGCCATGGACAAGAAAGACACAAACGAGCCTGCCGAGTTGGAGCTGCCCGATGGCGTGCACGACGCCGAAACGGCGGTCGAGGTTTTGCGGGCGTGGATTGCGGATGGCGGATTGCATGTGATCTTCAATCCGGAGACGTTCAGTCACGACGTTTCCGAGTGGGGACGCATGCTGGGTGACATCGCGCAGCATATTGCGAGCGCCGTAGAGCTTGACGGTCAGATGGCGCGGGAAGAGGCGCTGGCGACGATGTCGGAGGCGTTCAAACGCGCCGCAGGTAATCTTGAGCCCGCCAACATGTTGGGCCGCATCAAGGGGCGCGTCGAGCACTGAGACGGCGCGCGTCGAGCATTGAGACGCGGCTACATTTCGAATTGCGATCAGTTGATTTCTTGTGGGGTTGCACGATGACAGAGTCCGAGATCCTGCAAAACCTGTTTGATGCCATCGATGCGGTGCTGGTCATATTCTCGACGTTCTTCGCCATCGTGTCAGGCTATATCGCGGCGCTCTTCTTCTTCCTCGCTCGTGCCCCGCTGACGCTGCGCGTGATGGCGTTCGCACTGCTGTCGATCGGGCTGGCGTTTCTCGGCGGCACGGCGACCGTCATCCAAAAACTGCAGGTAGGCTTGTTCGGCGCGTGGGATCGGCTGGAGAGGCCGATCGTTCCGGTCCAGGATCTGCGCAATCCTGTTTCCGGCATCCATTTCGCTCAACTGACGCAGCAGGAAATCGGTGTCGTGATCGGCTGGGCGGTTGCGGTGACGGTCTATCTCGCGCTGTTCTACCTGACCTTCGTCTACCGTTGGCCGACGAGCGAAGCTGCGCCGCGCTCGTCTTAATTCGGATCGCCGTCGTGTTGTCGCGCGCGACATCGTGCGGGTCGCAATGGTTCGTGCTGGGCGACGACGAATCGCTGATGCTCGGGACATGGCCTGATGCGCATACAAGTTGCGATCTGGCGTGCGTGGCCGGTCTGTCACAACCGCTATATTTCCACAGCTAAGGGCCGATCGAGGTGCTTTCCGGCCCTGTCATCAACGGGGAAATCAATTGAACGGCTTGCTGCTGCAAGGCGCAGCGTCCTTAAACTTGTGCCACATCCCAGGTCCTGGGGAGGGCTGAGGGATGCATTTATTTGGCCAGGGGGTTTTGACATGTGGATTCGGGTTCTCGCGAGCGCAGCAGTGCTGGCTTCCGGTTTTATGAGTGTTGGTTGCGCCAATGATGGTGGCATTCTGGATAGCGGCCTGACGACGTCGTCGGTTGCGTCCTCGGGCGATACCGCACAGGCCAAGGTCGATCCGCAGTGCGTTGCCCTGATGTCGAAGATCGACAGCCTGCGCAAGGAAGGCACGCCGGGGCGCATCGAAAAGATTGCCAGTGGCAAGACGCAGACCGCAGTCGTCAAGCGGGCGTCGCTGGCGCGCATGACTGAGCTCGAGAAAGCCAATGCCGAATTCCAGTCGCGCTGCTCGACGCTGACGCCGGCCCAGCGCGCGGCGGCCGCATCGGCTGCAGCGGAGGAGACGACTTCCGGAGCGGCTAAGCAGGCGGCCACCAAGACGGTCGGCAAGACGGCTAGCAAGAGTGCCACCGCGGCGACCGCCAAGACGGCAGCAACTGCCAAGGCCGTCGAGGCCCAAGCCGAAAAATCCGTCGAGAAGGCTGCGCAGACGACCGCTGACGAATAGCCTTTATGCCTTGCCGGTTAGGGCCGCTCACCCATGGCGTGCCTTGGTCATCACCAGCTGATGGGTGAGGAGTGCAGCATGGGCCGTTGCCTGTTGCTGCCTTCCTACGCATCAATTGCAGGTTCGCGGGGCGCGATGTTGCCGCAGGGCCAGCAAAAGGCACCCAGGAAATCAGAGGGTTGATCTGCGTCCATGCGGCAACACCTGTGTCGCAGGGGGTTGCAGACGGCCGGATCGTATGGTGAATCGCTTGGCAGTTTGATTGCCGCAATACTACTGGAGGCTTGCGTGTTGAAGGCGGGATTTGGCCGGCGCTGCGGCGTGCTGCTGGCTGCCATGTGCAGCGGGGCACTGCTTGCGGGCTGCGCAACAGACGATGACCCGAGCATGAAGCAAGGGCAGGGACCGGTGGCGAGCGACGGCAACTGCCAGGAGTATCGCGCCGAGCTCAACAAGCTCGATTCGCGCGGGGTGCCGGCGCACATCGAATCGGCCAATGCCGGCAAGAAGCTATCTGCTTCGCAGCGTGCCGATGTCGATCGTTATAACGGGCTCTTGCAAAAGTATCTCGGGTCGCGCTGTCATCTGCATTAGCCCCCGCGGCCGCGGCCAGAGGGTTTGCGCGACACGCTCCGCTGGACTTGTCTGCGAGACTCAGCCGATTCTTGCGTCGGCTAGGTTCCGACGAGGGATCCACTGGAGCTGCACACCCGAGGGAGGCAGACATGAACGCGGACGCACGGGCACTCGTCATCTTTCTTTTGATTGGTCTGGCTGCTGGCTGGCTTGCCTCGATCGTGGTCGGCGGCGGCGGTCTGCTGCGCTATCTCATCACCGGCATCGTCGGCGCTTTCGTCGGTGGCTTCCTGCTCAATGCGGTCGGAGCGAACCTTGGCATCAAGAATCCGCTCGTCAGCCAGATCGTCACCGCCACCATCGGCGCGATCGTGGTCGTATTGCTGGCACGATTGATTGCCTAAAGTTGCGAATCCCGGCCGCAGCGGCCGCAACGAGGGAGAGACGCCATGGACAAGGTGATGGCCTACCTGCAGAACCCCTACGTCATCATGGCCATCAACGGCTTGATCGCGGGCTGGATCGCCGGCCTGCTCTTGGGCGGTGGCGGGCTGGTCCGCAATCTCATCGTCGGTTTGATCGGCGCGTTCATCGGCGGCGCGCTGGTGCAGATGGGCCTGCTCAACCTGCCGTTCAACCTTGGTACCTGGGGCAACCAGATCCTGGTCTCGACGGTCGGCGCGATCCTGGTCGTGCTGCTTGCAAGGCTGATCGCGCGTTAGTTGGGCTCTACGCCCGCCTCCATCATTCGTCTACGACCTCGGGCGTGCTTGATCGGGCGCCGGACCTCGTCCACCTATAGGGGGATGGGGCTGGCATGGTGCCCGTGTGCCCGGGATGCTGGAGGCAAGATGGTCAAGGTGGTCGACACGGTTGGGGACGAAGCGGTGCTGCGTCCGCGCCATCCGGAGAAGATCAACCGGCCGGACAGCCCGGTGCAGCGCAAGCCGGACTGGATCCGTGTCAAGGCGCCATCGTCTGCGGTCTATGGCGAGACGCGGCGGATCGTCAAAGACAACAAGCTGAATACCGTCTGCGAGGAAGCGTCGTGTCCCAACATCGGGGAATGCTGGTCGAAGCGGCATGCCACGATGATGATCATGGGCGATACCTGCACGCGCGCCTGCGCCTTCTGCAACGTGAGGACCGGACTTCCGGATGCGCTCGATGCCGCCGAGCCGAGGAGGGTTGCCGACGCGGTGGCGGCACTCGGCCTGGAGCATGTCGTCATCACGTCGGTTGACCGCGATGACCTTGCCGACGGCGGCGCGGCGCATTTTGCCGCGACCATCGCGGCCATCCGCGCGACGACACCTGCGACGACGATCGAAATCCTGACGCCCGATTTCCTGCGCAAGGACGGTGCGCTCGAAGTGGTGGTCGCTGCCAAGCCGGACGTCTTCAACCACAACCTCGAGACGGTGCCGGCGCTCTATCTCAAGATCCGCCCGGGCGCGCGCTACTTCCATTCGCTGCGGCTGTTGCAGCGGGTGAAGGAACTCGACCCGTCGATGTTCACCAAATCCGGTCTGATGGTCGGGCTGGGCGAGAGCCGCGAGGACGTGCTTCAGGTGATGGACGATATGCGTTCGGCCAACATCGATTTCCTCACCATCGGGCAATACCTGCAGCCGACCCGAAAGCACGCGGAGGTGAAGAGCTTCGTCACGCCGGAAGAATTCAAGGCCTACGAGACGACGGCCTATGCGAAGGGTTTCCTGCTGGTTTCGGCGACGCCGCTGACGCGCTCCTCCCACCACGCCGGGGAGGACTTCGCGCGCTTGCGTTCGGCGCGCGAGAAGCAGCTGGCGGTCAAGGGTGCAGCTCCGCCATGAGCGATGACTTCGTATATAAGTGCCCGTGCTGCGATCGTGTCATGACCGGCCTTCCGGCGATCGCGTTTGACCTGCCGGCCTTGGCGGCCGGTATTCCAAAGGACGAGGGCCATCGGATGGTCATGCACGATGAGACCTGTGTCGTCGATGATGAGCATCACTTCGTGCGCGCAGTGCTGGTGATGCCGATCATTGGCGAGACGGAGACGCTGGAGTTCGGCGTGTGGGGCTCACTCAGCCATGAGAATTTCGACAGATACGTGGAGACGATCAAAGACGACGATCAGTCGAAGCTCGGGCCCATGTTCAGCTGGTTTTCGAACGTTCTACCGCTCTATGAAACGTCCACCCTCAGTCTGAAGGCGAATTTGATACCGCAGGACGGTGGGCAGCGTCCGCTCGTGAGGTTCCATTCTGAAGAGATGCACCCTGCAGCTGCGGACTCGCGCGAGGGGATCACCCGGGAGCGCGCCATCGCGTTCGCCGCGCTGGTGCTGCCGAGGCACTGAGGACGACATGCCCCGCTACGAGACGACACGGCGCGTGCCCTATACGGCGGAACAGATGTTTGCTGTCGTGGCGGACGTCGAGACGTATCCGCTGTTTCTGCCGATGTGCGAGAGCCTGAAGATTACGTCACGCACCCAGGACGGAGTGACGACACATCTCGTTGCCACCATGGGTATCGGCTACAAGGCGATCCGCGAGAATTTTACGACGCGTGTGGTTCTGCATCCGGAAGCCATGCCACAGCGCATCGAGGTCGCCTATCTGGACGGGCCGTTCCATCATCTCGACAACCGCTGGACCTTCACCAACCGCGAGCGCGGATCGGATGTGCATTTCTTCATCGACTACCAGTTCCGCTCGGCGATGCTCGGGCTCGTGATGGGCGCCGTCTTCGACAAGGCGTTTCGCAAGTTCGCGGAGGCCTTCGAGGATCGGGCGCGCGCGGTCTACGGGCCGGTGCGGCTCAAGGGTGTGTGATACCAGCGAGCAAATGTTCTGATTGAAGTCCTCCATGGCCGGGTTCGACCCGGCCATCCAGGAATATGTACTGCATCATCAGGGGCCGATCAGATTGCGCGGAGCCTCGCTCGCAGTCGGGCCCGCGTCACTTGTCGCTTGACGATGCAACCACCTTGCTGATGAGCGCCAGGCTTTCGCGGATGGCCAGCAGCCGGACGGCCGTGCGTTCGATGTCGCCGATGCGGCATTCGCGGTGCCGCGTCAGGTGACCCTTGCGATGGACGGCGATGTGGACCAGGCCGATCGGTTTTGCAGCGGTGCCGCCGCCCGGCCCGGCGATGCCGGTGACGGCAACCGACATGCTGGCGTTCGAGTGCTTGAGTGCGCCTTCGGCCATCGCCTCGGCGACCTCACGGCTGACGGCGCCGTGGCGCTCGATCAGCGACATCGGCACGCCGAGGCACTCGGTCTTGGATTCGTTGGAATAGGTGACGTAGCCACGCTCGAAGACGTCGGACGAGCGCGGGACTTCGGTCAACAAGCCGGAGATGAGGCCTCCCGTACAGCTTTCGGCGGTGACCAGGCGCAGGCTCCTGGCGCGCAACTGGTCGAGCAACTTTGCCGCCATCTCGACGAGGTCATCTGGGAACACGCGCATGGTTGTCATGGGGCGTCCGGTGGTGCTGCCGCGGTCGCTGATCAAATCGCGAACGCGGACTATTGTCCATTATGCTCGCTGGAGCAGGTTCTATCTCGATCGAATCGCTTGGGCCGCCGTGGCCCGCACTGCGCATTCCATTTAGGGTCTGACTAACGCCTTCACCGGAACCCTGAGAGGTTCGATCTGCGGCGACCAAGCCCTGAAAAGACTGGAGCCGGCACACTGGGCAGGTGTGCCGGCTCGATTGTCGGGAGAGAGATTTGACACAGTCTGCGTCAGGCGGTGATGAGCTTTTCCGCCTGGTCGAGGAGGCCATCGAGAACCGTCCGGCTCTCTGGCCCCATGACGGCAGTGGCGCGGCGCTGCGCGTCCTGCCAGATCGGGTAGGCGTCTTTCAGTGCGGTCTGACCTTTGGGCGTCAGGTGCAGGCCGCGACCACGTCGTCCGGCCGGCGGGTCCATATTGAGGTGACCCAGAGCCAGTAGACGCTTCAGGTTGCGCGACAGCGTCGATTTCTCGATGTCGAGCTCATGGCCGATCTCGACAGCGGTGATGCCATCACGTGATGCGAGCTGTGCAAGCAGTGTGTACTGGCTCGCAGTGATGCCAAGCGGGCGCATGGCATCGTCATAAACACGGGTAACGATACGCGAAAGTTGACGCACACGCGTGGCAAGGCACGCGGCCGCGGTGGTCTCAGCAATATCGCTGATGGTTCCTGCCTCAACGCTCGGACGCGTGATGGTAGATGTCAGATTCATTTTGTTGGACCCCCGCAAGGCTCGTGATCATACAACCACGCATGGGTCGTTTGATGCCGCGATTCTGGCGGGGCGGTCAACGGATGGAGTGTGGCTTAAGCGTGACGAATCGCATGAAAGAAGTGCTTGTGTGCGCAACTCAACGCAATCCACTTCGAGCAGGTTCAACTGAGTTTCAGTTGGCCCTGGTCGCAGTGGCCTGCCGGAAGTCTTTGATTGAGAGTCTTATTCGCGCCTTCGCTGGAACCAGAAGTGGTTCCATCCCGGGGTGAACGGTGCCTATGGCGATCCGGTCGCGTGGTTATTGCAACCTTGCCACGGCAGCAGGACGAGCACGGAGGCCATCGCTGCGATGCCTTCTCGTCGGCCGGTGAAGCCGAGGCCCTCGGTCGTGGTGGCTTTGATACCGACGCGCGCAGGATCGATGCCCATGATCTGGGCTATCGATGCCTTCATCGATTCGCGGTGGGGGCCAATGCGTGGCGCCTCGCACAGCAGGGTGACGTCGGCATTGGTGATGCGGCCGCCGCGATTCACCGTGCGCCTGACCGCGTCAGCGAGGAAGATGTGCGAGGCGGCTCCCTTCCATTTCGGGTCCGACGGCGGGAAGTGCTGGCCGATGTCGCCGTCACCCAGCGCGCCCAGCACGGCGTCTGTCAGTGCGTGCAGGATGACATCGCCGTCGGAATGCGCGGCCAGCCCGTGCGTGTGCGCGATCCTGATGCCGCCCAGCATGACGTGATCGCCGTCGGTGAAGCGGTGGACGTCAAAGCCGGTGCCGGTGCAGGGCAGCCATTCAGGCAGTGGCGAGGTCATGATGAGCTTGTCCGCTAAGCGCAGATCCAGAGGCGTGGTGATCTTGAAGTTGACCGGTGAGTCCTCGACAATTGCGACCGGGATGCCGGCCCATTCGGCGATCGCGGCATCATCGGTGAAGTCAACGCGGCCGGCTGCGGCAGCCTTGCGGTGGGCGGCCAGGATATCCTCGAAGCGAAAGCCCTGCGGGGTTTGTGCGCGCCAAAGGCCGGCGCGCGGGATCGTCTCGGCGACAAGGCCGTTCGCATCGGTCCGTTTCAGCGTGTCGGACAGCGGGATTGCTGCCATTGCGCCCGGGTGCTCAGCAAGCGCGCGAATGACATTGCGGATCGTCTCCTGCTGCACGAACGGCCGGGCGGCATCGTGGATCAGAACCTTGGTGACACCCTTGTCGGTCAATGCATCG
>JBGANK010000044.1:0-29223 GCA_044222395.1 Hyphomicrobiaceae bacterium | reverse complement strand
ATCCCCGAGGCACATACCACCAGGATCTGGGGAGTAAAATGATTGGGGATGTCGGCTGTCGGCCACCACGGGGCCAGCTTTCCGATCGCCGCGGCCATACCGCTCAAGACAAGCGCGGCTGCCGCCAGCATCACAAGTGCGCTTCGCATCACCAGCTTGCTTCTTCGCTACCGCCTGCAGGCGTCCATGCAAATTCAGGTACCGAAACTCTCGGGCAGCGATAATCTGATGCGATTCACCAGCGCCGCCAACGGGCACGATGCCGCCCAACCCGAGAAATCATCATCCGAAGCCGTGACGGGCATCGGCACTGATGACGAGACCCTCACGCCACCAGAATGGCGGCACCTGCAATGGCGAGCAGCCCTCCGAACGCCTGCGCGCTCCATTGGTGACGCTGCAAGGACGACGCCATCAGCACGCCCGCGGCATGCAGCAGCGCCGTCGATGCCGCGAACCCGGCAACGAAAAGCCCGATGTTGGCATCGGGTGCAACCTCCATACCGTGCGCCTGCCCGTGCGCCAGCGCGAACAAGGCCGTGACAACCGAAGCGAGCCAAAGCGGCGGCGCCACGCGCATGCCGATCGCAGCACCCAGCACCACTAGCGACAGAACGATCATGAGTTCCGTCGCCGGCAATCCAGGCAATCCGCCATACGCGGCAAGCGCGCCCGTCACCATGGCTAGCACGAACACCGCCGGCATGACGATCATGGCGCGGCGCCCGATCGCAGTCGCCCAGAAGCCCACCGCCATCATCGCCAGCAGGTGATCCAGGCCGCTCACCGGATGCGTCAAGCCGTCGTTGAATGCAATGCCGTGACCGGTATGGGCAAGAGCAGGCACCGACCCTGCCAGCAAGACGGCGATACCCGGAATAATGGCTTTCCTGATCATGGTTCGTTTCACTCTTTCATATCTACGCCCGACGCGCGAATGCACGCTGCAAACCTCTCAGCCTATTCGGCTGCGGCCTTCGCACTGCCCTCATCGAGATGCTCCGCGAGAATCTCGACCAGGCTGCCCAGCTCACGCGGCCACTGGTAATGGGCCTTGCTCTCATCCATCGTCAGGCGGCAGTTCGAGCACGCCGAGACGAGCGTGTTCGCACCCGTTGCCTCGACCTGCTCCATCTTGATCTTGAACACCTTGTGACGCAAGTCGGCAGCCCGGCTCATCGCCTGCACGCCGCCGCCGCCGCCACAACACCAGTTGAAATTGCCCGTCGGCGTCATCTCGCGGAAGTCCCTGGCGAAGCCGTCGAGCAGATAGCGCACGTCCGCCGTGGCGCCACCGCGCCGCGAGATCTGGCACGGGTCGTGATAGGTGATGGCCTTTGTCATCGGCTTCAGCTTGAGGCGACCCTGCCGCTTCAGATCGGCAAGAAACTCGGTGATGTGGCGAACCTCGAACGGTAATGGACGGCCGATGATATTAGCCGCGGCAAACCGCATGACGCCGAAGGCATGCCCACATTCAGGAATGACGACCGTCCTGGCTCCGGTCGCTTCGGCAGCAGCCACGATGCGTTCGATCATCGTGCGCGCGATCGGTGTCTTGCCGGAGAGGTATCCGAAGTTGGTCGACTCGTAGCCCTTCGACGAGAACGTCCAGTTGACGCCGGCATGGTTCAACAGCTTCGCCATTGCCACGATCGAGGTCGGATACTTCATCGTCTCGATCGAGGAAACCGTGAGCAGCACGTCGGCCTTCGGCTTGTCGAGCGGAATGGCGACCTCGTGCTCGTCGGCCAGCCACTCGATCCGCTCCTCCAGCTTTTCCGGAGTAAGACCCAACGGGCTGCCCTTGTCGCGCGATGCCGCGGCGGCTTCCATCAGATCGGGCGGGCCCAGGCCGGCGGCGGCAAACGCCTGCCGCGAAATCTGCACGATCGAGGCGACGTCGATGCCCATCGGACAAACCTGCGTGCAGCGTCCGCACATGGTGCACGAATCGAAGATCAGGTCTTCCCAATCGCGCAGGTCCTGCTCGCTGAGTTTCGGCGCCAAACCGATCCACGAGAGCGGCGTGCTCGTCGCGCGATGCACCTTCAGCATCGGCCGCAGCTTCAAAGCCGGCGTATGGCGCGGATCCTTCGACACCTGGTAGAAGTGGCACGCCTCGGCACATTGTCCGCAGTGCAGGCAGGCGCTGACATAGGTTGCCATGTTTCCGTTCGTCGCCGCGCGGAACTTTGCCACCGCAGCATCGACATCGACGGATTTGGCGCGATCAACCGTGGTTGTGGTGGTCATAGGCAGTCGCTCCTAGCGGACCTTGATCTGCATGATTTCGTCGCCCTCAGGATCGACGACGTGAACCGCGCAAGCAATGCAGGGATCGAAGCTGTGGATCGTGCGCTGGATCTCCAGCGGCTGCTGCGGATTGGCAAGCGTATGCCGGTCCATCAACGCGGCTTCGTAGGGCCCGGGCTGTCCTTTGGGATCGCGCGGGCCTGCGTTCCACGTTGACGGCACCACCGCCTGATAGTTGTCGATTTTGCCGTTCTTGATGACGATCCAGTGCGCGAGCGCACCGCGCGGCGCTTCCATGAAGCCGACACCTTTGCACTCCGCAGGCCACGTCGAGGGATCCCACCTTTCCGCGTTGTGAACCGCGACGTCTCCGCCTTTGATGTTGGCGATCAGGTTGTCGAGCCACACCTTCATCTGGTCGCCGATGATCTTGGTTTCGAGAGTCCTCGCGGCCGTCCGCCCGAGCGTCGAAAACATAGCCTCCAGCGGCACGTCGAGCTTCTTCAGCGCATATGTAGCCAGATCCTTCGTCGGCTGGTGGCCCTTGGCGTAGAGCATCAGCACGCGCGCGAGCGGTCCCACTTCGACGACATTGCCCTTCCAGCGTGGCGCCTTCAGCCACGAGTAGGACTTCTCCGCATCGAGCGCCTCGTAAGGCGGCTTGGGACCGGAGTAGTTGAGCTGCGTCTCGCCGACGTAGGGGTGCAGGCCTTTCTGCTTGCCGCCGCCGTAGTCGTACCAGGAATGCGCGACGAATTCCTCGATCTGCGATGGATCGTTGAGGTCGATCGGATGGATCTTGCTGACGTCACGATTGAGGATCACGCCGCCCGGGATCAGCCAGCTCGACGGATCATCCATGCCCTTCTCGGGAAAATCTCCGTAAGTGAGGAAGTTGCCGACTCCCTCACCGCGCTTGAACCAGTCCTTGTAGAACGAGGCGATCGCCAGCGTGTCGGGGATGTAGACCTGATCGACAAACGCCATCATATTGGCGATGGTGCTGCGGATCTCCTGAAGCGCGACAATGTTCACCGCGGTCGCGGCCGAGCCACCCGGAGCTCCCGTCGGGCTCGTCGAAATCGGAGCCGGCGCGCCGCCGACCAGGAAATTGGGATGCGGATTCTTGCCACCGAAAATCGCATGGATCTTCACCACGTCGCGTTGCCAGGCGAGCGCCTCCAGATAGTGCGCAACCGCCATCAGATTGGCCTCGGGCGGCAGCCGGTATTCGGCATGGCCCCAGAAGCCATTGGCAAAGATGCCGAGCTGCCCCTGCTCGACGAAAGTCTTCACCTTCTTCTGCACGTCAGAAAAATATCCCGGTGACGACTTCGCGTAAGACGAGATCGACTGCGCCAGTTGCGAGGTGGCGGCGGGATCGGCCCGCAGTGCGGAAACGACGTCGACCCAGTCGAGCGCGTGCAGATGATAGAAGTGCATGACGTGGTCATGCACATACTGCGCCGCGATCATCAGGTTGCGAATGAGCTGGGCGTTCTTCGGGATCCGGTACTTGAGCGCGTCCTCGACGGCGCGCACCGAGGCAATGCCATGGACGAGCGTGCACACGCCGCAGATGCGCTGTGCGAACGCCCACGCATCGCGCGGATCTCGTCCCTTGAGGATGATCTCTATCCCGCGCACCATCGTGCCGGAGCTCATGGCATGCTCGATGGCACCGGCATCGCTGGTGCGGGCCTCGATCCTCAAGTGCCCTTCGATCCGGGTGATGGGATCGACGACGACGTGGTTCTTCATGGCTTCAATTCCGAAACTGGACGTCGATTGACTTCAATTCGCGGCTGTCACCCGCAATCACAGCTGAGCGCCGCGATGGGCAAGATGGATTCCCGTCGTCCCGCGCGAAAGGAAGATAAGGAACGCGTGCATCAGCTTTCCGAACGGGAACCACACCATGAACAATGCGATGGAAAGGATGTGCAATCCCAATAGTGTCTCATACCGCCAGCCCAGGTGACTGATCGCCAACAGGCCGGTCCCCACCGGAAGGAAGGTCACAACCCATGTGATGTAGTCGTTGACAGTCGAGATCGCCTTCAGCACCGGGCTGTGCAGCCGGTGCGCCAGCGCGGCGATGAGCGAGATGAAAGTGATGACCGCAACACCGTTGATGATGTTGGTCGGCAGCCCGGGCCACGAGATCCCCAACATATCCTTGATGAACAGGATGTGCGGGGTACCGAGAAAAACGATGATGGCGAGACCCAGGTGGAAGATGTAGCCGTTGATCGTCGTGAAGCGCGTCGCCTCCGCGTAGACCGGCAGCGGCCACATGCGCCGCCTGATCTCGCGCCATGAGGCGACGGCGGCGCCAGGCGCATCATCGCGTGCCTTCGACAGATCCTTGATGCGCGGCAAGAGCAGCAGCGTCGCAAGGCGGAAGGCCACGCCGAACGCGAACACGTAAAGACCGAACTGAAGCGCCGGACCGCGCGCAAAATCGAGCAGTTCCATGTGCTAGCCCTCCTTCTTGACGGCATCGGCGGCCGCAGCCTTGCGGCGGCGAGCGAGTTCTGCTGCAGCGGCACCGGCAGCGGCACCAGCTACTGCAGCAGCTCCGACACCCAATGTCAGACCTGCCGTGCTCGCCGCGAGAGGTTTGTAGAAGCCGCCCTTGTCCCAGAAATCGGGCTCCGAACAGCCAAGGCACCCATGCCCCGATTGGATCGGGAACGACGCCGCACCGTTCCACTTCAAAGTCGCGCACGCATTGTAGGCGATCGGACCCTTGCAGCCGACCTTGTAGAGGCACCAGCCCTTGCGCGCACCTTCGTCATCGAAGCTGTTGGCGAACATGCCGCGCTCGTAGAACGGGCGCCGGTAGCAGCGATCGTGGATCGTCTCGCCGAAGAAAGCCAGCGGCCGTCCCTTGGCATCGAGCTCGGGCAGCTTGCCGAATGAAAGCAGGTAGGCGAGCGTTCCCGTCATCGCCTCGGGAATCGGCGGGCAGCCAGGAATATTGATCACCGGCTTGTCCTTGATGATCTCGGAGATGGCAACCGCACCGGTCGGGTTGGGATTGGCGTGCGGGATGCCGCCGAAGGCCGCGCACGTGCCGACCGAGACGATGGCGAAGGCATCTTTCGCCGTCTCCCTCAGCATCTCCAGGTTCGTAACGCCCGCGATGGTCGAATAGACGCCGCCGTCTTTCATCGGCACCGAGCCATCGACCACGACGATGTACTTGCCCTTGTTCGTTCGCATCGCTTCGATCCGGGCGTGCTCGGCCGCGGCACCCGAAGCCGCCTGCAGCGTGTGATGATAGTCGAGCGAGATGAAATCGAAGATCAGGTCTTCAAGTGTCGGGCTCATCGAACGCGTGATCGACTCGGTGCAGCCCGTGCATTCCTGGAACGACAGCCAGATGACCGACTGCCGACGCGCCTTTGCCATCTCCTCGGCCATCACGCGGCTTGCCCCTGGCGGCAGTGCCATCAGCGTGGCGAGGTAGCTGGCGTACTTCAAGAAGGCGCGCCGCGACACGCCGCGATTCTGGAGCGATTGTCCAAGCGTGGATTCTTCACGCATGCGTGCTTTCCCCTTTTGCGATGTCTTCGCGTGCCACACCTACAGCACCCGCACCACATTCCGACACCAGCCTGCGCGCCGAAGCCTTCACATCATCCCGATGGCTGACCAGGATCGCAGGTACGAATGTGATGGCGATCTCCTCGGACGCAATCTGCCCCTCCGCACCCAGATGGCGCACCCACCACACGCCGTTGTACGCGGTTTCCCAGACTTCGGTGAGTCCCACCACGTCAACCGTTGCCGACACCTCACCGCGACCAAGTCGCTCGGCCAAGGCTCCCCGGTCGGCGTCCGTCATCGGCAAGCCGCGCAGATCGATCGCTGCTTCCTTGCCTGTCTCGGCGAAGATTTGCAGAAGGTCCGCGATCTCGAATACGATCGCCTCGGCAAGCCCGGTCGTGTCTTGCGAACAGCAATCGGCGGCGTCATGCGTGCGCATCGGCGGACCACCTTTCAACATAGGCGAGCACGGTCCGGCAAGCCTCCGGAACAGCGGCCCGGACCGCTTCTGTCGGCTCCAGTCCCCAATCCGTCGAACCGGGCTGGATCGCGATCAAGACGCGCTTGCCAGGACGCCCCGTCGTCAGGGCGGCGGCATCCAGAAGGTCTGCGGCGGCGACTTCATGGGCCGTGCGCTTCTTGCCGAACAGCTGCGCATCCATGGCCTCGCCTTCGAAGCAGCGAATCTCGCCAGCTGCGCCATTCAACTCGCCCGCATCCACCAGAATGAGTGAACCCGCTGCCTCGACATCGGGGAGCAGCGCAAGTCCGAGTGTTCCCCCGTCGCACAGCGTCACACCTTTGCGTGTTCCCAGTTCGGGTCTCAGCGCGTCGACCACGTGCACGCCGACGCCATCGTCGCTCAAGAGCGAATTGCCGAGGCCTAGCACCAGGATTTCACCACCACGCTGCATGAACTTCCCGAGTCGATTCACTATCGCTTGTTTCGAAACTACGTGCGACGCGGTGAGTTTCGCACTAACTTGCATCAAACTCCCGCCTGCAGAACATATGCAGAGTGCCGGGCTTTGGCCTGCTCCGACAATTCAAATGGTTGCGATATGAAGTCACACGGTAGTGCTCTGCACATTTCCATGCCGAGGCAAGTTTGGCATCAAACGGGCCAAAGCCCCCGCCATGCAACATCCTCATCGAGGCGCCGTGCCGTCCTGTTGCCAAACCGGCTTCGTCAAATACCAACGTCGCCGGATAAACGCGCATTGTATGCGAACGCCACAAATCCTACAATCAACAAGCCACCGCCAACACCGGCGTCTGGACCCTTTTGACGGTCAACTAATCGAGATCAGCGTCACGCTTGCGAACATGCCATAAGTCGAAATGTGCTCGCAACAACCGTGACCGCACGTTCCTTGGCAATAGGACAGCATCCGATGTGCCTTGCAATCCCGATGCGGGTTATACAAATTGAAGGCTTCAATGCCCGCTGCGAGGCCAAGGGCATCGAGCGCAATGTCAGCCTGTTCCTGATGCAGCACGAGCCCGTCGAGGCTGGCGACATGGTGCTGGTCCATGTCGGCTACGCGATTCAGAAGGTCAGCGAGGAGGACGCGCGAACATCCTGGGAGCTTCTCGATGAGGTCTTGGAAGCAACCGACGATCCTCGGCTGATGGCTCAGGAGAGAGACGGCCATGCATGAGCTTGCCATTGCGCAAAGCCTCGTGGTCGAGGCCTGTCGCGTCGCCAGCCAGAACCGCGCGCGCAAGATCGACACCGTGATGGCGAGGGTTGGTCCGTTGTCGGGCGTCGAGCCGTCCTTGCTCGTGCGCGCATTCACGGTGGCGCGAGCCGGGACACCGGCCGAAAACGCCACGCTCGTCATCGATAATGGCGCTATTGAAGTCCATTGCCCAGCCTGCGGCGCAACGTCAGACGCGGAAATCAACAAGATCATCTGCGGAGCTTGTGGTGCCTGGCAGGTTCAAATCATCTCCGGCGACGAATTGATCCTGAACCGGGTCGAGCTATCCGGAATCGACGAGGAGCTTGAAGACCAATGTGCGACACCTGCGGATGCACCATAACGTCGGGCAATCGACATCTTGTCGAAGCGAGCGGCAAGCACGCCCACGTCGCTGACGGCCGCGCCAGCGTCGAGGTCCTCACCAACCTGCTCGCGGAAAACGACAGTGTCGCTCGTCACAACCGCCAGCACCTTGAGCGCCACGGAATTCTCGCGATCAACCTGATGTCCTCCCCTGGCTCGGGCAAGACCACGCTGCTCGAGGCGACGATCCGCGCTCTGGCAAGCCGCTACCGCATCGCCGTCATCGAAGGCGATCTGGCCACCGAGAACGACGCCGAGCGGATCAGGAAGCACGGCGTTCCCGCCATCCAGATCACCACCGGGCAGGCATGCCACCTCGATGCACATATGGTCCACGACGCGCTGCATCAGCTCGACCTCGCCGCAATCGATGTGCTTTTCATCGAGAACGTCGGCAACCTCGTCTGCCCGGCGAGTTTCGACCTTGGACACCATCTCAACGTGGCTCTGCTCTCGGTAACCGAAGGCGACGACAAGCCGGCCAAGTATCCCGTCATGTTCCGCACCGCCGATCTGGTGCTGCTGACGAAGGCGGACCTGCTGGACGTGATCGATGACTTCGACCCCGCACGCGCTGCAGGCCACGTCAGGAATCGATTGGCTCGGCTGGTTGGAGAGCAAGATCGGCGCACGGCAGATGGGCCTCGTACAGCGTCCTCGCATCGCCCGCGACACACGCTCGCTGATAGGCGAAGTTCACCCATGAAAAGTGCGCGCGAGTGGCTTGACGAGATCCGGAAGCTGCCGTTGCCCGACCGTGTTCGCGTCATGAACGTGTGCGGCGGCCATGAGCGGACCATCTCGATGGCCGGGCTGCGCCGCGCACTTCCAGGCAACATCGAGCTGATCGCAGGTCCGGGCTGCCCGGTTTGCGTTTGTCCCGAGGAGGACATCCACGCAGCCATCGAGCTTGCCATGCAGTCGCGCGTCACGCTCGTTGCGTTCGGCGACATGCTGCGTGTTCCCGCCAACGGACCGAAATCGTCGCCACGTTCGTTGGACGAGGCGCGCGCTGCCGGTGCCGATGTCCGCCCGATCGCCGCACCGCAGGAAGCAGTGCGCATCGCCACCGAGCGGCCCGAGGCGCAAGTCATCTTCTTCGCCGCCGGTTTCGAGACGACGATCGCACCGGTCGCCGGCATGATCGCCGAGCATGTGCCGGACAATCTTTCGCTATTGCTCTCCGGCCGGTTGACATGGCCCGCGGTCGCCATGCTGCTCGACAGTGAGACGCCCGGCTTCGACGCGCTGATCGCCCCTGGCCACGTTTCCACGATCATGGGGCCGGAAGAATGGGCCTTCGTCTCCGAAAGGCATGGGCTGCCCGCGGCTGTTGGCGGCTTCACGGCAGAAAGCCTGCTTGCCGCCCTCTACTCGGTCCTGCGCCAGAAGATCGAATGCCGCGTCTTCCTCGACAACTCCTATGCCAAGGTCGTGCGAGCCGGCGGCAACCGAACGGCGCGACTGTTGCTCGAGACAACGATGGACGTCGTCGATGCACCATGGCGCGGCATCGGCACGATCCCGAAGTCCGGCTTCCAGCTCAAGGAAGGCTTGCGCACAATCGACGCCCGCCATCGGTTTCCTATCGAACTCGACAGGAGCCGCAAGCGGGCTGGCGAGATGCCGCCGGGATGTGATTGCGCACGTGTCGTTCTGGGCAAGATCCGCCCGAGCCAGTGCCGGCTCTACGGCGCCGCATGTACACCGCGCGAACCGGTCGGACCATGCATGGTTTCGGATGAAGGCGCATGCCGAATCTGGTGGTCGAGCGGCGTTCGCGAACGCGAGCCGGCCGCCCCGGCTGCAGGCCAAAGTCGTCGAGCGTAATTCGAGTACCTGAATTCATGGGAATTCCACGTAACCAGCCGGATCAGCCCTCGACCTTGGATGACCGCATCTATGCGCGACGGCTGGTATTGAGCGGGCAGGTGCAGGGCGTCGGTTTCCGGCCGTTCGTCTTCAACCTGGCGAGCCGCCTCGGCTTGAATGGGCACGTGCGCAATCTTTCCGGTCGCGTTGAGATTCATGCACAAGGCACGCTAGGCGCGCTGGACCATTTCCAGAAGCTTCTGATCGAAGCGGCGCCAACTTTGGCCCGGCCGATACTCGCAAGCGTTTCCGATAGGGAGCCGCTGCGCCTCGCAGGATTCCAGATCACGTCAAGCGACGCCTGCAACCCCAGCGACGTGCATCTGCCAACCGACCGCTTCTTGTGCGACGAATGTCTCCACGAACTCTTCGATACCTCCGACCGACGCTACCGGCACCCGTTCATAACCTGCACGCAATGCGGACCGCGCTACACGTTGATCGAGTCGCTCCCCTACGACCGCGCGCGCACCAGCATGGCTGCGTTCGAGCTGTGCGAGGCGTGCCGCGCGGAATATGGGAACCCGGCAGACCGCCGCTTCCATGCCGAGCCGCTGAGCTGTCCCGACTGCGGGCCGACACTCGCATTCAAGTCCCGCAACGAATCGCCCTCCTCTCCTCCGGACAATGAGACCGCCCTTGCGGCGGCGATTACAGCACTTCGCGACGGTCTCATCGTCGCCGTCCGCGGCATCGGCGGCTATCACCTGATGTGCGACGCTGCGAATTCGCAGGCCGTCGACACCTTGCGCCACCGCAAGCATCGCCCCGCAAAGCCCCTCGCGGTGATGTTCCCGCTCGCAGGCGTCGATGGCCTCGACCTCGTTCGCTCGTGTGTCACGCTCGATGACGCGTCGGCACAAGCATTAAAGGATCCGGTTCGCAAAATCGTTCTCGTGCCACGGCAATCGAATGCGAAGCTGGCACCCCAAATCGCACCTGGACTCGATGCGATCGGCGTCTTGCTACCCTACAGCCCCTTGCACGCCCTTCTCACGTCAGACTTCGGCGCCCCGCTCGTTGCGACCTCCGGCAACATCAGCGGCGAGCCGGTGATCACCGAGCCTGCCGAGGCAGAAGCCCGGCTGGGCGACATCGCGGATGCCTTCCTGCATCACGATCGACCGATCCTGCATCCCGCCGATGACCCGGTCGTCCGCATCATTGGCGGCACTGCGCGCGCCATACGACTCGGGCGTGGCACCGCGCCGCTCGAATTGACGCTACCGACCCCGCTCGACAAGCCCGTCCTGGCGTGTGGAGGCCAGATGAAATGCACGATCGGCATCGGCTTCGCCAATCGCGCCGTGCTGTCACCACACATCGGCGAATTGGAAAGTCCGCGCGCGCTCGCCGTGTTCGAACGGCTGACGAGCGACCTGCCGTCGCTCTACGGCATCTCGCCGCAAGTCGTCGTCTGCGATGCCCATCCCGGCTACCGCAACACGCGATGGGCACTGTCAGGGACGCGCCGCGTCATCAAGGTGCTCCACCACCATGCGCATGCCTCAGCACTCGCCGCAGAGCATCCGCACATCCGCCGATGGCTGGTGTTCGCCTGGGATGGCGTCGGCTTCGGCGCGGATGGCACGCTTTGGGGTGGCGAAGCGTTGTTGGGAAGCCCTGGCCATTGGCAGCGCGTTGCCAGCATCCGCCCATTCCGGCCGCCAGGCGGCGACCTTGCCGCGCGCGAGCCGTGGCGCTGCGCCGCGGGTGCACTGTGGGAAATGGACGCTCCGTTTGCACCAGCCCTGCCGGAAAATGATGCGCGTCTCACGCGCACAGCGTGGGAGCGTAACGTCAATGCACCGCAAACTTCGGCCATCGGCAGATTGTTCGACGCTGCCGCACACATCATCATGAGCACGCGCACAGCGAGCTTCGAAGGCGAGGCGGCCATGCACCTCGAAGCACTCGCCGCCGCCACGGAATCGGCAAACACAACTGTCCCAACTCCCATCACGCTCGACCCGAAAGGAGTCTTGCGCAGCGATTGGTCGCCGCTTCTCACGGAACTCGCCGACAACTCCGAAGCACCCCGCCGCAGGGCCCGCCTTTTCCACGAGTCGCTGGCCGCTATGCTCGTCGATCAGGCGTGTGCGATCCGCGACGGACACCATGACGAAAGCCCTCACGATGGCGTTGCGCCGTTCGAGGCCGTCGGACTGACCGGCGGCGTCTTCCAGAACAAATTGCTCACCGAGATTGTGTTGGAACGGCTTGCATCTGCATGGCTGCAGGGCCTAATGCCCGTGCAGGTACCCGCCAACGACGGCGGCTTGGCATTCGGACAAATCGTCGAGGCCACCGCGCTCCTGCAGAACGAAGCAGGTTGACCAGTGAAGAAACACCGTCACATTCGACTTTCTGAGGGCAACGGCGGTCGCCTCATGCGCGCCCTGATCGAAGAAGTGTTTGCGGCACGCTTCGGCCGCGGCGAACTCGACACCTCGCTCGACGCGACGCCGATTGCGTTGCCCGATGGCGTCGTCTGCGTGAGCACCGACGGCTTCTCCGTACAGCCGCTCGAGTTCCCTGGAGGCAACATCGGCTCGCTCGCCGTCAATGGCACTGTCAACGATCTCGCCGTTTCCGGCGCCCGGCCGATCTACCTCACGCTCGCAGCCATCATCGAGGAGGGGCTGGAGACGGCCGAGCTGGAGCGGATCGCCGATGGCATCGATGAAGCCGCACGTGCCGCAGGTGTCAGAATCGTCGCCGGAGATACCAAGGTCGTACCTCGCGGACAGGGTGGCGGCCTCTATCTCACCACGACAGGCATAGGCGTGCGGCCACCAAGCCTGAAGCTCGGATTCAACTTGGTTCGTCCTGGCGACAAGCTACTGGTCAGCGGCCCTGTCGGTGATCATGGCGCCGGCATCATGCTCGCGCGTGAAGACTTCGACCTGAAAGGCTCGATCCAATCGGACTGCGCCAACGTGCTGCCGCTCACCGAAACGGCGGCGTCAATTCCCGGCATCAGGTTCATGCGTGATCCGACACGCGGCGGGCTGGCAACAGTCGCCCACGAAATCGCAGCCGCGACGACAATGGGTGTGCGTCTTTGGGAATCCGCCATACCCGTGCGCGATGCCGTCCGCTCGGTTTGCGAGATCCTCGGTTTCGATCCTTATTTTCTCGCCTGCGAAGGCCGTGTCGTCGCGGTCGTGTCCGGCGACAGCGCGTCGGATCTGCTGGCACGTTGGAAGTCGCTGCCCGACGGCAGTGACGCCGCCATCATCGGTGAGATCGCATCAGCCAACCGCCACGTCGTCCTCGAAACTTTCGCCGGCGGCGAGCGGATCCTCGAAGAACTCGAGGACGATCCGATGCCGCGGATCTGCTGACGCTGAAGAGTTGCAGAGCCCCGCTCCGGTCACGCGTTCGGATCAGGTGGTGACGTCGCTCGATCGCACGGCCAATTCAAGCCGCCGCTTCCGCCAACATGCGCAGCATTTCATATAAACGATTCAGCTTGAACTTACGCCGTCGGCAACACTTCGAACGTCAAATAAGGTCCGCCTGCATGGGCAAGCATGTGGACGCCCGTAACGTACGCATGCAGCGGCCCCTGTTCGCACAGACGCAGCATGTGCTCGACCTGCTCAGCCCGACCTTGGAACACGGCCTCCACCATGCCGTCGCGCCGGTTGCGCACCCAGCCGGTAAGACCAAGACTCCTCGCCGTCGCATCGGTCCAGGCGCGGTAGCCGACACCCTGCACCCGCCCCTCGATCCGCACATGAACGATTCGGATTGTCATCGCCTCTGCCCGCTTCCCAAATCGCAGCTTGCGCTTCGGAAATCCAGCATACGACGCAACTCCGTCGCAGCAAACGTCGAACGATGCAAGTGCGGATTGCGACAGTGCCCAATCAGCTCGTTGCCACGCTCCGCACCGCCCCCTGTGTCCGCTCCAGGTGCTCCAGGATGAACGGAAAGACATCGCGCGCCGCGTTCTTGCCGAAGATGCAGTCGATGTGACCGTATCCTGGGATCAGTTTGCGATCATAGAGCCCGACGCCATTGACCGCCTCCAGTCGCTTCAACGTCCGCTCCGTCGACTCCGGCCGGAAGCAGGCGTTCTCCGCGCCATGTATGAAGCGGATCGGCAGCTTGAGCAGCTCCAGGCCCGCCAGGTACACATCCGCCCCGCTGGCATCGACGATAATCTCGCGCCGCGCAATCGCCGCCAGCTGCTTGAACGCAGAGATATTGGCTTCCCCGAACATCTCCGGCAGGCCCGAGCTTGCCGTCGCATTGTTGAGTTGGTCGAGTTCGTAAAGCGGCCCATAGAGCGCCGTGATGCGGTTGCTCGTCGCATTGTGCGAGCGCTCCTCGCGCTGGAATGGAATAACCAGACGGATGAACGAATCGACCAGCTTGAGCAGGATGTTGTCATGCCTCTGCGCGCGCGCGTTGACGACCTCGACACCGAGCGCCGACAGCAGTGACGGCGTCCTCAGATGCGCAAGCAGGCGCTGCGGCCACCACGGCACGATTACGTCCGTTGCAATCTGCGAAACCACCGCCGAGCGCACACCCTGCAATCCTGTCAGCATCGCCATGAAGAACGTCGTGGCACCGAAACAGTGGACCACCATCTGCACATCCTGTCGCCCGGTGAGCTTCCGCACTCGCTGGATCGCCGCCGGATAGTCAAAGCGAGCGACGTCATCCGCTGTCCACTGCTCCCGGCAATAGGCAAGATCGGTACTGGCGCGATAATCGAGAAGCCAGCAGTCATAGCCTGCCGCATATAGGAACTCGACCAGGTTGGTATCGATTGTGTCGATCGAGAAGATCTTGGTCGACACTCCAAGCCCGTGCGAAAGCATCACCGGGCCCTTGCCGCCGCCGCGATAGCGCGTAAGCCGCAGCGTCTTGCCGTCCTCCGTAGTGAACGCGTGGATCGTCGGCGCGCTCGTGCGCAACGCGCGCTTCTTGCGCTGACGGAACTTGTCGAACCGGTCGAGCGGCGTGAAAACGCCGCCGTAGATCTCGAACAGGTTTCGCGCGAACAGTTTGCCGAAGCGGCTGACGGCGGCAAGCCGATCTGCGGCGTTCGCCCCGTCGATTCCCTTCATCGTCCTCAGCTGCCTGATGAAATCAGCGAACGCGATCGTCAACACACCGCGCCGCACGATCCTGCCGCTCGCCGTCGTCCCATCGCGAACCGTCACGTAAAGCCGCGTCGTATCATCGACGACATCCACCGCGCCGTCCGCGCGCACGACCTTGTGGCCATCGAGCCGGTAAGAGCGCCCTTCGCGGTCCGTCAGCACCATGCCGTAGTCGAAGCGTCGCGTCTCGACTGCGTCTTCATCGACGCGCATCAGGTTGAACACGCCCGACGAGATCATCATCGGTTCGGCAGCAAGTGTCGGGCACAGCACAGTGCCGACAATGCGACCCGTGTGACGCGGGTCGGCCTCGAAGCGGTCGATGTTGTCGATGATGATCGTGCCCGTCATAGCCAGCGTGTCGGCGGCTCCTTCTCCGGCCGCTGCCGCCGCGTTGTAGTCCTCGACACTGCTTGATGACACGAACCCTGTCATGCGTTCGGTGAACATCACGCCAGCCGGGCGAACCACGCGCTCGCTCTCCGCGGTCGCCGCCAGCTCGGGCAGCCGCGGGTTGATCGCATCATCGAACCGCCAGCCGCGATCGCGCGCCAAATGAATCATCGCGCGCTCGGCAAGCGCCGTTATCGTCAGCAGCGGATTGACACCGAGTGACCGCGGCACCACCGCGCCATCACAAACATACAGTCCCTCGTGCACCGCGCGATCGCCGGCCGAAGGATCACCGTCGAACACCTGGCACTTGTGGTTGACGACGCCGGACGCGCGCGTGCGGCCGATGACGCAGCCTCCGAGCGGATGCACGGTTATCAAATTCTTGCCGAGCAGCGTCGACGACATCGGGTTCTTGACATAAGTCCCGCCGTGCGCCGCCGTAGCCTCGCGCAGCACCTGATCGACGCGTTCGAAGATAGGCTTGCTGGCGACTTCCGGCCATGAAACGGCGAGCTTGTCGTCTTCCAGCTTCATAATGCCGGCCGAACCGTCGTGCGCCATCACCAGATAGGTATGCGTGTGATTGAGCGCACCGTGATACGCCCCGCGCAATAGCGACGAGAGCGATCGGCCCGCTTCGCCAATTTCGTCACCCAGACTGAAGTCCGTATCCGACCCGAACGCCGCACTTCCCGACGCGAAGATCGTTGGCAGCAGCGGCGCCAGACCCGAAGGTATCGTTCCCTCCTCGATCACCAGGCCGTCGTCCACGCGCGCGCTGTTGCGCATGTCGATCAGGCCAGCGATGCAAGGACCGACAGGATCGCGGCCCTTGGGCGGCGGATGACCGAAGCCGATGCCGTTGATGCGCGTTTCGTTGTTGTAGCCGAAAGCCAATACGTCCCCATTACCCGTGAACCGCTTGCCGATCTGCGTCGACACCTGCAGCCCGTTCGACTGCGAGCGATGCAGGATCTCCGTCGAGCCGAGCGTCCCCGCGGCGAGGATCACCACATCGGCAACGACCGACTGCACGCCGACACCGAACTTCTCGCGCTCCGTTCCGATCATCTCGAAGAACACGCGCCAAGTCAGCCCCTCCTTGCGCACGTGCGTCACCCGTGTCTCGGTGAAGATCTCGGCGCCGTGGCCCGCCGCATCCGGCAGGTAGGTCATCTGCACCGTGTTCTTGGCGCCGACGTTGCAGCCCGCGCAGCAGTCGCCGCACATCGTGCACGCGGGCTGTCGCACGCCTGCGTGATTGACTTCCTCTCTGAAGGTCACGTTGATGGGCGGTCGCGAGAACGACGCACCGAGCGCCTTGGCCGAGGTCGCCAGCGCATCGAGCTTTGCGAGCTTCACGTCGGCGGGACATGGGCTTGGCCGCAACATGCGTTGCGCCCGCGCATAGCCTTCCTCGAGCGCAGGATCAGCGGGCAGCTCGTCAGGCCAGCACGGGTCTTCCCACAGCCGGCGATCCGGTTGCAGGGCGACGTTGGCGTTGATCAGCGACGTGCCGCCAAGTCCGCAACCGACCAGCACATGCATGTCCCGTCCAAGTCGCAAATCATAGAGCCCGAGCGGCGAGCCGTGCCGCACGATTGCACCGCTGACCTGGAACTCCTCTGCCGCCTCGATCATCTGATCGGGAAACTCGCCGATCTGGAACTCGCGCCCGCGCTCAAGCACGCACACGCTGCGACCACAGCGCGCCAGCCGCGACGCCGCAACACCGCCGCCATAGCCCGAACCCACCACGACCACGTCATAGCGGATCTTGAGGTCGGCAATCGATCGAGAAAGTCGCCTCATGCCCGCTCGCTCCGCTGTTGGATGCCGCGACCGAACAGCCGTCGCAGCCACGCCAAGAACCCACCGCCCTCCGACGCGCCAACCGGCCGGATTTCGATGCCCGGTCCCGTCCTGGACTCGCCAAGATCGATCGTGAGTTGCCGGTCGGCGGCGAAGTGAACCATCGCGCGCTCAGCGAGCGCCGTGATCGTGAACAGCGGGTGCACGCCAAGCGAGCGCGGCATCACCGAGCCGTCGCAGACGTAGAGCCCCGCGTGCACGTCGCGATCGCCCATTACCGGATCGCCGCTGAAGACGCGACACTTGTGATCGACGACGCCGCTCTTGCGGGTCTCGCCCATCGCGCAACCGCCGAGCGGATGCACCGTTGTGATCTTGCCGCCGAGCCCCGGCAACGACATCGGGTTCTTCAAGAGGCTGGCGCCGATCGCCTTGCTCGCGGTCGTAAACACCTCGTCAATGCGCTGGTAGACTCGCTGCGCACCCGCCCCCGGCCAGCGAATGCGCAAGGCATCGTTCTCCAGGACGAGAGCCCCATTTCCCTCGTCATGCCCGACGCCGAGCAGCGTCTGCGTGTTGTGTGCCGCGCCGCGGTAGGCCCCTGTAACAAGGCTCTCGAAGCTGCGCAGCGCTTCTCCGATCTCGTCGCCGAACCCTTTGTCGAAATCCTGGCCGAACGGCAGATTGCCGCCGGCAAGCATCGACGGCACCAGGCCTGCCATAGCACTGGGCAGCGCCGCTTCGACGATCGCAACGTCGTCTTCAAGCCGCCCGCGCCCGCGCAGGTCGATCAAGCCGGCCACAGCTGGACCAACTGCCTGCACATTTGCCCGCGGCGGATGACCGACACCGATGTTGTTGACCGGCACCTCACCGTTATAGGCCACGGCCAAGGCATCACCGTTGGCCGTGAAGCGCTCCCCGAGCCGCGGCGAAAGCGCAAGCCCCATCGCCCGCGAGCGCAGCAGGATCTCCGTCGACCCCAGGGTACCAGCCGCCAGCACGATGACCGGCGCCAGAACCTGCCGCGTTGTCGTACCGTCGTCGCTTTCATCCTTGGCATCGCGCGGCCGCCAATGCACGGCCCAGCGCCCATCCATGATCGGCAGCACGGCGCGGACCTCGCAGCCCGTGATGATGTGCGCACCATGCTGCGCGGCATCGGCAAGATAGGTCAGCAGCACGGTCGACTTCGCGCCGACATTGCAACCTCCACAGCAGTCGCCGCATTGCGTGCAAGCCGGCTGGACGACGTTGGCGTAGTTGCGCTGCTGCTGGAACGTGATGTGCAATGGAACGCGGCTGCTCGAAGTACCCAGCGCAACCGCCGACCGCTGCAGCGCGGCCAGCTTCTGCAAATCGATGTCATCGGGAGTTGGCGCCGGGCGCAGCACCGAGCGCGCCCGCGCAAAGCCCTCCTCAAGCAGGCCATCTGCACGGATCTCGCTCGGCCACACCGGATCCTCGAAAACGCGCCGGTCCGGCTTCAGGCAGACATTGGCGTTGATCAGCGAGGTCCCGCCCAGCCCGCATCCGACCAGGACATCGACGTCCTCATTGACCCGATAGTCGTAAAGCGCCAGCTTCGACCCCATGCCGATCCGAGCTCCGCTCGCCCTGAAGGCGCGCCCCAGCTGCGCGATCGTCTTTGGAAACTCGCCGATCCGCCACTCGCGCCCGCGTTCCAGCACGGCCACCTTGAGCCCGGCCCGCGACAGCCGGCACGCCGCCACGCCCCCGCCATAGCCCGAACCGACGACAATGACATCGTAGGAGGCTCGCATGTCTTCGGTTGGATGGGACAACGTCTTGATCGCTTACACCTCACACTCGTTGACGCGGCGGCCGCCCGCTTGCGCCCTGATCATGCATCGTCGCGGTTCCGAGGAATGTTGCGCACGGCGTTCGTATCGATGACGATCGGCCCCTCGATGAGGCGCGGCTCGATCGGCATCCTCGGCTCGACCAGCGGCTTGCCGGGTTCCGGATTCTTCGCCTTGACCCAGCCTGGAAGCGTCCACCGCGTCCGCAGCCTCGGCGGCTCGTCGATACCGATCGGATAGACGATGAGCCGGCCGGGCATGAATTTCATTCTGAGGAAGTTGCGGAACTTCGGGCTGCGCTGCGCGGAGAATGCCCAGTCGTCATTGACACCACCGAGAATGTACCCGAGCCCGAGGTAGGTCCCGAAGATGACGCCCGCCACCAGTCCGCCGATCAGCATCATTTCCATCGGGTAAACGAGTGCCTCCCACAGGATCGTCGGCAAACGCAGATAGAGCCCGTCGCCCTCAGGGCACGTGTAGGCACCCCAAATCCAGTGATCCTGATTGACCTGGCAATTGAACACCCACATCGCGTGCAAGTGCCTATTGGCGTAGATGAAGAAGCCGAACAACGCCCACATCGCAATCGAGTGAGTGACGAAGTGCGCGAGGCCCGTCATGAAACGCATGATCGTTGCCCAATAGCCCGGCAGGCGCGAGTGCGCGATGTGCCACAGAGCAAAGAACAGCGCAGCCACGAGAAACGCCGTCGCCGGACTCTTCGCAAGTCCCGCCAGCAGCATGTAATAGGTGCGCGCCGCCACCGGGCCCAGCGCCGCCCACCAGTCTCTGCTCAACGGATTGAGCCCGTGCTCGGCACGGAACACAGAGTATTCCGCCAGGATCCACAATCGTACGGGCTCCGGACTTCCAAAGGAAGGTGCCGCACCCTGCTGGCTGGAGACGGCCCCATCGACGAATAGACCACGGCCGATATCCTTCGCCAGCGGCGCGGACTGCTTTCGCATGGTCTCCATCTCGAGCGAGCGCACCGACGCGGCATCCTGCTTGAGCAGGTCCTGCTTCCACGCCTCGTAGCAGCGATCTGCGAGACCCTTGCCCGGCAGCGCCTGCCCAGCCGCCGCTGCATCCACCTTGTTCACGTCGCACTTGAACGGATAGAGTTCCTGCAGGCGGTAGAGCCGCGCCAATCGCTCGATAGTGGCTGCGGTCTTGGCATCGGGCAGATCGCGCGTTCGCGCCACCTCGATTTCCGACACGGCCCACGTCACCACCCAGTAGATCAGCCCCATCGCCAGCGTGAACAACACGTTTCGCCACGGGAATATGACATTCGACGCCGCCATCAGCAGGCTTTGTCGCCGCGTCGGATAGGTGGCGCGCGTGTTGGTTTCGACCGTGCTCGTCGAGGTGTCGTTGTCGCCAGCCTTGGGCTTCAAACGGCGATTGAGGTGAAACGTGAGACTTCGCCCCACCCAATCCAGCTTGATCTTGTTGTCGAGATGATGCGTGCCATGGATATATGCGCCGCCACCGCCGGCGATGAACAGGTTGAAATTCCCTAGCACGTCGCTTTCGTTGTAGCGGCTGTAGTGATGCGTATCGCCTGAAAAGATCCCGCACAGCTTGGCGCCACGCCTGAGTGGCGGATCGATCAGCTGCCGCAGGCTCTCGCGCGTCCGCTTCTCCGCCGGAGTATCGACCTGAAGCCAGGTCGGCTCTGAGGTCACGAGCACGAAGTTGGTGTTTGGCCCCATCTGCTCCGACACCGCGCGGAAGTATCTGAGCTGCCCCAGGTCGAGGTTCTGGCTGAGTTGGATGTCGGCGCACCACACCCACCAGTTGTGAGGCAGCTTGAGCGCGAAATAGCTGCGGTGCTGGCGCGTCCTCCAGCCGCCGATCATCTCGCTCTCCTCGACCGCACCATGAAAGCGGCTGCGGCAGAAGAGCTCGTCGAACGCTCCCAGCCCATCATACCAGTCGTGATTGCCGGGAATGGCATAGACGTCGCGATCCGATGCTGTCGCCGGACCATTCCCGTTTGCAGGCAGCGCCAGCGAATAGGGCTGCTGCAGCCGCTCGGCATAGGCTTCGCGCGACGGCCAGGGATACACCTGATCGCCACCCATGATCAGAATGCGTCCATGCGGTAGCACTTCCTGGCGCGCGAGATGCCTCACACCGCGGATGTTCGGTGTCGCGGGGTTCTGCGAGCCCCGTAGCGACTCCGCAGCCATCAGATAGGCAACCGAGTATGTCGAGCTGAAGCCGTCGCCGAGATCGGCAACGAAGTCGACCCAGAATGCCTCTCCGTTGGGCGCTTCTTTCGAGTAGTCATGTCTGAGGGAAAGCTTGACCGGGTCGGCCGAATCCGCAGCCGCCTCATCGCTCAGCTGCTGAACGACGCGCTGGTCGGCATAGCGCCCGAACAGACCCGCAACCAGCTGATGGATCATTGCCCAGACAAGAAGCGCTGGCCTGAACCAGCTCACCATTCTCGGCAAGCGCGAGAAATCCACGTTACGCGACATACACCCCTGCGATTGGCTCGAAGTTGCAGGCGATCATCAAACCAACTTTTCCCGATCCGGGCCGCAGCGCCCGATCATGTCATCACGCGAAGCAAACCCGGACGAGATAATGCCAAGGGAGCATATGGCCTGCGATTGGTCAGCACAACCCGATGGCACCCAGGTGTGTCCAGCGGGCTACGCCTTTGGTCACGATACGTGCCACGCGGCAGCACCCATCAGCCGGAAACGATGAAAGCGGCCGAATGATTGGCCCGCACTGCGGCAAAGGCTTGATATGGCTAGTTGTTGCTTATGACCGACGCGAGTTTCTCATGGCCGTTGGCACGCGCGATATCCGCCGCCTGCTCGCGCCTCAGATTGCGCAACGAGCGATCCGCACCGCTTTCGAGCAGCGCACGCACCAACTTCTCGTCGCCGCGATTTGCAGCGAGCATGAGCGCCGACATGCCCAACTGGTTGCGAATGTTGAGATCGACTCCCTTGCCGATCAAGATCCGGCCCACCTCTTCGCCGCCGACGCTTGCTGCCAGCATCAACGCCGTGTTTCCAGCTGCATTGACGGCATCGGCACTGGCTCCTGCATCCAGCAGCATCTTGATGCCTTCCGCGCGGCCACTGAGCGAGGCCCGATGCAAGGGCGTATCGCCGTCTGCATCCGCTTGTAGGCTGTCTGCACCCGTCGCCAGCAGCACCTTGATCGCCGCCTCGTTGCCTCGATCGGCAGCCATCCACAAAGCCGTACGCCCCTTGCGGTCCTTGAGATTGACGACATCCTTGGAAACCGCGAGATCCCTTAACAGCGTACCAGGACACCCGCCCGCAGCGATATGCAGCGCGCTGAACCCGTCGCGGTCTACGGCCATCAAGTTCGCCTTCTGGCGCAGGAGCGCGACCACCTCCCCTTGACAGGTCCTCGCCGCCTCGACAATGGCAACATCCCCGCGTGAGTTTTTCACATTGGGATCTGCGCCCGCATCAATCAACAGCTTGACCACGGAGGTGCGGCCGTTTCGCGCGGCTGCGAAGATAGGCGTGGTGCCACTCGCATCGGCCAGATCCTTCTTTGCACCCGCACTCAACAGGCGAGCGACGACCTTGTCGGCTCCCGCCTCCGCTGCGAGCCACAATGGGCTGCGTCCGGATTCGCCCGGCTGATTGGGATCGCTGCCCGATTCGAGCAGCTTGCCGACCACGTCAACCAGGCCACGCTGCGCGGCCGCTCCGATATCCGAACCCTGAGTTGGAGGTTCCTTCGCTTTGGCTGCTTCGACCTTGTCCGCATTCGACTCCACCCGCGCTGCCCATGCTGGCGCCGGCTTGGCGACGTCGCGCGACGACGGCGTCGACTTCAAGCGCTCCAGCGCCGCAACCGCTTCCGCATTGCCAGACTTCACAGCGTGATCCAAGAGTGTCCGCGCTGCCTGCGCATCGCGTTTGGTCCCGTAGCCTTCAGCATGAAAATCGGCCAGTTCGATCACCGCCCGAGCGTTGCCCGCATCCGCCGCTCGCTTCATCAGGGCAAATGCTCGCTCGGGTGTCCCGCTCTGGATCCGGCCGGCACGGATCAGCGCGGCCAAACGGTATTGCGACGGCACGTGCCCCTTGTCGGCGAGCTTGCCCAACAGGCTCGAAGCGGTTGCAAAATCACCGGCACGCAACGCGCGCTCGACTGCGGCGGTTTCGTTTGCATAAGCATCGGCAAGACTAGGTGTTGCCGCAACCAGCGCAGCCATTGCCAACGACACAGTGCGAAGCGCCAGGGCCCTTTCAAACCGTCCCATACTTGGTCTCCATTCTGACGCCCACACTCTTCAGAAATGCAGTCGGCAGAACGCCGCCGGCACACACGATGACCGCGTCGTTCGACAGAGTCTCCTTCGCATCGCCTGTCTGCAACTCGATCGCATCGCTGCCGATCGACAACACGCGCGAACCCAGCTTTACATCGAGCTTGCCCTTCTTGGCCGCCTTCTCGACGCGATTGCGATTCTTCGCTTTCGCACGCGCAAACGCCTCCCCGCGATAGGACAGCGTCACGTGGCTTCCCTGTTCCTCGGCAATATCGGCCGCGGCCTCCAGGGCGCTGTCGCCGCCGCCGACCACGAGCACGCTCTTGCCCCGGTATTGCGCCGGATCGGCAAGCCGGTAGACGACCTTCGGCTGCTCCTCTCCGGGCACGTCGAGCTTGCGCGGCGTTCCGCGCCGTCCGATCGAAAGCAGCACAGTTCCCGCCATTCGCGCGCCAGCCGTAGTCTGCACCTCGAAGCCGTCGTTGACCGCTCGGATACCGTCGACGCGCTCGCCGTAGACGATCGGCAGCGGATGCCGCCGCAGCACGTCGGCCCAAAAGCCCAGCAGCCTCTCCTTGGACACTTCCCGGAAGCGCATCTTGCCGACCAGAGGCAGGTCGACGGGCTGCGTCATGACGATCTTGCCGCGCGGGAAATGCGCAACAGTTCCGCCGAACGTCTCTTGCTCGATGATGACGAACCGCAAACCGGCCGCCTTCGCTCCCAGTCCCGCCGCGAGCCCCGCCGGCCCTGCACCGATGATGATGAGATCGCATTCCCTGTGCCGCACGACCCTCGCGCGCTCGATAATTCCATCAAGCGCCTGACGACCCTGCTCCACGGCATTGCGGATGAGACCCATCCCGCCAAGTTCGCCCGCAATGAATATGCCAGGCACGTTCGTCTGGAAATCGGGCCCGACCTCGGGAATATCCATGCCACGCTTCTCGGTGCCGAAGACCAGCGTGATGGCGTCGAACGGACAGGCCGCCTTGCAGGCGCCATGCCCGATGCAGTTGGCACCCTCGATCAATTCAGCCTTGCCGTTGATCAGGCCGATCACCTGCCCTTCAGGACATGCACGCACGCAAGCGCCGCAGCCCAGGCACTTGCCTGCGTCGATGATCGGATGCAGCGAGGCCGGCTCCGTCAGACCATCCGTCACCGCAGCGGCATGGATCGCCACCGCACGCCGCTCGCCCTTCCGGCCAACCCATACATAGAGCGACCAAAGTATGACGAGCGGGATCAGATAGGCAACGATGGCGTTTGAAATCATGACCGATCAGTTTGAGCTGCTTCAGTTTGAGCTGCCGGAGGCTGCTCCCTTTGACGCACTTTCCACAGACGCCCGCGCTGTCGCCATGGCATCTTTGATATCTTGCCGATCCGGCGCGATCGCCAACGCCTTCTCGTAGGCTTTGACGGCCTCTGCAGGCCGGCCTGTATTGAGGTACGACCAGCCCAGCGTGCGCCAGCCTTCGACATCTCCGGGGGCTGCCTCAAGTCGCTTGGCCAGGCCCGAAATCATCGATTCGACGTCAGGCAGCGGCTGCGCCGGCGGCGACTGCCCGGCAGCGGGCTTATCCCCGCCCTCCTTGTGCCCGCCGGTGGAGGTCAGATACCTCTCCATCTTAGCGAGTTCGGGATCGGTTGCACCCTGTGCCGCGACGTCGTGAGCTTTCGGCGACTGCGCCGCGGTTGCGTCGGACCGACCGAATTCGTTCACCGCCAGATATGCGCCGCCTGCGGCAAACAGCGCGATCGCGCCCACACCCAATGCGAACTTCTGCCACGCCACAGGTGCCGCAACCGCGCTAGCGGACGGTCCCGAACCTGTGGAGGGACTTGCGCCGACGCGGCCCTTGCCAAGAAACAAGATCAGCAGGACTGACGTGACGACGCCGACAAGAAACCCCGTGAGAAAAAGCGACATCGCTTCCCCCTAGAAATGCGCCGCAAGACCGCGACGCCATGCGCTGCTACGGAACAGAAGCACTTTCAATCCCGCCATTGCGGCAGCTTTTTGGTAATAGAGTCGGGGGCGACGCTGTTTCCTATTATGATGTTCACAGTTTTGTCAGACGACACAATCTTAACATGTTGAACAGCTCATATCGACGCCCTGAGTCAACATTGACGAGACACAACTCGATAAGAACCACTCGATACGAACCATCGATACGAATGAGAGCCGGGGGGCTGAATGGAACTTAGTGTCGGTTTGGACGCCACGCGCGTCGTTCGCGAGCGTGCGCCAGGCAAAGACCGTGTTGCGAACCGCGCGCCGCAAAAAAAGGCCGCGCGCCCGTCGCAACGCGCGTTCCGCATCAGTCTGAACTGGCTTGTCTTTAGCGTAGTGCTCGTCGCTCTCATTCATTACGGCTGGATCAACAGGAACGAGCGGCATTGGACACCCGAAGAAGGCATCGGCTATTGGCTCGGCATCATCGGCTCTGTGATGATGGCGCTTCTGCTCATTTATCCGTTGCGCAAGCGGTTCAGGGCTTTGGCCTTTCTAGGCAAGATCCCGACCATGTTTCGCCTGCACATGGCGTTCGGAGTGCTCGGACCAGCGCTCATCCTTTTGCATTGCAACTTCAAATCTGCCTCTCTCAACGCCAGCGTTGCCCTGTATTCGATGCTGATCGTCGTCTTCAGCGGCTTTATCGGTCGGTTCATATACGGCCATGTCCATTCGACACTAACCGGTCACCGCAAAGCAGCGAGCGCCTTCTTTGAGGACAACCAATTTGGTGCCGGGCTCGTCGGCCAGTCGAACCCCTACCGGCTGAGCGCGCGCTCCCTGGAGAGGATAACGACCATCACCAAGACGGCCTTGGTTCGAAAGAACGGTCTGATCGGCGCTATCGGACACGCCTCGCTCGTACGCTGGCAAACCCGCCAGCTGGCCCGCTCGCTGCAACGCGAAGTACGCACGGTCCACGCCCATCTTTGCCAGACAAATGCCGCACCACGTCGCCAGCTCAATACGGCTCGCAAGGCCTTCGAATCGGAGATTTCCCGCTATCTCACCGCCGTTCGCAATGCAGCGGGCCTAGCCGCCTATGAGCGTTGGTTCGCGCTATGGCATTTCCTGCACTTGCCGCTTCTGCTCATGCTCGTCATAGCGGTCATAGTGCACATCATTGCCGTCCATCTCTACTGAGGATGTCGTTGGTGCGTTGGATACTTCCCCTCCTGATCGGTATGGGGCTGACGATCGCTGCCGGATCGGCACAGTCACAAACGCTCTTTGAAAAGCTGGTCATGCCTGGCCCGCTCATCAAGGGCCATGAAAAGTATCAGAAGGAATGCGAGAAGTGCCACACGCCGTTCCGACGCGATACACAGACGACGTTATGCTTGGATTGTCACGATAAGATCGCCGCGGACCGCAAGCAGCCCCGCGGATTCCACGGGAAAAACCCCGTCGCCAACAAAACGGAATGCCGGCACTGCCATACCGACCATAAGGGGCCCGACGCGGACGTCACCGGCATGGACGTTGGCACGTTCGATCATCGCCAGACCGAATTCCAGCTGAAGGACCGGCACGCGTCGGTGGCCTGCGACGGCTGCCACAAGAAGGGGGAGCCCTACCGCAAGGCACCATCCAAGTGCATCGGCTGCCACAAGAAGGACGACCCCCACAAGGAACGCCTCGGCGAGGACTGCCAGTCCTGCCACGACGAAAAGACCTGGCGGCAGGCCAAGGTCTTCGATCATGGCAAGACAAAGTTCCCGCTGGTTGATGCACATCAGAAGGTCGCCTGCGACAAGTGCCACGCGGGCGAAGTCTACAAGGGTGTCCCACTCAAATGTTCAGGCTGCCACAACCTGCAGGACGTCCATAAGGGCTCTTATGGCGAGCGCTGCGAGACCTGCCATACCTCAACCAAATGGAAGACGATCAAATTTGATCACGACCGTGACACAAAGTTCCCGCTGCGGGGTGCTCACAAAAAGGCAAAATGCGAAACCTGCCATCTCGACAATATCTACACGGTCAAACTCTCTACCAAATGCGAAGGCTGTCACGGCAAACAGGATCCGCACAAGGGTTCGCTCGGCACCAACTGCGCGAAATGCCATAATGAAAACTCGTGGGCGACCCGCGTCGCCTTCGATCATGACATCACGCGCTTTCCGTTGATAGGACTTCATGCCGCGGTCGGCTGTGCCGCCTGCCACCGCTCCAAAAACTTCAAGGAAGCGCCGACCAAGTGCTCGGCCTGTCATCCCGACAAGCACCACGAAGGACGCCTTGGCGCCGAATGTTCGCGATGCCACACGCCAAATGCTTGGAACCGGTGGATTTTCGACCATACCCGCGACGCTCGCTACGAATTGACAGGCGCCCACAAGTCAATCACCTGCCACGCCTGCCACAAAACCCGCACGACCGCCCGTGTGAATGCGCCAAAAACCTGCATTGCCTGCCACGCGAAGGATGACGTGCACCACGGCTCGTTCGGAACCTCGTGTGAAAATTGCCACAGCACTGAGAGCTTCCGCAATCCTCGCTTCCAACGCTGAGTTGCGTGCCAGTCGCAAATTCCCGCTACACAAAGAGATTCCGAGTTGTGTCCAGTTCCAAGCATTTCCATTGCGGTTGCGGCAACAGGGAGAACAACAAAATTCAGCCAGAAACGCCCTCCAATCGTTAACGCGGGGAAGGGCACGCGACTCGCACTGGGGGAATTGAAAATGAGCATAATAAACATCGCGCTGCGCCTCTTACGTAGGCACGACTGACGTATCCGCAATTTCGGTTTGAACCGCCGGTTTTGGCACCTGCCTTGGCAGGCACGCCAATTGCGGCCGAACGTCGAGCGCGCTCATGACATCACGAATCTTCTTCCGCTCAATCTCTCGCGCCATCAGCGTCGCTGCTGTACGCGCCGTGATGATTCTCGTGTTGGCCGTCGCAGGCGTTCAATCAATTGGATTTTCGCCATCCCACGCCCAGACTATGGCGCCGTGGCAGTTCGATCATGACTCGACTGGCTATCCGCTCACCGGCGCGCACCGCGCAGCCCCATGCGAAAGCTGCCACGTCAATGGTCGTTTCAAGGGAACTCCAACGGGCTGCGTCAGCTGCCATAACGGCACCGTAGCGACCGGAAAGTCGCGCAATCACGTTCCAAGCCGCGCTCCATGCGAAGCCTGCCACCGCAGCGCGTCGACCTTCAAAGATGCCCGCATGGATCACACGGGCATCACCTCGGGCTGCGCCACGTGCCACGACGGCAAGATGGCAGTGGGTCAGCCCACGGAACACATGAAGACCACCTACGCGTGCGAGAGCTGTCATCGTTCGACGGCCACGTTCCGCACCGCGAAGTTTGATCATACCGGCATCACCTCGGGCTGCGCGAATTGCCACAATGGCACCAACGCTGTTGGCAAGCCGCAGGGCCACATTGCCACAACTGCGCCTTGCGAGAACTGCCATACGACGGCGACGTTCAGTGGCGGCAAGATGGATCACACCGGCATCACGTCCGGATGCGCCACATGCCACAACGGCACCAACGCAAAGGGCAAGCCGCAGGACCACATCGCCACAACTGCGCCTTGCGAGAACTGCCATACGACCGCGACGTTCAGCGGCGGCGCAATGGACCACACCGGCATCACGTCGGGCTGCGCCACCTGCCACAACGGCACCACCGCGACTGGCAAGTCGAAAGACCATCTGCCGACGACGCAGCCGTGCGAGACCTGCCACAAGCCGACCGGCTGGACCCCGGCGACCTTCAGCCACAACGGCATCGCCAGCGGCACTTGCGCCACCTGTCACAACGGCACCCAGGCAGTTGGCAAGCCGGGCAACCATGTCGCGACCAGCCAGCAGTGCGACGTGTGTCATCGCAGCAATGCATGGACCCCGGCGACCTTCAGCCACAACGGCATTGCCAGCGGCACCTGCTCCACCTGCCACAACGGCAACACCGCCAGCGGCAAGCCGAGCACGCACGTGCCGACCAGCCAGCAGTGCGACGTCTGCCATCGGGTGACCGCGT
>JBGANK010000043.1:0-29879 GCA_044222395.1 Hyphomicrobiaceae bacterium | reverse complement strand
CTCCGCCTGCTTCGCCGACGCCGATGGCGTCATCGTCGGCCCGCTCTCCACCGCTGGCGAGCCGCCGATCGACGGCATCGACAATCACACTCTCGCCGAAGGCATCCGCGCGGCTGGCCACCCCGGCGTGATCGTCATCGACAGCCCCACCGAGCTGATCGGCATCGTGCGCAAGCATGGCCGCTCCGGTGACATGGTCATCTGTCTGGGCGCCGGCACCTCGACAGAGTGGGCGCAGTCGCTGCCCGAATGGCTGGCCGACGAGCATCCCAGGATGGCCGGCGAATGACGGTGGCAGCCCGGTCGACAGCCACGCTCGCCGATGAACTGAAGGCGATACTGCCGGAGCTGCGCGGGCGCCTGATCGCAAGTACGCGGCTTGCCGACATCACATGGTTCCGCGTCGGCGGCCCTGCCGAAGTTCTCTACACCCCCGCTGACGAATCCGATCTCGCCTATTTCCTCAGACACGTTCCTGCAGATTTGCCCGTATTCGTGATCGGCCTCGGCTCCAATCTCCTTGTGCGCGACGGCGGTGTCGCAGGCGTCGTCATCCGCCTGGGACGCGGCTTCGGCGAGATCAAGGTCGAGCCCGGCCATCGCCTGCGCGTCGGCACCGCGGTTCCCGACGTCAAGGTGGCGCGCGCCGCCGCCGACGCCGGCATCGATGGACTTGCCTTCTATCGTGGCATTCCCGGCTCCATCGGCGGCGCCTTGCGCATGAATGCCGGAGCGCACGGCACCGAGACCAAGGACGTGCTGTTCTCCGCCCGCGCAGTCGATCGCAGCGGCAACATCCATGAACTCAGCAACGCCGACATGGGCTTCACCTATCGACACTGCGGCATCCCCGAAGATTGGATTTTCACCGAGGCGCTCTACGAGGGCCGTCCTGGCGATCCTGCCCAGATCCAGAAGAAGATGGACGAGGTCGCCGACTATCGCGAGCAGAACCAGCCGATCAAGGAGCGCACCGGCGGCTCCACCTTCAAGAATCCTCCGGGCAACTCGTCGTGGAAGCTGATCGACGCCGCTGGCTGCCGTGGCCTGCGCATCGGCGGCGCGCACGTCTCCAACATGCACTGCAACTTCCTCATCAACGATGCCAACGCCACCGCCGAGGACATCGAGACCTTGGGCGAAACCGTGCGCGCACGCGTCAAGGCCGAGAGCGGCATCACGCTCAACTGGGAGATCATCCGCCTGGGCGAGCCATTACCCGGCCATGCCAAAGGCGAGGTGCTGGCGAAGGCGGAGCCCTAAGATAGCGCCGGCCCCTGACCCGAACGGAGTAGGGAAAGCCCGACCTGCACCTATTGCCCACCCGACATTTGAGTCGAGACTTTTGAACCTTCGAGCATCGTTGGGATACAAAGCAAAGATTCCTGACGCTCCACTTTGAACCCCGTGCCCAATCGCCGCGACCAAGGTGTATCCGGCAAGTTTTGCTGGATCTCACCGCATCGGTTGGGCGCCGGCCTGGGTGAGCCTTGTTTTGGCGCGAAGAAGGAGCAACTTTCATGAAGGCACTCATACTCGGCCTGACGGCACTCGCGGTCACAGCCGGTGCTGCGAATGCAGGTACGCCCTGGATCAAACACCGCCAGCAGAGGCAGCTGGACAAAATCGCCCATGGCATCGCCAGCGGTCGTCTTACGGCTGGCGAAACCGCGCGACTTTTGCAGGGTCAGGCGCGTGTTGCCAAGTTGCGGGCCCTCGCGAAAGCGAACGACGGCGTCGTCGGGCCCCTAGAGCGGCTGGCGATCCACAATGCACAAACGCGGCAGGCGTTCCGCATCTACAGGCTGAAGCACAACTAATGTCGCCAAGGGAGCGCGTTGTCTGGCGTGCATGAATATCTTCAGACGGCGCGCTCTTTCTCAGAAATTGCACACGGATTTCACGGTCCTGGCCAAAGCCGAGATCCTCAAGTCTTTGTCGTTGGGAACACTGCGAAGATTGCGATAGCCAGCGGCGCGAACCGCCACCAGCGATTTGATCGATCCCTGCCAAGCGATGGGATAAGCAGTCCGCATTAGAGTGTTCCCTAGATCATCACAGTCTCCGCCCTCCTAGCCTATTAATGCGGCTCATCGTCGGTGCGGGCCGAAGTCGATGTCTCCTCCCGGTCCCAAGTAGCCGCCACGGGGCGCCTCAACGGACATCCCGTAGAGCCCGCCCCGGGCCGCGCGGAGACGCCGCGCGCGTTACTCTATCCCTCATTCCATAGCCAAGTGCAGCCCAAGAGACCTCGCTGCGAATTGCGGCCGCCACTCGATGCTTTCAGCCGCTTGGCCCTAAGCCGACCGCGCAACCATCCCGCTCGCGCTGGCGCGCGTGCTGCGCTATTGAGGCCGGAGATTCTGCCCGCTCCCGGCTTCACAGGAGGTCCGCTTCATGGCACCGCCGCAGCTAGAACCCGCCCCGCCCCGCACCCGCACCAATGTCGCCGTCCTGATGGGCGGGCTGTCGGCAGAACGCGAGGTGTCGTTGAAGTCGGGCGAGGCGGTGGCCAGGGCGCTTGAAGGCGAAGGCTATCGCGTCACCCGTCTCGACGTCGGTCGCGACCTGCCCGCGCGTCTCACCGAACTCAAGCCCGAAGCCTGCTTCAACGCGCTGCATGGCCGCCACGGCGAGGACGGCGAGGTGCAGGGCATCCTTGAGTATCTCGAGATCCCCTACACGCATTCCGGCGTGCTCGCTTCCGCGCTCGCCATGCACAAGGAGCGCGCCAAGGCCGTGATGGCAGCAGCCGGTGTGCCTGTCGCCAATGCCGAGCTTGTGACGCGCGCCGACGCCGCCGCGCGCCACGTCCTGCCGAAGCCTTATGTGGTGAAGCCGATCGCCGAGGGCTCGAGCGTCGGCGTGCACATTGTACGCGAAGGTGCCAACCGGCCGCTGGGCGAGCTGTTGCTCGCAGATACAACTGATCCCGATGAGCTGGTGATGGTCGAGCGATTCATTGCCGGCCGCGAGCTGACCTGCGGCGTGATCGGCGACTTCGTCACTGAAATCATCGAGATCGTACCGCGCGAGGACCTGCAGTTCTACGATTTCGCCGCAAAATACGCTGCCGGCGGCTCTCGCCACGTACTTCCTGCATCTCTTTCACCGGATGTTTACCAATCTATCCGGAAATTCACGTTTGCGGCGCATCAGGCGCTGGGCTGTCGCGGCGTGTCGCGGGCGGACTTCCGCTTCGACGATACGCCCGGTGGCACCGGCGAGCTGATCTGCCTGGAAGTCAACACCCAGCCGGGCATGACGGCGACCTCGCTGGTGCCCGAGTTGGCGGCCCACGCGGGCTGGCCGTTCGGAATGCTCGTGCGATGGATCATTGAGGACGCGAGTTGCAACAGATAGGGCATCGGCCGGTTTCGGATGGGCGGCGCACACCAGCGCCTCCGCCCTCCCCGCCGTTGTCCCAGCCTGCATTCGCCGAGCCCCGTGCGGCGACGCCCTCGCGCCCCGCACTGAGCATCGCCGCCGATCAGTGCAAATCGCCGTCGCATTCGCGCGCACCTCGCCCCTCGCGCAACAAGAGCTCCAGGAAATCGGCGCCGCACCTGCGCGTGACACTCGGAGTTTCGCTGGTGCTGGGCGTTGCCGCACTCGCAACGTTCTTCGCCAACAACAGAACGGCCTGGACAACATCGCTGCAGGCGGCACTGCCGCCGCTCGCCGACGTCGCCCAGAAAGTTGGCCTCGGCCTCGACCAGATCGCCGTGACCGGACACAAGTTCACCAGCGATGAAGCGATCTTCAAGGCGCTTGATCTCGCCGCCGCTCGCCATCTCATCGGCTACGACAGCGAGGCCGCGCGATTGAGGGTCGAAGCCTTGCCGTGGGTAGCGACGGTTGAGTTGCGGCGCCTCTATCCGGGCCAGCTCAATGTTCACATCACCGAGCGCGCGGCGTTCGCGGTCTGGGCCCACGATGGCCGCGAGGAGTTGGTCGACAAGACCGGACGCGTGCTGCAATCGGTTCCGGCGGGCAGCATCACGCATCTGCCGCGCGTATCAGGAGAGGGCGCAGGCACTGCTGCTGCCGATCTGATGTTCCTGCTCGCGCGCTATCAGCCACTCGCTAAGGCGTTCGCATCTGCAGAGCGTGTCGAAGGCCGGCGCTGGTCGGTACGGCTCGGCAATGGTGGCCGCATCGAGCTGCCTGCCGATGGCGAAGCGCTGGCTTTGGCGGGCCTGGACACCGATGGGCAGCTCGATCGCCTGGCATCGGGTCCGCCGGTCATCGTCGATCTCAGGGCACCCGGCAGGATCGCCACACGTCCCGCCGATGTGAAGGCCGCTGCCGTTCCGCGCAGCGTCGCCGGCATCGAGGATCTGATCGAGAAGTTCGGCCGCGATGGAGGCACGCCATGATGCGGGCCAATCGCCAGCACTCAGGTCCCATCATCGGCCTGCTCGACATCGGCACCACCAAGGTCGCCTGCATCATCATCGCTTTTGAACGGCGTGGCCCCTCGATTCTTGCTGGCATGCAGAACCCCTTTCGCGTTCTCGGCATCGGCTACCAACGCTCGCGCGGATTGAAGGCCGGCGTCATCACCGACCTCGACCAAGCCGAGACGGCCGTGCGCGCAGCCGTCGACCAGGCCGAGCAGATGGCCGGTGTCACGCTGGAAGAGGTCTACGTCGCGGTCGCGTGCGGCCGCTTGAAGTCGGAGACGTTCGCCGCCAATGCCGACATCGATGGCGGCATCATCGCCGATCGCCACATCAGCCGCGTGCTCGATGGCGCCCGCGCCTACGCCGAGCGTGATGGGCGGCTGCTCTTGCATATGAACCGGATCGGCTACCGTCTCGACGGCGCACCAGGCGGCCAGGATCCACGCGGCCTTGCCGCCGAGCGGCTGACGCTTGACTTGCATACCGTTACCGCGGACGACGCGCCGGTCCGCAACCTGATGCTGCTGGTTGAGCGCTGCCATCTGGGCATCGCCGGTCTGGTCGTGTCGCCTTATGCGAGCGCACTTGCCGCCACCAGTTCGGAGGAGCGGCGCCTCGGCGTCACCGTGATCGATATCGGTGGCGGCGTCACTTCGATCGCGATGTTTGCCGATGGACGCTTCGTCCATGCCGACACGCTGCCGATCGGTGGCAATCATCTCACCTATGACATCGCTCGGGGGTTGCAGACGCCACTCGCCGAGGCCGAGCGAATCAAAGCCCTTTATGGCACACTGAGCACCGCTCCGTCGGACGGTCGCGAGGCCTTCTCGTACCCGCTCGCCGGCGAGAACGAGGTTGGCTTGTCACAGACGACAAAGGCGGGCTTGAGTGAAATCCTGCGGCCGCGCATGGCAAGTCTCGCTGGTCTGTTGGGCGAGCGTCTGGACCAAAGCGCCATGCGTGCATGGTCGGGCGAACGTGTCGTGCTGACGGGCGGCGCCAGCCAGCTCGTCGGCTCCGACGGCTTCCTCGCCAATCTGCTTGGTTGTCCGGTACGTGTATCCGGACCCGATTCCGCGGCTGCATTGCCGGGCAGCGCTGCGGTTCCCGCGTTCTCCACGGTTGTCGGTTTGGTAGCTGCTGCCTCGGCAGGCGAAGGTCTCGTTGCGGCACGCCAGGAGCGCAACGTTCTGAGTCAGGGCTATTTGAGTCGCGTGGGCACCTGGCTGCGTGAGGGGTTCTGAGTGATTCGGGCCGGCTCTGGCGCTGTCGCATGAGAGCAGCGCAAAGCGCAGGCGCGAATTCCAACAATAGGGCGGCCACGCCGTCGATCGCGAGGGGATCATGAGCATTTCGCTGCAGCTGCCGAAGCTCACCGACTTGAGGCCGCGCATCACCGTTATCGGCGTTGGCGGGGCCGGGTGCAATGCAGTCAACAACATGATCGCCGCGGGCCTGACCGGGGTCTAATTGGTGGTCGCCAATACCGTGGCGCTGGCGCTGTTGACATCGAGCGCCGAGCACCGCTTGCAGCTGGGCGTCAATCTCACCGAGGGCCTGGGCGCCGGCTCCAAGCCGGAGATCGGTGAAGCGGCGGCCGAGGAGGCGATCGAAGACATTCGCACGCAGATCTCCGGCTCGCACATGCTGTTCATCGCCGCCGGCATGGGCGGCGGTACTGGCACCGGTGCCTGCTCCGTCATTGCCCGCGTTGCCCGCGAACTCGATATCCTCACCGTCGGCGTCGTCACCAAGCCTTTCATGTTCGAAGGCACCCGCCGCCAGCGCACTGCAGAAGCCGGTGTCGCCGAGCTGAAGAAGCACGTCGACACGCTGATTGTGATCCCCAACCAGAACCTGTTCCGCATCGCCAACGAGAAGACCACGTTCGCCGAGGCCTTCGTGCTCGCCGATCAGGTGCTCTACTCGGGCGTCGCCTGTATCGTCGATTTGATCCTGAAGGACGGCCTCATCAATCTTGATTTCGCCGATGTCCGCACCGTCATGAAGGACATGGGCGCGGCAATGATGGGTACCGGCGAGGCGGTCGGCGAGCGGCGTGCCGTGCTTGCTGCGGAGGAGGCGATCGCCAATCCGCTGCTCGATGACGTGACGCTGAAAGGCGCCAAGGGCCTGCTCCTGTCGATCACCGGCAGTCACGACATGACTCTCTATGAGGTCGACGAGGCCGCCAGCCGCGTGCGCCAGGAGATCGATCCTGAGGCTAACATCATTGTCGGTGCAACTTTTGACGACAGCCTTGGCGATGCGCTGCGCGTGTCGATTGTTGCATCCGGCATGACACGGCAGGAAAAGGCGGAAACGTCTCCGCCGCTTCCGGAGTCTTGGCCCAACACCCGCAAGCCAGCACAGCAACAGCAACCCTCTGCAGCCGCTGCTGCTGCGCAAGGCTACGAGCAAAAGTTGTCTGCGGCGATGTCTGGTCCCGCGTCCAAGTCGACGCCGCCAGTTCGCGAGCAGCCGCCAGCGTCGCCGCAACAGGGCCACGCGCCAGCCGCACGCGAGACGTGGCAGGCGCCGGGCAATGTCGTCATCGAGCGAGGCTACCAGCCGCCACCCGGCGCAGCAGGTCCGCCCTCGCAGATGTCGAGGCAGGCTCCTCCGTCTGCCGATCCCGCAGCCTTCCGCCCGCAGCCCCCCAGCGACGTGCGTCGCCCGCCCTCGCGCCGGATGCCCGAGGTCGAGGATTTCCCGCCCGTCGGGCAGCGCGCCTACTACGGCGGCGGTACCGCCTCGGGCGCGGCGCCCCATTCGCGGTCGGCGACCGCTGCTGCCGCGGAGAATCTGCAACACACCCATGTGCCACAGCGGCGCATAAGGGGGTTCTTCGAGCGAATCACGGGCGCTCATAAGCGCAAGTTTGATTCGGGCAGCAGCTTCGGTCAGTCGACCAGGGTCGGCGCACCGAACGCCACGAGCGCGCGTGGAACGAGTGCAGCCACCTCTTCTCACGGTTCGATTGAAAACCCGTCGACAGGTCACAATGATGTCGACGAAGCCATTGAGTTGCCGATGTTTTTCAATCGAGGACGACGCTGATTGAATATGCCGCGCTCGTCCGGCGGGCGCTGCCAACGCTGCTCAGCGGATGAAGTAACACAGTGTAAGAAACCGTGATTTGTGTCGCCTACAGGGCACGTTTATCGTCTTAATTGTTAACGACGAACGTAAGCATTCCAAGGGGTTAAGTGTCGCTTGAGACACAGGGGTGACCCGAAGGACACGCCGGCTTAGAAGGCCAGGGTGTTGGGGTGGGGCGCCAGACTACCAGGGAGCTGGAGTTTCGTCGGGGGTGGGGCGGCTGCATGGGGACCAATTTGCAGTCGCGCCGGGGACAATCGAGGGACAGCCATAATGTCGAATCGCTTCATTGGCGCGCGACAGACAACGATTGCTCGCGAAGTCGAGCTAGTTGGCACGGGGGTGCACAGCGGAGCTCCGGTATCGGTCATACTGCATCCAGCAGAAGCTGATGCCGGGCTCCGGTTTGTAGTCACTGAGAACACGCGACTGGTGGCCGACATCGCCGCCGATGTTCGCAACGTCAAGAACCTCACGCTGTGTACGGTGATCGGCGACGAATGCGGAGTGACGGTCGCCACTGTCGAGCATCTGCTGGCAGCGCTGCGCGGACTTGGTGTCGACAACTGCTTCGTCGAGATCGACAGCAAGGAAGTGCCGATCATGGACGGCAGCGCCGCGGCGTTTGTCGAAGCGATCGACGAGGCTGGCATTCGCGAGCTTTCTGCACCGCGAAAATTCATCAAAGTCCTGAAGCCCATTCGCGTTCAGGACGGCGATTGCTGGGGTGAGCTGATCCCCCACTCTGGCTTCCATCTCGATGTCGAGATCGAATTCGATACACCGGTGATCGGGCGCCAGCGCATCGCCCTGGAAATGTCACCCACCGTCTTCCGCAATGAATTGTCTCGCGCTCGCACCTTCGGCTTCATGTCCGACGTCGAGCGGCTCTGGAAGAATGGTCTGGCGCTCGGCGCCAATCTCAACAACACGGTAGCCATCGGCGACGGCCGCATCCTCAACCGCGACGGATTGCGCTGCCCGCAGGAGTTCGTGCGCCACAAGACGCTCGACGCCGTCGGTGATCTGGCTCTTGCGGGTCATCCGCTGCTTGGCGCCTACCGGTCCGTGCGTGGCGGCCACCGCCTCAACTCGCATGTGCTCAAGGCGCTGTTTGCCGACGACACCGCATGGACCGTCGTGCAGGCCCCGCGTGTTCGCGAGATCGCGGCGATGGAAATGGGTTATGGAGCGGCGGCTGCCGCCCTGGCCGAGTAGAAGGAAGGTTTTGCCCGTTTGCGAGACCGGGGGGTCAGCGGACGGGCTGCGGCTGGCGAGCGCTCTGCGTCAACGCCACCGCACCCATGAAGCGGGTAAGGATCGGCGCCGCGGCGGCGTTGCGATGAGGTCGGGGCGGGGCTGTTCGGTGACGACGCCCCGCCCGCCATATTTCTTGGCCGATATGCCACTATGGGGAACATGCCGGATCCGACAGCGACACGAGGGCGACTCGTATGCTATTGCAACTTGCAGGGAGAGAGGGCGGCCTTCGGCACTGACAAGATCGGCCTGTCCAACTCGGGGCTTCAAGGGGCTTAAGGGAATTGTGGGGACCCGGGACAGGGGCGTGACAGGGGGCAGTGCTCGAGGTCGTTTGCCAGGGAGGCAGCAGCAGTACTCCCTCGTGCGGCGGTAACGTCGGATCTGAGTGCGTGCCGGTAGCTGCGAACGACGGGGATGAAAATTCAATGAGCCAGACGAGCGAAAAGAGATCGGGTTCGAGCCTGCTCCTGGGCGCTACGCTTTTCGGCATGATCCTTGTTGTGCAGGGCTGTGCATCCTCGAACGATCTGCAAAAGGCGCTCAATCCGGATCCGCCTGGCACCATGTACGCTGCCGCCGACTCGCTTCTCAACAAGGGCAAGTACGAAGCCGCGGCAAAGAAGTTCGAGGATCTCGATCGCGACCATCCCTATTCGCCCGAGGCGCGCCGCGCCATCGTCATGGCCGCCTATTCCTATTACAAGGCCGGCAAGCTGCCCGAAGCGATCGCTTCCGCCGAGCGCTACACGACGATGCATCCCGGTACGAAAGAGGCCGCCTTCGCGCATCACATCATCGCCTCGTCGTATTTCGACGACATGCACACGCCCAACCGCGACCAGTCCACCACCAAGAAGGCGCTGGCTGAGTTGAAGAAGTTGAAATCGCTCTATCCCGACAGCGAATACGCCAAGAAGGCCGACAACCGCATTCGTCTGGCGGAGGACACGCTGGCAGCTTCCGAGATGGAGGTTGGTCGCTACTACCAGAAGCGCTCCAACTATGTCGCTGCCATCAATCGCTTCAAGACCGTGGTGTCTGAATACCAGACCACGGCCCACGTAGAAGAAGCTCTGATGCGCCTCGTCGAATGCTACCTGCGGCTCGGCATCAAGGAGGAGGCACAGACCGCAGGAGCGGTTCTGGGCCACAACTTCCCCAATTCGCGTTGGTACAAGGATGCCCACGCGCTGCTGCAAACAGATGGTTTGGCGCCGCGCAACGACGGTGGCTCCTGGCTTTCCAAAGTCTTCAAGACCACGCCGAAGCTCTCGCTCGGCGGCCCGGGTTGAGGGCGACATTCGGCCTTGCTGCTGGCGAAGCAGAATTCCAGTTGCGCAGTATCATCAAGCTCTAGTGTTCTGGAACAAACATTTGATTCCCGGGCGGAGGTCAGCAAATGTCTGTGAATCCGGAACACGAACAAGAAGATGACTGGGGTTCCGGGCTGCCGTGCAGGTTCCCGCGAGGGAACCAAGCGTCAGAGTCGGAACACTAGCGGCTTCTTGGCTCACGCACGCTGTGCCTCTTCGCGCGCATGATGGTGCGTCCGCGCTTCACCCGTCGGGCATCGCTTGAGGTTCGGGACATGAGCACGGCGTCAACCGATCCGCAATCACCTGGCGCTGACGACCGCCTCGTTGACCGCCTTCTCAAAGGCTACGAGGCCCGGCATCAATCGCTCGCCAATCGCATCCTCCAAGTCTTCGCGCTACCACTGATGTTGTGGTCGGGATTGGCGCTGGCCAAGGCGTTGCCCGAACCAGCGGTATTGGCAGCAATCCCGCTCGTCGACTGGGCAGTCGTGGCGGCACTGCTGCTGAGTGGCGGCTACGCATTGTTATCGTTGCGGCTGGGCGCAGCGATGGCGGTATTCTCACTCATCCTCCTCATCATCGCCGCCGCAAACTCCGGTAAAGAGACGCTGCCGCTGTGGCAGCCGGCCATTGTTTTCTTAGGGCTGGGCACGGTTTTGTGGTTGATTGGCCGCCGTATCGAGGGCCGGCCGCGGTTGTTGAGCGAGATTGCGCTCGATCTGGCGATGGGCCCGGCGTGGCTGCTTGCCCGCGTGCTGAACCTGCTGCGCATTGGCTACTGAGTAGACGTGAGCCGCGCGATCGGAGCGGAATAGGGAATGGTCAAGGGCAAACCCGAAAAGGACGCTTCGGCTGACGCCGCAGTCGCTGATTTGACCGAACGTGATGCGGAACGCGAGCTGGCGCGCCTCGCCCGCGAGATCGCCCACCACGATGAGCTCTATTACCAGCAGGATGCACCGGAGATTTCCGACGCAGACTACGACGCCTTGCGCCGTCGCAACGTGGCAATCGAGGAGCGCTTTCCCGAGCTCGTTCGCCCCGATAGCCCGTCGCATCGCATCGGCGCGGCGCCGGCCGATGGCTTTTCCAAGATCCGCCATCGCGTCCCCATGCTGTCGCTGGGCAACGCGTTCGCCGACGAGGACATCTCCGAATTCGTCGACCGCGTCCGCAGGTTCCTCAAGATCGCGAGTGATGCGCACCTCGAGATCGCAGCCGAGCCCAAGATCGATGGCTTGTCGATCTCGCTGCGCTACGAGAACGGCCAACTCACAGAAGCCGCGACGCGAGGTGATGGCGCTGAAGGCGAGAACGTCACCGCCAACGTCCGCACCATCCGCTCCATCCCGCACCGCCTGAAGGGCAAGGATGTGCCGGCCATATTCGAGGTGCGCGGCGAGATCTACCTGGGCCACGCCGATTTTGCCGCCCTCAACAAGGCGCAGGCTGCAGACGGCGCCAAGGTGTTCGCCAACCCGCGCAACGCCGCCGCCGGCTCCTTGCGCCAGCTCGATGCGAGGATCACCGCCACGCGACCGCTGGCGTTCTTTGCCTACGGCTGGGGTGAGGTGAGCGAGCTGCCCGACGACACGCAGTCCGGCGTCGTTGCTGCGATGGGCCGCTGGGGTCTGCCCATCAATACGCTGATGCAGGTGTGCGACGGCACGGACGCGCTGCTCGCCTACTACCGCGACATGGCCGGGAAGCGCGCTGGCCTCGGCTACGACATCGATGGCGTCGTCTACAAGATCAATCGTCTCGATCTGCAGCAGCGATTGGGCTTCGTCTCGCGCGCGCCGCGCTGGGCCATTGCCCACAAGTTCCCTGCAGAGCAGGCGACCACCATCCTACGCGACATCGAGATCCAGGTCGGCCGCACCGGCGCACTCACTCCGGTGGCAAAGCTCGAGCCCGTCACCGTCGGCGGCGTCGTCGTTTCCAACGCGACGCTCCACAACGAGGACGAGATCGCGCGCAAGGACGTGCGCATCGGCGATACTGTGGTCGTCCAGCGCGCCGGCGACGTCATTCCGCAGATCGTCCGCGTCGTCATTGAGAAGCGCCCCGACCACGCCAAGCCATTCCACTTTCCGACCAGTTGCCCCGCCTGTGGCAGCCATGCGGTGCGCGAGGCTGACGAGAAGACGGGCGAGATGGACGTCGTGCGCCGCTGTACCGGCGGCCTCATCTGCCCGGCGCAGCGCGTCGAGCGCCTGAAGCACTTCGTCTCGCGCAACGCCTTCGATATCGAAGGGCTGGGCGACAAGAGCATCGGGGAATTCTACGCTGCCGGCATCATCAACACGCCACCCGACATCTTCACGTTGCAGGATCGCAATTCCAGGCTCGATCCCCCCATCGAAGAGCGCGAGGGTTGGGGCCAGCAGTCGGTCAAGAAGCTGTTCGCGGCCATCGAAGCGCGGCGCAAGATCGCGCTCGACCGCTTCATCTTCGCGCTAGGTATCCGCCACATCGGCGAGTCGACCGCGCGCGTGCTGGCCCGGGCCTACGGCTCGATCGAGGCTTTCAAGCACGCCATGGCTGCCGCTCAGGACGAGGGCAGCGAGGCCTGCCAGGATCTCAACAGCATTGACGGAATCGGCCACGTCGTCGCCGACGCCGTCATCGAATTCTTCGCCGAGCCTCACAATGTCGAGATCGTCGACAAGCTGTTGGAGCACGTCACGCCTGAGCAGCTTGAAGCGGTGGCGACCGACACGCCCGTCGCCGGCAAGACGGTCGTCTTCACCGGCACGCTGGAGCGATTGACACGCTCGGAGGCAAAGGCGCAGGCCGAGCGGCTCGGCGCCAAGGTGTCGGGCTCGGTATCGAAGAAGACCGACTACGTCGTTGCTGGCGCCGAGGCCGGCTCCAAGCTGAAGAAGGCGGCAGAACTCGGCGTGACGGTTCTGACCGAGGACGAATGGATCGCGCTGATCGGCCGATAGAGCCTGATCGGCTGAGATGGACCACTCTTGGTTCCAGCGAAGGCGTGAATCAGACTCTCAAACAAAGGATTAGAGCAGGCCACAGCAGTTGGAGTGATTCCGTCAAGATCGCACCTGCTCTAAGTCGCGCGATGTTTCGGCATCGGCCACAGGTTATCGCCCGCCATCGCCGTTGTCTGTGGACAGACCGGTTCCGCAAATCCCCGACTCACGCTTAGCTCGACCGGCTTCAGTTGGGATCGGCAACCTGGATCGGGTCGCCGACCGGCGTCGATGAAACGGATCCGCAGGGCCCCATGACGCAATCTTACCGCTACGGTCAGTCTCGCGCCGACCTCATGCACGATGACCTTCTGGCGCGTGCGGATGGCGACCTTGTCGGCCTTTTCGACTTGGCCTTCCAGCTGGCTTACGCTCATAGTGCCGAAGCCGTTGGCATCGAACACGTTTTGCACGCGATGACTTCGCATCCGCACGCGCGTCGTCTGCTTGAAGCCAGAGGCGTCGATTCGGGCCAACTGCGTGCCGAGGCGGCCCACGTCTTCGCCGAATCGCTGCCGATGGCAACATCGCGCCGCCTCGTCGAGTTCGTCGAGATCGAGACCGATGACGATGTGACGGCCGCGCTCGAACTCGCGGTTTCGCATGCGGCCGCGCACGGGCGGCCCTATGCATCATGCGGCGACCTTCTCGAATTGCTGTTCGCCTACGAACCGGGCGACCGCGCGCTCGACGGCCTCATCTCGATTCTGCACCGGGCTCACGCACCCACCGGCCACACGCGCGCAAACGATTTCGTTGGCAGCCGTGGAGCCGCGTCGAGCGACGAAATTGCCTCCTTGCGCAAGCGCGTCGATGCGCTGGAACATCGCGTTGCGGAGGACGCCAAGCGCATCGTCCAGATGCAGCGCGAGTTGTCACGCCAGCGCGACCGCCTTCCCGACGCGGATGACTGGCGCTCGCAGATGCAGTCGTTGATGGCAAGCCTCGACGCGCAGCAGCGACATCAGGCGTCAGGCTCAGCTCCGGTGCAGGCTTCCGAGGCAGCCGCTGCCCCACCGCCAGTCAAGCAAGCCTCCGCCAAGCGCTTCCACCTTGCCATGGATGATCCCATCGTCGACGCGCCATCGATCGGTCCGAAGCTGGCCGAGCGGTTGCGTGAGGCGCACATCAAAACTATCCGCGATCTCGTCGCCGCCGATCCCGGCGCCATCGCCAGCCTCGTCTCCGCGCGACAGATCACCGCCGACGCCGTGCGCGATTGGCAGGATCAGGCCCGTCTCGTCATGACGATACCGTGCTTGCGTGCTACGCACGCCGAGCTGCTTGTCGGCGCCGGCTTCCGCACCTGGGAGGACGTGGCACTCGCCGACCAGGCGACGCTTCTGTCGTCGATCTTGCGGTTTGCATCGACGCGCGAAGGACAGAGCGTCTTGCGCAACGGCCCGCCGCCTGATCTTGCAAAGATCGTCAGATGGATGGAGTTCGCCCTCGAATCCGATCCCGCGCGCGCCGCCTGATCGAGCGGCTGATCCAAAGCCACGCCGCGCGAGGAAATGACGGGCCGCATCGGTTTTCAGATCGGCTTGCAGGCATTGGCAAGCCAGGCGCGCGTCTTGGCATCGACGCGCGGCGAAAGCGCTGTCTCGACGCGATGATGATAGTCGTCGAGCCACCGCCGCTCTTCCGGCAGCAGCATCTGCTTCACGATCAGCCGCCGATCGATCGGCGCGAGCGTCAGCGTCTCGAACCCCAGCATCGCTCGCTCACCGCCATCTGGCACACGCGCCTCCGTCACCAGCACCAGGTTCTCGATGCGGATTCCGAAAGCGCCTTCCAGGTAGTAGCCCGGCTCGTTGGAAATGATCATGCCCGCCTCCAGCGGCACCACGCCCAACCGCGAGATCGAATGCGGGCCTTCGTGCACCGACAGGTAGCTGCCGACGCCATGCCCCGTGCCATGGTCGTAATCGAACCCTGCCTGCCACAGCGCCATGCGAGCATGGCTGTCGAGGTCTACGCCGCGCGTGCCCTTGGGAAAGCGCGCCGTCGCGATCGCAATGTGCCCTTTGAGGACTAGCGTGAACCGCCGCCGCATCTCCTCTGTCGGTTTGCCGATTGCGACCGTGCGCGTCACGTCCGTGGTGCCGTCGATGTACTGCGCGCCCGAGTCGATCAGGAACAGTTCGCCAGCGCTAAGCTTGCGATTGGTCGCGCGCGACACGCGGTAATGCACGATGGCGCCATTGGGACCACTGCCCGAGATCGTGTCGAAGCTGATCTCTTTCAGCACGCCCGTCTCCGCGCGCATCGCTTCGAGCTTTTCCACAGCCGCAATCTCATCGACGCCGCCCTTGCGCGTCGCCACCTCGTCAAGCCAGCTAAGGAATCGCGTCAGCGCAGCACCGTCACGCAGGTGGCCGGCTCGACTGCCCGCGATTTCGGTCGAATTCTTGATCGCCTTCGCCTGCATCACGGGATCAGGCCCGCGCGCGAAACGCCGTGTGCCGAGCCTTCGCGCGAACCACCACGCGGTGTTGCCCGGCGTGATGCGTATGCAGCGTTGGGCGTCTTTCAGCGAATCGAGCAGCGACCCGATCTCGGCAGGCGCCCGTATGTTGGCGACCGTCTTCAGGGCGCGCCGCGTCTCGGCATTGAGCTTCGCCGCATCGATGAACAGGTCGGGCTTGGATCTGGCGTGCAGGACGGCGAAGGCCAGCACCACCGGATTGTGCGGCACATCCGAGCCGCGGATGTTGAACAGCCAGCAGATGCTGTCGGGCTGCGTCAGCACCACCGCGTCGTGCCGGTCATCGATGAGCTTTTGCTGCATCCGCTTGATCTTGTCGGCCGACGCTTCGCCGGCATGTTCGAGCGCATGCATCCGCACCGGTGCTGCCGGCGGCTTTGGTCGCGCTTTGCCCCACACCCGGTCGACAAGATTTCCGCCGATCTCGCGGAACTGGATCTTCTGGCGGCCGAGGTCGGTGCGCAGCTGCTCCACCTGCGCCAGTGTTACGAGCCACGGATCAAAGCCGATCGTGCTGTCCGCCTTGAGCGCATCTGCGGCCCAGTCCTTCACACCCTTGGCAGGGATTTGCAGGATCTCGAACAGCGCAGTGTCGACCTCGGCCCTGGCCTGGACGGTGTAGCGGCCATCGACGAACAACGCCGCCCGCTCGCGCCCGATCACGGCATAACCTGCCGAACCCGAAAACCCTGTCAGCCAGCGCAGCCGCTCTGAAGCCGCCGGCACGTACTCCCCCTGATGCTCATCAGCACGCGGAACATAGTATGCTTCGATTCCGCGCTGGCGCATCACATCGCGCAGCAGCGCCACGCGCGCATGGGTGAGGCTTGGATCTGGGGTCGTGTCGAAGGTCTGGAACATCGCAACCTCATAAGCCCGGGCGGGTGGTGCGGCAATGGTCCTTGCGGAGAGGCGGAAAACCACGAGCGGCGCGGCCAAGAACAGAACCTTAATGGGCCATTCACCGGCCATGCCCCGGCTGCATTGCTGCAATGCAGCATGAGACCTACCGGGCGTGTTTCCAATGGCTTAGCTTCCCATCACTTGCTTCGCGACGACGCGGAACACCGTGCGCGCGAAGTGCCCACAAAAAGGGCCCCGAAATCGGGGTTGAGTGATCATGAGCACCTTGACTTTAGGCCTCGGCCGGTCACGTCCGGTCGAGCCATCGCAGACCCGTGGCGTCTCGCCGCTCACGGCGTTGATGGAGCGCTTCTCGGCCGCACGGCAGGCTCGTGCGGATCGGTTCGTCCGCCCCTATCTGGCGCGCTTGAGCGATGCGGAATTGGAAGCTCTCGGCTTCAAGGCCGGCGAGATTGCAGAAATCCGCAAGGCGCCACACGACCTCGTCATCGGCTGGGTGTAAAGCTTCACCCGGACCAGGTAGCGTACCTGTCATCGAGAAAGCGCCCCGATCGGCTCTGGCTGGTCGGGGCGCTTTCCGTTTCAGTCACGCGCGTAGGACGGGGAGGGCCGGCGCACGTCGCCGCGGCGCATCACCAGCGTCGACCACTCGTGGATGCGAGCATGATCCACGACATGGAACCCGGCGGCACGATAGGCTGCGACGACAGCGGCGGCTTGGGAGACGAGCAAACCCGACAGGATCAGGATTCCGCCGGGAGCGACGGCACGCGCGAGGTCACGCGCTAGTCGGACCAGCGGATCGGCGAGAATGTTAGCGACGACGAGGTCGAAGCGCAGATTGCGCAGGCGCGCGTGATCAAGTCCTGCAGCGACGTGAAAATCGATCGCGCCTGCGCAGCGGTTGATCCGCGCATTCTCGCGCGCCACCGCGATCGAGGGTGCATCGAGGTCGGTGGCCATGATGCGCGCATGCGGCAGGGCGCGCCGTACCGCGATCGCCAGCACGCCCGAGCCGCAGCCCAGATCGAGCACGTTCCCAAACCCGCGAGCCCGCGTAAGCCGGTCGATGGCGAGAAGGCATCCGAACGTGGTGGCGTGATGCGCGGTGCCGAATGCCTCGCCCGCCTCGATCAGGATCGCACCCGGCCCTTGCGGCACGCGGGCGCGGTCGTGGCTGCCGTGCACCGTGAACCGGCCGGCATGAACCGGCGGCAGCGCGGCTTGCGACAATGCCACCCAGTTGAGATCGGGCACGTCCTCCAGCGCGATCTCGCCTGCCTCGGCAGGATCGATATCGAGCAGCGCGGCAAGGTCTCGGCGCAACGCATCGGCAATGGGTGGGTCATCATAGTAGGCATCGATGCGCCAGCCGGCCCCCGCATCCTCGAACAGCGTCAAGGCTTGCGGCGGCGGGTCGATCAGGTTCTGGATGGCGCCGGCCAAAGTATGCGCGCGGTCGCGGTCAGCCAGACGGAGTATGATGCGGCGTGCGGGCATGTCGAGATCTGAAAGGTCGTTGAATCGAGCAGGAGAGGCGGGGAACAAGATCGACGACAAATTGCGCCGACGCTCGGGGATTGCGCCTGACATCCATAGCCACCCAAGAGCGTTCTGTCGCCCGAGAAGATCGGGCGCATGGGCAGGTGCCGGGAATCACGAAGGCGGGCGCGCTGCAGCCTCGTCGGCTTCCTTGTTCATCTCAGCGATTACCTGTTCGGTGTGATGGCGCGCGGCCTCCGCCTCGACAATGGCAGCCTCGACGGCGGCCGGATCGCCCTCGAACTCGAAGCCCTCGCCGGTCTGCGGATCAGGCAGGTGATCGAGGAACACGTCCCACATGGCGTCAAGATGCAGCGCTGCCTCGCGCGGCGGCATCGTGTGCAGCCAGCCTTCTGCGTCTTCGGTTACGATGCCGTCGGCGACCAGCCGGCTCAATGCATCCTCCAGGTCGAAGTCGACGTTCACACCGAACTCGGAAGCCAGATACTGCTCGATGGCAGCATCGATCGCCGGAAGGTCCTGTCGGCGCGCCCGCTCCTTCACCAACACCGTGTAAAGCAGCATCTCTTCCTTGACGTCTTCCTCCGCTGCCCGATCGGCGAGCTTGATCATCACCCCGCGGTTGTCCGCCATCGAGTGGAAGTAGAGGTTCCTGGCCATGATGACCATGTAACGCTGCTTCTGGTTCATGAAGCTCATGAACTGGCGCACTGCAACCGCGCCGAGACTGGCAATGGCGCCGGCTGCCGCAATGGGATTGGAGAAAACAAGCGCCAGCTTGCCCGCCGCGCCGGCGACGCCCATCGTCATGCCGCCGACCGACGTCGCGCCGAGTTTCAGCTTGTCGAACATGCGGAATTTGACGACGGTATTGGGGAACACCATTTCGAGGTCCGTGCGCGGGATGTTCTTGAAGAGCTTGAGGTAGATGTTCCCCTCGCGCACTTCCGCCGGCAGCATAGCGCGCAGCTTGGTGACGATCTTGCGCGCTTCCTTGTGGGTGACGCGCTCCTTTTCCATCACCTCGCGCACGCGCGCCTCGAACGGCTTCAGCTTGAACAGCAGGAACAGCCGCTGATAGATCGGCACGTCGAATTCCTCCTTGAGAAGGAATTTGCGCAGTGTGCGCCGCTCGTGCTGAATGATCGAGGCGCCGCGATAGTAGATCAGCACTTCCTCGAACGCCGTGAAGTCGACGTGCAGGTCGAGCCCGTAGTGCGACTCCCGCGTCATGATCAATTCCACGTCATCGGGCGAGATGCGACGGTAGTTGGCGCGCTCCAGCAGATGGCGCATGTCGTCGATCACACGCGTCTGCATGGAGCGGCGCTCATCGTCGGTGAACTTGCGCGTCAGCAAGAGATCGGTGTCGGGGCTGAACGGCTCGTAGGCCTGCTCCAGCGCGAGAGTACGGCACGCGTAGCGCTGATGCCGCCAGTAGTCGAGGTACTGGAAAAAGCGCCTAGCGTCCTTCACGATGCCGTTCGGCCAAGCCTGCGGTGCCGTTAGCCTGTCTATCAGCGCGAACCGTGTGACCGGGATGAATGTCTCGCGCAAAGTCTCGCCGACCGCTGGGTGCGGCCGCTTTCCCTTCGCGTCTGCTGTCGCTGACGCCGCATCACCTGGCTGCAGCGATATGCTCACCGATTTCGGCGCCTGGGCTCGTCCATCACCTTGCTTTGCGCCACCAGCGGGCGCGCGCAGCGATGCCATGTCCGCAGCCATCGACATTTTTCCACTCCCCTCCCAGATGCCCAGACACTTTATCGAGTTTCGGACCCCAGCCAGTCTGCAGTCTATAACATCGCGATCGTGCGTCAGGACTCGCAGCCACAGTGCACAGGCTATGCAACCCTAATTCGCCCTCGGTGCTGCTTTTGGGCAATACTGTGGCAGCATCCCGCTCGACCCCGGCACAGGCGGCGGCGTATCCTTTGTCATCGCGTGCGCGAATTGCGGTGACCTCCGCTGCCGCACGAGCCTGAATTGATGCCGTGCCGCGGTGTGCAAGTTCATTGGAAGAATTCTGTTCCCTTCCGTTGAAAACGCGCCGGTAAAGCGTAACGGTCGGTCCTCGCGAGGTGACTGTCGAACGCGGATTGGTCTGTTCTCGTGTGTGGTGCTGATGCTACGCGCGGCGCGCAGATTTCGTCACAACCGACGCTTTGGGGTTAGCCTCATTTCGCAGCTAAGTAGGGTTTGGGATTAAATGACCACCGGTCAGCGATTCGTACTGGGGAAGATCGTAGTCCTCGACCAATTGCGTCACAGTGGTGACAAGTTTGGGGCGGCATTATCGTCCTGGTTGTGCAAGAAGCCGGCACAAGGGGGGGCTTACGTGCGCGGGCGGAGGATTTTCATCCTGGCCTTTTTGGCAATTACTGGTGCCGTTGCGAGCTTTGATCGCGCGATGGCCGCCGGCGAGAGCCTCGCATTGCCATTCACGTGCTCGATCGTCGGCGATCATATTCGCCTCGCACCATCCGGCGAGCGGCAATTCCCCATTATCGGCGCCCGCCAGGAGCGCGTTGTCCTGGCCTGCGCAAAAGGAGCGGCCGACAAGTGCCGCACCATGGTCGCACACAGCTTCCAGCTTTCCTGCGGCGGCAAGGCCGTATCCTGGGTACGAATGGCAGAAGCCATTGGCGGCAGGCGGACTTCGCGCGTTTGGCGCACCGGAGACAAGCTGCACATCTCCCTGGTGGAGGCGGCCGAGCCGGCAATGCCCTCTCCAATGGCATCAGCTGAAGCGTCGAGCGATCCTTGTGGTTCGCGTATCGGCAGCAGCGCCGAAGGTGCGGCAGGTTCGGACAAGGCCGCACCATCACCTTGCGCCAAGGCGCCGACAAGCGAAGTCCACTTCGTCATGCCGCCAGGGTTTGCACCGGTGTCCCATTTCGGCGCCCGGATTGTTTCTGCTGCTGCAGCAACCGCCTCCGTCGTCAGCAAGGAGGCTGCTGATACGCCACCGCAACGTCCGCGAGTGGTGATCGCGGCCGCAACGCCAGTCGCGGCAACCGCCGCGCCTGCTGGACGTCACCTGCTCGAGCGCACCATCATTTCCGAGCCGCTTCCCGAAATCGTCGTCGACCGATCAGAAATCGCATTGGCTGGATCAGCGGCCGTCGCAGGTGCCGATCAGACGGGCTCGATTGCGAGGAGAGAGGCCGACGTCCTGCATACGGTTGCCGCCACCAGCGACAACGGCGAGGCCCCTGCGCGGATGTCGTGGACCACGACCGTCTCGGGTTCGCCTTCCAATGATTATGCCTCCTCGGGCGCGGCGAAAAAAAGCGCAGCCCCGCCACACGGACACCCGCGGACGGCGATTTGGCTGCTGTTGGCTAGCTTGCTTGTTTCGGCGGCGTGGATCGGGTGGTCCCGTCAAGAGCAGCTGATGGCAGTAGCCCGGCGCCTTTCGGGCCGTGTGAAGGAATTGTCGCCTGAACGTGTTCCTCTGGCGCGTATCTCCGCGACGTTGAGATCGGGACTGGCCTCACTCTCGTCGGTTGCTCGCAAGGGTGGGTTGGGCACGGCACGGCAAAGCAATCCGCTGTCTGCACTGGAACTGGCACACAGGAATGTGGCGATGATTGTCGCGGGCGTACCAGCTACAGCCCCGGTCCGGCGTGTGCTCGATGAAGGCGTGATGCGCGTGCGCCAGCGAATGGCGGCTGCGAAGTCCGATGCCGGCGTTGCCGTCGCGAGCGATATCGCCACCTCCGAAGAAAATGAGCTGATGCAGGAACTCGAGCGCATTCGGCGTATGGCCGAGGACGCCTACGACAACGCCGCGGTGCATCAAGTCGTGGCCAAAGCACCGGTACGCGTGCCGCAGACACGCGAAGAAGCGCTCAAACTCCTGGGGCTGACTGGCACCCACGCCAACGAGGCGTCGATCGGCAAGATTGGCGATGCGTTGCGGATGAGCTGGCATCCCGACCTCGCCCACGATGCGGCCGATCGCAATCGCCGCCTGGAGCGCATCGCGCAGATCGATGCAGCGCTGAAACTGCTGACTGCAAGATCACCGCGAGCGTGAGCGGCGTCGCTTCCAGCTGCCAATTTGACGAGTTTCGACGAGAACCTCGTCTCGGCGGGCTATGATCCCTCCGTGTGCCGTCTTGCCCGCCGCATCATCGCTCAGCCGTCATGGCCCGACTTGAACGGGCCACCCCAATCTTCGCCCTAAAGGGTCGGCAATTGCGCGCCCGGCAGTCCCGAGCCGACTGTCTGGGCAATTTGGCATATTGCATACCAGGCCTGCGGTGCTAGGTTTAGAGCCCGAACGAAAGGCCTGCACAGCCGTGCGCGCAGCAGCCATCTGCTGCGCGGAGCTGTATAACAGGCCATGAGTGGGCTTTGCGTCAGCAACGGAAAATAGAGGGCCCTGCAGCAGGGGTCGAATTAGGAGGAACGCCACATGGCCATCAAGGATCTTCTGGTCGCCTACGACGGCAACGAGGCGTCGCAGCACGCGTTGGAATTCGCGGTGCTGATGGGGCGGAAGTATCAGGCGGCGGTGACGGGAATGACGGTGTCCAAGCCCGAACCGTTCGAAAGCCATTTGCGGCGCTGGATCCCCGACAACGTCAAGGAAAGCATGCACACCGCGCGCCTGGAGGCGACCAAATCGATCGAAACCAGGTTCCGCGAGCAGATTGCGGCTCTTGGTTTCACTGGCGAAACCCATTGGCTCGTCGAGGAAGGCCAGCCCGACCTGACGCTGGCCCGCTCGGCCCGCTTCTTCGACATGCTGGTGATCGGCCAGTTCCTGACGGCATTCCAGACGGAGCATCGCACGGTCGACCCGCAGGAGCTCCTGCAGCGAGCTGCAAATCCCATCATCATCGTGCCGAAGGGTTACAAGCCACGGCCCTTCCGCGAGGAGGCAGCGGTTGCCTGGGATGGCAGCCGGCACGCGGCACGTGCCCTGACCGACGCCATGCAGATCCTCGAAACCAAGAAGAAGATCTACATTCTCGTTGCCAAGGCAGAGAAGCAGTCGCGTGACATAGGTGATTTGCCTGGCCTCGATCTCAGGGTCCATCTCAAGCGCCACGGCATCAGTTCCGAGCTGGTGGAATTCGAGACCAACACCCACGGTGTCGGCCCGGCCCTTCTTGAACATGCCAAGCAGCTTGACCCGGACGTCTTGGTGATGGGCGCCTATGGCCGCGCCAAGTTCGGCGCCCAATTCTTCGGCGGCGTCACGCGTCATGTGCTCCAGCACCACACGGTGCCGGTGTTCCTGTCGCATTGATCGAAACGACATGAAGCGCCGCACGAGGTTTGGCGCAAAGCCCTTGGCGATGGCGAGCCGGTCTACCAAAACCGGCGCGTCGGCATGGCGAAGAGGAGCATCTGCGTCAAATCAAAGCGCGCGGCATCGCGGCTCGAACTCGGGCATCGCGTTGATAACACGCTCGTCGCTTCAATTCAGTGCAGGCGGCGCCGCGTCTCGCGAATGCCGGCGGCAGTAACGTACCACTGCCCGTCGTTGGCGCACACCGCGAGCCCTCTTTCAGAAAGGCTGTGCGCGTAGGCGAGATGCATGGGCGGAATGAGCGCGCGCGGCGTCTCAACCAGGAGTTCGAGCATTGCACGCTCGTTGTCTGTTAAGCGAACCATGACGATTACCCCACTCGGGTCTGAATACGAGACTTCTACAGTGGACGCTCGACACAACACGCAACGACGACGCGGACGCCTGAACTTGCCAACGCCTTGATAGTTGATACGCAACAATCTCCGGAGCCGGCATTGAAGCGCTCAGGCTCCGGTACTCGATGGCGAAAATCGTATCATCGACAACGCCGACAGGGCGTGTCGGTCATGCAGCAAATGGAAATGGACCTGCTCACGTTCGCTGCGTGATCGAAAATTCTCAAGTTTGTCAGAAGTCAAGGCGGTCGGCCGCAACTGGCATCAGCGTCAATTTGTTGTGGAAAACTATGATTGCGACCTGGAATCGAGCGGCCGACGGCGTCTGCACCCAGCTGGAAATACGCGATGACCTCGACAACAGCCGGCCTTGACGCAGAGCGCCGAGACTTGGTTCGCATCATCACCGCTGACGCGAAGCGGCTCTCGACCGAGGTGGAAACGGCCGTCAATGCACCAGGTGTGCTCGAGGCCCTGGCCGCGATACCGCGCGAGAATTTCGTCGACCCGATCGACGCGCCGAACGCCTACCGCAATTGTCCATTGCCGATCGGCCACTCACAAACGATTTCCCAGCCGTTCGTCGTCGCCTTGATGACAGGCCTGCTGCAGCCGGCTCCTTCCCACCGCATTCTCGAAATCGGTACAGGTTCAGGCTACCAGGCGGCAATCCTGTCGCGGCTGGTTTCCGACGTCTATTCCATCGAAGTCGTCCCGCAGCTTGCAGCCCGCGCTGTTGTCGCGCTGAAGGCGTTGGCGATTGCCAATGTGCACATCCGTGTCGGTGATGGTCATCTGGGTTGGCCTGAGGCATCGCCGTTCGACGGAATAATCGTCACCGCCGCAGCCGAAGAGATGCCCGATGATCTGGTTGCTCAGCTTCGGCCGGGTGGTCGGCTCGTGCTGCCGCTGGGACGGCATCGACAGATGCTGACAGTGCTCACGAAGGACAACGGCGGCCACGTCACCACCCGCGATATCCTGCCCGTGAGGTTTGTGCCGTTCGTCTCGGTCTGACACTGCAAGGACCAGCATTCGACAGCCGCCACCTGGTCGCACGCGTGTCGCGTCGACAACTGATTCGCGAAAGCGTCCGCCTTGGCGCTATGCAAAATGCAGATTGCCGTCTCGCGCGCGAGCAATTTACCCAAACGTGAAATCAATCGAGCGTCGACGAAATCGCGCCTATTCACGGGAGCCGGTCTGCATCCTAGTTGATCTAGGTTAAATAGCTGAGTATTCCCATTAACGATTGGCGACTGAAATGCGACCGGCCTCGGCCGTGCGCGAATGTCACATGCACTCCGGTTAGGTCTGCCGTCTCGGTATGTTGCAGCTGTTGCGTCTGCTGCACCAGAGAATTTCGTCGCATTAGCGATGTTTTTCAGCCAATTAATTGGATTCTTAACTATAGTCGCGTTGCGCTGTTGCAATGGCCCTTTTGAACCTTCGGTTAGAAATGCGTTAAATATCAAAGAACTCGAATGTTGGCACGGTCATTGCGATGGGCGAAACATGGACATCGCCTCATGGCTTCGGTTTCCCCTTGGCCAACTATCTCCGGAGATATGGGACGCGGTCTTGCAAGAGCATGTCACGTTGAATCTTTCATCTAGGAAGCTCAAGGAGAGTAATTATGAAGAGCATTATTAAGTCGGCTGCGATCGCTGCGACGCTCGCAATCGGCGCTGCTGGTCTCAGCACGTCTGCCAGCGCCTGGGGCTGGGGCGGCGGTCCTTGGAACAGCGGCAACGACGGTTGGGGTGACGGCTGGGGCGATGGCTCGGGCTCGGGCAACTTCAACTTCAACATGGGCGGCAACATGCGCGGCCGCGGCCGCGGCAACGGCTACAACGGCTACTACGGCGGTGGCCCCTATGGCTACGGCGGCGGCCCCTATGGCTGGGGCGGTGGACCGTATGGCTATGCCCCGTACGGCTACGCTCCCTATGGTGGCTACGGCTACGGCCCCTATGGCGCTCCCCCGCCACCGCCGGCCGCTCCTGCCGCTCCTGCCGCTCCGGCAGCTCCGGCCCGCTAACGGTTAGAGCATGTTCAGCTGAGGTGTAAGCGGTTCAGCGTGAATAACATGCTCAAAGTGAAAGGTTAGAGCGCGTTCGCGACTCTATCAAATGCGAACAAGCTCTAACCCCGCTACCCCGGCACCGGTCTCAAGTTCCTCCTTCCGGTGCCAACCCTCGACGCCCGCTGCTCCCCCAGCGGGCGTCACCCTTTTCCGGGTTCGCAATTCACGTTGGTTTACTGCTTGATCGTGACGGCCAACGCCGTGGCTCACGCTCGCTCGACGAAGCTGTCGACCACACGCTTCTGCCCGGCCTTGTCGAAATCGATGGTGAGTTTGTTGCCGTCGACAGCGACCACCTCGCCATAGCCGAACTTCAGATGGAACACCCGCTCGCCGATGGTGAAGCGCGCCTCGCTCGATGAGGACGCCACCAGCTCACCCTCGATCGTCACCGGCTGGCGTGAGCGCTGTGCCCGTGCATCGCGATTCCATTCGGCAGCCGAGCGCTTTTGCGCGCGTTGCCATCCCGGCGTGTCGTAGGTGGATGCGAAGCCACCCTTTTGCGAGGTACCGCCGCTCCCAGCGGTGCCGCCGCGATCGAACCGGCTCTTGCCGAACGGATTGGTGTAGCCACCCCCGAAATTCTGATAAGCGCCGCCGAACGGACCTTTCCGCTCGATCACCTCGACATTTTCATCAGGCAATTCGTCAACGAAACGCGAGGGGATCGCCGACTGGTAGAGGCCGCGGTTGCGGCGGTTCTGCGCGAAGGAAATCCTGGCACTTTTCTTCGCGCGCGTGATGCCGACATAGGCGAGCCGCCGCTCTTCCTCCAGGCCCGCAAGTCCATTCTCGTCGAGCGAACGCTGGCTTGGAAACAAGCCTTCCTCCCAGCCGGGCAGGAACACGGTATCGAACTCCAGACCCTTGGCCGCGTGCAGCGTCATCAGCGAGACGCGGTCGCCATCGCTGCCCTGATCGGCATCCATCACCAGGCTGACGTGCTCGAGGAACCCTTCCAGCGTGTCGAACTCGTCCATGAAGCGGACAAGCTCCTTGAGGTTTTCCAGCCGCGACTGCGCCTGCGGGCTCTTGTCGGCCTGCCACATCGCCGTGTAGCCAGACTCATCGAGAATAAGCTCGGCAAGCTCGGTATGACGCATCGTACCGATAAGCCCGCGCCATCGGTCGAACTGCATCAGCAAGTCGAGCAGCGCCTTGCGCGCCTTGCCGCTCAGTTCCTCGGTCTCCGTGATTTCGCGCGCCGCCTGGAACAATGGGATCTGGCGCGCGCGCGCAAGCTCGACCACGCGCTTGACGGACGTATCGCCCAGTCCGCGCTTGGGCACGTTGACGATGCGCTCGAATTTCAGGTCGTTCGACTGGTTGAGCGTGATGTCGAGGTAGGCGATCGCGTCCTTGATCTCCTGCCGCTCGTAGAATCGCGGCCCCCCGATCACCCGGTAGGGAAGCCCGAGCGTGACGAAGCGGTCTTCGAAGGCGCGCATCTGGAAGGATGCCCTGACCAGGATCGCGATCTCGTCGAGCTGATGTTGCTGCCGCTGCGCCTGCTCGATGTCCTCGCCGATGACCCGCGCCTCTTCTTCGTCGTCCCATACGCCCGTAACCATGACCTTGTCGCCGAACGCGCCATCGGTGAAAAGCGTCTTGCCGAGCCGCCCCTTGTTATGGGCGATGACGCCGGACGCAGCCGCCAGGATGTGGCTGGTCGAGCGGTAGTTGCGCTCCAGCCGGATCACGGTGGCTCCGGGGAAGTCCTTCTCGAAGCGCAAGATGTTGTCGACCTCCGCCCCGCGCCAGCCGTAGATCGATTGGTCGTCGTCGCCTACACAGCAGATGTTGGCCGAGCCTTGCGCGATGAGGCGCAGCCACAGGTACTGTGCCGTATTGGTGTCCTGGTACTCGTCGACCAGCATGTAGCGGAAGCGCTTTTGGTAGCTGGCGAGCACGTCGGGATGCGCCAGGAACAGCCGCAGGCACTCCAGCAACAGGTCACCGAAGTCGCAGGCGTTGAGTTCCTTCAGCCGCCGCTGGTAGGCGGCATAGAGTTCGGCACCCTTGCCGTTGGCGAACGCCTTACCCTCGCCTGCGGGCACCTGTTCGGGCCCGAGCCCGCGGTTCTTCCAGCCGTCGATCAGGCCCGCGAGCTGCCGCGCCGGCCAGCGATCCTTGTCGATGTTGGCCGCCTCGATCACCTGCTTGATGAGTCTCAGCTGGTCATCGGTATCCAGAATCGTGAAGCCCGATTTCAATCCCACCAGCTCGGCATGGCGCCGCAGTATCTTGACGCCGATCGAGTGGAACGTGCCGAGCCACGGCATGCCTTCGACAGCGCCGCCGACCAATTGGCCGATGCGCTCCTTCATCTCGCGCGCCGCCTTGTTGGTGAAGGTCACCGCCAGCACTTGGCTTGGCCACGCCCGTCCCGTTGCCAGGATGTGCGCGATGCGCGTCGTCAGCACGCGCGTCTTGCCGGTGCCCGCGCCGGCCAGCACCAGCACTGGCCCGTCGAGCGCTTCGACCGCCGCACGCTGCTCCGGGTTGAGCCCCTCCAAGTAAGGCGGGGTCGCCGGCCCGCCGACCGAGCGCATGGCGCGTTCCGAGATTGAAAGCCGCGGTGGCGGTGTCTCCGGAACAGGCTCGTGCGCAGGATCGTGGCGTATCGGCAGAGGAGGTGGTGCCGGTCGGGCGAGCGGTAGCCGTTCCGCAGCGGGGTCCGGCAACAACTGACCTTCCTCCCGCGCTGGCTTGGCCGGTCCGGCCCGGCCCGACCGCGACCGCTGCGCCTTGGCAGGCGCTTCGGGCAGGTCGAACGGCAGGTCGTCAAACAGCGCTTCGCGGCCGTCAGGGCTCTGCGGTTGCTTTCGATTCGTAGCCATTGATCGGCACTATAGCACCCCGGCAGGGGCGGGAAGGGGGCGAGCGACGGCCTCCACAAGCTCCCGTCTGCGCGGGTTGCGGAGACAGTCGCCGCCGAACTGCCGTTCCGAAGCAACCTCGGCCGTTCCTTACGTCGTGCGCCTGTCCAGCAGCCTTGCCCCGAGAATCAAAGCAATGCCGAAGACGGTGAACAGCAGCGGGAACGCCCACTTGTCCGCGAACACATCGACGACGGCGTAGTCCGGCGCGCCCGGGTGGTACCGCACCGGGACGACGTCACCCACCGCGCCCGTCGGCGCGCGCTCGTAGAATGAGCCGACGATACGCACGGGCTTGCCTCCCGCCGGCGTGAACTCGATCACCGGCGCCAAAGGAGGATTGGACTGTGGCGTTTTCGCCTTCGCGGTCTTCGGTGATTGCTGGAACGCGACGATGACGCCGTTGGCGCTGTCGGACCTCAATACGAACGCTGCTGCGAACACGAATGCGATGGCTGCAATCAACAGCTGCAGGTAGCCGAAGCCCGTCAAGATGTGATAGAAAGGCGACTTGTTGCCGAGAGCGAAAGTCATTCGCAGGATCTCCGGAAATGTGGTGGTCGTGATTGGCCTGCGACAAGCGCCGCGATTGGAGCATTCCTGCAGCGATCGATCACACGCCAAGCACGAACGTCCCCATCCTTGGTCCTCGGCCAGGCGCCGCAATGATGGACCCGCAAGTCTGGCGTCTCTGCCTTTAGAGCCTGATCGGCTGAGATGGAACCACTTCTGGTTCCAGCGTGTGCGTGATTGAGACTCTCAAACAAGGACTTGGAGCAGGCCGCAACGGCCGGGTTGATACCATCGAGATCGGACCTGCTCTAGTTCCGCCCGCCGGCCGGAGGCCACCCTTGAAGCCGTTTACTGTATATCGCCGCGGCGGGACTCGAGTGTCCCTTACTGCAGCAATCGTTTGCAGCGGGCAAGTTGCCTCCGAAAGTCCAGTTCTGGCTGCGCCCGCCTCAGGTGCCCAGTCGGTGAAAAGTCGGCCTCACACATCGCCATAAATCGACATGAGGGGTCTGGAAATCGAATTGGCGGGCATCCCGCCACTTTTGACCGGCATCCGGCGCAATTCCCGTGGGCTTTTCGCGCGAACTTGATCCTCCCCCCGCCTTGGAACCGCCAAGCCGCACTCGCAAGCTGCGCCAGCCAAGCCTATGATAGAAGGCGGTCGTGAGACGACGCGCCGCTAGTACCGTTTTCAAAGTCGAGACGCCGAGAGGGTGCATGAAGAGACGGGCGCTGACGGTTCACGAGCCGGCAAGAGCATGTTGAGCTGAAGTGTGAGCGGTTCAGCGTGAAAAACATG
>JBGANK010000042.1:0-30170 GCA_044222395.1 Hyphomicrobiaceae bacterium | reverse complement strand
GCCACTCATTCCCTGGAGCCATCGGAGGAACTGCTCGCCTTGAGCAGCTTGGCAAAGGCCTCGATGTAGTGGCTGTCGTGCAGTTCCTCGATCCTTTCGATCATGCCGTCATTGACGTGCCAGATCATGCGGAAGCGCCCGTCGAGCCGCTGTTTGGTGGTCTTTTCGCGGTAGAAGTAGGCCACTCTCACCCGCACGACCGCGGGCACCTCGTTGGTAACTCGAATGTCATCGGCAACGAAGGCATCGAACTCGAACATGTCGAGCATGAGCTGCAGCCGCTTTCGCACCTCGGCATAACCATGGGCCGACGCGGCGAAGGGCGCCACCTCAGGATCGACGTTGACAACGATCTCGATCCCGGGCGCCATGAAACGCATGGTGCCATCGAGGTCGCGGCGCGCCCAAGCATTCAAGCTGCTCTCGATGAGGCGGCGAACTGCGATACTGTCTTTGGTCATGTTGAAATTGAACGAAAAATCGAATTGGGTGATATGAAAGTTGGAGAATTCAGAATCCTCCCGCACTTCGACCATGACAATGATCAAATCTCAAGTTCAAGGCGGCAAAGCGTCCTGCCAACAAGAGCTTCCGTGAGGCGCCATTGAACGTGCACAAGAACGAGCGATCAGCGCCATTTGGCTTCCGACTGTTGCACCAGGATGGCCTCGCGCGCGGGGGCGAAATCACGACGCACCGTGGCTGCATTCGCACGCCTGCCTTCATGCCGGTCGGTACTGTGGCGACGGTGAAGGCGCTCTATCCCGAGCAGGTTAAAGGGGCCGGCGCCGACATCATCCTCGCCAACACCTACCACCTGATGTTGCGGCCGGGTGCGGAGCGCATCCATCGGCTGGGCGGGCTGCACCGTTTCATGCGCTGGCAGGGGCCGATCCTGACGGACTCTGGCGGCTTCCAGGTGATGAGCTTGTCACAGATCAGAAAGATCACCGAAGAGGGCGCGGCCTTCCAGTCGCACATCGACGGCTCGCGCCATTTGCTGTCGCCGGAGCGCTCCATCGAAATCCAGTGCCTCTTGGGCTCCGACATCATGATGCAGATGGACGAGTGCATCGAGCTGCCGGCCGAGCGCTCCGAGATCGAGCGGGCGATGCAGCTGTCGCTACGCTGGGCGGAACGCTCGCGACGGGCTTTCGAAGCGAAGCTGGATGAAGGTGCAGCGCATCCAGGACAGGCGCTGTTCGCCATCGTCCAAGGTGGCACTGACGCAGCCCTACGCAAGGTCTCCGCGCGAGCGCTTGTTGGCATGGACTTTCCCGGTTACGCGGTCGGCGGCCTCGCGGTCGGCGAGGGTCAGGCGGCGATGCTGGCGACGTTGCAAGAGACACTTCCGGAGCTGCCCACCGACAAGCCGCGCTATCTGATGGGTGTGGGCACGCCGGAGGACCTGATCGAGGCGGTGCGGCTCGGCATCGACATGTTCGATTGCGTGATGCCCACCCGCAATGGACGTCATGGCCTCGCGTTCACCTGGAACGGACGTGTCAATCTGCGCAACGCGCGCCACGCCGAGGACCTCGCACCTCTTGATCCGGAAAGTGATTGTCCGGCCGCACGAGACTATTCCCGCGCTTACCTGCACCATCTTGTCCGCGCCGGCGAGTACCTCGGCGCGATGCTGCTGTCGTGGTCCAACACGGCTTTCTATCAGCAGTTGATGGCGGCGATGCGGGCAGCGATCGCCGAGAACCGCTTCGAAAGCTGGGCGGGCGAGACGCTGGAACGATTGCGGCGCAAGGCGGAGTGAGGGGATACAATCCGCCCTCCGTCCCGGGTCGCTATTCGACCAGGTGCACCGGAACGAACAGCTGCGCCGTGATATCCTCGAACGCTGTGACAAGATCGGTGTTGGTCGCCGCGTCGAAGAAGAAGTTGGGACCTGAAGCGCAGTTCTGCAGGCGGTTCTTCGTTGCCGCGTCATTGAGATCGAAGGCCACCGTGATCATCGTCACGTCCTTTGCCTTGATCGCGGCGCACAAGGCTTCCGTATTGCGATCTGCTTGGCCGATCGAGAAGGAGTTGCCCGGACCCCAGCCGCCGACGGTCTGCGCGCCGTCCGTCAGCAGCACGACGAACTTCTTGACCGTGCGGTTGCCATAGGCCGTACCGTCGATGAACGGCTCGTTGCTCGAGATGACGTGCCAGCCCATTTCGAGGCCGAGCGCGATGTTGGTGAGCCGCACGGGCGTCATCGCGCTGAGCTGCGCGATGAGGGCGGCATAGTCGGTGGTCAACGGCATCGTGATGATGCTGCGATCCCGATACACGGCGCACTTGGGACTGACGCTTGCAAAATCGGTAGCGAGCGCCTCGTTCGTCTGCGTCGTCTTCTCGGTTGGCGTGTAGGTCTTCTGGCACTGATCGGACTGCGAGATCAGGGTTTGCTCCGTGACCGTCTGATGCGTACAGTTCTCTATCTGGTCATCGTTATAGGTTCCGTATCGGGAGATAAGTTCTGCCCTGCATTCTTCCTCCGTCTTCCGGCGCGTCGTCGTGCAGACTTCATCACCCGTGCCGAGCGTGTTGACGTCGGAACTGGGCAGCGCGCCCGCGAGCCGCCAGGGATCCGGCATGCCAGGCGCCGGCCATTTCGTATCGTTCAAGGCCGCAATGGGTGTTGAATCCTGGGTGGCGAAAGGAGCGCGTCGTGAATCAAGACACGCACGCACCTGTGCCCCATGCTTGTCGGGATGAATATCGCGGATGTAGGTCGTGTCCATGTCCGTGTAGACGAACTCGGAGAATGGCACGAGGCCGATTTTCACGTTCGCAATCGTCTGGCTGCCTGCGCCTCCAGCCGGCGTAGAAAGCTTCTGGATCATGTTGATGGCGGCGTCCCGCATCGTCTGATATTTGCCGTTCGAGCCCATCGAGCCCGAATAATCGAGGACGAGAACGATCTCGGCATCCACAGGATTGGATTTGGTCGCAACAGCGCGCGCACTAAGATCGAACTTTTCGACACCGCCAGCCCGCATCAGTGTCGTCAACACTGTCTTTGCGCCGGTGACCGTTACGCGATTGCCATTGTTGACAAGGCTTACAGTCGCTTCCTGATCGGGATAGTTCGTCTTGAAGAACGCTTGCGCCCGGGTTTCCAGCTCGCCCGACGGAATGCTGGGATCGGAAGCAAAATTGGCTGCTGCGATGGCTGTTGAGTCGACCGCGGAGTTGAGGCGCCTTTGGGCATTGAGGGCGCGCGTATAGTCGATCGCTATTCCGCCGAAAAGAACGATCGGCAGCACCAGTAGACCGAACTTGATTGCAATAACGCCTGACCCGTCCCTTGCGAATGCCCTCAGCATGACCCACTCCGTCGTCGCTCCGCGTTTCGAGAGGGATTATGCAGACAAATGACAAATCAGAGCCTAATTGGAAAAGTTACAATTCCATGAATTTCGGTCATCTGTGGAACGGTCACACTGACTTGAAGCGATCGCATTAAGACGCAGCAGAGCGCGGAACAATTGCCTTCCTTGCAAGTCTGCGATGCGACCCAGGAAAGGACATTTCGGCGCCAGTGGCCAACGCGGCAACGCTTAATATTGCAACGCCACGACGCGCTATTCGCGCCCCTTCGTTAAGCGTTCTCGATGAAAGAGATAAATGCCCGAGGCGATGATGACGCCGGCGCCAGCGATCGTCCAGAAGTCGGGCACGTCGTCGAATACGAGGTAGCCCATCGCCACCATGGTGATGAGCTGGGCGTAGAGGAACGGCGAGATGGCGGAAGCCGGAGCACGGGTATAGGCAAGGATGAACAGGAAATGTCCTGTGCCACCGAGCACGCCGAGCGACGCCAGCAGCGCCCACGTCGTCCAGCTCTCCGGCCACACCCACTGCGCGAATGCCATAGGCGCGCCGAGCAGCGTGCCGACGAACATGGAGTAGAACAGCGTAACGAGCGGCGGATCGTAGGGTGCCATGTGGCGTGTCAGCAGCATGAACAGCGCATAGGCCGCCATCGCCAGGAACGAGTAGATGACGGCCGGATGCACGTCACCGAATCCCGGTCGCACCGCGATCAGAACGCCGATGAAACCGACCATGATCGCCATCGCGCGCCTCAGGCCTACCCATTCGCCGAGCAGCGGACCCGCCAGCGCCGCTACGAAGAGCGGTGCCAGAAAGACAATCGTGATGGTCTGGTCGAGCCGCAGATACTGAAGCGCCAGGAAGTTGAACAGCGTCGTCGCCGCCATCAGCGTCGAGCGCACCATCTGCTTGGTAAACTGGCTGGTCGTGAAGAGCCGCTCCAGGCTCATCAGTCCGAGCGCCGGCACCAGGATCAAAAGCCCCAGGAACTGCACGAGGAACCGCAGCCACGACAGTTGCATGACCGGAATACCATCGCGCGTAGCGAGCCACTTGGCCGCCGTGTCGAGCGTGGAGAAGAAGGCGAGGGCCAGCAGCATGAGCCCGATCGCAGCAAGGCGGCTACGCCCGTCCTCGGCAACGCGAGCCACCTGGTCCGGCGGGGTCGGCATCGGTGGCTGGCTCCTGGAATGGGGCACGATAAGGCGGTCGGACGAGCCGCCGCGCAAAGTAAGGCAGGGCGAAGCGGCCTTCATAACGGACACCTGCAGCGAACGGCAGTCCAATTTTGAATCAGGAGCCCGGCAGCCCGCACATGGCTAGAGCCCTGCAGGGTTAGGTGGCAACACCGTGCCAATTCAAGTCATGGCCGGGCGTGATCCGGCCATCCAGAAACACGGCACTAAATGCATAAGTCCTGGATGGCCGTGTCAAGCACGGCCATGGAGTGATTTTCGTGAATTCCTCAACCGCTTTAGCCTAGCGAAGGTACGGAAACCGGCGTCCGCAATGCGGCAGGATGGCCGCCGGGCTTGTGCTGCAACTTCCGAGTTTCCATCTCCTGGAAGTCGGAATTAGACTGTGATCGGCGAGCGGCCCCGAATCGCGGCGGCGCGCCGGGATTGGGGTCGGTATCGATGCCGGGCTCTGCGCCCATCCTGACGAGGTGCGATGACGGACGCGGACGACGAACTTTCCTGCGACAACGGCGAGCGTCGCCTGACGCGGCTGGAGGCACAGCGGCGGCCGACCCGCTCCGAGCTTATGGCCATGATCGAGGAGGTACGCCGGATCGTGGCCAACGAGCGCCGCGTGATTGCCGAAACCTCGGGCGCCGACAGCGCACGCTATCAGGCGCAGCTGGAGACGTGGCGCGCCATCCAGCGCTTCATGCACAAGACGCCGTTCCGCGATCGCGCGGGATTGAAGCGCTCGGATCAGTGGAGGAGCGTGCTCGATCGCGTGCGCGATCTCGACCAGACCGAGTTGATTGACTGGGTGGCGCTACAAGTCGAGGTGGCCGGCAACCGCGAGCGCGGCATCCCCGATATGCGCCCGAGGAAGAACGGCCACGCGTTTCTGGTCATGCTGGAGTACGTCTCCAACCGCAAGCGCAAGGCGCTGGCGTTGTTGAAGTGGGCGCTGGACGCCGAGCGCGACGGCTTCATTACTTCCGGCACAGGCGGCCCGATCTCCGAGCGGCTACAGGAACACTTCAAGGCCGCGGTGGATGCGAACCCCGGCAATCAGAGGCTTTGACGCGCTGGACACTTTCTCGCCTATCGCGTCCAGTTTCACCGCATCATGTCCTGTCCCCTGCAGTGTCATGGATCCTTGCAAGACGCTGACTAGCGGGTTCAGCGGGTTGAAAGCGGGAACGGCGTACGATTACGTCGTTGAATGGCCGTATTCCTTCTCGGACTGAGACACCTGCCAAGCGTCTTCCCTTCTGGGAGCTTGGTTGCCCCAGACGCAGCCATCCAACGCAATCAGCTGCCGCCCCCGTGACGGCACGAGGCAATGGAGAGCTTTATGCGCAAACAATTTGTGGCAAGTGCCATTCTCGCCGCCCTTATGCCTGTTGGCATAGCCCACGCAACACCACAGATCTGTAAGTACTACGGTCCGCAGGAATGGATACCCATGGCCAAGGTGGAGCAGATGGCACGTGAGATGGGATACCAGAAGTTCTATGTCCAGCCTGACGGCGGCTGCTGGACGATCATCACAACGAAGGACGGCATGCGCTGGGAGATCATGCTCGACCCCAAGACCGGCGAAATCGTTCGCCAGGGGCAGACCTGAGGCCCAGCCACAACGGCGCTCGCCGTCGCCATAGTGCCATCTTCAATGGACTTGCGAGCAGGGAAGGAGGGTAAACCTTGTTCCCTGCTCAGCGCCCGCTCAAGTCCCCCCGGTGCCGCCGCGGGCTTCGGCGATGGCCTTCTGCAGCACGTCCGGCTTGAGGTTGATCGTCTCTTCCGCAAACAGCACATGACGCAGCCAGTCCGTCGCCAGCTTCAACAGGGCCTCGTCGTTCATCGCGAGTTCCTCGCGCATCTCCGGCTCGATGGCATACTTGTCGAGGAAGGTCGAGTTGAAGACGAACAGGCGGAACTGGTCCATGTCGGTCGTCGCCATGAAGAACATCTTCTTCGTCCGCTCGTCGGGCTCCTTGCCCCAAGGTCCGCCCATCACCTTCCACGAGGCGAGCTTCATCAGGATGTGGATCCAGTCCCTGTTCTTCTCGTCGTATTCCTCGACGCCCTGTTCGCTGCGGAAGGCGCCGACCGAAAGCTCCTTCTTTTCCTCATGCCCTTTGCAGTGCGGTTCCTTGACGAGGAAGTAGAAGTCCTCCGGCGCCTCGTGGCCCTTCATCTTCACCGAGGCCAGACCCAGCGGATAGTAGCGGCATGATGCCGGCCGGTCCTTGTAGACGGTGCAGCCATTGACCTCGTCGAGGAAGGCACACGGCTTCCGGCTGCCCTCCTTCTCCATCATCTTGAGCTTGACGATGGGCATGCCGGAGCCCTCGTGGATCGCGGGCGTCGTGAACATGCGCAGGAACGTGGCCGGGCGCGTGTCGAAATGCTTGGCCAGCCGCAGAATGTCGTAAGGCGTCAGTGTGATGTCGGTGTTGTGACAGCACTCGTTCCAGCACGAGACGCCCTTGTGGCAGGAGAAGCAGAACGAGTTCTCCTTGGTGAGCCGGACAGGCTGCACCGGCGTCGACTGCGGCCCGCGCACGGCATCGATGATCTGCACTTCCAGGTCGGCCTCGGCGGCGCGGCGTTGGCGTTCCTGCTCCGAATAGACCTGGTCCTCCGGCGTCAGCGGCGCATTCTCGTCGTCGGGATTATAGGGCGTCTTGGGGTCGGACATTGTCTTTCCATCGTGTTGGGGTGATGCTTCGCCCACTGCGGGCGACAGCAACGGTTTAGGTCCTGGGCGGTGGCGGCATGGCCGGGAAATGCGGGATCGTACCGTCGAGACAGTCCCAAGGCACACGCCGCGCCGCAAAGACGACCACCTCCGGGCTGAGCCGATGTGCTCCATCGTCATCGAGCGAGCCGGCCAGCACGAAGACGATGCGAGGTCTGCCTGTGTTGCGGCCGAACAGGGCGCTTCCACACTTCGGGCAGAAGTAGCGAGTGATCCGATTACCGCTATCGGCCGACCTTTCATAGGCGGTAAGCGGACCCGAGCTGTTGAAGTCGGCATCGCGGAAGAAGGCAAAGGTCGCATGGCCGGTGCCGGTCAGCTTCCGGCAGTCCGCACAACAGCACTGCGCAACGTGAACCGGCGGGCTGCCAGTGTGGTAGCTTGCGGCCCCGCACATGCAACTTCCGTGGAAGCTTTCTGACTTCGTCTCCGTCATCTCGCTACCTTCCCGCTGCTGGTCGGGGCTGTCGCAAGACACATAACGGGCGGCTGCCACGTGCGCAATGCAACAACAAAGAAGGGAGCGCCTTGCGGGCGCTCCCCCCTGATTCTGGCTGAACCGGCGCGGGCTCAGTGCTTGCCCTGGCCGCCGTAGGACTTCGGCACGAGGTCCTTGTGCGGAACCTTCTTCAGCTCCCACTCCTTCTTATCGGGGTCGAAGCGGGAGTTGACGAAGCACTTCCAGTTGGCCTCATCGATGTCGAGGAAGTCAGCGCGATAGTAGAAGCCCGGATAGCGGCTCTCCTCGCGGAACAGGATGTGACGCAGGTGGGCCTCACCCGCCCAGATCCGGTGGTAGTTCTCCCAGGCGCGCATCAGCTCGTGCAGATCCTTGGCGCGCATGTTGAGGCTGTCTTCCTTCAGCATCGTCAGGTAGTGCAGACCCGCCGTCAGCATCTTGCCGTTGGTCTGGTAGTAGGTCGCGACGCCCGCAACGTACTCGTCCATGATCTTCTGCAGACGCATCTGCAGCATCCTGGGCGTGATGTAGTTGGGGTTGATGTCCTCGGCCGTGGTCTTGTCCTTGTGCTCGAGATAGGTGCGCACCGGGCGATAGATCTCTTCGGTGATCGCCTTGATGTCTTCCTTGAAGGCCGGCTTGAAGTCGGCGTTGTCCTTGACGAACTTCACCATCGCCTTGCCGGCGATACGGCCTTCGGCGTGCGAGCCCGACGAGAACTTGTGACCGGAGGCGCCGACGCCGTCGCCGGCCGTGAACAGGCCATTGACCGTGGTCATACGGTTATAGCCCCACTGCCACTCCTTGGGCGCGATGTCTTCCGGACCCGACACCCAGATGCCGCAGCAGCCCGAGTGCGAGCCGAGCAGGTAGGGCTCGGTCGGCATCAGCTCGGAAACCGACTGCTCGGGACGGATGTTGAGACCCGCCCACACACCGGCCTGGCCGATGCACATGTCGAGGAAGTCTTCCCAGGCCTCGGCCTCGAGGTGCTTGACCTCCTTGGGCGTCAGCGTCTCTGCGAGCTGCTTCATCGCCGTCGGCGTGTCCATGAAGATCGGGCCGCGGCCCTCCTTCATCTCCTTCAGCATGGCGTGGTTGCGCAGGCAGGCCGGCACCACCATGGCCTGGTCGTAAGGAGCGTACTGCTTCAGCATCTCCTTGTTCTTGACGACGTAGTCCTCGCCGAATGCGTTGGTCGCCTTCGACTTGAAGAGCAGGAACCAGGCGCCGACCGGGCCGTAGCCGTCCTTGAAGCGGGTCGGAACGAAGCGGTTCTCCATCATGGTGAGTTCCGCGCCGACTTCCGCCGCCATGGCGTAGGTCGAGCCGGCGTTCCACACCGGATACCACACGCGGCCCATGCCCTCGCCCGTGGTACGCGGACGGAACACGTTAACCGCACCGCCGGCGACGTTGAGAACCGCCTTGGCCTTGAAGACGTAGAGTTTGTGCTCGCGCACCGAGAAGCCGACGGCGCCCGCGACCTGGTTGGGCCGGTTGGCATCGCGCAGGTACTTCACGATGAAGACGCGCTCGTAGATATTCTCCATGCCCAAGGCCTTCTTGGCGGCCTCGGCAACGATGGTCTTGTAACCCTCGCCGTTGATCATGATCTGCCACTTGCCCGAGCGCACGGGCTTGCCGCCGTCCTTCAGCGACTTGCCGCCCTGCTTCTGCCAAGTGGCACCGTCGACACGGCCGCCTTCCATCTCTTTCCAGATCGGCAGGCCCCACTCCTCGAACAGGTGGACCGAGTCGTCGACGTGACGGCCGACGTCGTAGACGAGGTCGTCGCGGGTGATGCCCATGAGGTCGGCCGAGACGTAGCGGCAGTAGTCCTCAGGGGTGTTCTGGCCGAGGTAGGTGTTGATGGCGGAAAGGCCCATGGCGACGGCGCCGGAGCGGTCCATCGCGGCCTTGTCGACCAGCGTGATCTTGACGTCGGGGCCGGCCCAACGCTTCGCCTCGAAGGCGGCGCCGCAGGCCGCCATGCCGCCGCCGACGAGAAGGATGTCCGTCTCGATCTCGACGATTTCAGGATTACCGAATGTTCCTGCCATTTTTTGTCTCTTCCCTTGGGTCACGACCTGCAGCCAGACGACCGGCTACCGGGTACGAGCCCACTCTTGTTAGGTTGCTTCAGATTAGACGGGGATTGGCTGATTTGGATCAGGCCGCCGGGGTCGGCAGCGACTTGCCTTCCTCGGTGAAGAAGCGCTGATCCTTGAGATCACCAGCCTGCGGCTTGTTACCGTACGGGTCGATGGAACCGACCGGAGTCGTACGGACCGGGAACTTGAAGCGCTTGATCTCGCCATCGCGGAACTTGATGGTCCACATGATCGCGTTGTCGGTGCGCAGCGGGATCGCGGCGCCGCCCATCGGCACCCAGTCGGCGAACGCGCGGACCTCGATCGCCTGCTGCGGGCAGGCTTTCACGCAGCACTGGCACTCCCAGCACTGGTCGGGCTCCTGGTTGAACGCCTTCATGCGTGTGACGTCGAGCTTCATCAGATCGTTCGGGCAGATGTACATGCACGCGGTCACCTCACCGCCCTTGCAGCCATCGCACTTGTCAGTGTGAACGAAAGTCGGCATTTCAGTCCTCCCGGATCAGATTTCGTTAGTTGCGGGCGCGTCGCTTGGGTTTCGCGAGGCTGAAGTCACGTCTCTTAATGGATGCGTCCTCGTTAGGCACGGCCGCAAAACTCGTCGGCTCCTGCCCGGAGCCGCGGCGAATATCAATACTCGCGAATGTTGCAATGTCCAGCCCATTGTTAAGATCGCATGAGCTGATCTAGCGCAGCCAACGGACCCCGAAAATTCTCACCTGGCAATGCAGAAATAGAGGCGATCGATCAAATTTCGCGGAGAACCGGCGATTTTATTCCCGATCTCATCACTAAACTATCAAGGTGGCGCTGTGCCGCAGCATTGTTGCCGCCGAATTTGTCGCAACCATATCGACAGGAGATCATTCGCTGCGTTGGCTTGAGGCTGCTCCCGCGGCGCGCAAACGCTCGGCAATTTGTGCGTAACCCTTCTTTTCGGCGACATCAAGAGCGGTCTGACCGTTCGCATCTTTGGCGTGAATATCAGCACCTTGCGTGATGAGAAGGTTGACGATTTCGAGATTTCCTCGACCGCACGCCCAATGCAGCGCAGGGCCACCCTTGCTATCGACCGCATCAGCGCTGGCCCCCTTGGCGAGGAAGGCGTGCGCAATTGCGGCGCTGCCCTTCTTGATCGCCTCGATGAGATCACGATCGGCCGAGAAACGCCCTGTATCCCACCCACCGATAGGCGCAAAAACCAGCTCCAACCCCGTGGCTGCCTTGACGACGTCTTGCAGCATCGGGTGGTAGGCCTGCGCCAGGGTGTCGACCAGCTGTGCACCCTTGCCATATTCGAGGGCAACAGTTTGTGCAGCTTCGAGCATATCAAGTCCGAAGATCGCACGCCCGTCGGGCGAACGGACATAGTAGCGATAGGCTTTGGGCGGTTGCATGAGACCGGTCGATCTTGCGTGTTGACGGCGATGCGCACGGCGCCCGCCAAGATTGGTCCAGGATCAGTGTAGCTGCGCCTCGCGCGACCGCGTCAACCGCAAATGCGACGGCCGCCTATCGAGGCGGCCGCGCTTTGCTCAGGTCGATTGTCAACGTGTCACGCACACGGCCGAGGCGGGTTATTCGGCCGCCGTCTTGCTATCGAGCGCCTGGTAGTAGGAGATCAGGATCTGCGCCACTTCAGGCCGCGAGAACTCGGGCGGCGGAGCGATTCCCTGGCCCAGCATCTCGCGCACCTTGGTACCCGAAAGCGCGACGAAGTCTTCCTTCGTGTGGTCCGGAGCCTCGCGCATCATCACCACCTTGTTGAGCTTCTTGGAGTAGGCAGTGTTGTCGGCACGGAACGTCTCGATCTTGAGCGCATCCTTGGGAACCGTGTCGAAGATCGTCTGCGCGTCGAACGGGCCGTAGTAGTCGCCCACGCCAGCATGGTCGCGGCCGAGGATCAGGTGCGTGGCGCCCATGTTCTGCCGGAATACGGCGTGCAGCACGGCCTCGCGCGGACCAGCATAGAGCATGTCGAAGCCATAGCCGGTGATCATCGCGGAATTCGGCGGGAAATAGACCTCGACCATCTTGCGGATCGCGGCATCGCGCACCGGCGCGGGGATGTCGCCTTCCTTCAGCTTGCCGAGCAGCATGTGGATGACTAGGCCGTCCGCCTTGAGCCGGTCCATCGCCATGCGGCACAGCTCCTCGTGAGCGCGGTGCATCGGATTGCGCGTCTGGAAGGCGACCACCTTCGACCAGCCGCGCTCGGAGATCTCGTTGCGGATCTCGACCGCGGTACGGAAGGTGTCGGGGAATTCGGTCTGGAAATAGCTGAAGTTCAGTACTTTGATCGGTCCCGACAGCAGCGTCCGGCCTTGCTTCAGCAGCGCTTCGACACCCGGGTGCTTGGGGTCGGACGTGCCGAACACCTTGTCGATGATGAGCGCAAGGTCTGCATCGCTCAGCGTCTCGACGGCCGTAACGTCCATCACCGCCAGGATCGGCTTGCCCTCGACGTTGGGATCCTTCAGCGCGATCCGCTGGCCAGCCTTGATGCCACCGGCATCATGCACCAGATTCATGATCGGCACCGGCCAGAAGAGGCCCGATTTCGTGTGCATCTTCTCAGCCGTCGACAGCGCGTCGGCCTTGTTCATGTAACCCGTGAGCGGGTTGAAATACCCGGCTCCCATCATCACGGCATTGGCCGCGGCAGCCGACGACACGACGATCGACGCAAGCGAGCGTGCCTCGTGCTGTAGTCGATCGTTCTCGCGAGCGTCGTAGACGAACAGCGGGTTGAGGGTTTCGGATCCATGCGGTGCAATTAGCTTGGTCATAGGCTTGATTTCCTCCCGGGTGGACAGGGCATTGCTTTGTGGACGCACGCACCCGCAGCGGCTGTGACCGCAACAGGAGCGACAATCTGGACGGCTTGTCTTGCGCGATTAAAAGGTGTTCTATTCGAAAAGTCGAATATTAGAATTGCCGCATGTTGGGAACAGCGTCCCGGCGGCTCTGTGAGCTGAGTAGAAAACGGCCGGGAGAACAGAGAGTTGGCAGCGTGCGCTGCGAAATGAGCGGCGTTGGTCCGCCGCTGGAATGCCCATGCACGACCTGACGAGCGAATCCGGCGCCGGTGGCGCAACGCGGTTGGACGGGGTCGAGTGGCAGACGGATTTGCGTGACAATGCAACATATTGGCTCACTTGCAGCGATAGGTTCGTGTCACCGAGATGCGTGAAATCCGTCAGGCGTGCTCGATTGCGTGGAATGAGTGATTGATGCTGCCTTGTTGACCGCCCGGTGCAGGGAGATAGCGTGGCAGCAGTACAAAAAACAAGGCGCGACACGGCTTGCGCCGGAGATGCGAGACTCGATAGGGAGGAGTGAATGCCACTCGACGGCAAGGACGCGGGCCACGCGAGCCAGACCATTCTGGTGGTCGGCGGCGGCATCGCGGGTATTTCGGCAGCGCTCGAAGCCGCCGAGGCTGGACATGATGTCGTGCTTCTCGAGCAGGGACCGAGCCTGGGCGGCCGTGTCACCAAGCTCAATCGCTATTTCCCCAAGCTGTGTCATCCTACCTGCGGGCTGGAGATCAACTATCAGCGCATTCGCAAGAATCCGCGCCTCAAGGTCCTCACCATGTGCGAGCCCGTCAACGTCGCGGGCAAGCGCGGAGCCTTCACGGTGAGCGTCAAGCGCCATCCGCGCTTCGTCAACGACAAGTGCACGGCATGTGGTGATTGCGCTGCCGCCACCGAGACCATGGTGCCAAACCCATACAACTACGGCCTCGACAAAGTGAAGGCCGCCTACCTGCCGAACGAGCACGCCATGCCGATGCGCTACGTCATCGCGCCCGAGGCGATCGCGGCAGGCGAGGGCGACAAGCTCAAGGCTGCTTGCAAGTATGGTGCGGTCGAGCCAGGCCAGAAGGACGAGACGTTCGATCTCAAGGTCGGCGCCATTATCTGGGCCACCGGCTGGCAGCCGTATGATCCCAACAACCTCGACCTCTACAGCTACGCGCATTCGCCCGACATCATCACCAACGTCGAGATGGAGCGGCTTGCTGCGCACGATGGACCGACCCACGGCAAGATCGTTCGCCCGTCCAATGGCGAGCCGGCCAAGAAGGTCGCGCTCATCCAGTGCGCCGGCAGCCGTGACAACAATCACCTCGCCTATTGCTCGCGCATCTGTTGCCTGGGTTCGCTGAAGCACGCCGCCTATGTGCGCGAGCAGTACGCGGACGCGGAAGTGCATATCTATTACATCGACATTCGTGCGCACGATAAGCTCGAAAGCTTCTACCAGAAGGTGAAGGCCGACCCGCAGGTCACGTTCATCAAGTCCAAGCCCGGTCACATTCGTGTCGGTGACGACGGCCGTCCTATGATCCACGGCGAGCGCACAATCGATCGCGAGATCTATTTCGAACCTTATGATCTCGTCGTTCTGGCGACGGGGATGCAGCCCTCTGCGGTTGCCGGCTACAAGCCGTCGATCGGCCTCATCACCGACGACTACGGCTTCGTCGTACCCAAGGACGAGGACACCAACGACGGTATCTTCTCCTGCGGCGTCGCTGCCGGTCCGCTTGATGTTTCGCTGTCGGTGCAGTCGGCAACCGCGGCGGCATTGAAGGCGGTGCAGGCCGTGCGCCAGCCGGCATGACATGATCTGGGCGCCGGAAAATTCCGGCCCTGACTGCTGCAGACTTCGCAATCCCGTCGCGACCATGAATTGAGACTCGCGACGCACCAGCAACTCGATCGAACCCGCGCAGGTACGACAGCCGCGTGGATCTGGAGACTGAGTGAAATGACCACTAACACCGCTACGCCAGAAAAGCCCAAGAAGCCAGGCGTCTATGTCTGCAAGGGTTGCGGCATCGGCGACTCGATTGGCGCGGAGGGCCTCCTCAACGTCGCCAAGAGCGAGTTCCGCGTCGAGACTTCGAGCGTCCATGACGCCTTCTGCTCGGACGCAGGCGTCGCCGCCATCAAGGCCGATCTGGATGCTGGCAAGGTCGACGGCGTCGTCGTCGCGGCTTGCTCGCATCGCGTCATGGCCGATCGCTTCCGCTTCGACGGCACGCCGGTTGTGCGCGCCAACCTGCGTGAGCACGTTGCCTGGTCGCAGCCGGCCGGCGAAGAGGACACCGAGATGCTGGCCGCCGACCAGGTGCGCATGGCGATCACGCAGGTGAAGGCGACGATGCCGCCGCTGCCATCGGTGGTGCAGGAATATTCGCGGACCATCCTCGTGCTCGGCGGTGGCATCACCGGCCTCACCGCGGCGCGCGAGGCCGCTCGCGCCGGCCATCCCGTTGTTCTCGTCGAGAAGACCGACCAACTCGGCGGCTGGGCCAACAAGTGGGCCGGTCGCATGCCGCACCGCCCGCCTTATCGCGACGTGCAGAACGTGGAGATCGCCAAGCTTGTCGCGGCGGTCAACGACAGCAAGGACATTGACGTCAAGCTCGACACCCGCGTCGTCAAGACCTCGGGTCAGCCTGGCTCCTTCTCGATCATGCTGTCGCACGCCGGCCAGGAGAGCGAGATCAAGGTCGGCGCCATCGTCGTGGCGACCGGCTTCCGCCCCTATGACGCGACCAAGCTCGGCCATCTGGGCTATGGCGCCTCTCCCGACATCGTCACCGGTGTCGAGCTGGAGGCCATGCTGAAAGCTGGTGGCGAACTGAAGCGCAAGTCGGACGGTAAGCCCGTCAAGACGGTCGCGTTCGTCCAGTGCGCCGGCTCGCGTGATCCCGATCACCTCCCGTATTGCTCGAGCGTCTGCTGCGGTGTTTCCATCAAGCAGGCGCTGCAGATCACCAAGGCCGATCCCAAGGCGTCCACCTACATCGTCTACGAGGAACTGCGCACACCCGGCACCGCCGAGGAATTTTACCGGCAGGCGCAGCAGGCCGGCGTCATCTTTATGAAGGGCAAGGCCGCCAAGGTCGATGCCGGCGCCATGCAGGTGACTTACACCGACGAGCTGTTGGGCACCGACGTTCCGCTCGCCGGCCTCGACATGATCGTGCTCGCAACCGGCATGGTGCCCAATTCCACCGATCCGGATGTTCCCGTCGTCGAGCCCGAGAAGAGCGCCCTTCAGCTCAAGGCCGACATCAATCCATTTTCCGCCATTCCAGTTGCGGGCTACAAGGCCGGCGGCGCCGAAGGGCCGACGCCGCCGGCGATGCCGCATCTCGACCGCATCCCCGAGGGCGGACCGATCCTCAATCTGCAGTACCGCCAGGGCCCGCACATCCCGGTCCTTTCGGATGGGTTCTCCGACAGTCACTACATCTGCTTCCCCTACGAGACGCGCCGCACCGGCATCTACACCGCTGGCCCCGTGCGCCGTCCGATGGACATGGCCGAGAGTGCCGAAGATGCTGCCGGCGCAGTGCTGAAGGCGATTCAGGCCGTCGAAGGCTCCAAGCTCGGAACCTCGTTGCATCCGCGCGTCGGCGACCTGTCGTTCCCCAAGGTCGGCCACGAAAAGTGCACCAAGTGCCGTCGCTGCACGGTTGAATGTCCGTTCGGAGCCATCGACGAGGACGAGACCGGCCGCCCGTCGATCAATCCGGCGCGCTGCCGCCGCTGCGGTACGTGCATGGGCGCCTGCCCGGTGCAGACCATCACATTCGACAACTACAATCCGCAGATGGTCAACGCGATGATCGAGGCCAACGAGATTCCCGATGAATTCTCCGAGAAGCCGCGCATCCTTGTGCTCGCATGCGAGAATGACGCCTATCCCGCCCTCGACATGGCCGGCATCAACCGCGAGAAGTGGTCACCCTACGTGCGCACCATTCCCGTGCGTTGCCTGGGCTCTGTCACGCTGCAGTGGGTCTCCACCGCCCTGCAGAAGGGATACGACGGCATCATGCTGATGGGCTGCAAGTCGGGCGACGACTACCAGTGCCACTTCGTCAAGGGGTCCGCCATCGCCAAGGAGCGCATGTCCAAGGTCGGCGAGACGCTGAAGAGCTTGGCACTCGAGAAGGAGCGCGTGACGATGGCCGAGGTTTCGATCGCCGACAGCCACCGCGTGCCGAAGGTGCTCAACGAGTTCGCGGACTTGATTGGCGGCCTGAGCCCCAATCCGATGAAGGGATTCTGACCCAATGACCGCTCCGCTTCCCAATCCTGGCAAGAAGTACGATCTGGCGTTTGCGCGCTGGGTGTACGAGAATGTCAACGGCGGCGACAAGATGGCCCTGTGCATGCAGTGCGGCGTGTGCTCTGGCTCCTGTCCCATCGGCACCAACATGGACTACGGCCCGCGCAAGCTGTTCATGATGATCCGCGCAGGGATGCAGGAGGACGTCATGACGTCCAACACCCCGGCCAACTGCACCAGCTGCTACCGCTGCGTCGTGCGTTGCCCGCGCTCGGTGCCCGTCACCTACATCCTGCAAGATCTCTTGGCCAAGCAGGCCGAGTTCGGCTACCGCGCCAAGGACAACAACGAGAATATCAACTTCGCGAAGTCTTTCTGGTGGAGCGCGCGTGCGTTCGGGCGTACCGACGAGCGCCTCGTCACGGCCAAGTACTACTGGTCGTTCGGTCCAGGCGAGTTCTGGAAGAAGTCGATGGACAATTTGAAGATCGCGCTGGGCTTCATCAAGAAGGGCCGCATGCACATCGGCATGCCGCACCGTGTGAAGGACCGCAAGGGATTGAAGGCCATTCTCGACAAGGCCAAAGAGATCCAGGAGCGCGGCTAAGGAGACATGGCCATGACTGACGACAAGAAGGTCCGCATGACCTATTACCCCGGCTGCTCCTCGCAGGGCTCCGGGCGCCACCTCGATGAGAGCCTGCGCGCCGTGCTGCCTGAGGTGGGCGTCGAGGTCGACGACATCGACGACTGGAATTGCTGTGGCGCCTCCGTCGGCCACATCGGCGGCGGCCAGCTGCCCAACCTGTCGCTGACGGGGCGCAATCTCGCCAAGGCGCGCGAGCGCGGCACCCAGGACGTCATCACAGGATGTGCTGCCTGCTATCTCAATACCCACGGCGGCAACGAGAAGATCAAGGCCGACGTCAAGAAGAAGGCGCAGGTCAACGAGGCGCTGGCCGCCGGCGACCTGAAGTACGACGGCGATCTCAAGGTCCGTCACGTCTGCGAGGTACTCGTCAACGACGTCGGAGTCGACAAGATCAAGGCCCGTGTCAAGAATCCGCTGACCGGTCTCAAGGTCGCCGGTTACGTCGGCTGCCAGACAGTGCGCCCGTTCGCGCAGACTCAGGCAGGCGGCGAGTACGACACCTATGACGACCCCGGCTTCCTTGACGACTTCACCGAAGCCTGCGGCGCAACCGCGGTGCCCTTCCAGCACAAGACCGCCTGCTGCGGCGGCTCCGTTGCCGTGATGAGCCCGGACCGCACGCTGCACTTGATCAAGAACATTCTGGAGGAGGCCAAGCAGGCCGGCGCCGACGTCATCTCCACGCCCTGCCCACTGTGCCAGACCAATGTTGAAATGTACCAGGATCAGATCAACAAGAAGTTTGGTACCGACTACCAGATCCCGGTCGTCTTCTACAGCCAGTTGATGGCTGTCGCTTTCGGCATGGATGGCGAGAAGGACGCCGCCCTGCAGCGCAATACCCTGGCTTCCGACAAACTCGACAAGCTCGCCAAGCGTGGCGGTTGAGTAGTGAGCTGTTGGTCGCAACTAACACGAACCGTAACCGGCGAACTTTACTGAAAAAACGAAAAGCCAGGACAACAAGAACCGTCCGCCAGACGACGTGAGCAAGGAAAGAGGAAAAGGCCAAACGACAATTCAAGGAGAAGCCCATGCTGGTTCGCGACATTATCCGGGAACAAGGTCCTCTGGTGGTTTGCCGGCCCGAGGATTCGGTGCAGACGGCCGCCGTCATCCTGCACTCCAAGTACATCGGCGCTTTGCCGGTCATGGATGCCACCAACCGTCTTGTCGGCATGTTCGGCGAGCGTGACATCGTCCGCGCCTTCGCCAACAGGCTGCCGAAGATCGACGCCATGCTCGTCTCCGACCTGATGGCCAAGAACGTCATCACCTGCAAGCCGGAGAACTCGGTGCTGGAGGCGATGGCGCTGATGAAGCGCCACAAGATCCGCCACTTGCCGGTCGTCGAGGACGGCAAGGTGGTCGGCATCGTCTCGATCCGCGATACGCTCGACGTGTTGCGCCAGAACGCCGAAGAGAACGCCGCGGTGATGCGCGACATCTCCATCGCCAGGCGCTGACGCGGCGAACGCCTTACCGAGTTGTTTGGCTTTCCTCCACGCTGGCGGGCGAAGAGCCCCCGGCACTTGCATGAACCTTGTGGTCGGTGAGTCTATTGGTCCATGAAACTTGTGTTTGCTGTCCCGGCCGGTCCTGAAGGACCAGCTTGCCCGCGACAACGCGAAAGAGGCCGGGTGAGGGCGTCCTGTCGAGTTGGAATTGGAACGGATGAACTGAGGGAACGCCGCCGGGCATGCTAATTGCACAGATCTCCGACACCCACATCGCGACCGCCAATCCCGATGCGCTGAGCCGCATCGACGACCTCGCGCGAACGGTCGACTCCATCAATGCCATGGAGCGCCGGCCCGATGTCGTCCTCCACACCGGCGACATCGCCCACGACGCCACCGCCGAGGATTACAGGATCGCGCGCGCCGAACTCTCCCGGCTCAAGTCGCCGCTTTATGCCACCATCGGCAATCGCGATCGCCGCCGCTCGTTCTTCGACGCCTTCGCCGTCGACGGCTATCTGCCAGCGCGGCATGGCTTTGCCCAATACGCCGTCGACCTCGGGTCATTGCGTTTGATCGCCGTCGATACCTTCGACGAGGAAAGTGCGCTTGGCAGCTTCTGTCCAACGCGTGCCGAGGACCTGCGCCGCATGCTCGGTGATGAACCGCAGCGCCCGAAGCTGGTGTTCGCGCATCACCCTCCGCTCGAGTTGCCGGACATGAAACCGCCGAGCCTGCAGTATCGCGACGCGGCCGAAGCCAAGAATTTCGTCGATTGCCTCAACGCCTGTTCGAATCTGATCGGCGTCGTCACCGGCCACATCCACCGCGCCCGCTTTGTGCCGCTGGGCCGCGCGATGCTATCGACCGTGCCGTGCATCGCCGCTGATCTTGGTCGCGAGAGGGTGGCGGACGCATTCGTGCGCAAGCCGATCTATCACTTGCACACGATCAAGCACGGCCGCCTGACGACAACCGCCGTCGAGTTGGAGGCAACAGACCGCGTGGCGGCCTAGAGCATGTCGAGCTGAAGTGTGAAGCGGTTCAGCGCAAAAGACATGCTCGAAGCCAGAGCATGTCGAGCTGAAGTGTGAAGCGGTTCAGCGTAAAAGACATGCTCGAAGCCAGAGCATGTCGAGCTGAGGTGTTGAGCGGTCGAGCCGTGAGAGACATGCTCAACTGGCAAAGACGGGAAAAAAGATACTCGTCGGCCTCATCACTCCAACGTCATGGACGGCCCCGGAGCCGGCCATCCAGAGCTTCAAGCGCTGCGGCAGCCTTGCTGGATGGCCGGGTCAAGCCCGGCCATGGAGAAGTGGGGTAGAATTCTGGCTCGCTGGTACGAGACGCCGTCCACTTGCTCAGGTGAAGGAGGCTATTCCCTCTGCCCGGTCAAACGCCCGTCCCGGCGGTCGAAGGACCGGTGTCGGGCCAAATTTGCGCGGTGCCAGCCGGCGTCAGCCTTGAATCGTCAAACGCTCGCCGGAGCGGCGGCGAAGGCGGTTGCAGGGGAGGGGCCGCACGTGTAGGAAAGCCGCTCTGGCCGAAGGCCATGGGGGGGCCGGCAAAGCCGGCATGATATGGCGGCGTTGTCGCAGGGAATGCGCCGCGCCGGACCCGGCAGCGGGTCTTTTGCCCCGGGTTCTGGGGGCGGGTAGCTCAGTGGTAGAGCATCTGACTTTTAATCAGATGGCCGTGGGTTCGATCCCCACCCCGCTCACCAATTGCCGCGCCGGTACGTGAGGCTCCGCCGAACGCCTTCCACGCAGCGCCAATCCTGGCCGCATGCTGATCCACGCTGCGGACAAGGCTTTCTCAATCGTGTGCGTCCCGCGAGCGATTCTCATGTGAATCTTGGCGCCGCGCCCAACCTTTCTATCAGCCTCCCACCGTTGCTTCGCGCATCCTGCGAATAGTTCAGCGCCGTGTAGGCCGGCACCTGGATGACGCCTGATACAGCAAGTCCGTCGTAGGACCCGACCTTGACTTGGATACGAGCGGTGCGGCCAGACCGTCAAATTGCCGACATTGACCAATCCATAGCGGATGTGAAACGCCTGTTAATCTGTCTGTGTTAAGAATTTTCTTCGCATGTGATCGGAGCCGCCATGCTCGAATTCATTGTCATCGTCGTGTTGGGTTACGTGGTCTGGACGATGCACGGCTGGCAGCGGCGGATCGCGAAACTGGACGACGAGGTGGCGGTCCTTCGAGCGCTTCTGACGGGCACACGTCCAGCAGCACCTCCTTCAGCCGCTTCGCCGATCGATACGACCAAGGCAGAAAAGCCGCCGTCGAGCCCAGTGCCAACCTCCGTCCCGCCATCACGCCCACCACCGGTTCAACCAGCAGCACCCAAGCCAACGGCACTGGCCGAGCAATCTCTCGAACAGCGTGTGGGCACGCGCTGGACCGTCTGGGCCGGCGGGCTCGCGCTTGCAGCCGGTGCACTTCTGCTGGTGCGCTATACGATCGAACAGGGACTGTTCGGACCGGGCGTCCGCGTCATGCTCGGCGCGCTGCTGGCCCTCGTGCTGGTCGGTCTTGGCGAATGGTTCCGCCGTTCCAAGTTCGTTTTGCCGATCGATGCGGTGCCGAGCGCGCACATCCCAAGTGTGCTGACCGCCGCTGGCACGGTGGCCGCCTTCGGCACGATCTACGCCGCGCACGCTCTTTACGGCATTCTTGGACCGGCCAGCGCCTTCGCGCTGCTTGGCGCGGTGGGCATCGCGACGATGGTGGCGGCCGCACTGCATGGACCGGCGCTTGCAGGTCTCGGACTTGCCGGCGCCCTGGTGACACCGCTGCTTGTCGTCTCGCCGCAGCCGTCCTACTGGCCACTCGTCACTTACCTTGCTGTGGTCGCGGCCGCCGCCTATGGCCTCGCGCGGATCAGACACTGGTTGTGGCTGGCAACGTCAGCGGTCGTCGGCGCCGTGCTCTGGGGCCTGGCTTTTGCCACGGCAGGCGCCTCAGCGGCAGTGCACCCTGCGATGGTGCATACCCTATTGCAGCTCGCGCTCGCGGCAGCCTTCATTGCCGTCGAACCGCATCTGGACGTTGCCGACCGGGATGCGCGGCTCGACTGGGTGGCGACTGCTTGCCTTGCGGCTTTGACGCTACTCGTTTGCTTCGTTCTCGGCGCAACTCGCTCTACCGACGCCGACCTGCTGTTGTTCGCCACAAGCGCCGCCGTTATTCTTGCGGCGACCGCTTGGCGCAGCCTGCCTGCAGCAAGCGCCAGCGTGCTGGCGGGACTGGTCGTGCTCGCCGTCGCCGTCACGTGGCCGGATCTGAGCGGCCCAATCGAAACCCACTACCTGTGGCCGGCGGTTGGCGACTACGTGCGCGTGCCCGATCTGCAGCGCGGCTACCTGACGACGCTTGCTGTCTTCGCACTTGGTGTTTTGGCCATCGCGACGATCCCGCTGTGGCGAGGCGCGCGCCTACAAATTCCCGTCGCAGGCGCCTACGCGATTGCTGCCGTGGTGACGCCGCTGCTGGCGCTCGTCTACAGCTACCTCCGCGTCACCCAGTTCGATCGCGCGATCGCGTTCGGCGCCATTGCCGTGCTTCTGGCAGTCGGGTTTTACGGCATCACAACGCGATTCTCGGCACGATTGGACAAGATCGACGATATGGCCTCCCCGGCCTTGCGGCTGGCCCTAGGGGCTTTTGCGGCTGGAACCGTGGCGGCCATCTCGCTCGCCTTCGTCTTCTCGCTCGACCGCGGATATCTGACCGTCGCGCTTGCGATCACCGCAGCGGCAACTGCCTGGATCGCTATTGACGCCAAGATCCCGGCGTTGCGAGTGGCCGTTGCCGCGCTCGGACTGGTCGTGCTTGCGCGCGTCATGTGGGAGCCCCGCATCATGGGCGCCGATGGTGTCGGCACCACACCGATCATGAACTGGCTGTTGCTGGGCTATGGCGCGCCCGCGCTCGCCTTCGGCCTCGCGGGGCATTGGCTGAAGCGCGAACGGATCGATCTTGCCGCACAGATTTCGGATGCCCTCGGCGTCGTATTCGCCGGTCTGCTCGGCTTCTTTCAGATCCGTCACATGCTGAACGGTGGCGATGTCTTCAACCCGGCCAGCGGCCATATTGAGGCGGGCCTGATGGCCCTGCTCGCCATCACCTTCGCCTACACCCTCAACAGCATCGAGCTCAGGCGGCGAAACTCGGTGTTCGCAATCGCCGTGATGATTTTCGGCGGCCTTGCCGCACTGGCGACGTTTGCCGGACTGCTCCTCAGCGAGAACCCCTACTTGAACTGGGAAGCGGTGCTCGGTCCGGCGGTCTTCTCCTCGCTGATGCTTGCCTACCTGTTGCCTGGGCTCGCCGCCGTCGTCTTTGCCCGAAATGCCCGCGTCAACGAACAGCGGCTCTACATGACGCTCGGCGCGATCCTGGCGATCATCCTGATCTTCGCCTACACGACGCTGGAGACCCGGCATGTGTTCCAGGGCGCCAGCATCCATTGGACCCAGCCGACGTCGAGCGCCGAGTTGTGGTCCTATTCGGCGGTGTGGCTGGTGCTCGGCATCATCCTGCTCGGTTACGGCGTGGTGCGCGACAGTTTCGAGGCGCGTGCGGCTTCGGGACTTCTGGTACTTCTGGCGACGCTCAAGGCGTTCCTGTTCGACCTCTCGGGTCTCACCGGCATCTGGAGGCCGCTCTCCTTCATCTGCCTCGGTGCGGTGCTGATCGGCATCGGCTTCGTCTATCAGCGGCTGGTGTTTGCGGCTGCCAAGGAGTTGCCGCGACCCGGAGGAGCTGCAGATTGATACCGGAGTTCGCTGGCCCCCGCACGTCGTCATTGCATATCTACTCGACGGGACTGTGCGAGAGGTCGGTCCGACAGCAGCCATGATTGCAAGAGTGCAGTTCACCTGAAATGGGGCTCTTGGCTGGACCTTGGTCTGGGACAAATGAATGGTTGAGCGCGTCGGCAGCAACTCCCGTTTGTCGGTCAAGACCGGCCGCTCCAACACAAGGCAAGACGGTGGTCTGGACACGGGAGCAGACCCGCCGCACTTGCTTCCAATACCTCAACTCAAGCGGCAACCCGCGCGGATCGTGTGGAATCACAGGCACGAAGAGCGATGTCCGGAGTATCAGGTGTGCGCCTTCTGACTGTCACGCACACTGCATTTGCACAGGGCAGAAGCGGGTCATTCTTGACGCACATGTGTCCGTCGACGGTCGCAGTGATCTGAAACCGCCCGGCCAACAGCCGCGACCGGGACGAAGCGTTCACGATCTGCGCTGGAAGTCGGCTTTGCGTTCGAAACTGCATCCTTTCTCATCTACGCGACGATCATGCAGCGGCATGGACCCCCCGGCCCACCGCGACACAAGACGGTGTCCCAGCCCCCGATGGGATACGTCGGCATGTTGAACTTTCGTCGACTTCCAGCCGATTGCAACATTTCTGAAGCAATCCGTGAAAATCCCGCAACGGTTGATTGACATGACGCGTCATGACGCGATTGGCCGAGCTTGGCGGCCCGAAGGCAAGCGCGTCGAAATGGCCTTGAGCGGCGATGCCCGGGGCTAGCTAACGCAAGGGAGGCGTCATGACACCGCAGATCTACCAGAAGATTAGAGCCAATCCGAAATTCTCCGCCCTTGCCGCAGACCGCTCGCGTTTCGCCTGGATACTGACCGCGGTCGTGCTTGCTCTCTATTACTCCTTCATGATGGCCGTGGCTTTCAAGCCGGCTCTGCTCAGTACCCCGCTGTGGCCCGGAGCAACGCTGACCGTCGGCGTTCCGTTCGGTGCCCTCATCATCATTGGCTCGTGGCTACTGACCGGACTCTACGTCCGCCGCGCCAACAAGGTCTACGAAGCACTGACCCAAGAGATCGTTGAGGAGGCTCTGTGATGCGCCTCAATCTCGTCAACCGTCTCAGTGCGTCAGCCCTGATGACGCTGCTGACAACCCCGGTCTTCGCCGCGCCTGCCGCGACGGGTCCGGTCGAGCAGCAGCCGCTCAACGTCATCGCCATCGGCATGTTCCTGGTGTTCGTGCTGTCGACGCTCGGCATCACCTACTGGGCCGCACGGCGCACACGCTCGGCAGCCGACTTCTACACCGCTGGTGGCGGTATCTCGGGCACGCAGAACGGCTTTGCCATCGCCGGTGACTACATGTCGGCGGCAACCCTGCTCGGCCTCTCCAGCCTCGTCTTCTCGAAGGGCTTCGACGGCTTTATTTACACCATCGGATTTTTCGTTGGCTGGCCCATCATCACGTTCCTGATGGCCGAGCGTTTGCGCAATCTCGGCAAGTATACCTTCGCCGATATCGCTTCCTACCGGCTGGAAAAGACGCCAATCCGCACCTTTGCGGCGATCGGCTCGCTGACCGTCGTCTGCTTCTATCTGATCGTACAGATGGTCGGTGCCGGCCAGCTCATCCAACTCCTGTTCGGCCTTCCCTACAACTACGCCGTCGTCCTCGTTGGCATCCTCATGATGGTCTACGTGATGTTCGGCGGCATGATCGCCACGACCTGGGTGCAGATCATCAAGGCATGTCTGATGCTCGGCGGCGGCATCATCCTGCTTGTGCTCACCATGGCGCACTTCGGTTTCAATCTGGAGACAATGGCGCAGAAGGCCGTCTCCGTGCACAATGACGGCATTAAGATCATGGGCCCAGGCTCGCTTCTGTCTGACCCGATCACCGCGGTATCGCTGTCGCTCGGCATCGTTTTCGGCAACGCCGGCCTGCCGCACATCATGATGCGCTTCTTCACCGTACCCAACGCCCGCGAAGCGCGCAAATCGGTGTTCGTGGCAACCGGACTCATCGGTTTCTTCTTCCTCGTCGTATGCGTGCTCGGTCTCGGCGCAGTTTCGATCCTGGCCGCAGATCCGCAGTACTGGGTCGACGGTAAGATTGGCGGCAAGATCGTGGGCGGCAGCAACATGCCGGTCATGCATCTCGCCAAGGCGATGGGCGGCGACGTGCTGCTCGGCTTCCTCTCCGCCGTGGCCTTCGCCACAATCCTGGCGGTGGTGGCGGGCTTGGCACTTGCTGGCGCCTCGGCGATCGCTCACGACCTCTATGTCGGCGTCATTGCCAAGGGCAGGGCCAAGGAGGGCTCCGAGATGACCGTGTCGCGGATCGCCACCGTCGGCATGGGTCTGACCGCCATCGCTCTCGGCATCGCCTTCAAGGACCAGAACGTGGCGTTCTTGGTCGCCCTGGCTTTCGGCGTCGCGGCTTCGGTCAACTTCCCCGTCCTGATCCTGTCGATGTACTGGAAGGGCCTGACGACAAGCGGGGCGCTTGCCGGCGGCATTGCTGGCCTCCTCGCCGCAGTCACCCTGGTCGTTCTGTCGCCGGCGGTTTGGGTCAAGGTTCTGGGCAACGCCAAGGCCATATTCCCTTACGATCACCCGGCGCTTTTCTCCATGACACTGGCGTTCCTGGTCACCGTCGTCGTCTCCAAGCTCGATACCAGCATGCGCGCCAAGGCCGAGCAGGCGGCCTTCGACGATCAGTACGTGCGTGCACAGACGGGCGTCGGTGCGGAGGCAGCGTCCGCTCATTGAGTTCGCCAATTCGCGCACCAAAAGGGCCATCGCCGTCTCCCCGGCGGTGGCCCTGCTTGCATTTCTTCTCAGATGGGCATTGGGGCTTTTCCCCTGCGCACAGATGGTCCATCAATGCAGTGCGCGGATCGCCTTTCGATGAGCGTCCGGCCCTCCCGCAAAGGCCACCCATGCTTCGCTCGCGGCTATTCATTAAGGTTTTCTCGGCGATGATCGCGGTGTTGAGCGCGCTCGCCGCCGCGATTTATTTCGTCGCCGTTCCCCTTGTCGAGCGCAACGTCTACCAGATCGAACTCGACGCCAGCCGCACAATCCTTGACAGCGTATTCGAGATGGCGAACCGAATGTCCGGCAGCCTCGAGGAACGGCGCAATGTGACGGTGCGCTCGTTCGAGTCGCAGATGAAGAGCGTCGTTAGTATCGCGGCGGGCTACATCGAGTACGTGTTTGCGCGCCGCGACAAGGGCGAGATCACCGATGCCGAGGCGCGGCAACTTGTTTTCGAAGGCGTGCGTTCGTTCACCTACGGCACCGACGGCTACATCTGGGTCACCGATTACGACGCCAGGATCGTCTCGCATCCGGACGCGACCTACCACGGCCATGACGCCTCGAAGATCTTCGACGCCGACGGCTCGTCAATCCTGCCGACCATCGTCGGCATCGCGCGGCGCAAAGGCGAGGGCCTTCACACCTATCACTGGACCAAGCTCGGTTCGAAGCAGTCCTCCCAGAAGCTGTCCTATTTCAAGGATCTGCCGCGTTTTGGCCTGGTGGTCGGCTCCGGCTCCTATCTCGACGAGATCGATCGCGAGGTCGAGCGTCGCAAGACGGAGGCCATCACGGACCTGCGATCGGCATTGCGCGGCATCCAGATCGCCCGTACAGGCTACACGTATATCTTCGACAGCAAGACAAATATGCTCATTCACCCGAACCCCAACATCGAGGGTTTCGAGTTCAGCGCCCGGCCCAATCCGGCCACCGGTCACTCGATCGCAGAAGAGCTGAAGGCGGTCGCCGACAGCGGCAAACCCTTGGCCTATTTGTGGGACAAGCCGAGCGATCCGGGAAACTACGTCTATGAGAAGCTGTCATGGGTGAGGCATTTCCCGAACTTCGACTGGTACATTGCCTCATCCGTCTATGTCGACCAGCTGCGGGCAAGCTCGCGCCTGGTCGGCAACCGCATTCTGGCCATATCGGCCGCCGTCATTGGGCTGGCCGGGCTGCTGCTCTATTTCGTCGCGCGGCGCCTCGTGGAGCCGCTGCAGCAGCTGGCGATGACGGCCAGCCGCGTGCGCTCTGGCGATCTTGATGCCCGCAGCGGTGTCTCGCGCAATGACGAGATCGGCATGCTGGCGTCTGCCTTCGACGGCATGATCGCGCGTTTGCGAGACAATGTAACAACGCTCGGCCGCAGCGTCAGCGAACGCACCAGTGAACTCGAGGTTGCCAACCGGCAGCTCCGCCAAGCCGTTGCGTTACAGGAGCGATCGCAGGCCGAGCTGACCGAGGCGGAGGCCCGTCAGCGACTGATACTCGATGCGATCCCGGCGGCCGTCGCGTACATCGACGCCGAAGAGCACATCCAGTTTGCCAATCGCGGCTGGCGTGAGCTTGTTGACCGACCGGCGGAGGCGATTGTCGGCTCGCGCCTGAATGGCACGCACGCGCAGCGGCGAGACGGCGACATTCGACTACGCATTTCTGGATCGCTTGCGCCAATCCGTGGTTACCAAGAACGTGCTCATTCCGCACGTCGGCACAGATGGACGAGCCATCGGCATGTTTGTGCTGTCACGTGACGTCACGGACGAAAAGGAGAACGAGCGCAAGCTGACAGAGGCTCAGCGGCTCAATGCCGTTGGCCAGCTCGCCGGCGGTCTGGCGCACGACTTCAACAACCTCCTGTCGATCATCATTGGCAATCTCTCATCGGCGCGCGACAAATTCGGTCGCGTCGAGGGGCTGGACTCCTATCTGGAGCCGGCCCAGCGTGCCAGCCGCCGGGGCGCCGACATCACCAGCCGTCTGCTCGCTTTCGCGCGCCAGCACCCATTGCGCAACGAGCCCATTGACGTCTCGGGCCTGTTGCGCGAGGTCGTTGTACTGCTTCGCCGGACGTTGCCTTCGGCCATTCACATCGACTTCGCCGCAATGCCAAAGGCGGCTTGGGCGCTGACCGACCAGAGCCAGCTCGAGCATGCGCTCGTCAACATGGCGCTCAACGCCCGCGACGCCATGCCGAATGGTGGCCGCCTTTCGTTCACCGTGTCTCAACGCGCCATTACCCAGGGAACGACGTTCGACGAGGCGGTGGTGCCCGGCGACTACGTCGAAATCACCTGCTCGGACACAGGCACCGGCTTCCCTCCAGAAGCACTGGCGCGCGCCTTCGAGCCCTTTTTCACGACCAAGTCGCTTGGCTCCGGCCTCGGCCTGTCGATGGTGTACGGCTTTGTCAAGCAGTCGAGAGGTTACATCCGCATCGACAGTGGTCCCGGCGGCACGACCATCACTCTGCTACTGCCGGAGTCGACCGCCGTCGACGATACCATTGAGGCTGGAACTGCTGTTCCCGCGGCGGTGGACGGCGCCTGGCGCGGCATGCTCGCAGTGGTCGCCGAGGACGACGAGGACGTGCGCCGCATCATGCGCGAGCAGCTCAACGCGCTTGGCTTCTCCATCCTTGAAGCTGGAAGCGGCGCCGAGGCGCTGCGTCTCGCAGAACAGGTGGAAAACGTCCGCATTGTCGTCTCGGACATTGTCATGCCAGGTCTCGGCGGTTTTGATCTGGCGCGACGTCTGCGTGCCGCCAAGCCGGAAGTCGCCATCGTGCTGGTGACCGGCTTCTCGGTCGAGCGTCTGCCGGACGACCTCGCCCACGTGCCCGTGCTCATGAAGCCATGGCGCCGTCACGATCTGCGAGAGGCGATCGGAAGCCTCGTGTCGCCCCAGAGCGTTCCGCAGGAGGATTCCGGCTCATGAAGAAGCGCATCTACATCATCGACGACGAGCCCGACATCCGCAACCTGGTTCGTGGCACCCTCGAGGAGTTCGACTTCGAGGTGCAGACGTTCGCATCCGGCCGCGAGGCGCGCCAGTCGATCCGCCGGGATCCACCGGCGCTGTGCATCGTCGACATCGGACTGCCCGACATGAACGGGCTGACGCTGGTGCGCGAACTGTGGGAGGACGTGCGCTTCGGGCTCATCATTCTGACAGGACGCGGCGGCATTTCCGATCGCGTGCTCGGCCTCGAACTTGGCGCCGACGACTATATCGTGAAGCCGTTTGAGCCGCGCGAGCTCGTCGCCCGCATCCGCGCCCTGCTCCGTCGCGCCGACCGCTCCACCGGCAGCGTCACCGGCATCCCCTCCGCGATCCGCATCGGCACGCTGGCGATCGACCCCTCGACGCGCCGCGTCGACCTCGACGGGATCGAGATCCACCTCACCCCCACCGAGTTCGACCTCCTCCACAAGCTGGCCGAGACGCCCCACGTCGTGTTCGGCCGCAAGCGCCTGCTCGAGGACGT
>JBGANK010000041.1:0-30675 GCA_044222395.1 Hyphomicrobiaceae bacterium | reverse complement strand
GAAGTCGATGGCACGGCCGGGCCCGTGCCACCGCCCAGCCATGTTGTTGGCGACCAGTCGGTCAGCGAGGAGTTCTGGGGGCGCATTCGGCACGGCCAGCGCGGCAACGTGGTGATACCAGGTGCGGAAAACAACGTCCTGATCCAGAGCGCCGGCTGGGATTGGCAGCTGATGCGCAACGAGCAGGTGATGCACTATGGCGCAAGGCTGCTGCTCGGCGTGCTTGCGGCCCTTACCTTGTTCTATCTGTTGCGCGGCAGGATCAGGATCAGGGGCGGGCGCACGGGCCGCGTCATCCCGCGCTTCACGCTGGCGCAGCGCATTGCGCATTGGTTTGCGGCAGCGCTGTTCGTGCTGCTGGCGATCTCCGGCCTCATCATCCTGTTCGGAAAGTCGGTGCTGCTGCCGCTGCTGGGGCCCTATGCCTTTGCGCTGATGACGAGCGCGGCGATGCAGGGGCACAACCTGTTCGGGCCGCTGTTCTTGCCCGCGGTGCTGGCGATTCTCGTCCTATTCATTCGTGGCAACGCGCCGCGGCTGGTCGATATCTCGTGGCTCCTGAAGGGTGGCGGTTTGTTCGGGGGGCACGCGAGCTCCTACAAGTACAACGCCGGCCAGAAGGTGTGGTTCCTGCTTACGGTGGTGCTGGGGCTGCTGATCTCGGCGTCGGGAATCGTGCTGCTGTTCCCCGATTTCCTCGCCGACCGCTCATTGGCGCAGCTTGCCAACCTCGCACATGGAGTTGCCGCGATCGTCTTCATCGCCGTCGGCATCGGCCACGCCTACATCGGCTCGGTTGGCATGGACGGCGCCTTCGAAGCGATGAGCACCGGCACCGTCGACGAAAACTGGGCCAAGGAACATCACGATCTTTGGTACGCCGAGCACAAGGGCATGGCGACGACTGATGCGATGCGTGCGGAAGTGCACGCCGGTCTTGCAGGTGACGATGCCATGCATGGAGTGAGACCATGATCAAGTTCATTGAAGGTCCGTTGTGGTATCTTGCGCTTGTCGTGTTCGTGGCGGGTGTGATCTGGCGGCTTGCAACGCTGTTGACGATGAAGCGTCCGGTCGATCTTTCCGAGGCGCGGTCGGGCGGCGGCGGGGTTGGCGGGGCCGTCAAGGCCATCGTGCAGCATTCAGTGCCGCACGGCGGCAACCTTGGCCGGACGCTCTATCACTTCGTGACGGGTTATCTGTTCCACATCGGGCTGCTCGTGCTCGTGCTGTTCGCGGCCCCGCACGTCAATTTCATCCAGGAGCGATTGATCGGTGCCGATATCGGTTGGCCGAAGCTGCCACGCTGGGCGTTCATCGTAGCCGCGGAAGCTGCCTTCGCCGGTCTCATCCTGCTCTACGTCCACCGGCTCGCCGATCCTGTGAAGAAGCAGCTGAGCGACACGGATGACCATCTTGGAGTGTGGCTGACGTTCGTCGTCATGCTGACGGGCTGCCTGGCGCTGCAGGAGGCGCACGCGGGCTTGCGCGCATTCCACATGCTGACCGTGGAAGCGTTGATGATCTACTTCCCGTTCTCGCGGCTCATGCACGCCTTCACGTTCGTCTTCTCGCGCGCCAGGACTGGCGCCACCTATGGTCGCAGAGGTTTCACGCCATGACAGTCCAGCCCGGCCAGATCACGCCCGACAATCGTCCGGTCAATGTCCAGGCGGCCGTCGACAAGATGGAAGCCTTGCTTGGCGGAAATATCGCCGCTTATCTCGATGCGTGCGTGCATTGCGGACAGTGTGCGCAAGCATGTCACTTCCACGAGGCGACGCAGGATCCGCGTCTGACGCCGGCTTTGAAGCTGCAGCCCATGACGCGTGTGTATCGGCGCAACAAGGCTGCGTTCTCGGGTCTCAGGAAGGCGCTGGGACTGGCGCCGGGGATCACCGAGAGGGAGCTCAGGGACTGGGAGCCGTTGATCTTCGACACCTGCACGATGTGCGCCCGCTGCACGATCGTATGTCCGATGGCGATCGATATCGCCAGCGTGGTGGCGGCGACCCGGCAGGCGTTCGTGGCGGCGGGACTGGGGCCGCCCGATCTGTTGCAGGCCGCCGACAACGCGCGCGACAAGGGCAGCCCGCTCGGCGTGACGCCGGAGGTGCTCGCCGACCGTGTCGAATGGCTCGCCGACGAGAACGAGGTGGCAATACCGCTCGACAAGGACAAGGCGGAGGTGCTGCTCACCGTTTCGTCGATCGAGATGATGAAGTATCCCGACAGCGTGGTGGCGATGGCCAAGCTGCTCAATGCAGCGGGTGCCGACTGGACATTGTCGTCGCAGGGATACGAGGCGACCAACTTTGGTGTGCTGTCGGGCAAGGGCGATATCGCCAAACTCATGGTTCAGCGGATTGCGACAGCGGCCGAGGCGGTCGGGGCCAAGATGGTGGTGGTGCCCGAATGCGGTCATGCCTATGGCGTGCTGCGCTGGACCGGAGCCAACCTGCTCGGCCGGCCGCTGCCGTTCGAGGTGCTGCACATCACCGAGTATCTGGCGGCGCTAAAGCGGCAGGGCAAGCTCAGGTTCAAGCCCTACACCGCGCAGGCGGTCACCTATCACGATCCGTGCCAGATCTCGCGGCGCGGTGGCGCGACGGCGGATGCGCGCTATCTGCTCGACGGATTTGCTTCGGACTTCCGAGAGATGAAGCCAACGGGCAACTACAACTGGTGCTGTGGTGGCGGCGGCGGCGTGCAGGCGATGGCGCGCGCCGCGGACGTGCGCCACGAAGTGTTCAGGATCAAGATGGCGCAGGTGGAAGCTACGGGTGCGCCGGCGCTCGTTTCGGCTTGTGCCAACTGCCGCCTGACGATGGATGAAAGCAAGGCGGCGCTGGCGTGGGACAAGGAGCTGCTCAGCATCGTCGAGATCCTGGCCGACAACATCGAGGCGCCGCGGGCGCAATGACGATAGGCGATACTCGAGTGACGAGCTGGCTCGATCGGCTATTGGAGATCGAGCCGCTGGAGGATGCGGAATTCGACGCGCAGCTCGTTGCCGCGATGCAGGCTGGTGCGGGCGTGCGTCCGCTTGGGCCGATCCGCTTTTCGACGCCGACCTTCCGCGAATACGAAACGAGCGAGCTCAAGGGTTGCAGCAGGAATGCGTTTCCCGCCTTTTCGGTGACTGGCGGCGCGTGCGCGCTCGACTGCGAGCATTGCGGCGGCTCGATCCTTGAGCCGATGATCGCCGCAACGACGCCGGAGATGCTCGATGCCAAGGTGCGCGACCTCGTTTTGCTGCAGGGCTTGCAAGGTTTTCTTCTCTCGGGCGGGTCGAACAGGCGCAACGAGATCAAGTACGAGAAGTATTATCCCGTCATCGAGAAGCTGAAGCGCGATTTTCCGCAGCTCAGAATCGCAATCCATTCCGCACTGCTCGACGAGCCGCGGGCAAAGTTGATGGCGTCGGCGGGCGTCGATACGGCGATGATGGACGTGATCGGGTCGGAGGAGACGATCCGCGAAGTCTATCATCTCGACCGGCCGGTGGACGACTTCGAGGCGACGCTGGCGGCGTTGTGCTCGACCAGCATGGAGATCGTGCCGCACATCGTCATTGGCTTGCACTACGGGCGCATCCTCGGCGAAGCGCGCGCACTCGACATCTGCGCGCGACACCCGATCCATTCGCTGGTTCTGGTCGTCATCATGCCGTTCTATGCCAAGGCAGGAGCGACATTCGCCACGCCTTCGACCAGCGATGTGGGCCGCATCTTCCTGGAAGCGCGCATGCGGCTCCCCGACAAGCCTGTCAACCTCGGCTGCGCACGTCCGGCTGGAATGCACAAGCGCGTCACCGATGCCTATGCGGTGATGGCGGGCCTCGACGGCATCGCCTTTCCCGCGGATGGTGCTGCTGCGGTGGCACAGGCAATAGGTCGGCCCTATACGCAGGCGCACGCGTGCTGCTCGATCAAGACGGGCCTGTCGACGACCGGGGGTGCGTCGTGCGCAGCGTGAGCGGCTATGCCTGCATTGCGTTTTCTATTGCAGCGGGTGTTGTGCAGATGCCGCCCCATGACGTGCGAGCGGACGAGGCTGCCGAAACGGGCATGGGGATCGTCTATAGCGAGACAGAGATGGCAAAAGGCGTTTGCCCTGGTATCACTGTCGACGAGGCGGCGCGTGCGAAGATCATGACAGAGAAGGCGGTCGATCCGCAGAAGCCTACCGATGCCTTCAAGCGCGGCGTGGCGGAAGCAGATGCGAGGGCCGCAGAGGCGATCGCCAACGAGCGGCTGCGGTCGTTCTGCCTCGATATCGTCAAGGCCTACGGGCCAGATGGCGCCGCGATCCCGGGTCTTGTGCGATCGCGTTGAGCGGTTGCACCGATGTCGCCGCAACGAGGGACAATGAGCACCTTGGTTGAAACGGACGTGCTGGTGGTGGGCCTCGGACCGGCGGGAGCGTGCGCGGCTGCCGAGGCTGCGCGGCGTGGCGTGCATGTGCTCGCTGTCGAGCGCAAGCGCGAGGCGGGCGTGCCGGTGCAATGTGCCGAATTCGTACCGCATCTGGTTGGGATGGAGGTTGGTGCTGTGGCGGTCGCGCACAGCCAGGACATCACGGCGATGGCGACTTTCATCGAGAGCGGTGCGCCGCATGTCGAAGAGCATTTCCCCGGCGTGATGATCGACCGGGCGGCATTCGACGCGTCGCTGGTCAAGGAGGCGATCGCGGCTGGTGCCCAATGCCGGCTGGGTGTCGGCGTTCGCTCGCTGACGGCGGATGGCGTGGCCGTTCTGACAGATGGAACGCAAGCGGCCGCGCGCGTCATCATCGGCGCGGACGGGCCGCGCTCGGTGATCGGCAAGGCCGTTGGTGCGGAGAACATGGAGATCGCAGAGACGCGGCAGATCCGTGTGCCGCTGCTGAAGCCTTTTGCGGCGACCGATATCTTCCTGTCGGCCGGCATTCCCGGTGGCTATGCGTGGCTGTTCCCAAAAGGTGAAGAGGCCAATCTGGGGTTGGGTGTCGCGCCACCGTGGCGCAATGAACTGAAGCCGACGCTGGAAGCGCTGCATGCGCGACTTGTCGCCGAGGGGCGTGTCGGCGAAGAGATACGAGGGCATACGGGCGGCGCCATTCCCGTTGGTGGCTTGCGGCGGCTCGCTTCGAACCTGGGGACGGTGTTGGTGCTGCTCGCAGGTGATGCGGCGGGGCTGACCAATCCGATCACCGGGGCGGGCATCAGCGCTGCAGTGATTTCGGGCGGCGAGGCGGGGCAGGCTGCGGTGCGAATCGTGCAGGGCGAGGTTTCGGCTGCAGGAGACTATGCCGAAGAGATCGAGGCGCTGTTCGGGGCATCGCTGGCGCGTGCGCTGGCGCGGCGGCAGCAACTGATGGAGGTCTTCGCTGCCGGGAACACGCCATCGGCAGATGATCTCAAGCGCGGCTGGATCGCATTTCCCGAGTACTGGGCGGCATGAGGAGAAAGGAGAGCCAAGAATGAGCTGCTTGAAGCAAGAGACCACGCTGCCTTCGAACTCGGGCCATGACGGACGGGACTTCAATGCGTTCGAGGTCATGCAGCCGCGCGCGCCCGGCAACATTCCAGCCGATGTGCGCAATGGCGGCCGGGTGAAGAGTGCCAACGTGCCGCCCGAGGGTGTCTACCTGCCCAACAACAACAGGCTGGCGCCGCACATGCGCTCGCCGGAGTACGTGCAGATGTCGACGGCTGCCGCGATCACGCTCGGGGTGATGCCGGGCAAGATGCATCGCTGCGGCTGCACGCGCTGCCTCAACCTGCTGCTGACCTATCCTGAAGGCTGCCGCGCGAACTGCGCCTATTGCGGTCTTGCACGGCACCGCGAAGGCGACCGCGATTATGCCGACCGCAACTTCATTCGCGTCGACTGGCCGGCTGTGCCGATGGATCAGGTCGTCGACATCGTGGCACGGGATGGCGAGAATACGCCGTTCCATCGCATGTGCATCTCGATGATCACGCATCCCCGCTCGGACGATGACACGGTGACGGTGTTGAAGTCGTGGACGGCGCGGATCGATCCGTCGCGCCTGCCGGTTTCAATTCTTTCCAATCCCACCACGATGCAGCGTCGCGACGTGCAGCAGCTCAAGGATCTTGGTGCCGACATCTTCACGGTTGCGCTCGATGCGGCGACACCGGAGATCTTCGACCGGACTCGCGGCAAGGGCGTCGACAGCCCGCACTCTTGGGCGAAGTATTGGGAAGTGCTGGAGGATGCGCGCGATATCTTCGGGCGCGAGAAGTTCGGCGCACACATCATCGTCGGCATGGGCGAGAGCGAGCATGACGTGCTAGGCTTGGTGCAGCGGCTGGTCGACATGGGCGGGCACAGCCACATGTTCTGCTTCTTTCCCGAGAAGGGATCGCTGATGGATCATCTGCCGGCGACGCCGCGCGACCAGTGGCGCCGGGTGCAGCTGGCGCGCTACCTGATCGACTACCGCGGGGTGCGTGTCGACCACATGCGCTTCGACGAGGCGGGTCGTGTCATCGATTTCGGGATCCCGCAGGCCGAGCTCGACGATATCGTCGACAAGGGCACCGCCTTCCGCACCAGCGGGTGTCCTGGCAAGGAGGCGGACGACGTTTCGGCCTGCGACCGGCCCTATGGGGACAGCCCACCGTCAAACGTCGCCAGCTACCCGTTCGCGCCGCAGGCCGTCGACATCCGCAAGATCCGTCAACAGCTCGGTTTGGAGAAGGCAGGAGAGGCCTACGAGGATGGCGACGACCTCGAGCCGAAGAACTGGAACTAGGCGCGTGCCATGCCGCTGCCGTTCCGCATGATCGATACCGGCGTGCGCGAAGGGCGCGCCAACATCGCCTTCGATGCGGCGCTGATCGAGCTGCATGCCGCAGGTGTGATCGGCGATACGGTGCGATTTCTGCAATTCAAGCCGACAGTGCTGGTGGGGCGTCACCAGGCGATATCGCGCGAGCTGAAGCTTGCCGAGGCGCGTACCGACGGCATCGGTATCGGCCGGCGCATCACCGGCGGCGGTGCCATCTACTTTGACGAAGGCATGCTTGGATGGGAGGTGGTCGTGTCGCGCAAGCGCATGCCGCTGCCGTCGCTGGCCGACTATACGCGTGCAATCTGCGAGAGCGTTGCTGCCGGACTGTCGCGACACTTCGGCATCGCGGCCCGGTTCCGCCCGCGCAACGACATCGAGGTTGAAGGCCGCAAGTTGTCTGGCACGGGCGGGTTTTTCGATGGCGATACGCTGTTCTACCAGGGAACGGTGCTGATCGACGCCGACCCGCAACGCGTCATGGCCTATCTCAACGTGCCACGTGCCAAGATCGAGCGGCATGGGCTAGATCGTGCCGAGAGCCGCATCGTCACTTTGAAAGCGCTCTTGGGCCGGACGCCACATGCTGACGAGGTGAAGCGTGCGGTTGCCGAGGGGCTGGCATCGGGACTGGGGCTCGAGCTTCAAGCTGCCCCGCCCGCAGCTGAAGAGGAAGCACGGGCCGCGGCGATCCATGCGGATGAAATCGGTCGAGATGAGTTTGTGTTCGAGATTGATGTGCCGGAGGCGGGAACGCATCTTGATGGAACCGCGACTGGCGCAGGCGGCACCGTGTCTGCATATGTGCGCATCGAGGGCGAAGGGCAAGGCCGCAGGATTCGCGAGGCGCTCATCACGGGTGACTTCTTCGTGACGCCGCCGCGGCTGGTGTTTGATCTGGAGGCGGCGTTGCGAGGTGTGCTGGTCGCGGACGCGGGAACGGCAGTGGAGGAGTACTTTTTGGCGGCACGCCCGGAGATGCTTTCGATTGGCGTCAACGAGTTCCGGCAGGCCGTGGAGCGCGCGCTTGACGGTGTGTAGCGGCGATCGGCTTGGGGATGCCCTTCGAGCGTTTCAGAAATCGAGGCCGACATTGAGCTTGAGTGCAACGTCTGGCGTGGCATCGGTCAGCCCGAACAGGACCCCAAGCTCGGCGTGAAGCAGCGGATCGCGATGGCCCGCTTCGCCGATGTTGCCGTGCGCGTGGCTTCCATGCGACGTTGCTTTGTCAACGCCCTCGTCATGGGCGTGGTGGGCTGCAGATGCGCTGCCGATGCCGTGTGCGCTGCCGTGCAGGTGGCCGAGGTAGATCACGGGACCAACGCGATGCACCTGCTCGGCGCCGGGTGGTGCGTGCGCTATGTCGGGGATCTCGCCGTGGCCCTCGATGCCGACCGCAAATTGCTCCGAGAATGAGTGCGCGAGACGCCACGCATAGGTGAATGCAATCCCGTCCTCGCGGTTGCGGCCAAAGGTCTTCTCAAAGAACGGGTTGACGACCAGTGTGATCGGGCCGGCCGCGACGGAGACGATGGGGCCAAATTCGATAGCGTTGGCCTGGCCGCTGTCGAGACCGGCCGAGAGGCTCGTGTACCATGCAAAGTCGAGTGGGCCGGCGCTCGATCTGCGGAGCCTGAATACGTTCTCCGAGGCGAGCGCTGTGGCGCGATAGTCGTCGCCTGGATCGCGCGCAAGGCTGAGGGCCACCTTGGTCATCCAGTATTCTGAAAGAGAGACGTGATAGGCCACTTCATGGGCAGCTCGCGGCGCACCATGTTCATGGTCCAGATCGTCGCCGCCTTCCAATCCCGCAGCGTGAGATGCCGGCGAGGTCTGAAAGGTGGACAGGACTTCGAAGCCCTGATGGCCGGCTTCCATGACAGGGGCGAAGATATGGAATACGTCGTGTCCGGCGGACGCCGAACCGCTGGCGGCCATGTTGGCCAACAGCAGGGCAATGCCGAAGCGTGGGATGTGATGTGTGCTCAAGGGGCCGCTTCCGAGCCAGGGCATTCGAATCGCCTCACGCGTTTGACCGAAGTAATGTACACGTTCGCGAGAATAGCAAAGTCGCGCATGGCTGGAGAGCGGCCTGCGTACCAAATTTTTTTCGGGATGTTGAGGCAGAGCAATACCGGCACGGATTGATCGTGGTCCTTTCCCGGATCGTATTGGGCCGCTAGAGTGTGGATTGTCGCCGGGACGCGCGCAGAAGCGGCTGCCGCCGACGGCTCAGAGAACAATTGGCGGCGGATGTCGTTCGCCGCAAAACGACAAGGGACTTCAAATGGCAAAAAAGCTGGTGATCGTCATGGCCAATACGGACACGCGTAATGGCGAGGAGCTTGGGGCGCCGATATTCCAGGCGTCGGTGGCCGCAGCGATGGAGTACGAGGTCGAGGTCATCTGCACGGCAACCTCGGGCAGGCTGATGAAGAAGGGGGTCGCCGAAAAGCTGCACGTGAAGGAGGGGAGCCCGAAAACGGTCTACGACTTCATCAAGGATGCGCACGAGGCTGGCGCCAAGTTCTACTGCTGCTCACCCAACCTCGATCTGTTCGACATGACCAAGGAAGATCTCATCCCCGAGTGCGCGGGAATCGTCGGCGGCGCTCATCTGATCGAATCGATCATGGATGACGACAACGTGCGGGTGTTGACATACTGATCGGAATGCGCGGCAGGTGCCGCTCGGATTCAGGTCGATAAAGCCCGAATTGACATCGCCGCCCGTCCCGACGATACGTGAACTGGTGGGCCATACAGGAGATTGACGACGATGCCGACAGTCCGCGGTTGCAACTTGCCTGACGAACTTCTCTACGATGTGCCCAACAACATCTGGTTCCGCGAGATGGGCGACGGCACCATCAAGCTCGGCATGACGGCCGTTGCCACGGCGATGGCGGGCCAACTGGTCGCCTTCACGCCGAAGAAGGCGGGCAAGGCGATTGACGCGGGCAAGTCTTGCGCGACGATCGAGAGCGGCAAGTGGGTAGGGCCGGCGAAGTCGGCGGTCGGCGGAGAGGTGGTTCAGGTCAATGGCGATCTGGTTGCCAATCCTAAGATCGCCAACGAGGATCCCTACGAGAAGGGGTGGATGGTGATCCTGAAGCCGACCGACTGGGACGCGGTGAAGGCCAAGCTCACTCCCGGAGCTGCTGTGGCGGCCGCCTACGAGGCGAAAATGGCCGCTGACGGATTTGCCGGCTGCGCCTGACGCGCGTTGCCATCGATCACATCGAATGCTGAAGCGAGAACGGGCGGCCCAGTGGGGCCGCCCTCTTTTGCATCGGCAAACAGGATGACAGGACGTCGATCGGCTACTGCTTGGAATCGATCATCGACTTGATCTCGCCGGCAACCTTGTCGGCTGCGGCCGATTCCTTGGCGTCGCAATGAGCCTCCATCGTGCCCAGCAACTTCTCGAGCTGATCGAGATCCTGTTCGGTGAGCTTCTTCTGTTCGGCCGACTGTGCCAGGTCAAAAGCCTTCTGCAGGCACGCGTCGACCGCCGGATCAGCGGCCTGGCCCTCTGCAGGGGCAGCCTGCGCGGCGGCAGGCTTGTCGGGCGCGGCCGGTTTGTCCTGGGCGATGGCTGCGCCTGCGATTGCTGTGCAGGTGACGGCCGCCAGGATGAGACGCTTGATCATTTGGGTTCGTGTCCTCTGTTGTCCATTCGCAAAATTGATGGGCGAATAGGGCCGATGTGATACCGGATTATGGCGTCACAGAGACGCTTTCGATTTTGATCTGGCGCGCCAAGGGAGATCAAACGGCTGTGGCAGTTATGTATCAATTGGTTGCAACGAGTGAAAAAACTGCGTCAGTCAAATTTCGATAGTCGTCCAAGGTCTTGTCAGGATTGAAACTTGAAATGGGAGAGTCGGTGTAGCCAAACGTGACGCCAATGATGGGCACGTTGGCAGAGCGCGCCGTCGCGACGTCGACGCCGCTATCGCCAATCATCACCGCATTGCTGGGGCTGCCGCCAGCACGCTCGATCGTTCCCAACAGATGTGCTGGATGTGGTTTCGACACGGGCAGAGTGTCGCGCCCGACGATGGCGGCGAACAGCGGCGTCAGAGCGAGTTCGTCAAGCAGCCTGATCGAGAGGGATTCGCGCTTGTTGGTGCAGACGGCGATGCGTGCACCGGCAGCGCGCATTTCGTGAATCCCATCAACGACGTGGGGGAAGGGTCTGCTGAGCCGCGCGATGTTAGCCTCGTAGTGTTCGAGAAACGCTTCCAGCAGCCGGTCGACATCTGCCGGGGAGCGCCTTTCAAAACTCTGCAGCAGCGCTTCCTCGATCATGCGGCGCGCACCGAAGCTGATCCAGGGGCGGAGATCAAGAGGCGGCCGGGACGGCAACGACAGGGCGGTCAATACGTGATTGGCGGCTGCGATCAGATCGGGCGCCGTGTCGACCAGGGTGCCGTCGAGATCGAAGACGATGGTGGTGCCGTCAAGGCGTCTCATGGGCACGGCTGGGACTGGCCTTCTGCTGGAGCGGGTGGGGGCACCGTGCCTATCACACGGCGCGGCGTTGTGCGGGTGTTGACTTGTAACCCGGAAATTCAGTCTCTACAGAGGGTCCTTGATGCCGCGCCAAGCCGTCGGCATAGCCCGGGTCTGCACGGTCCGGCTACCATTCTGGAGTCTTGTCATGACCAGTTCCGCCAATCCGCTGGTGCGCGATCGCGCATTCATCGACGGCCAATGGGTCGGCACGCCGAAACTGCCGGTGCTCAACAAGGCGACCGGCGCCGTCATTTCCTCAGTGCCCGATCTGGGCGCCGAGGAGACGCGAAAAGCCATCGAGGCGGCGCATCGCGCACTGCCCGCGTGGTCGGGCCTGCTGGCCAAAGAGCGCTCTGTCGTGCTGCGCCGCTGGTACGATCTGATCGTGACCCATGCCGATGAGCTTGCGCTGCTGCTGACGCAGGAGCAGGGCAAGCCGCTGGCCGAGGCGAAGGGCGAGATCATCTATGGCGCGGGATTCGTCGAGTTCTTCGCGGAGCAAGCCAAGCGCATCTACGGCGAAACGATACCGAGCCCGAAGGCCGATGCGCGCATCGTGGTGATCAAGCAGCCGATCGGCGTTGTCGCGGCAATTACACCGTGGAATTTTCCCAATGCCATGATCACGCGCAAGGTGACGCCGGCGCTTGCAGCGGGCTGCACCGTCGTCGTCAAGCCGGCGGAGGACACGCCGCTCTCTGCGCTGGCGCTTGCAGCGCTCGCCGAGGAGGCCGGCATTCCCAAAGGCGTGCTCAATGTCATCACGGCGCACGATCCGGCTCCGGTCGGTGCGGAGCTGACCTCCAATCCACTCGTTCGGATGGTGACGTTCACGGGTTCGACCGAGGTCGGCAAGCTGCTGATGGGACAAGCCGCCAAGACGGTGAAGCGCGTCGGACTGGAGCTTGGAGGCAATGCGCCCTTCATCGTCTTCGATGATGCCGATCTCGACACGGCAGTTGCTGGGGCGATCGCGTCGAAGTATCGCAACGCCGGCCAGACGTGTGTGTGCGCCAATCGCATCTTCGTGCAAGGGGGTGTCTACGAAGCGTTTGCCGATAAGCTTGCTGCAGAGGTCGCCAAGCTCAAGGTGGGTGTTGGCACCGAACCCGGCGTCACGCAGGGTCCGCTCATCAACGCGCAAGCGGTAAGCAAGGTGGAGGAGCACATCGCCGACGCGCTGGGCAAGGGTGCGAAAGCGATCCTGGGTGGCAAGCGCCATGAGAAGGGCGGCAACTTCTTCGAGCCGACGATCCTCACCGACGTTACGCCGGACATGCTGGTGGCGCGCGAGGAGACGTTCGGTCCGGTCGCCCCCCTGTTCAAGTTCGGTGTGGAATCTGAGGTCATCCGTCTTGCCAATGCGACGCGGTCAGGGCTCGCCGCCTACTTCTATGCGCGCGACATCGGCCGCGTGTGGCGCGTGGCGGAAGCTTTGGAGTTCGGCATCGTCGGCATCAACGAAGGGGTGATTTCAACCGAGGTGGCACCCTTCGGTGGCGTCAAGGAATCGGGCATCGGCCGCGAGGGCTCGCACCACGGCATCGAGGAATTCCTGGAGATGAAATACATCATGATGGGCGGACTGTGAGTGATTCGGCTGCCTTGCTGCCTTCAGGATCGCGGAAGTGCGCGGAAATGCGCGTCAATTACGGCCTTTTGCGAACCCTGCCGAAAAGCGTATTGTCGCCTCGCTAAAGATCGATGGGGAGCCGCGAAGGCGAGGGAGGGCTCATGAGCGCCGACGACTACAAGAAGATGGCGGCTGAGCGCGCGATGCAATACATCCAGCCGGGCATGAAGCTCGGGCTCGGCACGGGCTCGACGGCGGCGGCATTCGTCGACCTGCTCGGCAAACGCGTGGCGGAAGGGCTCGATGTAATCTGCGTGCCGACTTCGGAGGCGACACGACGGCAAGCAGAAGCGCTTGGCATTCGCCTGACGACACTCGAAGAGGAGCCATTCCTTGACCTGACCGTAGACGGCGCAGACGAACTCGACAGCGGCCTGCGGCTGATCAAGGGCGGTGGTGGCGCACTGCTTCGGGAAAAGATCGTGGCGACGGCTTCAGACCGGATGCTGGTCATCGCCGATGCTTCAAAGCGTGTCGAGATCCTGGGCAAGTTTCCGCTGCCGATCGAGGTCGTTCCGTTCGGGCTCAAGGCCACGTTGGGAATGATCGAAATGCTGGCTGAGGACTGCGGCTGCTCGGGTGAGCTCAAAGTTCGCAAGACTGCTACGGGCGAGTCGTTCCGCACAGACAGTGGCAACTTGATCGTAGATGCCCATTTCAGCGAAATTGAGGATCCCGAGGCTCTGGATCAATCGTTGAAGATGGTGCCCGGTGTGGTCGAGAATGGTTTGTTTATAGGCCTTGCCGACGCTGCGGTGATTGCCGGGCCCAATGGGGTGGAATTGATCGAGGCCAGCTATGACGACGACGAGGCGGTGACCGACGAGCAGGCCGAGGTGTAATGTCTGCGGCCCTTGATCGTTCGCCGCTGCAATCTTTGCCAGCTTTGCGCGATAACATGTGATTTTCTGCCGCATTTCCGGATAATGCTCCGGTCCGCTATGCGCAGGCAGTGGTGCGTAGCTGGATGCGAGCTGCGGCGATGGCAGTTGGCCAGGTCCGATCGGTTTCAACTTCAATAATTGCAGGCAGGACGAAGTCTCATGATGCATTTGCTTGGATCGCTTGCGGGAATTGGACGAGTTGTGGTTCTGGTAGCGGCCGTGGTGATCGCGCTCCCGGCTGCGGCGCAGGAGACGAGCCCGGCTCCGGATGCCGCGCGCGTCGACGCAGCCAAGGCGCTGGTAAAGGCGATGGACGCGGAAGGCCAGACGCGCACGTCGCTTGAGCAACTCAAGCAGGCGCTGATCATGCGTATCCAGGCAAGCGATCCGAAGAAGGTGGCGGGTTTTGCTGCCTACACGGAAAAAGAGATGGATCCACAGGGGCCGCGCGTCAAAAACTTCATGGCTGAGATCGATAACATCGCCGTGCAATTCTATGCGCGCAATTTCACGGTGGAGGAAATGAAGGTGATCTCGGCCTTCCAATCGAGCGATGCGGGCCGAAAGCTCACCAAGGTGACGCCGGAGCTTGGAGGGCTGATCGCGTCGCGGATGGGCGCATTCCAGGTGGACCTGATGAAGGCCGTCGAACAAGGGGCGGCAGGGGCGCCCAAGTAGCATGAATGCACGTCTTTGGGGCGCAGAAGCGGTGCTGATGGCATTGCAGTCGCAGTGGAGATTTGCAGAGGGCAAACGTTGGGTTAGCATGGGCCGAGATACAGCCCGGAATGGAGACTAGACATGTCACGCGCTTGCGCCGTTATCCTTGCTTTCAGTGCCGTCCTCGCTCTCTCCAGTCCGGCCTGGACACAGGAAGCTGCAAAGGATCCGGAGCGCGTCGCCGCCGCGATGGAACTCATCGAGGTGACCGGCGCCAAGAAGCAGATCGAGCTGATGCTCGACATGATGAAGCAGGGCGTGGGCACGGGTGCGCGCGAATCTGGAAGCGACGCCGTGGCAGAAAAGGCGGAGAAGGAGTTCGCCGCGTTCTCCGAAAAGTTCAAAGGCTATCGCGACCAGATGGTTGCGGAGTTTGCCGGGCTCTACTCGGAGCGCTTCACGGCCGCCGAGCTCAGGGAGATCACCGCGTTCTATCGCTCAGGGGCCGGCGCGAAATTCATCACGGCGATGCCCGAGCTGATGCAGCAGGGCGCGCAGATCGGCCAGAAGTACGGGCTGATGGCCGTGCGCGAGCTGAAGGCGATTCAGGAAAAGCCCAAACAGTAGAGCTTGTGATGCCGGTCTGCTAAGGACCGAGCGTCCATGTGACTTGCCGTCGACGCCTTGCCGACCTAAACCTCGCCGCCAGTATCGATTTGGTGGCAGGAGCGCGGTTCGTCATGGCGGAGCAGAAATTCGACCTGTTCGTGATCGGCGGCGGGTCAGGCGGGGTGCGCGCTGCGCGCATTGCGGCAAGCCACGGGGCTCGCGTCGCGCTGGCGGAGGCCGATCGCTATGGCGGGACGTGCGTCATCCGCGGCTGCGTGCCCAAGAAGCTGCTCGTCTATGCCAGCCGCTTCGCCGATGATTTTGCCGATGCTGCCGGTTTCGGCTGGACGGTGGCGCCGCCGCAGTTCGACTGGGCGACGCTGATCGCGGCGAAGGATCGCGAGATCGCGCGGCTCGAAGGCCTTTACCAAAACACGCTGCGCAATGCCGGGGTGACGCTCTACTCCGAGCGCGCCACGATAACAGGTCCCAATACAATCCGGCTTGAAGGTTCCTCAGCGCAGGTGCGGGCAGATAAGATCCTGGTCGCGACCGGCGGCGTGCCGTTCATCGCGCCGGACCTCAAGGGGCGCGAGCATGTCATCACCTCCGATGAAGCATTCGATCTGAAGCAGCAGCCGAAGCGCATCGTCATTGTCGGCGGCGGCTATATCGCCGTCGAGTTCGCGGGCATCTTCGCCAATCTCGGCACTGAGACGACGCTCATCTACCGCGGCGAAAAGATCTTGCGAGGCTTCGACATCGATCTGCGCGATGCGCTGAGCGAGGCCTATCGGGCGCGAGGCATCACGATCCTGACGGGACGCACGATTCCGCAGGTTGAAAACACGGGTGCCGGCAAGCGCGTGCATCTGGACGATGGCAGTGTGATCGAGGCCGACGAAGTCATGTTCGCAACGGGCCGCGTGCCCAATGTCAGTGGTCTGGGGCTTTCGGCGCTGGGAATCGAGTGCGGCTGGAACGGACATGTGGTGGTCGACGAGGAGTTCTGCTCGAGCGTGCCGTCGATCTATGCGGTTGGTGACGTGACGGACAAGCCGGCGCTCACACCGGTTGCGATCCGCGATGGTCATGCGTTCGCCGACCGCGAGTTCGGCGGGCTCGCCCGTGATATCGACTATGAGATGGTGCCGACGGCGGTGTTCTCGACTCCAGAGATCGGAACCGTGGGTCTGCCGGAGCATTTGGCGGAGGAGCGCGCACATAGGCTCGATGTCTATGTTGCCCGGTTCCGGCCGATGCGGGCGACGCTGGCGGGACGGCAGGACCGCACGTTGATGAAGCTGGTCGTCGATGCTGAGTCGCAGCGTGTACTGGGCTGTCATGTGTTCGGACCGGACGCGGCCGAGATGGTGCAGACGGCCGCGATCGCCATGCGAATGGGAGCGAAGAAGGCGGATTTCGATCGCACGATGCCGCTGCATCCGAGTGCCGCGGAAGAGCTCGTGACGATGCGCACGAAGCGGCCCAATGCGGCGGCATGATTGGGGCCGGGCGGAACGACAGGTGTCGGACCACGACGGGCCGCGGCGGTTTGTCATAGCCGTTTGCTCGGGTTGAATTGCCGTGGCAGGCGGCCTAGACAGCCTCGAGTGCGCGGGTTCGGCACGTATTGTGCGCGCGAATGTGTGAGTTCGTCGCCGAAGCGAGGATCTGATGTCGAGACTTGCCGGAAAAATTGCGGTCGTAACCGGGTCGGGCGGAGGCATCGGCCTTTCGATTGCAGAACTGTTCGCGGCCGAAGGTGCGCACGTCTATATTGCCGACGTCGATGGTGCGGCGGCCGAGGCTGCGGCAGGTCTGATCGGTGGTCGCGGGCAACTGGCCACGGCGATGGCTTGTGACGTCACGCGCGGCCAGGACGTCACTGCACTTGTGCGAACGTTGCAGACGCGGCACGGCAAGGCCGATGTCGTCGTCAACAACGCCGGCATCAATGTGCGTGCAGATTTTCGGCATCTCACCGACGAGGAGTGGGTGCGGCTGCGTGAGGTGAACCTCGATGGCGTCGTGCGGATCGCGCGCGATTCCTTCCCGCTGTTGAAAGCCGCCGGCCAGGGCTCTCTCATCAACGTCGCATCGATCATGGGACATCGCGGGCTGCGGCAGCTTGCGGCCTACTCGGCGACCAAGGGTGCGGTGGCGGCATTGACGCGGGCGCTGGCGGTCGAGTACGCGCCGTTCGGCATCAGGGTCAACACGCTGTCGCCAGGGTTCGTCGAGACGGCCTTGACCGAGCGCGTGCTCAAGAATCCCGCGTTCCGCAAGGCGCTCATCGACCAGACGCCAATGCGGCGGTTCGGTACTGGCGAGGATATTGCGAAGGCTGCACTGTTTTTTGCCAGCGACGACTCGCAATTCGTCACCGGGTCGGAGCTGATGGTGGACGGCGGGATGGCCGCGGGACTTTAGAAGCGGTAATCCACCAGAGTTGTGAGGATTGCCATGTTTGCGTCATGCCCGACGGTTAGGCCGTTCAACGAACATTTTTGATATTGCTATCAGGACGAGGCGAACATGCGCGCTGTCATCGACGGTTCACGGTGGTCTGGTCGTTGGGCATGGCTCACAGGTGCGAGCTTTTTCCTGCTTGCCTGCGTGTTGGGTGACACGAGCGCTGCAGTGGCGGCGCCTGAAAGCTATGTCTTCGACAAGGAACACACCGAGATCCGTTTCAGCTGGGATCACCTGGGACTGTCGCGGCAGTCAGGACGGTTCCTCGACGTTTCCGGTACGCTGCGTTTTGATCCCGAACAGCCGGAGGCTAGTCATGTCGATGTGCGCATCCCGCTGAAGAGCCTGAGTACGGGTGTCGCCGCACTCGACGACGTGCTGTTGAAGACACCCGATTATCTCGATGTCTCGCAGCATCCGCAGATCACCTTCAAGAGCACCGAGATCATCATGACAACGGCCAAGACCGCCAACATCGCCGGGGACCTGACGTTCAACGGGGTGACGCACCCGGTGATGCTGACGGTCGTCTGGAATTTCGCCGGGGAGCATCCGCTGTCGAGAATCAATCCGACCTATGCGGGCGTCTATGCGACCGGCTTTTCCGCGCGAACGCAGATTTTGCGCAGCGACTATGGAGTATCGCGGTCGGCGCCGCTGGTTTCCGACGAGATCCGCATCACCATCGAAGCGGAGCTGCATCGGCGGTAGGTGGCGGCTCAAGGAGCTAGAGCCCTGCGACGGTCTCCTTGATCAGCATGTCGACGACGGTCCGCATCGCGTCTTCGCGTGGCACACCTCGACCAAGTTCCTCCTCAAGAACGGTCAGCTGGCGATCGGCGCCGGTGCCGCCGCTGATGATCTGGCGGGCGCGTTCCACCTCGGCAATGCAGCCGATCTCTGTGGCATCCTCCCGCACCATTTCGATCAGCTCATCGATGAGCTGGGCAAAGGGGACGAGCGTGCCCTTGCCGAAATCGAACAGCGTCTCCTGCACTCCGTAGCGCTGCGCGCGCCAGCGATTCTCCTCGATCAGGAAAGCGGGATAGCTGCGCCAGCGCTGGTTGTGACCCTTGATACGGTAGAGCATCCGCACGACCGAAACGTAGAGTGCGGCGATCGTCAGCGCGTCTTCCATGCGCGGGCAGACGTCGGTGACGCGCATCTCCAGCGTGGGGAAGCGCGCCGACGGGCGCAGGTCCCACCAGACCTTGGTGGCGTCCTCGATCACGCCTGCGTGGATCAGCACGTCGACGGTGCGCTGGTACTCGCCGAAGCTCTCGAAGCGCTGCGGCAGGCCGGTGCGCGGCAGCTCGTGGAAGATCGACAGGCGGTAGCTCTTGAGGCCGGTGTCCTCTCCCTCCCAGAAGGGCGAGGACGTCGACAGCATCAGCAGGTGCGGCAGGAAATAGCGGACCTGGTTCATCAGGTCGATCCGGTCGTCGTCATCCTCGATGGCGACATGGACGTGCATGCCGCAGATCGACAGGCGGCGGCCGATGCCGCCGAAGTCCCTGGCCAGGGATTGATAGCGTTCCTTGGGCGTGGTCTCCAAGGACGTCTTCTTGGCAAACGGGTGGGTGGAAGCGGCGATCGGCGCCAACCCGAATGCGGCGGCCTGCTTGGCAATGGTGCTGCGCAGCCGGGACAGCTCTGCCCGCGCCTGGGAGAACGACGAGCACACCTGCGTGCCGATCTCGATCTGGCTGCGGAAGAACTCCGGCGCCACCTGCTTGCCGAGAGCTTCCTCGCAGGCGGCCATCAGGTCGGCGGGGGCGGCGGCGAGATCGCGGGTTGCGCGGTCGACGAGGTGGAATTCCTCCTCGATACCGAAAGTGAACGATGGTGTTTTCGTCGTCATGGCCGGAAGCTGCCACAGTCGGACGGATACCGACAGTCGAAATCTGTGGGTACGTGCTGGTTGCGGTCAGGGCCGTGGGGGAGTTGGAGCTTGGATTGGCCGGGCTAGGCGGGCTTGCGAGATGGCCGGCACCGGCCCAAATGGACGGCGTTGCCTTTACCACGCTCAGCGGGTCTCTGGCCGCAGGCTGATGGCGCTGGTTTCGGGTGCGGCTATGGCCTATAAGGCCGCTCAAATGGCATGATGGCTGCACGAATTCCACTGGCTGGGCGGTGCGGCCGGATGGGCGCCCGTGCGCGGCCGGATCGTCCAACGAGTCCTAGGAGAATTGGCCCATGGCGGCACCCTGGTCCCCTGACAGCTGGCGCTCGAAGCCGATCGTCCAGATGCCGGACTACCCCGATCCGGCAGCACTTGCCGACGTCGTCGAGAAGCTCGCCACGTTCCCGCCCCTGGTGTTCTACAAGGAGGTGGCGCGGCTGCGCGAGAAGCTTGCCGCGGCGGCGGAAGGCAATGGCTTCGTGTTCCAGGGTGGCGATTGCGCGGAGAGCTTCAAGGAGCATTCGCCCGACACCATTTCGAGCTATTTCCGCGTGTTCCTGCAGAGCGCGCTGGTCATGACGTTCGCGGGCGGTCTGCCGGTCGTCAAGATAGGCCGCATCGCCGGCCAGTTCGCCAAGCCGCGCTCGTCGCCATTCGAGAAGAAGGATGGCGCGGAGCTGCCGAGCTACCGCGGCGACATCATCAACGACATCGCGTTCACGGAAAGCGCGCGCACGCCCGATCCGCAGCGCCAGTTGATGGCCTACCGGCAGTCGGCGGCGACGCTCAACCTGCTGCGCGCCTTCGCCACCGGCGGCTACGCCAGCCTGGAGAACGTGCACCGTTGGGCGCTCGGGTTCACCAAGGACAAGCCGATCGAGGCCAAGTACGAGCGGCTGGCCGACGAGATCGACCGCACGCGCGAGATCCTGTTGGCGATGGGGGTCGACGAGACGAACACGCGTCCGCTGCAGACCACCGATTTCTACACCAGCCACGAGGCGCTGCTGCTCGGCTACGAGCAGGCGCTGACCCGCGTCGATTCCACGACCGGCGACTGGTACGCAACCTCGGGCCACATGCTGTGGATCGGCGACCGCACCCGCCAGCCCGACCATGCCCATATTGAATTCTGCCGCGGCATCAAGAATCCGATTGGCCTGAAATGCGGCCCCTCGTTGAAGCCCGATGAACTCATCAAGCTGATCGACGTGCTGAACCCGGATAACGAGCCGGGCCGCCTGACGCTGATCGCGCGCTTCGGCCACGACAAGGTGGAGAAGCACCTGCCGAAGCTCATCCGCGCCGTCAAGAAGGCCGGCCGCAACGTCGTCTGGTCGTGCGATCCCATGCACGGCAACACGATCACCGCGACGACCGGCGACAAGACGCGGCCGTTGGGGCGCGTCAAGGAAGAGGTGGAGCGGTTCTTCGACATCGCGCAGGCGGAGGGCGTGCATCCAGGTGGCGTGCATCTGGAGATGACCGGCAAGGACGTCACCGAATGCACGGGCGGTGCGGCCAAGATCGTCGATGCAGATCTGTCGAAGCGGTACGAGACGCTATGCGATCCGCGCCTCAATGCCGAGCAGTCGCTGGAGATCGCCTTCATGGTGGCGGACCGCCTGCACGGGTTGCGGGCGACACGGGGTGCGGCGAACATCTCCGCCGCCGCCGGCGCGGCGTGAACGGGTTTGCGTCTTGTGGGTGGCATTGCTGGTGCGCGGTACTCTCGTCGTTGCCAGGGAGAAGGTGCATTTGACGACGTGGGCGCTTACCGCGAGCCACGACGTCATGCCGGCGCAGGCCGGCACCCACGCAAGCCGCAACGTCGGTTCCGTCGGGGTGAGGCATTGTGCCAAAAGCAAACCGCAGCTTTGAGTCGCCAGCGGTTCGCTACTCGAGACTGGCGTGGATCCCGACCTTCGTCGGGACGACGGTATCGGTGGGTAGCGCCCACCTGTGCCCCTCCGCCACCTTCCCGTTGCGCTCTCGGCCCACTCGCCCCTAAATGCAGTCCGCAGAAGCCGGAAACGTACCCGATCCCATGAAAATCGCTTTGGCTCAGCTCAACCCGACCGTCGGCGACCTGGAGGGGAATGCCAGGAAGGTCGTGGCCGCTCGGGTGGAAGCCGCGCGCGCGGGTGCAGACCTCATTGTCTTCCCGGAGCTGTTCATCACCGGCTATCCGCCGGAGGACCTCGTCCTTAAGCCGGCCTTCCAGAAGGCCGCGCGCGAGCGTGTGGTTCAACTCGCGCGGCAGTTCAATGATGACGGCCCGGGCGTGCTGATCGGCACGATCTGGGAAGAGGAAGGCAAGGTCTACAACGCAGTGGCGCTGCTGGAGAGGGGCGAGGTGGCGGCGGTGCGCTACAAGGTCGACCTGCCCAACTATGGCGTGTTCGACGAGAAGCGGGTGTTCGCGGCGGGACCACTGCCCGGACCGATCCTGTTTCGCGGGGTGAAGATCGGTGCGCCGATCTGCGAGGACATCTGGAAGGACGACGTGACCGAGTGCCTGGCCGAATGCGGGGCGGAGATCCTGATCGTGCCCAACGGCTCGCCGTTCGACTGGAAGAAGCTCGATGTGCGCCTCAACGTGGTCGTGCAGCGCGTCACCGAGACGGGATTGCCGCTCGTCTACGTCAATCAGGTGGGGGGGCAGGACGAGTTGGTCTTCGATGGCGGCTCGTTCGCGCTCAATGCGGATCGTCGACTCGTACTGCAGATGCCGCAGTGGCGCGAGGCGATCAGCGTCATCGAATTCAAGAAGGAGAAGGGCGGCTGGCGGGCAACCGCTGGGGCATGCGCTGCAGCTTCGGAGGGCGATGCTGCCGCCTATGAGGCGTGCGTGCTCGGCTTGCGCGATTATGTCGACAAGAACGGTTTTCCGGGCGTGGTGCTTGGATTGTCGGGCGGCATCGACTCGGCACTCGTCGCAGCGATGTCGGTCGATGCGCTGGGGCCGGAGCGCGTGCACGCCGTTATGCTGCCTTATCGCTATACCTCAAAGGCCTCGCTTTCGGATGCGGAAAAGTGTGCGCGCGCACTCGGCATCCGCTACGACGTGGTGCCGATTGCCGCACCGGTGGAGGGCTTCGCGGCGGCACTTGGCGATCTCTTCCGCGGTACCAATGCAGACATCACGGAAGAAAATCTGCAGAGCCGCACGCGCGGGGCCATTCTGATGGCGATCTCCAACAAGTTCGGATCGATGGTGGTGACGACCGGCAACAAGTCCGAAATGTCGGTGGGCTATGCCACTCTTTACGGCGACATGAATGGCGGCTTCAATCCCATCAAGGATCTCTACAAGATGGAGGTCTACCGGCTCAGCCGCTGGCGCAACAAGCACCGGCCAGTGGGTGGCAAAGGCCCCGCCGGCGAGGTCATACCGGTCAATATCATCACCAAGGCGCCGACAGCGGAACTGAGGGAAAACCAGACCGACCAGGACAGCCTGCCGCCCTATGATGTCCTCGACGACATTCTGTCCTGCCTTGTCGAAAAGGAGATGAGCGTGCCGGAGATCATTGCCCGCGGGCACGCGGCGGAAACCGTGAAGAAGGTCGAGCGGCTGCTTTACATCTCCGAATACAAGCGGCGGCAGGCGGCGCCGGGTGTCAAGATATCGTCGCGCAATTTCGGTCGTGACCGGCGCTATCCGATCACCAACCGGTTCCGCGAGCAGGTGACGGCATCGGGTTCCGGTGAGGATGGAGTGCGGGAGGCAGGCCCGCCGAAGATGGTGGCGCCGAGGCCCGACGGCGGCGAGGTGGTGTGATGAGCGTCACTGTGCGCTTCGCGCCAAGCCCAACAGGCAGACTGCATATCGGCAATGTCAGGACGGCTGTGCTCAACTACCTGTTCGCGCTGAAATCGGGCGGGCGGTTCCTGTTGAGACTCGACGATACCGATCGCGAGCGCTCGACGGAGGCGTTCGCCGAGGGCATCAAGCGCGATCTGGAATGGCTCGGGCTGCATACCGACTGGCACGCGCGGCAGTCGGACCGGCTTGCCCGTTATGACGAGGTGGCCGAAGGCCTCAAGGCTTCGGGGCAGCTTTATCCCTGCTATGAGAGCGAGGATGAACTCGATCGGCGGCGCAAGCGGCAGATGGCGCGTGGGCTGCCGCCGATCTACGACCGGGCGGCGTTGAAGCTGTCGGCAGATGAGCGCGCGGGCCTCGAAAAGGAGGGGCGCGTGCCGCACTGGCGGTTGCGACTTCCCAACACCGAGCCGGACACCGGCTTGCGGCCGCTGCCGACCATCGTTTCGTGGAACGATGTCATTCGCGGCGACCAGACGGTCGACCTGGGTTCGCTTTCGGATCCCGTGCTGGTGCGCGCCGACGGAACCTATCTCTACACCTTCACGAGCGTGGTCGACGATATCGATTTCGGCATCACGCATATCGTGCGCGGCGGCGATCACATCACCAACACCGGTGTGCAGATCGCGCTGTTCGAGGCGCTGGCTGCGGTGCCGCCGGCGTTCGGGCACCATAGCCTTCTGGTGGATGCGGAGGGCAAGGCACTCTCCAAGCGGATCGACTCACTTTCTGTTGCCGGGCTTCGCGAACAGGGTTTCGAGCCGATGGCGGTGTTGAGTCACGCGGCACTCGTCGGCACGTCGGATGCAATTGCGCCTCACGCACACATGAAGGATCTGGCCGACGCGTTCGATTTCACAAAGATCTCGCTGGCGCCGGCGCGGTTCGACGTGGCCGAGCTCAATGGCCTCAATGCGCGGATGCTGCATTTGCTGCCCTATGCCGACGTTGCCGAACGACTTGGTGGGCTCGGTGTCGGTGGCGGAGAGCAATTCTGGCTCGCGGTGCGCGGCAATCTGGAAAAGCTTACAGATGCGCGCGTGTGGTGGCAGGTCGTCGCTGGCGACGTCACGCCCGTGATCGAGGACGCTGCGCTCATCATGAGGGCGGCCGAGCTGCTGCCAGAAGAGCCTTGGAGCGATGAGACGTGGGGCGCGTGGATGGGCCGCGTCAAAGCTGAGACGGGTGCCAAGGGGCGCGCGCTCTTCCATCCTATGCGCCTTGCCTTGACCGGGCGCGAGGCCGGGCCGGAGCTGAAAGCGCTGTTGCCGCTGATCGGGCGCGAGCGGGCGTTGACGCGGCTGTCTGGATAGTTGCGCGATACCCCGCGGCCAGCCGCTCACAATTGGATTGATTGATTTCGTGGAATGCTTGCCTCGTCCGCAGAGGCGGTTGACTTTGTCGGTCGCGGTCAGCGCGCGCGCCACGGGTCGGAGGCTTCGCCAACCTGGGGCTGCCGGCCACTGCCGCCACTGGTGCTGCCGGTCGTCGCGGGTGGGGGATTGGCGGCTTCGGATGAGGAGGACTTCTTCGCTCCCGGCATGGTCGTCTGCGGGATGAATTCGGTCTGCTTGCACGAGCAGCCGTTGACGTACTCCTTACGATATAGGAACGCCGTCTTCAGCTTGGTGTACTGCTCGCGGCTGGAGTAGGCGATCATCTGGTCCACGGCTCCGCCGGGGTTCTGGTAATAATAAAGCTGTGCCGGTGCCGCACACTTCGATTGGCACGCTTCCGCGTCACGGTCGAAATGGTTGGGCAGGGTGGAGAAGCTGATCGGGAAGTAATAGCCATCGCACAAGCGCACGCAGACGGTGCGATAGGTGGCGAAGGGAAGACTGCGGAATCCACTGCCGGACGAGGAACCGCCGCCGCTGTCCTCATCCTGCCATAGGCCTGCTACGCCGCCACCGTGATCGCGCCGGCGTGCCTCGTTCTGATAGGAGGAGCCGCAATTGTTGCGGGCCAGCTCGCGGATGATTTCGTCCTGATATGAGCGACCGCTGGTGGATTCGATGTCGTGGCGCCGGCCTTCCAGCACAGCAATGCTGCGCTTGATCTCGTCGACGTCATTGACGGCTTTGCGGCAGGCGCGGGAGTTGCGAAACTGCTTGGTGAACAAGAACCATTCGTAGCAGTCGGCGGCTTCGAGTTCCCGCTCGAGCCGACGAAGATCGCGCTGAGCCTGTTGGAGATCGCGCTCGATGGCGGGCAGCTGCTCGCGAGCCTTGTTGCCACCTTGCTGCGATTCCTGGACTAGGCGCTGCTCAAGACGCAGGCAGATCGAGCTGCTTTGCTGGGAGACACCCGGCGACCAGTTGCTGCTGGGCGGTGGCGCTGGCTGAGCGGGCTCGCGACGCATCGGCTCGCGCGGGACCGGGCGCGGACGCTCGTCTGAATCCCAGGGCCAGCTGAATCCCTGGGCTCTGGCCGAGCCTCCGTCATTGAGGACGATCGGCAGCAGCACGACACAGCACGCAGCCACCACGCGGCTGGCATAAAGCCCAAGCCGAGCTGCAGTTCGAACGAAGCCCGCTCCGATTTCGACCATACTGCCTAGTCTTGTTTGCCGCCCTACGCGCTTTGGCGATACGCCGAACACTGGCGCTCCCCCGCACGGTCAGGGCAGAATGCCCCCAATGGCCAATGGTTTAACGTTTCCAGGTAGGCGGTCAATTGGGACTAATGATGGCAATCCACAGTTGTGGCGGGATTTGCGGTGCGTGGCATATGGTGGCAGCGCGCAATCCTGTCATTTCCTTGAGAATCCCGTCAGTCAGGGGTTGAATGTCGCTGCCAGTGTTCCCACTCCGACGCCTGGTTTCCAAGCGTCTCCGCCGGAGCCCTAGCGAAACTTTTGTTTGTGTTCTGGATTCACGAATGCTTGCCAACCTTCGCCCGAGTAAGAGCGTTCGATCCAGAACACTGGCGACAGCGGACGATGCCTGAGGCCAGCGATATGGAGAATCGATGATGTGGCGCTGTCGAGGTCTGGTTGGCAGTCTGACCATAGCGATCATGGCTGCTGTTTCAGGTGTCGTCTCGGTGGGCGCGGGCGAGGATTTTCCCAAGCGTGTGACATGCACGTTCGACAATGGGACCTCGACGACCTACGAGGGCGGGAACTTCGTTGCCAAGCCGGCGCAGGCGTTGTCGTTCGACATTTCCAATATCGATCTGGAGGCGCAGTCGGCGCATTTCATCACTGGGGATGGCAGCGGATCGGGAACCTTGCGGATCGTGCGCGCGCTCAATGCCAATCACTTTCTCGAGGTGGTCAACGAGGGGTTCCTCAATCTCACGACCATCTATGACGACGATGCGGCGCGCGGCGTGCATCCGGCTGTGCACTCGCGTCATCTGGGGCTTCTGGGACAACCGGTGTTCGCGCAATATAGTGGGCTGTGCAAGGTTGTGCCGTGAGCAGCCGGTGACGCACCACTGCCGGTGCAGATCGGGCGGAACGAAGGCAAAAGGCCGCGACAAGGATGGCACTGCATCTGGTCAAGCTGTGTGTCGGGGCGACCTCGATTGAGGATCTCGCACAGTGGCAGGCGGCGCGAATTGCCAAGGCGCGCAAGTCCGATCCGGATGCGAAGTTGTTCCACGCGACGTTCCAGACACCGAAGCGGCAGGCCGAGCTTCTTGACGGCGGCTCGCTCTACTGGGTCATCAAGGGCATGATCCAGGTTCGGCAGCCGCTCATTGGATTTGCTGACGGCAGAAAGTCGGATGGTTCGCCGTGTTGTTGGTTGTTGCTCGCCGACAACCTCATTCCGGTTCGGCCGGTGCCCCGGCGCGCATTCCAGGGGTGGCGATATCTCGACGGCAAGGATGTGCCGGGCGATCTCGTCGAGGCGGCCGGCCGCGGGCTTGAGAGGATGCCCGAACAGCTGCGACGCGAGCTTGCCGAGCTCGGCCTGATCTGATCAATTCGCTCGAATCGTGAAGCCTTGGGTTTCTGCAACGAAACGAATTGCTGTGCTTGTAGCGGCTCAGCATCTGGCGCTGGGAGGCGCCGCGTTCATGTCGCATCCGCTCGTCAAGCCCCTCATCCGCGCCATCCCGCCGACCGTTCCTTTTGTCGGGCCGGAAGCCTTGATGCGCCGCTCCGGTCACAGCTTCAAGGCACGCATTGGAGCCAATGAGAGCGTGTTCGGGCCGTCGCCGAAGGCCATCGCCGTGATGGAGAAAGCGGCGGCGGGGAACTGGATGTATGCGGACCCGGAGAACCACGAGTTGCGCGCGGCCATCGCGCGGCATATGGGGTTCGGTCTCGACAACGTGGTGATCGGCGAAGGGATCGACGGCCTGCTCGGCCTGACGCTGCACGTGGTCTTGCCACCCGGCGAAGTCGTGGTGACGTCCGATGGTGCCTATCCGACCTTCAACTTCCATGTCGCCATGCACGGTGGACGCCTCGTCAAAGTGCCCTATCGTGACGACAAGGAGGATCTCACCGCGCTGCTCGATGCCGCCAAGCGCGAGAAGGCGCGCGTGCTCTACGTGTCGAACCCCGACAACCCGATGGGCTCGTGGTGGCCGGCCGGCGAGATCCAGCGGCTCATCGACGAGGTGCCGGACGACATGCTGCTGATCCTCGATGAAGCCTATGGCGACACCGCGCCGGCGGGCACGATGCCGAAGGTCGACGTTGCCCGTGCCAACGTGCTGCGCTTCCGCACGTTCTCCAAGGCCTACGGACTGGCCGGCGCGCGCATCGGCTACTGCTTCGGGCCGGCCGACCTCATCTGCGAGTTCGAGAAGGTACGCAATCACTACGGCATCAATCGCGTCGGACAGCTCGGCGCGCTGGCGGCATTGCAGGATCAGGACTATCTGAAGCAAGCCGTAGCCAACATTGCGCGTGCCCGCGAGCGGATCGCGCAGATCGCGCGGGACAATGGCCTGAAGCCGCTGCCGTCCGCCACCAACTTCGTCGCCATCGACTGTGGCCGTGATGGCGCCTACGCCAAGCAGGTGCTCGACGGTGTGCTGTCACGCGATGTCTTCATCCGCATGCCTGGCGTGGTGCCGCTCAATCGCTGCATTCGCGTGTCGTGTGGTGTGGACGCCAACCTCGACCTGTTTGCGGAAGCGTTGGCGGGGTCGCTTCGCGACTTGAGTTGATCGGGCGACATTTGTTGCGATGATTCCTGGCCTGGAATTGGCTGCGTCGGAGTGCGGCTGTCAATCTGTCCAACGCTTCAGGCTGCCGGCCTGGAATGTCCATTCCGGTGTTGCGAGCGGCCAGGTGATGGGTGCCTCGTACCAAGGTGAGCCGTCGCGTGCTGCGGGATTGTTGAGGATGTGGATGTCCTGTGCGGGCATGTAGCTCTGCGCCAGCAGGAAGCGCATTGTGCCGGTCGCGTTGTCTTCCACCATGTCGACGACGAGAACGGCGTGACCAGGGAAGCCGCCCTTGATGATCACGTCGCCGATCTGCTGCTGCGCGCCGTCCGGCACCGGCTTTAATTCGCGGGCGAGCGAGTAGGTGCCCGCATAAGTGAACACATTGGTCATGTAGCGGCGGAAGCCCTGGTAACTCGCATCGGGGTTTGCGCTCTGTTTCCAGCGCTTGCCGTCCTCGCTCGGGCGTGCGCCGGACGCGAAGCGGGTAAAGGTGACGCGCCCGCCCCCTGTGTAGTCAAAGGCGATGCGGTCCTTGGCGCCGATGCTCCACAGCCATTCGGCCCTGAGGCGCATGACGGCGTCCGCGCACTGCTGCAGGTCGCGCTTTTCCACGTCGATGTCGATCACGGCCGCGTGCACGTCCTGGCGCGCCTTCTGACGACCATCGAACAGCATGACCGGCGTAGTCGCGGGTTTCATCGGCAGCGCGCGCAGCCAAGCCGCGAAACTGCCGTCGGGTGCGGGCGTGCGTGTGAAGCCAGCTGGCGGGGCGATGCGGTTGGCGAGCGTGTCGACCGGCCCGCCGGCATCGCTCGTCAGCGGCCAGGCCGGTCGTGATTGCGGCTGTGCGTCGGCAGGAAGCCCAGTTGCAGCGATCAGGACGGCAAGCGCCGAAGCCGGTCGCGCGACGGGGGCCGTGGCCTTGCGATTGGCGCGTCTTTGCATCTGTTGATCCGCTGGGAAGTGCATCGCCTGCGCTGGCGTGGTGCGTCACTGCGGCCGTTTCGAGGCGTTGTGGCACACTGCGCGTGATCGGCGGTGTGCGGGAGGCAGTTGGCCGAAAAGACAGAGCCCGGCGGGGCGGTTTACGCCCCCCGGGCTCGCCGGATCGCATCCATGGGCTCGTTCATTTGACGACGCTGCATCTTGGTCCAGTTGCCTGCCGAAGGAAGCGGTCTGCCGTGACGGGGGTCTGCGTCCTAGTGGTACCGGCGTTGTGACACGCTCGGGTAAAGGTCGCACCATCTGTCTTCGGCGGTGGCTCCATCTGATGGCTTTGGCCGTCGGACTCTGGCAATCCGTGCGTCTGGTTGAGCCTGTAACGATCTCCATCGTGGATCGCGCTTCAAACCACGCCCTGATTGCGACCTGTCATCGGTCACGCGCACAGATCCAAGTTCAGCACGTACCGACATTCGTCTCGCACTATGCGAGGCGCGTTGTACGAAATCGCCAATCAAAGCGTAGCGTCAGCAACGCAAAGTTTTCAGCTTTTCCGTGTTCGCCGCTCAATCCAGCAGTCGTGACCGACTGACAAAATGGCGGCAGCTATCGACCCGGCGGAGACATTTTCTTAGACCTCCTTTCGAAGGATTGCAGAAAGTGTGCGCCTCGATGTGGCGACTGTCAACGCCAAACAGTGTGATGGATGCCATTCGGTAAAGTCGCATTGCACAAGTATCATTGATCCACCACGCATGACGGTATGCAGTCGTGGTGCTGTGCGTGCGGGCATGTGTGCAGGAACTTATCGAGCGCGCATGTTGCATGTGTTGTGCAGTTGATGTTTGCGCTGCAGCGGTGACGCGATTGAGATTTTGATGCTGCAACGCGATCGTGCGAGTCGAGCGACGTGTGGTTAACATGTTGTTGACGCTTCAGGCTTAGCCTTGTTGGCATCGAAGTTGTTTGTCGGCTGTGGTGCCGGCGGAACGGCGGGTTTGGCTAGATGCGGATCGGGACCTGGTTTGTCGGAGTCGTTGGCGTTGCCGTCGCGGGGCTGCTTGCTTCTGCCGGAGGCGGCTTGCCCGATGTTGGCAACTTCACGCCGGGCAGTATTCGCGCGGGCTCGATTTCAAACGCGGCGACCGCAGGCGGCAACGCAATCGGTATTCACTGGCCGTCATTTCTTACCGGGGCGATTATCGGCGTGGCGCTGACGTTCATCTCGATGGCGTCGTGGTTCGAGCTGCCGCAGCGGATTTTTCGCTGGCTCATCGCCAAT
>JBGANK010000040.1:0-30803 GCA_044222395.1 Hyphomicrobiaceae bacterium | reverse complement strand
GCGGATGTCGGCGGTCTGGTCGGCGGTGCGGGGGATGCGCAGCTCCTTCAGTTCGATCCAGAAACGGCTCGATTTCTCCTTGCGGACGCAGCGCGCCAACCAGATGCGGGCGCCGACGCGGCGGGCGATGATGACGCCGATCGCCTGGGTCAAGGCATCGCGACCGAAGAACGGCACGGGAATGCCGGTGCGGTCGTAGAGGTCGCAGACCATGCCGAGGCGGCCGCCACGACGGACGTAGTCCAGGATGACGCGCGCGGTCCGCTGGCTTTCGCCATGTTCGCCCTCGACGCCGCCGCGTCCCAACAGGCCGCCGGGATAAAGTTCGCGGCGCTGCTCTCTCAGGTAGCGGTCGACATAGGGATTGTTGACGGAGCGGTAGACGGCAGCGGGATTGGCGCCGGCGATCGTCAGCGGCCACACCGCGAGTTCCCAGTTGCCCATGTGCAGCGAGATACCGACGATCGGGCCGAGCTTGTCGCGGTAGCGCATGAACACATTCGGGTTGGTGAGTTCGATGCGGTCCTTCTCGTTGAGAATCTCGTCGAGGCGCATGGTCTCGACCATGACGCGGCCGAGGTTCTCCCAGTGGGCGTTGGCGATCGCCTTGCGTTCGTCGAGACCCTTTTCCGGAAAGGCAATCTCGAGATTGGCAAGGGCGCGGGCATGGCGCTTGGGATTTATGAGCGGAGCAAGGCGCCGCCACGCCCATGCCGACGCCGACGCCGCCGCTTCCAGCGGCAACGCGTGGGTCATCGCCACGACGACGCGCAAGGCGACGTACTCGAGGCGGAACTGGAGATCGCGAAGGCGGGAGATCGGCTGCATTTCCGTCGGGGTCTGAACGATTGCGCCCGGTGAATTGGTCGAGGGCTGGCAGGCATTCGCTGCACGGGCTTCTGCCGGGGGAATTGGGTCTGGTCAACCCCCGGCAATGTTGGCATCCACGGCTACGCCGAATTAAGCTTCATCCGCGGTCGGTGCCATTCGATCGCGGCTACGCTCGTAAACATTGCAGCTGGTGTGCCTTGCGCCAGCGCTATTGGATGGCAGCGACGGCCATGGCACCATCTTCGCGCATCAGAGCGGGTTCGGCGAAAGAGGGCTGCAGGCCTTCACGCACGACCAGGCGCCGTAGCGGACCGATCGACTTCAAGGCGAACAGACCGGCACCGCGCACGAGGTGAACCGGCAGGAACGGCGACAGCAGTGACTTGTTCAACAGGTCTATGGTCCAGCTGCGCGAGGCGACGTCCATGCGACGGGCGCGATCGAAGGCGGCGAGCGTCTCGGGTCCGCCGATGTCGCGGCCCTCGGCGAGAGCCTCGGCGACGCAGTCCGCGAGCGCTGCGCCGTCGCGCAGCCCGAGGTTGAGCCCCTGGGCGCCGATCGGCGGGATGACGTGGCCGGCCTCGCCGATAAGTGCCACGCGATTGGAGCCAAAGGTACGGGCGGAGAGGCCGGAAAGCGGGAAGACCACGCGCGGACTGAGCGTGCCTACCGATCCCAGCAGGCCAGCGAGCCGCTGCTCCAATGCGCGACGGAAGCCATCGTCCTCGAGGCCCGCAAGGCGAGCGGCCTCGTCGGGGCGCTCGACCCACACGAGACTGGAGGCGTTGCCGGGCATCGGCACTGTGGTGCAGGGACCGGCGGGACGGTGGAACTCGGTGGAAATGCCGTCGTGCGGACGGCTGTGCTCGAAAATCGCCGTCAGCGCGCTCTGTTCATAGCGCCAATCGTCAGTGGCGATGCCGGCGGTCTTGCGACACAACGAATTTCGGCCGTCGGCACCGGCGACCAGCTTGCACGTCAGCTGGCGACCTTCAGCCAAGGTGAGGACGACCTTGTCGCTCATGATGTCGAGGGTGCGGACGCCGGCGGTATCGATCATGTGGACGCTGGCGGCGGAGTCACGGCACTGCTCGATCAAGGCTTCGACCAGCGGGGCGTTGGGGACGTTGAAGCCAAAGCTGGTGCGGCCGATCTCGTCGGGCCGGAAGATCACTTCGGGAGCGCGCAGCAGCGCGTTTCGATCGTCGATGATGCGGATGGCCCTGAGGGCCGCGGACTTCGGCGCAAGCTTGCCCCACAGGCCGAGGTTGGCGAGCATAGCGATCGAGCCAGGGAACAGTGCGGCGGTGCGCATGTCGGGCCGGTCACCCGCGGGGCGATGCGGCGGCGCTGCCAGGGCTGTGCGAATCCCGGTGCGGGCGAGGGCCAGGGCGGCTGCGAGACCGGCTGGCCCGCCACCGACAACTACGGCGTCGAAATCATCGGAGGTTGTGAGGTCTTGCGTGCGCGACGGGTCTTGCGAGAGTTTCGTGGTCATGGCTGCCGCTCTCGGGTTGGGAAGGCAAATTTCGATACGTGGCCGCGCGGCCGACCGTGCCTGCGGGATGCTCTACAACAATCGGCCGGTGGCGATTCCTGCCTCAACCTACGACGCCGGGTGATGCCGCCGCCAGTCGAGAGAATTCCGAGTTGACCGCTGTTTATTTTTGTAAGGCCAGACGGCCGGTTTTGGTGGAGTGGCGGGCGATGCTGATTTGTCGCTACCCAAGGGTAGGGCTGCGGAAGCAAGCGCGAAACAGGCGCCATCGACGACGATTCATGTCAATGTTTTATATTTAGAACAATGGCTTAAGCGATCGTGAGACGAGATCGCCGGGCGTGTTCGAGGAGGTGCTGCAACCGTGGAATTTGCGGATTCTATGGACGAAAGCAGGCGACACTCGGCTCACGGTAAGTATCTTGACTGGATGTGGGTTCGTGGCCACATAGCGGCGCAACAACACTCTGCCTGGGAAATATTCATCCGCACTTAACCAAGACCGAATGATGCTTGTGGTTGGCGGCGCGAGGCATCATGTTCGCGGGGAACGAGGGTGCCGCGTAGAGGGCCGGCGAGGTTCTTACGATGAGACTTGGTAAATTACTGGTGGCAGGGGCCGCATTGGTGGCGGTTTCCACGTCCGCCGAAGCGTTCCAGGAGCAGCAGGGCTCAAGCTCTGGGGCGACGCAGCAGGTTGTGCCGAATACGGCGAGTGCGAAGCCTGATGTGGGCTTTTCCTCAGGCGACGCCAGCAAGGGTGAGGTTAAGGGCACGGAAGTTCGCATTCCGGGGCTCGGCAAGCTCGGCGTGCTGCCGAAGATGGATTTCGGTCTCGAGCTGCTCTATGGCGCGGCGCAGGAGCCGAAGGCCGACAGCGCGCGTCCGGACACGACGCGCGAGGACGAGGACCTGCGGATTCGCGGAACGGTCAAGCACCGCTTCTAAGGTCGCCGTCGGTCGCCGCACGACGTGTTCGGCGAATTGAAGCGGTTGGAAGGGGGCCCTGGAGGCTCCCTTTTTCGTTGTCTGTTGACATTTCAGGCCTCGCAAACCGTTCAATTGCCAAGGTGCGGTTGGTGACGTGATCGCGTCCGGCCAGCCGGTTGGTAAGATGCTGGCCCGATTCCATACCGAGGGGCGGAACGACTGGTGGCAGAACCGAACGACAGGAACCGGGATCTGGGCAACAGGCTTGCGGGCCTAGCGGTCCACGTGTTCACCGGGCTTGGCGCGGTTTGCGCGCTGCTTGCGGTCGAGGCGGTGATGAGCCGCAACTGGCCGCGCGTGTTCGTCTGGCTAGGCGTTGCATTCCTGATCGACGGCATCGATGGACCGATCGCGCGTGCGGTTGAGGTCAAGCGGCATCTAGCGCGGTTCAGTGGCGAACACATCGACCTGGTCATCGACTATCTGACCTACGTGTTCGTGCCGGTGCTGGCGCTCCTTGTTGCCGGGCGGCTTCCCGAACCGCTGGTCTATCCGCTGGTGGCCGTGATGCTGCTGTCGTCGCTGTTCCACTTCTCGGATCTTGAGAGTAAGGCGAGTGATCTGGCGTTCGTAGGGTTCCCAGCGATCTGGAACATCGTGGCGTTCTACGTGTTCGCGCTCGATCTCGGGCCGGCGATGGCGAGCGGCCTTATCGCGATCGCGACGGTGGCCACGTTCGTGCCGCTACATTGGGTGCATCCCATGCGCGTGCAGGCAATGCGGCCGCTGACGATGGCGCTTACCGTGGTTTGGGCGGCGGTTGCGCTGCAGACGGTTCTGTCAGGCTTTCCTGCGTCGGCGCTTGCTCAATCCGTTCTGGTCGCCGTGGCGATCTATGGTGTTGGTGTCTCAGCGTGGCTGTCTTGGATTGGCGGCGGGCAGCACGGCGGTTGAGGTTTCTTCGCCTGCGCCGGCGAGCTTCAATCGGCAGGCCGCAGCCAGGAGCGGCGAGCGACGTGCGGGGCATGAGAGCGGCGGCGCGCGCGATACCGGCGATAAGATTTGCTCATCGTCGAGCCCGGATTCTATGTGTGCTGAGCACCGTTTGAGAATTTAGCAATGGGCGCTAATTCTATGTATTTGCAACCAATATTCTTGTGCCCGTTAACTCTATAACGGTTACAATTCAAAATAGGTGGTACACCTCATATCAGACGGCGTATCGTGTGCGTGGTGATCGTCGGTCCGGCCAATTGCGATAATGCGACAACAAAAGGTGCTGGCACTGGCGTCATCGAAAGCTGACTTAACCCCCCGGAGTCACACGCCATGCCTTTCACTCGCAGCCTGTTCGCCGCCGTCACGGCGATCGCAGGGACAATCCTGCTTACGTTACCCGCATCAGCTCAGACCGAAGATGAGATACGGGATCGGATCAACACCAACACCGTCTCGCTGATCACGGGAGGTATCGAGTACGCATCCAACACATATGGGTTGCTCGCCGGTGATCTGGCGGCGGTGTTGGACGAGCAGAGCAAGTTGCGGGTCTTGCCAATCATGGGATATGGCGCCGTTCGCAACATCGAGGACATGCTCTACCTGCGCGGCATCGATATCGGTATGACGCATTCCGATGTGCTCAAACATCTTGAGCTGACCGGAAAGCTCCCGGCTGCCCAACGTCGACTGAGGCTCGTGAGCAGGCTCTATGACGAGGTCTTTCACCTTGTGGCACGCAAGGAATACGCCTCGATGGATCAGCTGAAAGGAAAGAAGGTTGCCATCGGCCCAGCCAACTCAGGAGCCGATATGAGCTGCCGCACGCTGTTGCAGCTACTGAAGCGCGACCAGGACATCGAACTCGTCAATTCGACTTGGAGCGAGGCACTGGCTCAGCTCAAGTCGGGAGAGGTAGCAGCAATCATCTACACGACACGGAGTCCGTCCAAAGCTGTGGCTGAGTTGGCCAGCAACGAGAATCTGCATCTCCTGCCGATTCCAAGCAATGACGCCGCACTTGGCGTCTATGACAAGATCGAGTTCACGAGCAATGACTATCCGGGCCTCATTCCGGTTGGCCAATCAGTTGACACGCTGCATTTCCACACTGTCCTGGCCGTTTTCAATTGGCAGCCCGGTGGTGCCCGCTACGCGATCGTGCGGAAGTTCATCGAGCAGCTGTTCGCGAAGTTCGATCAACTCAAGGAACCGCAGCGCAATGAGATCTGGCGCACGGTCGATCTCAGCGAAACCGCAAAGGGCTGGGAGCGGTATGCCGTCGTCCAGGAACTGCTCGATGAACAACAAAAGAACTTGCGCGCGGTGAGCTTTGAGAAAATCCAGAAGTCGTTTCCGGGTAAGAACGGCGATGCCGACGAGTTCCTGCGTTTCGTGCAATTCATGAGGAAGCAGGGCGGGCAAACGAACGTGTCGAACCAGGAGCTGCTCGACACCTTCATCAACTACAAGCTGTGGACCCGTGAAGAGGCGAACCGGCCGGTGGCTCCGGTGGCCAAGGTTGCCCCGAGCCCGAAGCCGGTACAGCGGCAACGGGAAACGACCGAGGCCAGACGGCCGGCTGCAACGCGATGACGTGCTGTTGGCTGGCAGCCTAGTGGCTTGAGAAAACGTGGGGGATGCCGTGCCGCCGATGTCGCTCGGGTTTGCGACATCGGCGGCATTGACCCACTGGAATGATCTCACATTGACGTCGGCTCTTGGTCATCACGGATGCTGATGGTCTCTTGCGCTCCAGAATTTCAGATTGGCGCCAACAGCCCGTTGGCGCCGCAATTCGCGGACGTCAGTTCTTTTCGGTGAGCTTGATCTCGGGAAGATCCTGGAACGCCGCCCGCAAGGCATTCGACCATTTCAAGCGGATGTCCTGGAAATAGGAATCCTCCTGCTCGATGCGCGCCTGTACGGCGAAGTTGAAGGTGTCGGTCTTGATCACGGCGAGGTCGAGTGGCATCCCCACCGACAAGTTGCTGCGCAAGGTGGAGTCCATCGAGACCATGGCCGCCTTGAGTGCGGTCGGTATGGTGGTTGTGGGTTCTATCACGCGATCCAGGATCGGCTTTCCGTATTTGTGTTCGCCCAGCTGGAAGTAGGGCGTGTCGTCGGTCGCCTCGATGAAATTACCGGCCGAATAGATCAAAAACAGCCGGTGTCTTCCGCCGCGTCTTTGCCCGGCGACGAGCATCGAGGCATTGGCCGTTGCGCCCTGCTCCTCGAGTGCCTTGCGGTGCTGGTCCTGGACTTCGCGCATCGCGTTGCCGACGAGCTGCGTGCTGCGGTACAGGCTCGGGGCATTGAGAACGGATTCAATTTTTTCGTCGGTCCTGGACTCGGCAATCGACTTGTTCAAGAGCGTGATGACGCCCTGAGTTATCGACAGGTTGCCTGCCGTGACGATGGCGATCGCCCTGTCCCCCGGCACGTGCCAGGTGAACATCTTCTGGAACCGGGAAATATTGTCGACACCGGCATTCGTCCGCGTGTCCGACAGCAACACCAGACCCTCGTTCAGCCTCAACCCGATGCAGTAGGTCACCTGAAGCGAGCCCCTATCGTTGCGCTATTGTTGTGCCTGGGCGATTTCGACGTAGGCGTTGAGATCGACCGTGCTGTTGCCGCCGACGCTGCCCCTTACCGGCGCGGCATGGTGTGCGTCAAGGCCGCAGCAGACCCTGATGTAGCGATCCGACGGGCAAAGCCCATTGGCTGGATCGAAGCCGACCCAGCCGAGATCGTCGACGTGCGCCTCCGACCATGCGTGCGTCTCATGAAGCTCGGCAGCATCGTCCCAGGCAACCATGTAGCCGACGACATAGCGTGCGGGTATCCCGAGCCGCCTGGCGGCGGCGATGAAGACGTGGGCATGATCCTGGCAAACACCCTTGCCAAGCGCGAGGGCCTGCGCGGCCGTCGTATCGGCTGTGGTGGTCGAGGGCGTGTAGGTCAGGTGCTCCCGTACCGCCTTGGAAAGTTCGTGCAGCTTTTCGAGGGTGTGCTTGCCGGGGAGGCTGCGAGCCAGCTCCTCAATCTTGGGACTTGACGCGGTCAGATCGGTGCAGCGCAGAAATACGTGCGGCGGCGGCTTTCGCGGCAAGCCGATGACAACGCCGGCCTTGTCGGACGTGTGCACTTCACCTGAAGCGACAATCTCGACCGAGGGGCACGGCTCGTTGCTGGTCCACAAGCCGTGTTCGTCACCAAATCCGTCGACAAAGAGCGACTCTACGTTCTTGCCGTTGACCTTCACGGTCCAGTTGGAGCTTTCCTGCCCCTCGAATGCGGAAGGAAAGAGCCGCAGTCGCAATGCCACGCGCTGGGCCGGAGGTGCGTATGCATAGTGCGTGCGGTGGATGACATTCAAGCGCATCGTGGGCCTCAGAAATAATAGGCTAGGCGAATCTTGTCGGAAAGACGCGCGTTCATGGTGAGGGATTCCTGGATGAATTCGTGCAGGCCGCGCTGGAAAATCGCTCCCATGCCGAGATCGTCCAACTGAGCGATGAGTTTGTTTGCGAGTGAATGACATTCGTGAATGGCGCCGTAGCGCCGCGCAAGCCGGTCGAGATGCTCACCGATGCGGCCGTAGCAGTGGCTCAAGGAGCCTGGAAAATCGCGGTTGAGAATGAGGAAGTCGGCGATGTTCCACGGGCTGTAGTTGCCGCGATAAAGGTGGTGGTAGGCGCGAACCGCAGAACTTGCGTGCAGCACGGATGTCCATTGATGATGGTCGCGGCCGCCACCGACCACTTCCGTCTCCGGCAGCAGAACGTAGTATTTGACATCGAGCAGCCGCAACTTCATGTCGGCGCGCTCGATGTAGCCGCCGAGCCTTAGAAAATCGAAGCCGTCGTTGCGGAGCATCCCTGTTTCGGATGCGCCACGGAACGCCGACGAACGCCGCTTCACCCATTCCAGCACTTGCGGCAGATCGCGCGAGGCGGACGCTTCATCGAGCGTTTCGAGATGGCGCCAGCCGTCGTTGAGGGACTCCCACATCTCCTGAGTAAGCGCGGTTCGGATCGCCCGGCCGTTGTGGCGCGCGCGGGCCAGACAATAGCGAATGGAGGACGGGGAATCGGTTGCGAGCAGCAGGGTGCGGATCGCGTCGTGCTCGGTCATTGGTCCGGGCGCGTCGGCGGGCACGCTGCCGCCGGAGGCCAGGATCACGGATCGCCATTCGTCCTTGTCCGATCCACTTGGCAGCATGACCATGCGGCGCCCCATCTCGATGAAGCGCGCAGTGCTTTCCGCCCGTTCGACGTAGCGGCCCAGCCAGTAGAGATTTTCTGCGGTTCTGCTCAGCACCCCACTCACTCCGTGAGGACCCAGGTATCTTTGACGCCGCCGCCCTGGCTGGAGTTGACGACCAGCGAGCCTTCCTTCAACGCAACGCGCGTCAAGCCACCTGCCGTCAGGCGGATGCGCTCGCCGACGAGGCAGAAGGGGCGGAAATCGACATGCCGGGCGGCGATCGAACCGTTCGCGAACGTCGGCGCGGTCGACAAGTCGAGCGTTGGCTGGGCGATATAGTTTTCCGGATTGGCGGCAACACGCTTCGCATAAGCTTCGCACTGCTCCTTGGTTGCTTTGGGTCCGACCAGCATTCCATAGCCGCCCGAGCCATGGACCTCTTTGACAACCAGGTCAGCGATGTTGTCCAGCACGTAGGCACACTCATCGGGCTTGGCGCATTGCCACGTCGGCACATTCTGCAGAATGGGCTTCTCACCGAGGTAGAAGCGGATCATTTCCGGCACGTAAGTGTAGATGGCCTTGTCGTCGGCGATGCCGGAGCCGGGTGCGGAACACAATGTCACTCCGCCTGAGCGATAGACATCGAAGAGACCGGGAACGCCCAAGAGGCTGTCGGGTCGAAAGGCGAGTGGATCGAGATAGTCGTCGTCGATGCGCCGGTAGATGACATCGACGGGATGGGGGCCGCGGGTCGTGCGCATCCAGACGCGCGCTTCGTCGACAAACAGGTCCTGCGGTTCCACCAGCTCGATGCCCATCAGGTCTGCCAGATACGAGTGCTCGTAGTAGGCGCTGTTCAACGATCCCGGAGTGAGGATCACGACCGTGGGCTGCCCTTTGCAGCGCGGCGGCGCCATCTCCTCGAGCGTGTCACGCAGCTGCTCTGGATATTGATCGACGTGCTCGACACTTCCCGCCGCGAAGAGCTTGGGGAACATGCGCATCATGATCTCGCGGTTCTCGAGCATGTAACTGACGCCGGATGGCGTGCGGCAGTTGTCTTCCAGGACCAGAAAGTCGTCTGGCCCTGTGCGCACGATATCGATGCCGACGATGTGGCTGTAGACACGCCCCGGAGGTTCGATGCCGATCATCTCGGGCAGAAAGGCGTTGTTGCAATAGACGAGTGAAGCAGGAACAATGCCGGCACGAACGATTTCGCCGCGGTGGTAGACATCATAGAGGAACGCGTTGAGCGCGCGGGCGCGTTGCTCGATGCCGCGCGACATGCGGCGCCACTCGGCGGCGCTGAAGACGCGCGGGATCAGGTCGAAGGGAATGAGGCGTTCGGGATCGCCGCCCTCGCCATAAACGGCAAACGTGATGCCGATGCGACGGAACAAGGCTTCTGCGTCGCGGCTGCGCTGCTTGAGCACATCGCCTCCGGTCTCATCTATCCAACCGTGGATCTGCGCATAGGCCTCCCGCGTGTTGCCGACCTCATCGTGCATTTCATTGAACATCTCGCGAGCCCCTGCGCTGTCGTCGCAGCGTATCCAATCCAACTAGCAGCTTTCGGGCCAACGCGAAAAAGCCTGCACAGACAGGCGATCAGCCGCACATTCGATGAAACTTTGGGCGCCGCTGCCAGGCAAACGCACAATAATTGCGCTCGGCTAGGTGCGGCACGCGCACGTGGCGCATTTGAATGCTCGCAGTGGCTTCAGTTTCGCGAGCTCGCGTGAGGCCAGCAGTTCAGCACGTGTTGCCAATGGACCGCTGACAGGAGGCCGTGCTTGCGCTCACTGGCAATTCGATTTCGCCTAGAGGTTTGCGCCTGCGGCGGCGTTGGCCGTTTCGACATTTGGGCGAGGTCAACAACCAAGTCGTGCGTCCATACCGTTATCATGTACTCCGGTTTGGACAAATTGCTGGTGGCGGATGGGGTGGGATTCGAACCCACGGTGGGCGTGAACCCACGGCGGTTTTCAAGACCGCTGCCTTAAACCACTCGGCCACCCATCCGTTGCGGCGCGCACGACATGAGGCCTGATCCCTCGGCGCCACGCTCGAGAGCGTGTAGCGCAGACCGGGCGCGTTATCCAGATGCGGGTAGGGAGCGCCCGACCGGCAGGACTGCAAGCTGCGACATTTCGAGCCGCTTAGCCGGGTTCGACGGTGCGTTCGGCGCTGTCGAGGTGGTGTCGGCCCTTGAGGGGAACGTTTCGCGCGGACCCATTTTTGCGCAGATTGGCGGCGAAGCCGATCTCATGTGTCCGTGCGGCGACAATGTGGGAGGTTCTCAGTACGGATATATGCTGCGGACGGAGTAATGCGACTTGCGGTGGGGGCTGCCATGTTATGGTCGTTGTTCAGACGCCGAATCAGTTGAGATTGGGCGCGTGGGTTGGCCCAAGCAGGCAGGCTCGCAGGGGAACTTGGGGATTCGGGGCCCAGAGGGACATGCAACTTGAAGCGCCGACGGCGATGCCGTCGAGGTGGCTGCTGTGCTCGCGCCTGATGAGCGAGCGGAGTGGCGGCGGCAGAGGCGGCTTGTTGGGCGCTGTGGTGCTCTCGCTCTTTGCGGCGGGCTGCTCCAGTGCGCAATACGCAACGAACTATTCGTGGAATGCGGTGGAGGAGCCGGCGCGGCTTGCTCCATCGATTTCTGCATCAAAGCTGGAGATTGCAGCCAATCCGCGAGTGACGGCTGCTGCACCGGTGATCGAGCAAGCGCAGCCCGCGCAACCGAAGCCGGAAGCAGCACCAATCCCACGCGCGGCTGCAGCACCGATGATCGAGCAGGCGCGGCCTGCTCCGCCCAAGCCCGCGGTCGCTGCAAATCCAGCCGTAGCAGAATCACATGAGAGCGAGCGTGGTGGAGGCGGCTACAAGATCGGCAAGCCCTACAAGGTGGCCGGCAAGTGGTACGTGCCGCAACATGATCCAAATTATGACAAGTCGGGCTTGGCCTCCTGGTATGCCGAAGGTTTTCACGGCGGCAAGACCGCCAATGGCGAGATCTTCAACACGCACGCTCTGAGTGCTGCGCATCCGACGCTGCCGCTGCCGTCGTATGCCTACGTGACGAACCTCGAAAACGGCCGCACGATACTTGTCAGGATCAACAATCGCGGACCGTTCTCCGGGGGGCGCATCATCGATCTTTCGCGTGCGGCCGCGCATAGTCTGGATTTCGAATCGAAGGGCCTGGCGAAGGTGCGCGTGCGCTATGCAGGACGTGCTCCGCTCAACGGCGATGACAGTCGTGAGCGGCAGTATCTGGCCAGCCAGCCGTGGAATTCTGGCGCGAGCCGTGTTGCCGCGGGGAATGGCGGCCAGCAGGCGATGTGAGCCTCGGGGCGGCACTCAAATTTGACAATAGCGGGCTGGAGCCGTGTCTGGCGTAGATGGCCGAATAACGCGCACGGATGACGCTCGCGGGAATCGTTCGTCAGTTCGTCCGATTCATGCGTGGACATGCAACTTGTCAGGGCGCGAGTCGGTGGATTGTGGCGGTCCTGACAATTCCGCCGAGTCAAGGCGTTGACACGACCGCCCTCGAAACGGGATAGTTCGTCTGGGACTTGTGACGAATCCAGCGATTACTTGGCTGATCCACGTGCGAGGCGCGCGCGTTGTTGCTCATGCGACTGTCTTTTCCGGCACTGATGATTGGTCTTCTCGTTTGGGTCCTTGGCGGGCTCGGCGCGGTTGCGGCAGAGCAAGCGGCCTTTGTTCCCAAGGCGAAGCACGCCGTCCTGATGGACGCGGACAGCGGCGGCTTGATGTTTCAGCACGATGCGGACGTGCTGACGCCACCGGCGAGCATGAGCAAGCTGATGACGCTTGCGGTGGTGTTCAAGGCGCTGAAGGACGGGACGCTCAAGCTCACCGATGAAGTGACGATGAGCGAGAACGCCTGGCGGACCGGCGGCGCGCCGTCGGGTACGTCAGCGATGTTCGTGCCGATCAACGAGAAGGCAACGGTCGAAGAGCTGCTGCAGGGCATCATCGTGCAATCCGGCAACGATGCCTGCATCGCGATCGCCGAGTCGATTGCCGGCAGCGAGAGCGCCTTCGCGCAAATGATGAACACCGAAGCCAAGCGCATCGGTCTTTCCAAGTCGACGTTCCGCAATGCAACCGGTCTGCATGACGAAGGTCACATGGTGACGGTGCGCGAACTGGCGCAGCTGGCGCGGTACATCATTACGGAGTATCCGGACCGCTTCACAATGTTTGCGCAGCGCGAGTTCAAGTACCGCAAGCATCGCTTCATCAATCGCAATCCGTTGCTGTTTCTCGACATCGGTTCCGACGGCATGAAGACCGGCTTCACCAAGGAGGCGGGCTACGGCATGGTCGGCACGGCGGTGCAGGACGGCAAGCGCCTGATCGTCGTCGTCAACGGGCTCGCTACGTCCAACGACAGGCGCGACGAGGCCCGCAAGCTGCTGGAATGGGGCTTCAGATCGTTCATGCCCTACAAGCTTTTCAACGATAGCGAGGTGGTCGGCTCCGCGCGCGTGTGGGGCGGCGACAGCTTTTATGTGCCGCTGGTCGGCAAGGACGGCGTGACGGTGGTGCTGCCGAAGTACCCGGCGAACCAGCGGCTCAGCGCGGAGATCGTCTACAAGGGGCCGCTGAAGCCGCCCATCAAGCGCGGCGACCAGGTGGCGAAGCTGCGCGTCACGTCCTCGACCTCGGCGATGAGCGAGGTGCCGCTTTTTGCGGCCAGTGACGTGGAGAAGGCGGGTGTCATGCGGCAGGGCTTCGACAGCCTGATCCACATGGCGTTCGGCTGGATCAAGATCAAGCTGTAGGGGTCGTGGCTGCGTGGCGGCCGGCGGCATTGGGCAGGCCGTTCGGCGCCGCTCTTGCTTCGCTCGGACATTCCTCTAGTGTGGCGCGCGAAATGGCCACAACTGCGGTTGCGGCTCACGCCGACGTCGAACATCTCGATCTTTATCACACATTGGGCGCGCCCATGTTTGTCTCCCTCAATTCGCGAGCGCCGCTGCATGCTGACGGCGAGGTCCGGCGCATCTTGCGACCGCATCTGGAGCGCGCGGCAGACGGCTGCCAACTCGGGCTGTTGGGGTAGGCGGAATGGCGTTTGGACGGTTTATCACATTCGAGGGCGGCGAAGGCACCGGCAAGTCGACCCAGGTGCGGCTTCTGGCCGATCGCTTACGCTCGATGGGTCGTGACGTGGTGGTAACGCGGGAGCCCGGCGGAACACCATTCGCCGAGCAGGTGCGTGCGCTGATCCTGAGCCCGAATGTCGCCGAGCACGCTCCGCTTTCGGAAGCGCTGCTGTTCTATGCGGCGCGCGCCGATCACATCGCCAAGGTCATCAGGCCGGCGCTCGATGCAGGCAAGTTCGTGCTGTGCGACCGGTTCTCGGATTCGACGCGCGTCTATCAGAGTGTTGCGGGGGGATTGTCGCGCGAGACGTTCGATGCCCTGGAGGGTCTGGTGGTGGGCGATGCGCGACCCACCCTCACGGTGATCCTGGATCTGGATCCGGCGGTTGGGTTGGGCCGCGCGGAATCGCGGCGGACCGCTGGGGCGGGTGCAAGTGCGGCGCCAGCGAGCGGCGAGGACGAGGCGGGGCGCGACAAGTATGAGCGCAGGACGCTGGCCTATCACCAAAAGCTGCGCGACGGCTTCCTGGCGATTGCGCGGGATGAGCCCAAGCGATGCGTGGTCGTCGATGGTGCGCGCGATGCCGCGGCGGTCAGCAATGATGTGTGGGCCGAGGTCGCGGCGCGCGTGATCGACAAGGTGGAGTAGCGCATGGCCCGTGCTCCGCTCGTGCAGGAGATCGAAGCCGTTCCCGAGATCGACCGGCTCGAGAGTTTTCCTCATCCGCGCGAGACGGTCATGCTTTTCGGACACCAGGAGGCAGAGTGCGAGCTGGCGCGCGCGATCGGCTCGGGCAAGATGCATCACGCCTGGCTGATCGCGGGACCGCAGGGCATCGGCAAGGCAACATTTGCTTATCGCGCAGCGATGGCGATGCTTGCCGTTCCAAGCGAGCGGGATGCCTTTGGTGAAAGTCTTGCCGTGCCGGCGCAGTCGGTCGCCGCGCGACAAGTGAAGGCTCTGTCGCATCCGGGCCTGCTGGTGATAAGGCGGCAATACAACATCAAGGACAAGCGCTTCCCGCAGTCGATCTCGGTGGAGGAGGTGCGGCGGCTGCGGTCGTTCCTCGGCCATCGCGGCGCGGAAAGTGCATGGCGGGTGGTGATCGTCGACAGCGCGGATGAACTCAACATCAATGCCGCCAATGCGCTGCTAAAGTCGCTGGAGGAGCCGCCGCGGCAGACGCTATTCCTGCTCGTCACCTCCGAGCCTGGGCGGCTCCTGGCGACAATCCGCTCACGTTGCCGGACGCTCTCTCTGGCGCCGCTGCAGGCCAACGATCTGCAGCGTGCGACAGCCCAGGCGCTGGCGGCAGCCGGACGAGAGATAAAGACGGGTGAGGCCACTGCAACGCTGATGGCGCTGGCGGATGGCAGTGTGCGCCGGTTCCTCAGTCTCAATTCGGATGACGGGCTTGCGCTCTACGAGCAGATCTACGGTCTGGTTGCCGGTCTGCCGGAGGTGCGCTGGGCCAAGGTGCATCAGTTGGCCGATTCGATTTCGGGGGCCTCGGCGGAGGTGCGCTTCGAGCTGTTCTTCGAGCTTCTGCTTGATCTTCTGGCCCGCGCGGTCAGGGCCGGGGCGACCGGCGCAGGGGCGGCCGCCGACCTCGAATTGGCCCGAATTCTGGCGGGGCCGGAGCGGCTTGCCACCCTGGCCGAGGTATGGGAAACAGTGGCCCGCGAAAAGGCGGAGACCGTTGCTCTCAATCTCGATCGGAAGACGCTGATCCTCACCACCGTGTCCCGGCTCGAGACCGCAGCCCGATAGGCCGTTCAGGTCTTGCGCGGCGTGCGGGGGCGAGGCGCGGTTCGATGCCGGCAGAGGACCAGGCGATGGCAAGCGCAAAGCCCTTCTACATCACGACGGCGATTTCCTATCCCAACGGCGTGCCGCATATGGGCCATGCCTACGAGGCGATCACCACGGACGCCATCGCGCGGTTCGAGCGGCTCGATGGCAAACGCGTGTTCTTCCTGACAGGGACGGACGAGCACGGCCTCAAGATGAAGCAGACGGCGGCCAAGGAGGGCATGAGCCCGCGCGAGCTGGCTGAACGCAACTCCGCGCGCTTTCGCGACATGGTGCGCGCGTTCGACCTGTCCAACGACGACTTCATCCGCACCACCGAGCCACGCCATTACGTCGCATGCCAAGAACTGTGGCGGCGGATGGAGGCCGCTGGCGACATCTACCTGAAGACCTACGGCGGCTGGTACTCGGTGCGCGACGAGACCTACTACAAGGAGAGCGAGACGGAAGTGCGCGACGGGCAGCGCTATGCCACGCCAACGGGCACGGAGGTCGATTGGCAGGAGGAGGAAACCTATTTCTTCCGGCTGTCGAAGTACGAGCAGCCGCTGCTCGACCACTACGAGAAAAGCCCGGACTTCATCCTGCCGCCGGAGCGACGCAACGAGGTGGTGAGCTTCGTCCGCCAGGGGCTGGAGGATCTGTCGGTGTCGCGCACGACGCTCGACTGGGGCATTCCGGTTCCCGGTCATTCCGGCCATGTCATGTACGTGTGGATCGATGCGCTCAACAACTACGTGACCGCGACGGGGCTGCTCGGCGGCGGGGATGAGCGCAAAGAGTTCTGGCCGTGCGACGTGCACGTGATCGGCAAGGACATCATGCGGTTCCACGCCATCTATTGGCCGGCGTTCCTGATGAGTGCTGGGATCGAGCTGCCCAGGCGCGTGTTCGGGCACGGGTTCGTGCTCAACAAGGGCGAGAAGATGTCGAAGTCGGTCGGCAACGTGCTCGACCCGTTCGCGCTCGTCGAGCACTACGGCGTCGATCAATTGCGCCACTACTTCCTGCGCGAGGTCGCGTTCGGAGCGGATGGCAACTATTCGCCCGAGTCGATTGCGACGCGCATCAATGCCGATCTCGCCAATGGACTCGGCAATCTCGCGCAGCGCTCGTTGTCGATGATCGGCAAGGGGTTCGAGGGTCGGGTGCCGCAGCCAGGGCCTTTCACGGAAGCGGACGAGGCATTGTTGGCGAAGGCCGATGCACTGCATGCGAAGTGCAGGGCGGCGATGGACCGGCAGGCGATCAAGTCATGGCTCGATGAAGTCTGGGAGGTGGTGGCGGAAGGCGACCGCTACTTCGCGAATGAGAAGCCGTTCGACAAGTCGCTGTCGGCCGAGCGCAAGGGCACGATCCTCTACGTCGCGGCGGAGACGGTGCGGCAACTTTCAATCCTGGTGCAGGCGGCGATGCCGGCGTCGGCGGCCAAGCTGCTCGACCTGCTTGGACAGCCTGACGGCGAAGCGCGGCAGTTCAGCGCGCTGGGCGAAAAGGGCCGCCTCAAGCCCGGAACGGTGCTGCCGGAGCCGCAGGGTGTGTTCCCGCGCTACATCGATCCAGCGGCGGCGGCGCAGAAGAGCGGCGGGCAGTCGGCAGAGGCGCAGGCTGCGGCGAAGGCAGCGAAGCAAGCGAAAAAGGACGCCAATCGCCAGAAAGACAAGGGCGCCGGTTAAGTCGCCGTTATCGTTTTCCGGCTTCCCTGGATGAGAAGGGAAGCGTTCCCTGCAAGACTGGGACTGACATGCTCGTCGATCACCATTGCCATCTCGATTTTCCGCAGTTCGCCGAGGATTTTGCGGGCGTGATCACGCGCGCCAAGCGGGCGGGAGTCGGCGTCATGGTGACGATCTCGACGCGCGTCAAACAGCTCGACACGCTGTTACAGCTGACGGCGCGCGAGCCTGATCTCTACTGCTCGGTTGGCACGCATCCGCACAATGCCGATCACGAGATGGATGTGACGACCGAAGAGCTGGTGCGGCTTGCGACAATGCACGAGAAGGTCGTGGCGATCGGCGAGGCGGGGCTCGATTACTACTATCAGAAGTCGACACGCGAGAACCAGGCGGAGGGGTTCCGGCGGCACATCGCGGCGGCGCGCATCACCGGCTTGCCGCTGGAAATCCACACGCGCGATGCCGATCAGGACTGCAAGGCGATCCTGGAGCAAGAGCACGCGAAGGGCGCGTTCCCGGCGATCCTGCACTGCTATACGGGCGGCATGGATCTCGCCATGCGGGCGGTGGAGCTGGGGCTACACGTCTCCTTTACCGGTGTGGTCAGCTTCAAGAAGTCGGAGGCGCTGCGCGAGATCGCCAAGGCGGTGCCGCTCGATCGCATCCTGGTGGAAACCGACGCGCCATACCTGGCGCCCGAGCCCTATCGCGGCAAGACCAACGAACCGGCCTACGTCGTGCACACTGCGGCCGCCATCGCCAAGGCGCGGGGCATCGACCCGGAGGAGTTCGCGGCGGCGACAACGCAGAACTTCTTCCGTCTCTTCACCAAGGTGAAGAGGCCGGCGGCTGCAAGCGCGAAAGATGCAGGCCACAGCGCATGATCGATAAGCGTCAGTCCCATCGCCTGACGATCCTGGGCTGCGGTTCCTCGGGTGGCGTGCCGCGCATTGGCGCAATGTGGGGGCAGTGCGATCCGGAGAATCCGAAGAATCGGCGACGGCGCTGCGCGGTGCTGGTCGAGCGCTTCGCTGGCAGCGGCGTGACGCGGGTTCTGATCGATACGCCACCCGACATCCGCGAGCAGCTGCTTGAAACGCGCGTCGCGCATCTCGACGGCGTCATCTTCACGCACGATCATGCCGACCACACGCACGGCATCGACGACCTGCGCATGGTGGCCTATGCCATGAAGCGGCGCATCGATGTCTGGTTCGACCGGCCGACTCGCGACAGCCTGGAAGGCCGCTTCGGCTACTGCTTCAAGACGCCGGAGGGATCGGGCTATCCGCCGATCCTGAATGCGCGCGATTTCAACGGTGGTGACAAGATCAGCATCGAGGGCGCGGGCGGCCCTATCGTCGTGGAGGCAATCAGCCAGGTACACGGCGACATCTTCTCGCTCGGGCTGCGGTTCGGCAATGTCGCTTATTCGCCCGATGTTTCATCATTGAGTGCCGAAGCGGAAGAGCGGCTCAAGGGGCTCGACGTGTGGGTGGTGGATGCCTTGCGCTACACGTCGCACCCGAGCCATTTCAGCGTCAAGGAAGCGGTGCATTGGATCGAGCGGCTCGGTGTGAAACGCGGAGTGCTCACACATATGACGGGTGATCTCGATTATGCGACGCTGAAACGGGATATGCCGCCGCACGTCGAGCCGGCCTTCGACGGCATGGAAATCTATTTTTGAAATGCCAGCGACAATCACGTGCGGTGGTTGCGGCGTGGTCGGTCGTCAACACTCATCGACCGTGGCGAAATGCTGAGAGCGCCCTGCCAGCCACTGGCGGGCCTGGAATGTTTCGCCGTTGGCGGTCTGCGACTTGGCGACCACCTCGAGAAACAGGGGCGCGATGTCGGCGGGTTTGGGGAGCGTGTCAGGGTTCTCTCCCGGAAACGCTTTCGCGCGCATATGAGTCGCGATCGGACCGGGATTGATCAGGTTCACACGCAAGTTCGAATTGGCGGCCTCGGCGGCCCATGTGCGCGCCAGTGCGTCGGTCGCGGCCTTCGAAACCGCATAGGGGCCCCAGTAGGCGTGCTCCCCGGTTGCCGCTCCCGAAGTGACGAACACGGCGCGGCCGGCTTCCGATAACCGCAGCAGGGGATCGAGCGTGCGGATCAGCCGCCAGTTGGCGTCGAGGTTGGTCTTCATGACGAGATCCCACGCATCGGCCGTCACGTGAGGCAGCGGCGACAGCGGACCCAGAGTTCCGGCGTTGGCGATGAGGATGTCGAGCCTGCCCCAACGCGGATAGATGGTCGGGCCGATGGCGTCGATGCGGTCGCCCTTGCGCAGGTCAAGCTGCAGGATGGTGGCGTTGCCGCCGAGCGCGCGAATCTCGTCGTCGAGATCTTCCAGGGCGCCTGCTGATCGCGCCGAGATGACGACGTGCGCGCCCGCTTTGGCAAGCTCCAGCGCCACCGCGCGGCCGATGCCACGCGAAGCGCCGGTTACCAGTGCGATACGGCCAGCGAAGTCGGGGGACGGGGGCATTTTGCTTCTTGCTCGGAATTTGATGAGGCGAGGCTCATGAAGTGAGGGTACTGCTGTCAGGGGTTCTTGCTAAACGCCTGGGCCGAAACCGGCAAGCCCTCGCGTGCTACTGCGCAGGCTTCGGCGCAGGTTCGGCCGGCTCGATAAGGTCCTTGACGGTTTCCTTGGCCCTTTCCAACGTCTGTGCGCCCGTCTCCTTGGCCTTGTCGACGTGCGGCTTGGCGCCCTCCAGAGCCTTGGTGGTGGCTTCCCTGGCCTTTTCGAGGAGTGGCTCGGTCTTCTTGCGGGCAGCTTCGGAGACATCGATCAGCTTGGTGACGGCGCCGGCCGACATCTCGCGCGTGCGCTTCAGCATCGATGCCAGGAGGCCGTCGGCCGGATGAAGCTGTTCGGAGGGAATGACGCTGATCCTGGCGATTGCGTCGGAGTGCGCGCCGGCTTCCTGATGATCCGTGATGCGGCCGGCAGCACCGGTGAAGACGACGAGCGGCGTGCAGGCGGTGACGACCCTGGTCGCCTTTTCAGTCCAGCCTGCGTCCATGACCTCGGTCTCCGCCGCCGTGTAAACGGAGCGTCCCTCGATCGACGCGGACAGGATGGAGCGATCGATCATCGGTACGAAATGCCCGCCGAGCCGATTGACGAGCTGGAAGCGCGGATTGTCCGGTTCGGGGAACTGCACGAAGACTGCGACAGTGTCGTCGGCGGCCAATGCAAGGCGGATGGCTTCGTCTGCATCGCCGACATGACGTACGGAACGGGCTGCAGCGAGGTCGGAATCGATCGACTTCAGGTAGCGGAAGGTGCCGGCGCTGCCGGACGTCTCGGGTGGCAGAATGAAGCGCAGCTTGTCGGCGCGCGCGGCGATATCACCAAAGCTCTTCAACTCGCTGTTGCGGGCGACGGCGAATATGCATTCGCGGACGTCGTCGCTGCGGATCGTCTGAAATGCACGGCCTTGATTGAAGCTACCACGCTCCAGGGTCAGCACGTCGAGCTGGGCCAAGCCGATGTCGGCCGGATTGGCGGCAACACGCTGCATGTTCTCGAGGCTGCCTGCTGAAGAAGTGCAGGAATATTTGTGACCAGCCTTCTCAAGGGCAGCGACCATTGCCGGGCAGAAGCTCAAGTGGTAGGCGCCCGATGTGCCGCCGGTGTGGATTGAGCGGGCGTTCCCGGCGGTTGGTTCAGCCAGCGCATGGGTCGAGAGTGTTGCCACCAACAAAAGCAGGGTGCAGGCGAGTCGGCAGCTTGTGAGCGCAGGACTTGCTGCAAGCGTCAGCAGCGTGCGTGGCCGCCAGCCAATTCGGGCCAGCCTTGAGAACCGGAGCGGGACTCTGCGCGCGGCGAAATACATAGTGACGATATGGCACGCAACTTTGGCATTACAACGAATGGCGTCGAGAAATCCTGTCGGCGTCGCCGGAATTGGGCTCAGCGTACCTCGGCAAGGAGTGACAATTGCCTCGGCGCACCTGATTGCTCTCCGTTCTGATCGATGAGCTGGGTCGGATAGTGCCCGGTGAAGCAGTGATCGGTGAATTGAGGTGCGTAGGCGTCGCGCTTGTCGTAGCCGACAGCGCGATAGATGCCATCGACGGACAGGAACGCAAGCGACGTGGCGCCCATGAATGCGCGCATGCCTTCCAGATCGAAATTAGCCGCAAGCAAGTCGGTGCGGCGCGGCGTATCGATGCCGTAGTAGTCGGGATGCGTGATGGGCGGCGAGGCAATACGCATATGCACTTCCTTGGCACCGGCCTCGTACATCAGCTCGACAATCTTCTTCGACGTGGTGCCGCGCACGACGCTGTCGTCGATCAAGATGATGCGCTTGCCGCGAATGACGCCGCGGTTGGCGGAATGCTTGAGCTTGACGCCGAGCGCGCGGATGCGCTGCTCAGGCTCGATGAAGGTGCGGCCGACGTAGTGATTGCGGATGATGCCAAGCTCAAAGGGGACGCCGGACTGCTGCGAATAGCCGATCGCTGCGGGAACGCCAGAGTCGGGAATGGGAACGACGACGTCGACGTCAGCGGCGCTCTCGCGCGCCAGCTCGACGCCCATCTGCTTGCGGATGTCGTAGACGCTCTTGCCGCCTATGATGCTGTCGGGGCGGGCGAAGTAGATGTATTCGAAGATGCACGGGCGTGCCGGCCGCCTCGGGAATGGTCGATGGCTCTGCAAGCCGTCGTCGGTGATGACGATGACCTCGCCGTTGTCGATCTCGCGGACGAACTCCGCGCCGACCATGTCGAGGGCGCAGGTTTCGGAGGCGAGCACGTAGGCGGTGCCGAGGCGACCGAGGATCAGCGGGCGGATGCCGACGGGATCGCGGGCGGCGATCATCATGTCGTTGGTGAGGCAGACGAGTGCGTAGCCGCCATCGATCTGGCGGATGGCATCGATGAAGCGCTCGATGATGCGGCCCTTGCTCGAGCGGGCGATGAGGTGGAGGATCACCTCGGTGTCCGATGTCGACTGGCAGATGGCGCCAGACTGGATCAGTTCGCGGCGCAAGGTGAGGGCGTTGGTCAGGTTGCCGTTGTGGGCGACGGCAAAACCGCCGGTATTGAGATCGGCGAACAGCGGCTGGATGTTGCGCTCGACGGTGTCGCCGGTGGTGGAATAGCGGTTGTGGCCGACGGCCATGCGGCCCTTCAGGCGATTCAAGATGTCGGCCTTGTTGAAGTTGTCGCCGACCAGACCCATGCGCCGCGCCTGGTGGAACTGGCGGCCATCGTAGGTGACGATGCCGGCGGCCTCCTGGCCGCGATGCTGTAGCGCGTGCAGGCCGAGTGTCGTCATGGCAGCGGCGTCGGGATGGCCGAAGACACCGAAGACGCCGCATTCTTCGCGCAGGCGATCGTCGCCATATCGCGAGTAGCCTGGATCGAATGATTCAGGAGTGGGTGTGTCGGGAGTATCGGTATCGGAAGCACGCGCGCCCAATCGCGTGTTCGCATCCAGGTGCGCCATGGCAATCTCCCGCTCGCCTTCGCCGTCCGTCGCTGCCCGTCCACACAGGCGCCGTGGCGGGCAGATGCCCGTTGTTCGTCCTATAACGGACGAAATCAGGTGTGCCGCCACGTGACAGATATATGAAATACCACAGGATCCGCCAGCCCTACCGCGAATTGTCCCTGGGGCATAATAGAACCTTGCTGCTCGCCGCCCGCGGGCGCCGGCGGCGCCGTCAGTGACGACGGGATGATCCTGATCAGCACGGTTTTGATCGAGTCGCCGGCCGAGCGGATGTAGGGCAGGGACTGGGCCTTTGTGACCCACGGCCAAGCGTTCTGAGGGTTCTTGGGATCGACCATGAAGGCTTCGTAAAGCATGTAGGGAATGACGATCAGGACGAACCCGCGCGCGACACCGAAGGCGAAGCCCAGGATGCGGTCGATCAGGCCGATGCGGCTGTCCAGGATGGAATCGGAAATGCGCGCCGTGATCAAATGGACGATGATCAGTACGATCAGGAAGATGACCGCGCCGACCGCGATCTGGGCAATCTGGACGGGCATGTCGATCTGCTTGGCCAAGTCCTCTGCGATCGACGTGGCGAAGCCCGAGCCGTAGCCGCCGCCGCGCTTACCGCCATACTTTTCCGGGTTGATGATCGCGTAGAATGTCGCGGCGAACGCGACCACCCATGACAGGATCGACAGCATCTCGCGGGCGAAGCCGCGATACATGGCGAGCAGGGCGGAGATGAAGCAAACCGCCAGCAAGGCGATATCCAAGTAGCTCAGCGGCCCTATCATCCAGATTGCTCCTGCTCGTTTGGTGCACCGGGCGAGGCAGCCCGTTGGCGCAGCGATATTGGCGTGTCAATCACGACGAAATGGACTCCGCAAGAGCTTTGAGGTGATCTATGCGGTCGATCTCAAGGGCAAGCGCAGCGCGATCGATTTCGCCGGCAGCCGGTGTGACAGCACGCTTGAAGCCCAGCTTCTGGGCTTCCTTGAGACGAGCGGTCATATGCGCGGCAGCACGGACGGCACCCGACAACGAGATTTCTCCGAAGTAGACGTGATCCGGCGGGAGCGCAACACCGGAAAATGACGACAGAAGGGCGGCGGCTGCGGCCAAATCGGCAGCGGGTTCGATGATCTTGAGGCCGCCAGCGACGTTCAGGTAGACGTCGGCTTGCGCGAAGGAAAGGCCGCAACGGGCTTCCAGGACTGCCAAAAGCATGGAAAGGCGGTTGGCGTCCCATCCGACCACGGCGCGCCTCGGCGTGCCCAGTGAGGACGGCGCGACGAGGGCCTGGATTTCGACCAGGATGGGGCGCGTTCCTTCGATGCCGGCGAAGACCGCCGCTCCGGGGCTTGCCGCGTCGCGGTCGCCCAGGAACAACTCTGAAGGGTTTTGCACCTCGCGCAGGCCGGCGCCGGCCATCTCGAATACGCCGATTTCGTCAGTCGCGCCGAAGCGGTTCTTGACGGCGCGCAGGATGCGGTAGGGGTGGCCACGATCGCCTTCGAAGTAGAGCACGGTGTCGACCATGTGCTCGATCACCTTGGGTCCGGCGATCTGGCCATCCTTGGTGACGTGACCGACGAGCAGCAGGGCGGCACCGTGTCCCTTGGCGTAGCGGATCAGCGACTGGGTGGCGGCGCGGACTTGGCTCACGGTGCCGGGCGCGGCTTCGAGCGCATCGGTCCAAAGCGTCTGGATCGAGTCGATGACGATGAGATCGGCGCGTTTGTCGGAGCCGACCGTCTCCAGGATGTTGGCGAGGTTGGTTTCGGCGGCGAGGGCGACGGGTGCATCGGCGAGGCCCAGGCGCTCGGCTCTGAGGCGGACCTGCGCGGTTGCCTCTTCGCCCGAGAAATAGATGGCGCGGCGGCCGGTGCGTGCGAGTGCGGCGGCAAGCTGCAAGAGGATCGTCGACTTGCCGATGCCGGGCTCGCCGCCGATCAGCAGTGCGGAGCCAGGAACGATGCCGCCGCCAGTGACGCGATCGAGCTCGGCGAAACCGGTCGAAAAGCGCGGCGCCTCCTCGCTCTTGCCTTGCAGCGTCTCGAGGGGAACGGCGCGGCCGCGCGTCGCCTTGGCGAGGCCTGATCCGGGCACTGCGGCGACCGGAGTGGTGACTTCCTCGACGAGCGTGTTCCACTCCTCGCAGCTCGGGCATTTGCCCGACCAGCGCGAGGTGACGGCGCCACACGCCTGGCAGACGTAGGCAGTCTTGGCGGGCTTGGCCATCAGCTGCTAACCCTTCCCGCCCTTGTAGAAGCGATGGAACCGGCGTCCGAGCGCGGTCAGCACCTCGTAGCCGATGGTGCCGGCTGATGCGCCAAAGGCTTCCATGCTGACGTTGGGGCCGATCACTTCGACGAAATCACCAGGCGCGGGGACCGGCTCGCCAATATCAGTGACGTCGACGGTGATGAGATCCATCGAGACGCGGCCGACGATCGGCGCCAGCTTGCCGTTGATGGCGACGTGAGCGGCAGGTTGTGATTTTTGCGCGGATGAAGTTGTCCCGGTGTTCGCGCGCGAGAGGTGGCGGAACAGCCCGTCGGCATAGCCGGCAGCGATGACAGCAATGCGGCTCAATTTTTCGGGAGACCAAGAAGCGCCATAGCCGACCGTTTGCCCAGGCGCCACGTCGCGCACCTGCAGGATCTTGGCGTGCACTTGGACGACAGGTTCAACAGGTGTCGGGCCTCCGCCAAAGGCCTGTCCGCCGTAGAGCGCATAGCCGGGCCGGACGAGGTCGTAGTGGTAGTCCCTGCCGAGCATCAATCCATCGGAGGCGGCAAGCGAGCGTGCACTGTTCGGCAGTAGCGGGGAGAGCTGCTCGAAGATGCCGCGCTGCTGCTCGTTCTTGGTCGCGTTGGGTTCGTCAGCGCAGGCGAGGTGGCTCATTACCAAGGTCACGTCGAGGCGATCGAGCATGTGGGCGTTGCGGACCAGGGACTGGATGTCGTTGGCCGACAGCCCGAGACGATTCAATCCGGTGTCGATATGCAGCGCGGTTGGAAGGCGGTCCTTGCGCGTCGTCGAATGCGCCGACCATTCTGCGATCTCCGACAGCGTCGAAAGCACGGGGATGATCTTTGCTGCGCGGACGGCCTCCGACGATTCTTTGATGATGCCGTCGAGCATGTAGACGGTAGCAAGCGGTGCCAGCGTGATGGCGGCGATCGCCTCATCCAGTGTCGCGACGAAGAAGGTGCGGCAACCGGCCCGATCGAGCGCGGGAATGACGCGATGGGCGCCAAGGCCATAGGCGTCGGCCTTGACGACCGCGCCGCATTCGGCAGGGCGGACGAACTCGGCCAACGACCGCCAGTTGGATTCGATGCGGTCGAGGTCGACGACGACGACGACGGTAGCGGCGGCGGCGGCGGCGCGTTGTTCAAGATGTCCTGCATGTCGTTATCGGGCGCGTTCACCTCGTCACCGATCGGGAAGCTGGTAGTCCTGGGCGAGATTGCCAAAGCGCGTGTACTGCGCCTCGAACGACAAGGCAACGGTGCCGACCGGCCCGTGACGCTGCTTGCCGATGATGACTTCGGCCCTGCCCGAGACCTTCATCATCTCCTGCTGCCAGCGCAGGAACTCCTCGGTGCCCTCGCTCGGCTTCTTGCGCTCGACGTAGTATTCCTCGCGGAACACGAACATGACGACGTCGGCATCCTGCTCGATGGAGCCCGACTCGCGCAAGTCGGAGAGCTGCGGGCGCTTGTCGTCGCGCTGCTCGACCTGACGGGAGAGCTGGGAGAGGGCGATGATGGGAACATTGAGCTCCTTGGCCAGCGCCTTCAGTCCGGTGGTGATCTCGGTGATCTCCTGCACGCGGCCCGCGCTTGCAGATTTCGACGAACCGGCGAGCAGCTGCAGGTAATCGACGATGAGCAGGCCCAATCCCCTTTGTCGCTTCAATTTGCGGGCGCGCGCGGCGAGCTGTGCAATGGTGATGCCGCCGGTCTGGTCGATGTAGAGGGGAATGCGGCTCATTTCCTGGGAGACCTCGACGAGCTTGCGGAACTCCTTCTCGTCGATCATGCCGCGGCGGATCTTCTCCGAGCCGATCTCGGATTGTTCGGCGAGTATGCGGGTGGCGAGCTGCTCGGAAGACATTTCCAACGAGAAGAAGCCGACCACGGCGCCGTCGACGACCTCCTCGCTGCCGTCGGGCTTTTTCTCGGAGCGGTAGTTCCTGGCGACGTTGTAGGCGATGTTGGTGACGAGAGCGGTCTTTCCCATCGACGGGCGGCCGGCCAGGATGATGAGGTCGGACTTCTGCAGCCCGCCCATCTTGCGGTCGAGGTCTGAAAGTCCGGTGGCGAGGCCCGACAAGTGGCCGGCGCGCTTGAAGGCGCTGTCGGCCATGTCGATGGCCGCCGTCAGCGCTGCGTTGAAAGTGACGAAGCCCTGGCCGTACTTGCCGGCTTCGGCAAGCTGGTAGAGACGTCCCTCGGCGTCCTGGATCTGATCCTCGGGCGGATGGTCGACGGGCGAGTCGAAGGCCGTGTTGACCATGTCCTCGCCGATGATGATGAGGTGACGGCGGACGGCGAGGTCGTAGATGGTGCGGCCGTAGTCATGCGCGTTGATGATGGTGGTGGCGTTGGTGGCGAGGCGGCCGAGGTATTGCGGCACGGTCAGGTGATCGTCGATCGGCTCGGCATTCTCGAAGAACGTGCGCAGCGTGATGGGCGTTGCCTGCTTGCCGGCGCTAATCAGCTTGGAGGCGACGGCGAAGATCTCAGCGTGCAGGGGATCGTAGAAGTGCTCCGGCTGCAGGAAGGAAGAGACGCGGTCGAGCGACTCGTTGTTGACGAGGATTGCGCCCAGGAGTGCCTGCTCCGCCTCGATGTTGTGCGGAACCTGCCGGAATGCGACTGGCTCGCTGGCCGCAGCGGCGGCGCGAAGCTTGTCGGCGGGGAGAAATGCGTTTTGTGCCATGGGTCCGGGAAATGGTTCGATTCGGCGAAACCATAGAGTTGGGGTGGGGCGGTGGCGCGGCGGGAGTTGGGATCATGCCCGTAACTCACAGCAAGGCGAGGGGTGGAGAGAATCTGCTTGAGGTGGTGCGAATCGTGGATCATCCGGTGCGGCTGCCGGGCGAGCCCAATAAACGGCGAACGGCGCCGGATTGCTCCGACGCCGTACCGTGGCAGAACCTTGCGGGCAGCTACAACCTTGATTGATCCGCAGTAATTGCGATCGCAAATCGGCAGGCGGAGGCGATCATGATTCGCCGGCGCCAGCCTCGCCTTCGAACATCTCATCGGGGTTGAAGGTCTCGATCTCGAGTGCCTCGGTCTTGACCACGGTGACGTTCTCGCCGCGGGCTTGGCGCTCGGCCTCGTCGTCGGAACGGGCGACGTTGAGCTTGACGTTGACCGAGACTTCCGGATGCAGCGCAACCTCGACCTCGTGTACGCCCAGTTCCTTGATGGGCTTTTCCATCACCACTTGACTGCGGTCGATGGTGAAGCCGCCGGCGGTGACAACCTCGGCGATGTCGCGGGTCGAGACGGAGCCGTAGAGCTGGCCGGTATCGCCGGCCTGGCGGATGGCGACGAAGGTCTTGCCGTTGAGCTTCTCGGCGACCTTCTCGGCCTCGGACTTATGGGCGAGGTTGTCGGCCTCGAGCTGCGCGCGCTGGCTCTCGAAGTGCTTGCGGTTCTCTTCGGTTGCACGCATGGCCTTCTTCTGCGGCAGCAGGTAGTTGCGCGCGTATCCGTCCTTGACCTTCACGACATCGCCCATCTGGCCAAGCTTGGCGATGCGCTGCAGCAGGATGACTTGCATTGGAGTTTCTCCTTCTCGTTTATCTCGTTTTCCAGGCCTGATGCCCGTTGTTCGATGTGTTGCGGTGTTTGGCTATTCGAATTGCGTTTGATGGGGCGTGCGGCGGCGCCGTCATGTCGAATTGCGCGTCGGCGGTCCCGCGGGCGGATTTGCGCGCGGCTGGCGGATTGAGACGAAGCCATCGGCGAGGCCGAGGATGGCGATCACCACGGGCACGCCGGTGTTGAGGATGAAGAGCGCCGCATAAAGCCCCCACAATGCGAACGGGCGCCAGGGCTGGCCGCGTGTGATGTAGTGGATGACGGCGAGGCCCATCAGCACGTAGGCGAAATAGAGGGCGCCGGAGACAGCAGAGGCAGCGAGCGCTACGTAGCCTGGAATGAAGGTGAAGGCGGTCGTTGCCGCGAGCGCCAGCGGTGTCGATCGTGGGAAGCGCATCGCGGGGATGTCGGGCCACGGCCGCGGCAGCTTGCCCGATGCCAGGGTTATGCGCCCGGCGAGCCACAAGTTGAACAGGACCGTGAGCATCCAGGAGAAGGCCGTGGCGGCTGGGAGAATGTACAACCCGGCTTCGGTCAGGTTGCCGATATCGGATTCCTGCAGAACCTTGCCGCCGTTCATGGCTTCGATCTGCGGTTTGAGCACCTCGTCGATGAGCTTGCGAATGGCCGCGCGCAAGGTATCGAGATCGGGGCCGATCATCAGCATGGCGGCAAGCGCCATCAGTCCAGAAATGGCAGCGGCCCAGATGACGATTCGGCCAACCGGATACCATTCGATGCCGGTGTTGGGATCGACGTCGGGGCCGGGAGCGGCGGCCGGGCGATTGAGGGTGACGAGGTAGACGAGGACTGCTGAGGGGATCGCCTGCGAGATGGCGAACACGGCGCCGAATGCAGGTGTCGTCACCAGCGCCATCGCAAGTGTGCCGACGACGCCTGCCGCGAGGGTGGCCATCCAGCCCCAGCCGAAGCCGACCAGAAACAGCGGCAGCGGTGTCAGCAGTAGCAGGACGACGCGCGACAGCAGCGGTCCGGTGGTCGCGGATATGAAGACCACCGCCGTGATCAAACCTGCAACGAGGCCGATGAGAACATTGCCGCGCATGTCGTTCGCTGTCCCGCGGGGTCCGCGGTTAGAGATCGGTCCCTCGCCTTCGAGGTTCAATCCCAACCATGCTTGTTCAGTTGGAACACTCCGGGCGCCGTGCCGGCACCCGGAGCGCCGTTTCAATTCACTTGACGACGTAGGGCAGCAGGCCGAGGAAGCGTGCGCGCTTGATGGCGCGGGCCAGCTCACGCTGCTTCTTGGCGGAGACCGCGGTGATGCGCGATGGCACGATCTTGCCGCGCTCGGAAATGTAGCGGCCGAGCAGGCGCACATCCTTGTAGTCGATCTTGGGTGCGTTGGCGCCCGAGAACGGACAGGTCTTGCGGCGGCGATGGAACGGCCGGCGCGGTGCGGCGGAGGGAGCTGCGATTTCTGCCATGACTTATTGCTCCGAAGACGGGTTGGGGTCGCGCGGGGGACGCGGGCCACGCGGGCCGTCGCCATCGCGAGGTCCGCGCGGGCCGTCGCCATCACGCGGCGGGCGCGAGCGGAAAGTAGAACCTTCGCGGTCGCCACGCGGCGGACGATCGCCGCGCGGTGGGCGGTCGCCCCTGTCACCACGATCGCCACGGAAGCCGCCGCCGCGCGGTCCGCGATCGCCACGGCCGCCTTCGCGCTCGTCACGGTCGCCCTTGCGCATCATCACGGACGGCTCGGTCTCGAGCGCTTCGACGCGCACGGTAAGGAAGCGAATGATGTCGGCGGAGATGCCCATGCGGCGCTCCATCTCGGCAACCGCGGCCGGCGGCGCGTCGATGTTGAGCATGGTGTAATGGGCCTTGCGATTCTTCTTGATCTTGTAGGCCAGCGACTTGAGGCCCCAGTACTCGTTCTTGGTGATCTTGCCGCCAAGCTCGGTGATGACGTCGGAGAACTCCTTCGTCATGGCTTCGACTTGTGTGTTGGAAACGTCCTGGCGCGCCAGGAAGACATGCTCGTAAAGCGGCATGCGTCGGCCTTTCTTCTCTCGATCCTGTCCGCCTCGGCGCAGAGCCTCTCGAAGGACCCATGAGAAAGGCCGATCGAGATCCTTGTCGGAGCGGAGACACGGGGAGACGAGGGCGGACCCTCAAGGTGCGTTGGCGGCTGGCTTCGGGCTTTTCGCCCTGAACCATTTCCGAGCTGCAAAGGCTTGAACAGCCTCTACAATTCGAACATTGGCGCGAACACACCTCTCCCGTTCAGCCTCCAGCCGAAGCGGGTGACGGGCGGGTTATACGGGCGTTTGGGCCGGCGGGCAAGGGGGTGGGAGTAGGGAGTAGGGAGTTGGGAGAGGGGAGTAGGGAGTGGGGAGTGAGACGAG
>JBGANK010000003.1:0-138008 GCA_044222395.1 Hyphomicrobiaceae bacterium | reverse complement strand
CCATGACCGAGCATCAGGTCGGCCGCCGCATCGGCGCATGTGACACTCCCTAAGCCCGCTGAAGTCGGCCCCGCCGCGATCCCCACCGTCAACCTTAACGGCGCTTTTCCGTCGAATCCAAATAGAATAAATTGCAACAAGCGCAAAATATTCTACACTTTACCCATGTCCAACCTGAGCCTCAAGGAAACGCTGGACCGCCTCGGTCTGATGCAGTCCGAGTTTGCCCGCCTGATCGACGTAAGCCCGCGCACCGTCAGCCTGTGGGCGACCGGCGAAAGCCCGTTGCCCGGCCCGGTCGCCGCCTATCTCAGAGTTCTTCAAGCGCTGCCGGCCGACGCCCGCGCCGACGAGCTGAAGCGCGTCAAAGGGAGATCGAAGATGATCGACGAAGGCCTCTACAACCTCGACTACCGCGCAACGGGAGCAGAGTGCGCAGGCAGCGGCGCGGGCAGCGCGCTGGCGGTGCTGCGCAATGGCAAGATCCTGGGCTCCGACCGCTGGGGCGCGGTGTTCATGGGCTCCTACGAATTCGATCCGTCGACCGAAACCAATGCCGTCCACCTGCGCCTGCACGTGCCGCCCGAGGGAGAGCTGGTCACCGGCTTCGCCGCCGGACCGGATGGCGCCATCATCGAGATCGCCGGCCAGTTCGAGCGTGCAGCACCCATCTCGCGCACCGTCGCCGAGGTGGCGGGCCAACCGCTCGAGGTCACCATGACGTTCCTCGGCGCATTACCGAACTGAGAGCTGCATTGAACGACAAGCTGATCCTGCTGGGCGAGATCACAGGTGCGCACGGCATCCGCGGCGAGGTGTTGGTACGCACCTACACGGGTGATCCTGAGGCGATTGCCGGATACGGCCCGCTGACCGACGCGGACGGCAATGCCCCGCTCACGCTGAAAGTGCTGCACATGACGCCCAAGGGTGCCGCGGTAGTCCGCGTTCACGGCGTCACCGATCGCAACGCGGCCGAGGCCCTGAAGGGCCGCAAGCTCTACATCGCGCGCAAGAACATGCCCGAACCCGGCAGTGCCGATGAATTCTATCACGCCGACCTCATCGGCCTCGCCGCCGTCGATGTCGAGGGCAACCGCATCGGCGAGGTCGTCGCGGTCGTGAACTACGGTGCCGGCGATCTGCTGGAGATAAAGCTGGCAGGCGCGCGCAGCACCGAGCTCGTGCCCTTCACCAAAGCCTTCGTGCCGTCGATCGACATCCCCTCACGCCGCCTCCTTGTGGTGATGCCGGTCGCCGCAGCGGAGGATGAGGAGGAGTGAACGGGTTCACCGCTGCTCCATCGTCGCGCCGGCAAAAAATGTCGCCGGCATCAATGGTTCACGCCAGCAGATCGTCGCGCGAAATACGGCGGAGCGAAACTTCGATCCGCGCTTCATCGCGCCGGATGTCTTCGATCGTCTCGAAGGTGAAGCTGATGTGATCCGACGCCGCCTTCTCGGCAGCCTTCGGATTGCCGACAAGGATCGCTTCGCCAATTGCCAGATGTTGCTTGAGCAGCTGCTCGCGCACGCCATAGCGGCGATAGAGCTGGTTGCGATTGTAGAGGATGTCGTTGCGCAGCATTTCGCCGAATACGCGCATCACATGCAGGATCACCACATTGTGGGCGGCCTCGTAGACCAGCAGATGCAGATCGGCATCGACACTGGCCTCCTCTGTCGGATCATCGATCTCGTGCGCCTTGCGCATGCGCTCGAGGCAACCTTGCAGTGCGGCCCGATCGACATCGGTGGCGCGCGCTGCAGCAAGCGCCGTCGCCTGCCCCTCGATGATGCGGCGATACTCGAAATAGTCGGCGGTGACGCGCGGCTTGTCGGAAAACAGGTTCGCCAACGGCCGCGTCAGCGGTGACAGAAACTGCGCCACCACCGTCCCGCTCTTGCTTGTTTCGAGCAGGCCCTTGGCCTGCAGCTTTTCGATCGCTTCGCGCAATGACGGGCGCGACACGTCGAGTTTCTCTGCCAGCTCCCGTTCGGGCGCCAGCTTCTCACCCGGCCGCAATACGCCTTCAAGGATCATCTTTTCCAGATGTTCGGCGATGGCATCGCCGAGCTTGACGGGTCGGATCATGTGGTTCTCCCAGTTACCCAGGATACTAAAGTTGGATCTAGAAAATGTCCACTATCCAAATTGGATCATAATTATTACCATTGACACATTGGTATTATCAACTTACCAAATAGGAAGCCACGAAGCGCTATAGGTTGATTGCCCGGGCGCTCCGCCGGCCTCGTTCGGGCCACGCAGCGGCCGTTGCGTGGTTTCTTACCAAATGTCAAGGGCTTAGTCCTTGGCGGTGGGCAAGACAGCCGACCAACGGCTGCGTCCCCCACTCACGAACCTCATGAGCAAACCACACGGGCTGGCCAGTCGGCAGCCCGTGCCGTGTCGCAGCCGCCTGCAGGCGGTGCGCAGCGTCACATTTGCTGGAGGGAATAGCCCCATGACCTGGAACCAAGTCTACGATCCGTTCGGCAACCCGTTGTTGTCGACGCTCGCAGCAGCGATCCCCGTGGTCGTACTGCTCGGCGCCATCGCAATCTTCGAAATCAAGGCCCATTGGGCTGCCATTCTGGGACTGTTGTCGGCGCTTGCCGTCGCCATTCTCGGCTTTGGCATGCCGGTTCAAATGGCCGGCCTCTCGGCTGCCTACGGTGCGGCCTTCGGCCTTTTGCCGATCGGCTGGTTGGTGCTCAACATCATCTTCCTCTACCAGCTGACAAACGAGAAGGGCGAGTTCGAAGTCCTGCAGCGCTCGATCAGTGGCATCAGCGACGACCGGCGTCTGCAATTGCTGTTCATCGCCTTCTCGCTCGGCGCCTTCTTCGAGGGAGCGGCCGGCTTCGGTACGCCGGTTGCCGTCACCGCGGCGATGCTGATTGGACTTGGCTTCTCGCCCCTCGCCGCATCGGGACTGTCGCTCATCGCCAACACCGCACCGGTGGCATACGGCGCACTCGGCACACCCGTGATCGCGCTGGCCGCCGTCACCGGCCTCGATCTGCTCGAGCTTTCAGGAATGATCGGCCGACAGCTGCCGTTCTTCTCTCTCATCGTACCGTTCTGGCTGATCTGGGCCTTCGTCGGCTTCAGGAAGATGATCGAGATCTGGCCGGCCATCCTCGTTGCTGGCGCTACGTTTGCCCTTCCCCAGTACCTTGTGTCGAATTTCCACGGACCCTGGCTGGTCGACGTCGTCGCCGCGATCGTGTCGATGATCTCCTTGGCACTGTTCCTTCGCGTCTGGCAGCCCAAGGCGGTCATGAAGGAGATGCCTGCTGCATTCGGCAAGGCGAGCCCCGAGGAGGCGCACGAGCACCAGAAGGACCAGACGTCGCGGGGTGCGGTCGCGCGCGCCTGGATGCCGTGGCTGATCCTGTCGGTATTCGTCTTCGCCTGGGGTACACCGCAGGTGAAAGATTGGTTGAACAGCATCTGGATGATGAAGTTCCCGGTCGACGGCCTCGACAAGCTGATCATGAAGGTGCCACCGGTCGTGGCCAAGGCATCGCCGGAAGCTGCCGTCTACTCGCTCAACTTGCTGTCCGCCGCTGGCACCGGCATCTTCCTGTCGGCAATCATATCGGGGCTGCTGCTCGGCTACTCGCCGTGGGGCCTCGTCAAGATGTTCGGCAAGACGCTGGCATTGGTACGCTACTCGCTGCTGACGATCGCCTGCATGCTGGCGCTCGGCTTCGTCACCAAGTACTCGGGCACCGACGCGACGCTCGGCCTCGCCATGGCCAAGACAGGATGGCTCTATCCGTTCTTCGGCGCCATGATCGGCTGGCTCGGTGTTGCGCTGACCGGCTCGGATACCTCGTCGAACGTGTTGTTCGGAGGACTTCAGAAGATCAGCGCCGAACAGCTGGGCTTGAGTCCTGTGCTGATGGCTGCCGCCAACTCATCGGGCGGCGTCATGGGCAAGATGATCGATGCGCAATCGATCGTCGTCGCCTCGACCGCCACCAAGTGGTACGGCCACGAAGGCTCGATCCTGCGCTTCGTGTTCTTCCACAGCTTGGCGCTGGCCATGCTGGTCGGCCTGCTGGTCTACCTGCAAGCCTACGTGCCGCCCTTCACGTATCTCGTGCACTAGACGGAACGAATCCGGCCGGGGGCGTGCGCGGTTCGCGCGCCCCCGGCTGCTGCCCAAGTCATCTCCAGGAGCGATGTCCGCCATGACAAAGATAGACTATGCGGCGCTGGCCGAGACGCTCCGCTCGCTACTTCCGCACGATCGCATCGCCACTGATCGCCTGCGTACATTGAGTTACGGGACCGACGCCAGCTTCTACCGGCTCGTGCCCGAGATTGTCGTCATCGTCGATGACGAAGCCGAGGTGATCGCCGTGATTGCCGCCTGCCGTGCAGCCGGTGCCCCGATGACATTCCGCGCCGCCGGCACGTCGCTATCGGGCCAGGCGGTCACTGACAGCGTACTCGTTGTGCTTGGTGACGGTTGGAATGGCTCGACCATAAGCGACGATGGTACGCGCATCGCACTGCAGCCCGGCGTCATCGGCGCCGAGGCCAACCGCCGCCTCATCCCATATGGACGCAAGATCGGTCCCGACCCTGCCTCGATCGGCGCGGCCAAGATCGGCGGTATCGCCGCCAACAATTCTTCCGGCATGTGCTGCGGCACCGCGCAGAACTCTTACCAGACACTGGTTTCGATGCGGCTCATTCTGGCCGACGGCACCGTGCTCGACACCGCCGACCCCGCCAGCTGCGAAGCATTCCGAAGCAAACACGGCCGCCTCATCGAAGAGCTGTCGTCTTTGTCGCACTCTGTACGCCAGGACGAGACGCTCGCCGCACGCATCCGCCGCAAGTTCGCGATCAAGAACACCACCGGCTACGCGTTGAACGCGCTTATCGATTTCGACGATCCCTTCAACATTCTTCAGCACCTGATGATCGGGTCGGAGGGCACGCTCGGCTTCATCTCCGAGATCACCTACGAGACCGTCCACGATCATGCGCACAAGGCTTGCACGCTGCTGTTCTTCGATACGCTCGTCTCGGCCTGCCGCGCTGTCATCCGCCTGAAGCGCGAGCCGGTCGCAGCCGTCGAGCTGATCGACCGGGCGGGACTGGCGACCGGCGTCGGCAAGCCGGGCATGCCGACATTCCTCGCCGACCTCGGTCCCGACGCCACGGCGCTCCTGGTCGAAGTGCAAGGCAAGGACGCTGGCGACGTCGCAGCCAAAGTCGGCGTCGTAACCGCGGCGCTCGCCGAAACGCCACCGTCGCGGCCCTACGAGTTCTCGTCCGACCCCTACCTGATCGAGAAGTACTGGAAAATCCGCAAGGGTTTGTTCCCGGCCGTCGGCGCCGTTCGTCCGGTTGGCACGACCGTCATCATCGAGGACGTCGCAGTTCCAATCGAGCACTTGGCAGCGGCCACCGCCGATCTGCAGGCTTCCCTCGTCAAGCACGGCTACCCCGAGGCGATCATCTTCGGCCATGCCCTCGACGGCAATCTCCATTTCGTCTTCGCCCAGGGCTTCGCCGACGACGATGCCATCCGCCGCTACGGTGCGCTGATGGACGAGGTCGCCGATATCATCGTGCGGCGCTACGACGGCTCGCTCAAGGCCGAGCATGGTACAGGGCGCAACATGGCCCCGTTCGTGGAGATGGAGTGGGGCAAGCAGGCAACCGATCTAATGCGTCGCCTCAAGCTGCTGTTCGATCCGCATGGCCTGCTAAACCCCGGCGTAATCATCAATGACGATCCGCGCATCCACCTGAAGAACATCAAGCCGATGCCGGCAGTCGATCCGCTCGTCGACCGTTGCATCGAATGCGGGTTCTGCGAGCCATTGTGTCCGACGCGCGGCCTTACCGTGACGCCGCGTCAGCGCATCGTCGGCGCGCGCGAGACGCAGCTGCTTGCTGAGAGCGGTGAACCGGCCAGCGCACAAGCCGAATTCCGCTCCGCATACCTCGACTTCAGCATCGCGAGCTGCGCCGCCTGCGGCTTGTGCGAGACCGCCTGCCCTGTCGGCATCAACACCGGCTCGCTGACCAAGGCGATCCGGGGCCGCAACCAAGGCGCTGCCGCGCGCGCTGCCGCGTCGTTCATCGGACACCACTACGGGGCCGCGACGGGAGCGGTGCGGCTGGGGCTCGGCGCGGCTTCTCTCTTCGATATTGCGACGCTTGGCCGTGGTCTGGACGGAACCGGTGCGATGATGCGTGCCGTGCTGGGCAAAAGCGCTCCACTGATCGCGCGCCGTGTCACACCGTGCGCCGGCGCCGGCCCGATTCCATACGCCTCAGAGCTGGCTGATAGTGCTCGCGCGGCGGTCTACTTCGCCAGCTGCGCCAATCGCATGTTCGGTCCGGCGCGCGACGATCGCGATGGCGAGCAGCTCGCCGACACGATGGCGAGGCTGTTCGACAAGGCCCGCATTGCGATGATCACGCCTGACCACCTGAGTGGCCTCTGCTGCGGCCAGCCGTTCGACTCCAAGGGTCTGGCCGAAGAAGCCAAACGCAAGGCCGAGGAATCGGTGCAGGCGCTGATCGCTGCGAGCGAAGGCAGCCGCTGGCCCGTCGTGATCGATACCAGCCCCTGCTCGCAGTCGCTGAAATTGGCGGCGGCCGGACGCCTCCAACTACTCGACATCACCGAGTTCCTGCACGATCACATCCTGCCCAATGTTCGGATCGACACGCGCATCGAGCAGCCGGTGGCTCTGCATTCCACCTGCTCGACCCGTCGCATGGGGCTCGACGCCAAGCTGCTCGCGATCGCGAAGGCATGCGCAGTCAACGTCATCGTACCGCCCGACGTCGGCTGCTGCGGCTTTGCCGGCGACAAGGGCTTCATGAAGCCAGAAATCAACGCCCACGCGCTACGCACGCTCGCTCCCGCTGTCGCAGGCTGCAGTGACGGCTATTCCACGAGTCGCACCTGCGAGATCGGTCTATCCATGCACGGTGGCATTCCCTACCGCTCGATCGCCGCGCTGCTCGATCGCGTCGCGCGCCCGATCGAATAGAGCTTGTTCACCGACAGCAGCAATAGGGAGTCGCAGTTAAAGCCCCTCGCCCTTGAGTAGGCGCGGCAGGTCGCCCGTCACGCCAGCGGCTTCGGAAACGAGCAGACGTTTCACGAACGGCAGCCGGTCGACAACGCCCAGGCCGAAGTCGCGCGCCGCGCGCACAAGGGTCCAGTCGTTCGAGAACAGCCGGTTCAACCCGTCGAAAGCGAACGTCGACGTAACGCTGTCGAAGCGCCGCCAGCGCTCGTACTGGCGCAGCGTCTCCGCGTTGCCGGGATCGAGCCCGACGCGCATCGCCTCCGCGATGACTTCCGCCAGCGCCGCCACGTCCCTGAGGCCGAGGTTGAGCCCCTGCCCGGCAATCGGATGCACGCCATGCGCCGTATCGCCGATCAGCGCCAGCCGCGGCGCCACGTAGCTGCGCGCCAGATGCATCGACAGCGGCCACGATGCGCGCTGACCCGCCAGCGAGAGGCGCCCGAGCTTGCCGCCGAACCGCTTCTCAACCTCTTGCAGGAAACCCGCATCGTCGAGCGCAAGGATCCGCCGCGCCTCTGCCGCCGTTTCCGACCACGTGATGCAGGCGCGGTTGCCCGGCAGCGGCAGGATCGCGAACGGGCCCGACGGCAGGAAGTGCTGCACCGCGCGGCCCTCGTGCGGTCGTTCGTGCGCCACCGTGACGACGATGCCCGTCTGCCCGTAGTCCCAGCCGATCAGCTTGATACCCGCAGCATCCCTCAAAGCAGAGCGCCGCCCCTCCGCCGCGACGATCAGAGATCCGGATAAGGCACCGCCGCCGGTGAGGTTGAGGGTCGCGTCATGCGCTCCGGCCTGATAGCCCGTAGCACTGCCGGTGACGAACATAATGGCCGTGGTCGCCCGCGCACGTTGATCGAGCTCTTTGAGCAGCGGCCCGCCGGGCACGATGTAGGACGCCGCTGACCCGTCATCGATCTCGTTGGCGTAGGTGAGTAGCGTCGGCCGGACTCCCGCATCGAGTTCCGAATCGGTGATCTCGATCGCGCTCACCGCCTGCGCCGTCCCGGCAATCTGCGGCCAGATGCCGATCGCCTTGAGCAACCGCTGCGACGACTTCGACAGCGCGAACGCGCGCGGATCATCGAGCAGCGGATCGCTGGCACCGCGCGGTTTGGGATCGATCACCGTGATCGCGATTCCATCGAGCCCTTGCGCCAACGCCAGGGCGAGCGCCAAGCCGGCGTAGCTGCCCCCGGAGATGACGACATCAGCTCGTTGCGAAGGGGTGTTGTTCATCGATGCTCTCTGCGCTCGTTACGGTGGTGACTGCGCATTTTCAAATTGCGGACCTTGCCGATCGGCCATGCCGGATCTGACGACCTACCAGCCAAGGTCGTCATGTTCCGGCTCCGGCCCTGACACATCCAATACCAAATCCTGAGGGCCGCTGCCTTGACATTGCATACAGGACGGCGTCCCTTCGACTTTGGTTGCCCTAATCGTAAACCCCCGCCGTCGTCGTCCTGCGAGCCTGGAGATCCCCTTGAGCGCCCTCATCAGTCTATTGCAGATCCTCGACCTCGAGCAGCTCGACGACAACCTGTTTCGCGGCGTGAGCCCCCAGGATGGCTGGCAGCGGGTCTACGGCGGCCAGGTGCTGGGCCAGGCCCTGATGGCGGCGATTCGCATGGTGCCGCCGAGCCGTGTCGCACATTCCTTGCACGCCTATTTTCTCCTCGGCGGCGATCCCAAGCATCCCATCCTCTACGAGGTGGAAACAACGCGCGATGGCGGCAGCTTCTCGACGCGGCGGGTCAAGGCGGTACAACACGGGCAGATGATCTTCGTCATGGGCGTGTCGTTTCACGATGCAGAGCCCGGGCTCGATCACCAGGCGCCGATGCCTGACGTACCGCCGCCTGAACAACTCAAATCGGCCAATGAGCTGTTCGCCGCTCTCGTCGACCAGTTGCCCAAGAACATGCGCGCCTATTGGAGCCGCGAGCGCCCGATCGACATGCGCCCGGTCGACTTAGGCCGCTACATGAAACGCGAAGTGCGCACGCCAGTGCAGCGCATCTGGCTCAAGCCCAATGGCGTGTTGCCGGACGATCCGGCGGTCCACAAGAGCCTGCTCGCCTACGCCTCCGATTTCACGCTGCTCGACACCGCCCTCATTGCTCACGCCAAGCTGCTGTTCGATCCCGATATGCAACTCGCCAGCCTCGATCACGCTCTGTGGTTCCATCGTCCATTCCAATGGGATGACTGGGTGCTCTACGTGCAGGACAGCCCGAATGGATTTGGGTCTCGCGGCTATTGTCGCGGCCAAGTTTTCACGCGCGACGGTAAGCTCGTTGCGTCGACCGTCCAGGAAGGTTTGATGCGTCAGCGCCAGACGGCGGATCTTGTCAAATAGATGAGCAAGAATCGAGCAGCGCACAATTTCTAGGCACGAAGCGCTGCCTTGCAACCGGCAAAGCCTCCGCGCGATTCAAATAAATACATCAAATTCAAACACATAATCGGGGCAGTCGAGTCTGGCACAGGACTTGACTCTATTCGCCCCGTCGACGTTCGCGCGGTCCTCGCAGGCGGTCATTCCGCAGCTCGCAGGCAGGTCGGGGGCGCCTGACGCAATGCGTCAAACTAACCAACGAGGGACATCGCATGAAGCTCATCACCGCGATCATCAAGCCCTTCAAGCTCGAGGAGGTGCGAACCGCGCTGACCGACCTCGGCCTGCAAGGCATGACAGTCACCGAGGTCAAGGGTTACGGCCGCCAGAAGGGTCACACCGAGATCTACCGCGGCGCCGAATACGCCGTCAGCTTCCTTCCCAAGGTGAAAATCGAGGTCGTCGTCACCGCCGACAATGTCGACAAGGCGCTCGCCGCCATCCAGTCGGCAGCCAAGACCGGCCAGATCGGTGACGGCAAGATCTTCGTCTCCAGCATCGAGAACACAATCCGCATTCGCACCGGAGAGTCCGACGACGACGCGCTGTAGCGCTACGCGTCACTCGACCCTGACCGGATCCTGCAAACAATCTGGAGAACTCGACCCATGTCATCCATGTTCATGAGACGTATCTGGGCTGGAGCGTCCGCCGCCCTGATGTCGTTCGCAATAAGCAGCGCGGTGCTGGCCCAGGAGGCCGCCGCCGCAAAGCCCAAGCTCGACACCGGCGACACCGCCTGGATGCTGACCTCCACGGTGCTCGTTCTGATGATGACCATCCCGGGCCTCGCCCTCTTCTATGGCGGCATGGTGCGCAAGAAGAACGTGTTGGCGACAGTGATGCAGTCGTTTGCCATCACCTGCCTCGCCACCGTGCTGTGGTTCGTCGCCGGTTATAGCCTTGCCTTCTCGGACGGTGGCGCCAACCAGGCCTTCATCGGCGGCACGTCGAACCTGTTCCTCAAGGGCATCGCCATGGACAGCGCCAATGCGCTGGCCGCCACCGTTCCCGAATACGTCTTCATGATGTTCCAGATGACGTTCGCGATCATCACGCCGGCGCTCATTGCCGGCGCCTTCGCCGAGCGCATGAAGTTCTCGGCGATGCTGGTCTTCATGGCGCTGTGGTCACTCGTCGTCTATGCGCCGATCGCCCACTGGGTATGGGGCGGCGGCATGCTGGGTTCAGCCGGTGTGCTCGATTTCGCAGGCGGAACAGTCGTTCACATCAACGCCGGTGTAGCAGGCCTCATTACCGCGCTCGTGCTTGGCAAGCGCAAGGGCTACGGAACCGAGAACATGGCGCCGCACAACCTCGTGCTGTCGCTGATCGGCGCCTCGCTCTTGTGGGTCGGCTGGTTCGGCTTCAACGCCGGCTCGGCGGTGGCCTCCAACGCGCTCGCCGGCATCGCCATGGCCAACACGCAGATTGCAGCAGCCGCAGCCGCGCTGGCCTGGATGTTCGCCGAGTGGATGTTGCGCGGCAAGCCTTCGGTGCTCGGCATCGTGTCGGGCGCGGTCGGTGGCCTTGTCGCCATCACGCCGGCGGCAGGCTTCGTCGACCCGATGGGCGCCTTGTGGATCGGCATCGCCGGTGGCCTGGTTGGCTTCTTCTTCGCCGTCTACGTCAAGCACTGGCTGGGCTACGACGACAGCCTCGACGCCTTTGGTGTCCACGGCATGTGCGGCATCACGGGCGCCGTGCTCACCGCGGTCTTTGCTTCGCCCGCAGTCAACGAGCTTGGCAAGGGCGCCAGCGTGCCGGTGCAGCTCTACGGCATTGGCGTCACCATCGCCTGGACCGCCGTAGCAACGCTCGTCATCCTGATGGTTGTGAAAGTCATCATGGGTCTCAGGGTCGAGCAGAGCGCAGAAGTCGAAGGCCTCGACCTCAGGCTTCACGGAGAGACTGTTCACTAAGGGGACCTGCGGCGGCCGTTCCAAGTCCCCTCGCCGGCCGCCCGTCCCGATCAGTAGTCTCTCCGGGGACCGGCCCTCAACTCCCTGAGCGGCCGGTCCCAGTCCGAGGCTTCCCGCACATTGGTGGAATACGCGCGGTCGCCTCCCTCCTCCGGCGAAAGTCGCGCATTACTTGGGACTGGAACGCTCGTTCCGGTCCCATTTTTGTTGTCGGCAATGGGCAGGGTATGGGCCGCATCGACGCGCTCGCCACGAACAGGTTTCGCCACCCGTCAGCCTTTGCTAAGCAGACCCTGCAAAGTCGAAAGGCACGACATGACCAAGGGTATCGTCGCCGCTGGGCATCGCGCGACCGCCGCCGCCGCGGCCGAGGTGCTGAGCGCTGGCGGCAATGCGTTCGATGCCGTGGTGGCGGGCCTCTTTGCGGCGTGTGTCGCCGAGCCGATTCTGGCCTCGCCCGGTGGTGGCGGCTTCCTCATGTCGCACGATCCAGAACATGGCGAAAAGCTCTATGACTTCTTCGTCGACACGCCTCGCATCAAGCGTGACATGGGCGAGACGAGCTTTTTCGGCGTCGAGGTCGACTTCGGACCCGCCACGCAGGAGTTTCATATCGGCGTCGGAGCTTCCGCCACACCTGGCTTCGTCCCAGGACTATTCGCCATCCATCGCGCCTTGGGACGTCTCCCGATGGCCGACCTCTTGGCGCCAGCGATCAAGGCGGCCCGCGACGGCGTCACCATCAACGCGTTCCAGGCCTATTTGTTTTCGATCGCCGCTCCAATTTATGCCTACAACAGCGCCAGCGCCGCGATATTCGCTCCCATGGGTCGGCCGTTTCGTGAGGGCGAGCTGTTGCGCAATCCCGCACTTGGCGAAACTTTCACGCTTCTGGCGCAACACGGTGCGCGGCTTTTCGTCGACGGTGACGTCGGTCGCCAGATCGTGCACGAGTCCGAAAGCAAAGGTGGCCACCTGATAGCGGCCGATCTCGAAGGCTATCGCGTCATCGAGCGCCGGCCTTTGGTCACGCACCACAAGGGAGCCGATCTTCTGCTCAATCCCGCCCCCGCCGCCAGCGGGCCGCTGATCGCCTTCTCGCTAAGGCTGCTCGAGAGCCAGACCGGCGATCGCGCACCGACACTAAGCGAACTGGCCGAGGTCATGGCGGCGACCAATGAGGCCCGCCGCACCTATGCTTCCGACCCCGGCCACCTCTTGAGTGCGGAGATCATCGCCTTGCATCTCGGCGAGCTGTCGCGCCACGCAAGGGCGTATCGTGGCACCACACACATATCCGTCGTCGACGAGAACGGTCGCGCCGCCGCTACCACCGTGACCAACGGCGAAGGCAATGGATTCCTTGTCGGGCCTTATGGCTTCATGCTGAACAACATGCTCGGCGAGGAGGATCTCAACCCTGACGGCTTTGGCAAATGGCAGCCCGGATGCCGCATGTCGAGCATGATGGCACCCACCGTCATTCGCTTCGCCGACGGGCGTCTGGTGGCACTTGGCTCCGGCGGCTCCAATCGCATTCGCACCGCAATTCTGCAGGTGGCGCTTAACTTGATCGATCATGGCATGCCGCTCGTCGCAGCGGTGAATGCGCCACGACTCCACGTCGAGAAATGTGGCACAGCCAGTTTTGAAGACGCCATTGGTGCGGAAGCGGCCGCAGCTTTGCGCGCTCGTTTCCCGACCGTCAAGAGCTGGCCCGAACCGAACATGTTCTTTGGCGGCGTGCATGCGGTATTGCGCGCACGTGACGGCACGTTGTCTGGCGCCGGCGATCCGCGGCGGGCGGGTGTCGTCATCGCCGTCGATCACTGACGACTTGATCGCTCCGGCGACGGCGCCCAGAGCATGTTTAGCTGAAGTGTGAGCGGTTCAGCGTAAAAAACATGCTCAAGGCAAGAAGAGCATGTTTAGCTGAAGTGTGAGCGGTTCAGCGTAAAAAACATACTCTAAGCAGAGAGATAGAGCGCGTTCGCGATTCTATCTGAGGCGAACGCGCTCGAGCGATCCTCATCTGACGACGATCAATGACCCCGGTCGAATATCAGCCAACAGTCGAACAAGATCCGGCCGCGCCAGGGCGATGCATCCCTCGGTTGCGCCGTACCCGGGCCGTGCCACGTGGAGGAAAATGGCGCTGCCGCCGCCTTGCCGGCGAGGCCGCTGGTTGTGGTCGAGCACGATGACGAGATCATAGAGCCGATCCTCACGCCACATTCGCTCGGCGCTGGCAGGATAAGGCAGCCGCACCGGCCTGTTGTAGTTGCGGTCATAGAGCGCGTCGCACCAGCCGGCGTCGGGCGCGATGCGCCTCACGGGAAGGCCGCTCCTCGGTCGCGTTAACCGATCCGCTCGATAAAGAACATAGTTGGTGCTCCAGGTCCCCACCGGCGTCGCACCGTCGCCTTCCCGCTTGCGCATTGTCCGCCCGCTGCGCCCGAGCGCCACCCGATAGCGACACGATCCGGAAATAAGCCATCCCTGCCGCGCCCTGGATGACAAACCGATCACAAGCATTTTATGACGTTTGAACTGTTTCATGAGCCGAACGTAGGCATTGCTAACCCCTGGCAAACCGGGCCGTCCTACACTACCTCACGGCCAGCCCTGATGCTAAAGTCCACGCTTGGTGTTCTGGATCAGACGCTTTTGTACCAAGCGTTAAAGCTGGACCACGAGTTCCTCGCCAGAATGGAGCCCACCTGAAATGAGCACGGCCCGGAAGATTCTGATTGTCGATGACGATGAGGATCTGCGCTCCTCGCTCCGCGACCAGCTTGCATTGCACGACGAGTTCGAGGTTGTCGTGGCGGGAACCGCGGCCAAGGGCGTCGAAACCGCGAGGTCCGACCATTTCGACTTGATCCTGTTCGATGTCGGCCTGCCCGACATGGACGGCCGCGAAGCCGTGAAGCTGCTGCGCAAGTCCGGCTTCAAGGGCCCGATCGTCATGCTGACCGGCAACGACAGCGATGCCGACCAGATCCTGGGCCTCGACGCCGGCGCCAACGACTACGTCACCAAGCCATTCAAGTTCGCCGTGCTGCTTGCCCGCATCCGTGCACAGTTGCGTCAGCATGAGCAGAGCGAGGACGCCGTCTTCGCCATCGGCCCGTATTCCTTCAAGCCGGCTTCCAAGGTCCTGATCGACGAAAAGGGTGCCAAGGTTCGCCTGACCGAGAAGGAAACCTCGATCCTCAAGTATCTCTATCGCGCTGGCGAGAAGGTCGTCACGCGCGATGTGCTGCTGCACGAGGTGTGGGGGTATAACGCCGGCGTGACGACGCACACGCTGGAGACGCACATCTATCGCCTGCGCCAGAAGATCGAGAAAGATCCTTCCAACGCCGAGCTTCTGGTGACTGAGACGGGCGGCTACAAGCTCATTCCCTGAGTCGGGCTGACGAAAGTCCGCAGCCACGCGTCGCTTAGTGTGAGCCGCTGGGTCCACTTTTTGCTGGAGCGGCAACCGCTGCCATTTCCTCGAGCGCTCTGTGCCGCCCCGATCGCGCCAGCCACCGGCTGACGACATAGAACGCCGGCGTGAACAGAAGTCCGAACAGCGTGACTCCGATCATTCCGGCAAACACCGTCGTTCCGAGCACTTGTCGCAACTCCGCGCCCGCCCCCGTGGCCCACACCAGCGGCACCACGCCGAGGATAAAGGCCAGTGAAGTCATCAGGATCGGTCTCAGCCGCAGCCGAGCCGCCTCGACGGCCGCGGCAATCCGGTCGCGGCCGCGCTCCTCCAATTGGCTCGCGAACTCGACGATCAGGATAGCGTTCTTGGCGGCAAGGCCAATGAGCACGATGAAGCCGACCTGCGTGAGAATGTTGTTGTCCTGCCCGCGCAGAATGACACCGACGATGGCAGCGATCAGGCACATCGGCACGATCATGATGACGGCCAGCGGCAACGTCAGGCTCTCGTATTGCGCGGCCAGCACCAGGAAAACGAACACGACGGCCAGACCGAATACGTAGATCGCGGTATTGCCGGCCCTGATTTGCTGGAATGCGAGCGTCGTCCATTCAAAGGACATTCCCGGCGGCAGGTTGTTGGCCGCCAGCTTCTCCATGACGGCGATCGCCTCGCCCTGGGAAACGCCCGGCGCCGGCGCGCCGTCGAGTTCTGCAGCCGGATAGAGGTTGTACCTCGGTACGCGATAGGGCCCCGATACGTCGCTCACAGTCGTGAAGCTGCCGAGCGGCACGGTATCGCCGTTGGCGTTGCGGACGCGGATCTTGAGCGCATCCTCGGGCTCCATACGGAAGCCGGCGTCAGCCTGCGCGGTGACGCGGAACGTGCGGCCGAGCAGGTTGAAGTCGTTGACGTAGGTCGAGCCGAGGTAGGTCTGCAACGCGCTGAACACGTCAGGCACACGCACGCCCAGCATCTGCGCCTTGGTCCTGTCGATATCGAGGTAGATCTGCGGAGTCGACGTCTCGAATAACGAGAACACACGCTGAACTTTCGGCTCTGTCGCCGCCGCACCCATCATCGCGCGCACGGCGTTCTGCAGCTCCAGCGGTCCCAGTCCGCCGCGATCCTCCACCATCATGCGAAAGCCGCCCGCCGTGCCGATGCCGCGCACCGATGGTGGACGCACGACCACGATCATCCCCTCCTCGATACCGCCCAGCTTCTTTTGCAGCTCATTTTGGATCGCTTCGGCGCTGAGTGCCGGATTGCCTGCGCGTTTCTCGAATTCGTCGAGCACGATGAAGAGCGCTCCGGAATTGGGCGCACTCGTGAACGTCGCTCCCGAGAAGCCGACGATGTTGACCGCATGCGCCACGCCGGGAACCGACAGGGCGATGTCAGCGGCGCGGCGATTGACGCTGTCGGTGCGCGCGAGCGCAGCTCCGCCCGGCAGTTGTGTTGCGATGATGAGGTATCCCGCATCGAGCTGCGGAATGAAACCGATCGGCGTCTTGCGGAACTCGTTGAGCCCGAACGCGATCACGCCCGCGTAGACGAGCAGCATCAAGAACGCCACCCGTGCGATACGGCCTGTCAACCACGCATAACCGTCCGAGAGCTTTCCGAAACCCCAATTGAAGCCCTTGAAGAAGCCCTTGATCGGGTGCGCCCACCATCGCGAGGACCCTTCCTCGTGCACGTGCGGCTTCAGCAGCAGCGCGCACATCGCCGGCGACAGCGTCAGCGAGACGATGAGCGAGATGATCGTGGCTCCCGCGATGGTGAGCGCGAACTGCCGGTAGAATTGGCCGGAGATGCCGGAAATAAAGGCGGTCGGCACGAACACCGCGCACAACACTAGCGAAATTGCGATCAGCGCCGATCCGACTTCGTCCATCGTGCGCCGCGCCGCATCGCGCGGAGAAAGCCCAGCAGCAATGTTGCGCTCCACGTTCTCGACCACGACGATCGCGTCGTCGACGACGATGCCGATCGCCAGCACCAGCCCGAACAGCGACAGGTTGTTCAACGAGAACCCGAACAGCCCCATGAAGAAGAACGTGCCAATAAGCGAGATCGGGATCGCCATGATCGGGATCACTGCCGCCCGCCAGGTTTGCAGGAACAGCACGACGACGAGCACGACGAGAATCACGGCTTCGCCGATCGTGGTGATCACGGCATCGACCGATTGGCGGATGAAATTCGTTGGATTGTAGATGATGGTGTAGGCAAGACCGTTGGGAAAATCCTTCGCCAGCACGTCCATGCTGGCCTTGATGGCGTCCGCGGTAGCAAGCGCGTTAGATCCCGGTCTCTGGAACACGCCAAGGCCGATTGCCGGATCGCGGTCGAGGTAGGAATTGCGGCCGTAGTCCTGCGCGGCAAGCTCGACGCGCGATACGTCGGACAAGCGCACCACGCCTGCGGTCGATTGCTTGATGACGATGTCGCCGAACTCCGCAGGGCTCTTGAGCCGCCCGAGCGTGCGCAGCGACAGCTGGAATGCGCCAGGGCTCGGCACCGGCGGTTGGTTGAGCACACCCGATGCAACCTGCACGTTCTGACCCTGCAGCGCGGTGACCACATCGCCGGCTGTCAGGTCGAGCGACTGCAGCCGCTCCGGATCTAGCCACACACGCATGGCGTAGTCGCGGCTGCCGAACACGGTGATCGAGCCGACGCCATCGATGCGGCTCAGCACGTCGGTCACCTGGATGTTGGCGTAATTGGAGATGAACAACGTATCGCGCGACTTGTCGGGCGAATAGAGATGCACGACCATCATCAGGTCGGGCGAGGCCTTCGACACGGTCACGCCGATATTGCGCACGTCCGCAGGCAATCGCGGCAGCGCCGTCGATACGCGGTTTTGCACCTGCACCTGCGCCACATCGAGGTTGGTGCCGAGCTCGAACGTGACCGCAATCGAGAAGCCTCCGTCACCTGTCGAATTCGACGTGACGTAGATCATGTTCTCTACGCCGTTGATCTGCTGCTCGAGCGGGGAGACGACGGTTGCCGCGATGACGTCTGCGCTCGCACCGGGGTACTGGCCGGCGACGTTGATCGTCGGTGGTGCGATTTCGGGATATTGAGCAACCGGGAGCCGGCCGAAGCTCACGGCGCCGAGGATCACGAACACGATCGAGACGACGCCTGCGAAGATCGGACGGTCGATGAAGAAATGCGATAGGCGCACGACGTTCGCTCCGCTAGAGCTCTTTAGAATCAGGTGGTGGCACAGTGCTCTTTCACGTCATGGCCGTGCTTGACATGGCCATCCAGGGATTGATGCGTTCAGTGCCGTGTCTCTGCGTGGCCGGATCAGGTCCGGCCTTGAAGTGACAAATCCGTGTGTTCCTGAACCGATGTGGTGTTCTGGGCCGCAGCTTGGGGACCAAGCGTCGGTGTCGGAACACGAGTAACCTGGTTCGGACGCCTCGGTCCCTGTGCAAGCCGGCAGCCGTTGGGCAACCGAAAGCACGGCCTGAAGACCAGCCAGTTGTAACGGGTGATGACTCGATCCGCACAGGGCGTAAGGCATCGGTACAATAACCCTATTGGCGTTGCGCATTGCCCGATGCGCCAGCACCATTGGTATCGTTGGCAACGGTCGCGATTGTGCCCTCCTTGGGCGTGACAGGCGCACCCGGACGGGCGCGCATCAGGCCGGAAATGATCACCAGATCGGCTTTGTCGAGGCCGGAGCGCACCACGCGCAGGCCATCGACCAGCGGTCCGAGTGTGACGTATTTCGGCGTCGCAATCTGCTTGTCGTCCTTGGCGACGACCGTCATCACCAGCTTGTTGGCCTGCTCCGAGCCGATCGCCTCGTCAGGCACCAGCAAGGCTTCATCTGGCGGACCCAGCTGTATCTTCACCCTGCCGAACATTCCCGGCGTGAGGATGCCCTTGGAGTTCGCGAACTCGGCACGGAAACGTATGATGCCGCTCGACGTGCTGAGCGCGTTATCGACGAAGTCGAGTCGCCCCTCATGCACGAAACCGTCTTCGCCAATCAGCTTCAGTTTGACCGGCACATTCAGTTCGCTAATCGCGCGTTCGCCGTAGGTGCGCAGGAACTCCAGATAAGACGCCTCATCGAGCGTGAACTCGAAACGAATGGGATCGGTCGATTGGATCGTTGCAAGAAGTGTTGTCGATGACGTATTGCCGCCCGTCACCAGGTTGCCGGGCGCCACCCTGCGATCGCCGATGCGGCCGGCGACGGGTGCACGCAATTGTGTGAACTGCAGGTCAAGCTCCGCCTGCTTGACCGCGGCTTCCTGTGCCAGAAGCGATGCCTTGGCGACGCTCTCGGCCTGCACGCGCTGGTCGAATGTCTGTTCGGTGATGTCGGTACCGCGCTTCAGACGCTGTCCGCGTTCCAGGTTGCTCTGCGCAAAGGTCAGGTTCGCGCGCATCTGTTCGAGCTGCGCCTTGGCCTGTGCAAGCGCGGTCTCGAACGGTCGCGGGTCGATCTTGAACAGCAGATCGCCCTTCTCGACGCGCTGGCCGTCGCGAAATTCGATTCCCTCCAGATAGCCGGAGACGCGCGCCCGGATCTCGACGGCGTTGACGGCGACGAACCGGCCGACGAACTCCCGCTCGTCCGCCACCATCTTGCTCACCGGCTTGGCGACGGTGACTTGCGGCGGCGGCGGCGTCTGGGCCGTTGGATTTGCCGAGTTCGTTTGACCGCAGCCAGCCATCAGCAACGCCAGCGATAAGGTGAACGCGACATTTCGGCGGCTTGGCATCACGCAGATCATTGGGCCGTTCCGCTAGCGGACATACAAGTTTCGCGATCGTGCTTCACGTCTCGGCATAAGATGGGTACTGCCATCGTGGAGTAGGCGCGGTCGAAAGGCCCGAACATTGACAGTGGTTCGGCAGCGGATCTCGCAGTAGCACAGGACTTGTCGTGCGAGCGCGGACCCCAGATTGTCTCTCAGCGTATTGGCTAATTCTTTCGATGCCGTTTTCAGAAGCAAGCGAGCATTCAGCTTATTTCCGTCGACCATCCTTGGTACTGATCGGTAACATCTGGTATACTGATCGGTAACATCACAGTCAAGTTGCCATGAACCAAAGGCTTATTCACACCAAGGCCGAAAAGGTAACGCCGCCTCGCCAGCGAATTCTGGCGGCTGCGCGAGACCTTTTCTATCGGCTCGGGATTCGCGCCGTCGGCGTCGATGCCATCGCCGAGGCTGCTGCCACCAACAAGATGACGCTCTACCGGCACTTCGGTTCCAAGGACGATTTGATTGAAGCCTATGTCCAGGCCCTCGCCGATGAGGCGGACGCCCGATGGGAGGCTCTACTCGCAGCCCACCCCGAAGATCCGAAGGCGCAACTGGACGCTTGGCTGCACCATGTCGAGCAGGTGATCGGCGATTCAGGTGAGCGCGGCTGCGCACTTGCAAACGCGGCAGTAGATCTGCGCGCACCCGATCACCCTGCAGTGCGCATCATCGACGACTACAAGAAGCGCAAGCGCGAGCGACTGATCGACCTGTTCCAGCGTGCCGGTTACATCAATCCCGATTTGATGGCCGACGAGGTGTTCCTTCTGTTTGAAGGCGCGCGCATAAGCCGCCAGTGCTACTCGGCTCCCGATGGTCCCGCCGGACGCCTGGTCGAGATGCTGCGTGCCTTGCTCGCCAGGCCACGCAGATGACCCGGTTCCGTTTGTGGAAGTGATCGGCGGGGATCTCCACCCGCGCGGTCTCATGGCCGAGAAATTTGTTTGGCGACTGACGCACAAGTCTTATGCATCGGCTTGATCCTGGGAGTTCGATTGATGAAGGCGATGGTGCTTGACGAGGTCCGCAAGCCGTTGCGGCTCATCGAGCGCGCAACGCCGGTGCCAGCTCCAGGTCAGGTGCTTGTGGAGATCGCGGCATGTGCCGTCTGTCGCACCGATCTGCATGTCGTCGATGGCGATCTGCCCGATCTGAAGCGCGCACTCGTCCCGGGTCACGAGATCGTCGGCCGAGTTGCGGCCCTCGGGGCTGGCGTCACCACATTCCAACTGGGCCAGCGGGTCGGCATCCCGTGGCTGGGCGGAACCTGCGGTGTCTGCTCATACTGCCGCACCGGCCGCGAGAACCTGTGTGATCGGCCGCGGTTCACCGGCTATCAGATCGACGGCGGCTTCGCCAGCCACACGGTTGCCGACGCGCGATATTGCTTCCCCATCCCCGATCGCTACGACGACGTCCACGCCGCGCCATTGCTGTGCGCCGGCCTCATCGGCCATCGCTCGTTGAAGGCTGCCGGACCCACCCGGCGACTCGGCATCTACGGCTTTGGCGCCGCCGCCCACATCGTCGCGCAGATCGCCAGCCACGAAGGCCGTGAAGTTTATGCCTTCACACGGCAAGGCGACGTGCAGGCGCAGTCATTCGCGCGATCTCTCGGCTGTGCTTGGGCCGGCAATTCCGACGAACCATCACCGGAACCGCTCGACGCTGCCATAATTTTCGCACCAGTCGGCAATCTCGTCCCACTTGCGTTGAAGTCGATCGTGAAGGGAGGCACGCTGGTGCTAGGCGGAATTCACATGAGCGCCATACCCTCCATGCCCTACTCGCTTCTATGGGGGGAGCGGATCATCCGTTCCGTGGCCAACCTCACACGTCAGGACGGATTGGAGTTCATGGACATTGCCGCCCGCGTGCCGATCGACATCACCGTCGAGACCTTTCCTCTTGAACAGGCCAACGCAGCGCTGACGCGGCTGCGCGACGGCAATCTCACTGGCGCCGCCGTACTGGTCCCATAGCTTCTCAAGAAACAACATGACCAAACAGCCGCGGCATCGACGCCTGCGCCGTCTTGGCGGCTGACTTTGGCCCACAACTTATGTAGGCAGTGGGCCGGTCAACGATCTGCAGGCGGCGACAGCCCCATTGCGAACTGCCCGCATCAGCTCTCGCGTGGAGAACACGTCCTATATGTCAGACAACCAGGATGTGGCTGCTGCGACGATGACGGACGCGCGATCGCAGGCCCGACGGACCGGCTTCAGTTGGGTGGAGCCGTCATCTTACCTCCTCACATGCGTGGTCTTCGGCCTGCTGTCGGCCGTGCTCGGCCCCGATAACAATTGGGATCTGCGCTATTATCATCTCTACGCGCCGTGGGCCTATCTGCACGACCGCTACCTCTACGACATCGCGCCAGCCCAGCTGCAAGGCTTCTTCAATCCGACCATCGACTTTCTGTTCTACGCGCTCGTCACGTCGCCGCTGAATGACTTCCCGCGCGTGGTCGCCTTCATCATGGGCGCCGTGCATGGTGTGAATGCCGCGCTGGTCCTCGCCATCGTGCGCCAGGTCATCACGCCCGAAGCGATTGTTGAGCGCAGGTCGCTGCGCACCGCGGCCTTCCTGATCGGTGCCACCGGTGCGGGCTATGTCTCCCTGGTGGGGCTGACCACCGGCGACCTCATCAACTCGATCTTCATCCTCGCAGCACTTCTCTCACTTCTGAATGTCGCCGGTCGCGAGCCAGCAACGTCTGCGCTACCTGGATTCGCCCGGGCGGGATTGTTTGCCGGCATCGGCTTCGGACTGAAGTACACGGCCGTCACCTTCATGCCAGGCATCGGCCTTGTCGCGTTGCTGGCAGCAGCTCGCCGTCGCACGCTGTCGGGTGTGGTGGTATTTGGCGCAATGCTACTGGTCGGCTTTCTGCTTGCCGCGGGGCACCATATGTTCGTGTTGTGGAACGAGTTCGGCAATCCGCTCTTCCCGACGCTCAACAATGTTTTCCAATCGCCATTCTACGACGCCGCTTCGTTGCGCGACCCGCAGTTCCTGCCGCGCAGTTTTCTGCAGGCCATCGCATATCCGTTCTACTGGACGGTGAGAAACGTCTATCTCGTCACCGAACTGCCGTTCCGCGATTGGCGTGGCGCAATGGCCTATCTCGCCATTATCGCGTGGGTCGCGATGTTCCTGACGCGCTGCGCGCGCGAGAAGTCCTGCAAGTCGCCGTCGTCGCGCGACGTGATGGGGCTCGGTCTCGTGACGCTCTTCGTCGTGGTGTCGTATTTCGGCTGGGCGCTCGGCTTCAGCATCTATCGCTATGCGGTCGTGCTGGAACTGCTGACCGGTGTCATCGTCATCGGCGCGCTTGTCGCGATCGTGCACAGCCTGCGCCTGAGACTGTCGCTCGCGGCTCTACTTGTGGTGATCGCAGTGGCGACCACGCAATTTGTGGATTGGGGTCGGGGCTATCACGCCTCCGATGGAATAAGACCGGCCCCTTACGCCGAGAAGTACATCGACGTTCGCGTGCCGCCGATCCTGCCGCACAGCATCGTATTGCTGGCGACGGACCAGCCGGCGGCCTACTTCATTCCCTATGCCGAACCGACCGCGCGCTACCTCGGTCTTGAGAACAACATGCTGAAGCTCGCGCAGGACAACAGGCTCGTCGCCGAGATCAAGCACCTGATGCGCACGCCGGGGCCGCGCAAATTCATCGTCAGCGTCGGAGACTACGATGCGGCAAAGCTCAACGGCATCCTGCGCAACTTTGATTTGAAGCTCGCAGCCGAGCCGTGCCAGCCGATCGTGTCGAATCTGGAAGAGCATCCGCTGAGCATCTGCCCTGCAAGCCCGCTCTGAATTTGTTCAGCAATTGGTTGGATGCCGGATAGCGGCTTCGATCACGACGTCGTTGTCCGCTTTCCGTTCGCGCGCCGCTCGGCATTTAGGTAGATGAGCCGGCGGACCTCCAGTTGCGTGCGCGCGGTCGCGTCCAGGATCAGTCCCGCCGTCATCAGCAGCAGCGAGCTGATCCCGAGCCCGATCGCCACGATCAGCGTCGGGAAGCGCGGCACCAGTCCGGTGCGCATGAATTCGGTGAGGATCGGCACGAACAAAGCCAGTCCTGCAACGAGAAGCACACCGGCCGCGACACTGAAGAACAGCAGCGGCCGGTGCAGGCGCAGGAAGTTGACGATCGTCATCAGGATGCGGAAGCCGTCGCGATAGGTTTTGAGCTTGCTCTCGCTGCCCTCGACGCGCGCCAGGTACGTGCACTCCACTTCCTGCATCGGCATGCGCAACAAAGCAGCATGCACCGTCATTTCCGTTTCGATCTCAAAGCCGCTGGAGCGGGCCGGAAACGATTTGACGAAACGATTTGACATCACGCGATAGCCGGAGAAGCAGTCCTTGTAACCGCTGCCAAACAGCGTGCGAAGGAGGCGATTGAAGAGCCAGTTGCCCCACTCGTGACCGGCTCGGTAGGCGTCATCGCTCGCCTTGCGCCGTGCCGCCACGACCATGTCGAGGTGATTGCTGTCGAGCATCTCCACCAGTCGCGGTGCCTCGCGCGCATCGTAGGTGCCGTCGCCGTCCGCCATCACGTAGATGTCGGCATCTATGGATGAGAAGGCGCGGCGCACCGCGTTGCCCTTGCCTCTGAGCGGCTCCGCGAGGACGACGGCGCCGTGCGCTTTCGCCGTTTCGGCGGTTCGATCGGTCGAGCCGTTGTCGATGACGTAGATGTCGGCATCGGGTAGCGCCGCCTGGAAACCGGCGATCGTGGCGCCGATCGTCGCCGCTTCGTTGAGGCACGGCAGGATGACGGCGACGAGGACCTCACCGGCCTTGCGCACGTTCTCGAACGGCCCGGCGTCCTTTTGACGTTCACGCTCGATCATATTCATGGTGAGTTCCTTTGAACTCCGGCTAGTCGTCGAATGCAGATGGACCCCGCAATTTCCTCTCGGCTTGCGGATGAATTTTCTTAGAGCAGCAGAATGCGGCTTGATGCTGGCATCAACCGCATCTGCGCATTCCAGAAAGTGTTCACAACGGCACCGTCATACCGCGCACGGCACGCAATTCGCGCAGCAAACTCGCGCCAACAGCCTTGCTGCGACCAAGGTTCGCAGTTCTTGGCGCCCGCGGCTCGCGCGAATGTGCCTTGGAATCGGTGAGCTTGAAATTGAAGGTTCGTGTCGCATCGATTGGAAACGCCCGCTCACATGAGCGGGCGTTGTCATCTGTTGTCATACGGAACCGCTGCGAAGGAGCCTTGGCGCAACGCCTCAAGCCACCTTCTTCAGCATGTTCCGCGTGATCATCTCTTCGGCAATCTGGATCGTGTTGAGCGCCGCGCCCTTCAGCAGATTGTCGGACACGATCCACAGCGCCAGGCCGTTCTCGACGGTTGCATCCTCGCGGATGCGGGACACATAGGTATCGAACTCACCCGCGGCCTCGACCGGAGTCGCATACCCGCCGGGCTCGCGCTTGTCGACGACGGCGATGCCGGGAGCATTGCGCAACAGCTCGCGTGCTTCTTCTGGCGTCAGCGGCTTCTCCAGCTCCAGGTTGACGGCTTCGGAATGGCCGACGAACACCGGCACGCGCACGCACGTCGCGGTCAGTTTGATGCGCGGGTCCATGATCTTCTTGGTCTCCGCCATCATCTTCCATTCCTCCTTCGTGTAGCCGTCCTCCATGAAGACGTCGATGTGAGGAATGCAGTTGAATGCGATCTCCTTGGTGAACTTCTTCGGCGCCACCTCGGTGCCCGGCACGTACTTCGCCTTGGTCTGGTGCCACAGCTCGTCCATCGCTTCCTTGCCGGCGCCCGACACCGACTGATAGGTCGATACGACAATCCGCTTGATCGTTGCCGCGTCATGGATCGGCTTTAGCGCAACGACCATCTGCGCCGTCGAACAGTTCGGGTTGGCGATGATGTTCTTCTTGGTATAGCCCGCGAGCGCTTCCGGGTTCACCTCCGGCACCACCAGCGGCACGTCCTGGTCGTAGCGCCAGCACGACGAGTTATCGATCACCACGCAGCCCTGCTGGCCGATCCTCGGCGCCCACTCCTTGGAAACGGATGAGCCGGCCGACATCAGGCAGAAATCGACGCCCTTGAAATTGAAGTTTTCCAGGTCGCGGCACTTCAAGGTCTTGTCACCGTAGGAGACGTCGACGCCGATCGAGCGCCGCGATGCCAGCGGGATGATCTCATCGGCCGGGAATCGGCGCTCGGCGAGCACGTTCAGCATCTCGCGGCCCACGTTGCCCGTGGCCCCGACGACGGCGACTTTGTAGCCCATCACTATTGGTCCTTGCGTGAGATTGCCGGCGAGCCTTGGCCCGCGCGGTTGGTTTTGCACACATCACCTGCAAGCGCGATCCCATACGCGGGGTTAGCAACGGTTTCAAGCCGATCGATTGCACAACCTCGCGCCGGCACGTCACAGCGCGGAAAACACCGCACCGGAATTAGGGGTTTTGACCTCGTCCGATAGTGCGACGACGGAAACCTTGTTTCCGCCGCGTTGCACGCTAAAAAGTACACCGTTATCAGACAAAAATGCTTCGCAAAGCCCGAACTCTCAAGGAAAAACGCATATGGATCAGAGCGATAAGCTAACAGTGACATCGGTCGCACTGCACTGGCTTCTGGCCGTCGCCATGATCGCCATGCTGGTGTTCGGTCTCATCATCGCGGACATGCCCAAGGGCGACCCCAAGTCGGCGTTGATCTGGTGGCACAAGGGGTTTGGCGTCGCCGTTCTGGTGTTCGCGATGTGGCGTCTGGTGTGGCGTCTCGCACAGGGTTTTCCCGCGGCATTGTCGATTGTGCCCGCTTGGCAGGAGCGCGTTGTGGCCGTCACGCACTGGTTCTTGTTGCTGGGCACGCTGTTCATGCCGATCTCCGGCATGATGATGTCGCTAGGTTCGGGCCGCTCAATCGATGTCCTCGGGCTGTTCCTGATCCCCGAAATCGGCAAGATCGAATGGATGGACAAGGCCGGCCATATCGTTCACGGGCTCGGCAGCAAGCTCTTGATCGCCGCCATCATCCTCCACGTCATCGCCGCCCTGAAACGCCAGATCGTCGACAAGGACGGCACATTGACCCGCATGGCAGGCGGGCGGGTCGGCGGTCGCAATCATGCATGAACGGCTCCATCCGGTTTCCGACCAGTCGGTCTTTCTTGTGAAGGATGGTCCAGTCCGGGCATGATGACTAGGGCCGCATGGGAACCCGGGAGTTCATGATGCAGGTGCAGGGAAGGCCGCAGCCGCTTGTCATGATCTTGCGTTTGCTTTGTGCGTTGGCGCTCATGACGCTGGGCACCGCGGCATCACTCGCTGCCGAGGGCACCTGGATGAATGACGTGGAACTGCGCTCAGCCTTCTCCGGCGTGACGCTCGAAGGCAAATACGGCAATGGCCGCCCCTTCAGCGAAAGCTATGCTGCGGGCGGCCGCCTGGAATACCGCGAGGCGGACAGGTCGGTCGGCGGCAAATGGACGGTCGAGTCGGGCACATTCTGCACAATCTACGATGCCGATCCCGCCGGCGGCTGCTATCGCGTCAAGAAGGTCGGCGGCAACTGCTACGAGTTCTATTTCGTGGCCCGCACCGAGCAGGAGGCACGTTCCGACCAAGTCCGCCCGGCCTGGACCGCGCGCGGTTCAGTGGTCGGCAAGCCCGGCATCTGCGCGGAGGAGCACAGCGTCTAACAACTTCAATCCATCACCCGCGCGAACATCCACGCCATCACCTCGACGATCGCGCCTTCCACGATCTCGCCCGTGACGATGTCGGGGTCGGCAACGAGGTCGAAGGTTGCCGCCAGACTCTCCACGCTGAGCCAATGGAACGCGCGCCCCGTTGCCTCGTTTTCGAGCAGCCGATGTGCACGCACGGTGCCAGTGAGCCAGGCGGTCGGCTCGGCCGTGTTGGGGCGCCCACCTCCTTCCGAGCCACCTTCCCCCTCGCCCTGCTCGTCCGGATCGTTGAACAGCCCGATGGGGATCAGTGCCTTCGAGGCCAATCGCTGTCCTTCGCCGATCTCCGGCAGCGAAGAGGCATCCGGATGGATGGTGAGGTTGCGGCAGAACCCGGTCACTCGGCAATGCCAGGTCGCCGGCAGTTGCCGCCCGGCATGAGCGGCGAAGTCGATTGCATCGAGCAGCAGCGGATAAAGCCCGGTCCCTTGCCCGTCAGGTGCCACCCAGCCGTGAAACAGGCCCTCGAGCGGCGTATCGTCGGGCCGCTTCAAAGCCGTCGTAACGAAGATCGGAATGCTGCTTTCGCCCTCGAAGAATGGAGCCAGACCCAGGATTGTTGCCTGGCCGCCCGCCTCGTCGGGCGATGCCAGCTGGAACCAGATCTCCCCCCCCGTTCGCGAGCGCCAGATCGCATATTCGCCCGCGTCGCACGTCAGCCGCTCGCGCGTCTCCTCGGCGAGCACAAGCATCCGCTTGTGAAACTCCTCCGCGTCACGGAACACGAAGCCTATGCTGGAAAGGTTGCTAGCCATCAGGATGCTCGCCTTCGATCAGGCGACCATCGCCTCCATCTCTTTGAGTATCGCCGCTCCCATCTGCGAGGTGCCGGTCTTGGTCATTCCGGGCTGCATGATGTCGCCTGTTCTCAGCCCCTTATCCAGCACTCTGGCAATGGCTCCCTCGACCAGATCGGCCTCCTTGCCGAGGTCGAAGGAGTAGCGCAGCGCCATCGCGAACGAGGCGATCATAGCGATCGGATTGGCGAGACCTTGACCGGCGATGTCGGGCGCCGAACCGTGCACCGGCTCGTAGAGCGCGCGCCGCTTGCCGGTCTTGGCATCGACGCCGCCAAGCGAGGCCGAAGGCAACATGCCGAGCGAGCCGGTCATCATCGCCGCCTCGTCGGAAAGGATGTCGCCGAACAGGTTGTCAGTCACGACGACGTCGAACTGCTTGGGGTTGCGGATCAGCTGCATGGCGCAGTTGTCGGCGAGGATCTCATGGTACTCGACGTCGGATGCATAGCTCTTGTGAACCTGCGCAGTCACCTCGCGCCACAGCACGCCCGACCGCATCACGTTCCACTTCGCCGCCATGTGCACCTTGTTGCGGCGCTTGCGGGCGAGATCGAATCCCATGCGCGCGATGCGGTCAACTTCGCGCGTCGTGTAGAGCGTCGTGTCGACGGCGCGCTTCTCGCCGTTCTCCAAGGTCACGATCTCCTTCGGCTCGCCGAAGTAGGTGCCGCCGGTGAGCTCGCGCAGGATCAGGATATCGAGGCCCTCGACCAGCTCGCGCTTCAGCGACGAGGCGTCCGCCAGTGCCGGATAGCAGATCGCCGGTCGCAGGTTCGCGTAAAGGTCGAGGTCTTTCCGCAGGCGAAGAAGACCAGCTTCCGGCCGATGCTCGTAGGGCACCTTGTCCCACTTGGGACCGCCCACCGCGCCGAAGATGATGGCGTCGGCAGCCATCGCGCCGGCCATCGCTTCGTCCGTGATCGACACGCCGTGCTTGTCATAGGCCGAACCGCCGACAAGATCCGTCTTCGTCTCGAATTTCGCAGCGTTCGAGCGCTTGTTGAGGAACGCGATGATGCGCTCCACCTCGGCCATGATCTCGACGCCGATGCCGTCGCCGGGAAGAAGAAGCAGGGAATGAGTGGGCATGCGGTCTAAGATCCGTCAGTTGTCGGGGCCGAGGTCTTGTGGCGGCGAAAGTCGTTCACCGATCGCCGCCGGAGGCCCTTCTGCTACCGTCTCGGACACGATCCTGCAACTGGGAAAGGTGCGTCGCCCGCCACTGTGGCTGTGGTCCGGCAAAGTTGTGAGTTGCAACTTCTGCCCGCGGCTGGTGCAGTATCTGGTGGGGGGGCATCGCTTTCGCTGGAGTAGCTTCAATCTCAGGCGAGCTGGCTCGAAGGCTCTATGCTGCCGCAGCGGGCATGGCCGATACGCACCCGATAAGGAACACCAATAAGGAACGTCAAGTCGTCCAATGAAGCCAGGAGGAGTTTAATACATGCTGCGTGCAATCACTGCCGTCGCCTTAGCCTTTGCCGCACTCGTCACTCTCGCCATCGCACCTGCCGCTGCCGAGGATCGTTACGGCAAGCAGAAGGTCGTCTACCACATCAACTTCGACGCCGGACAGGACGGCAAGGCCTACCTGAAGGCGCTCAAGAACGTCCAGAACCACATCAGCGCCGTCGGCAAGGACAACGTCGAGGTCAAGGTCGTGTTGCACGGCGATGGCGTCGATTTGCTCCGCAATGCTGTTCAAGACCTGAAGCTGCAAGGAGAAGTCTCCAACCTGAAATCGCAGAAGGTCGGATTCGTGGTCTGCAACAACACGCTCGTGGGCCGCAAGATCGACCCCGACAAGGATTTGTTCGAGGTGTTCAAGGACGACATCGTGCCCTCCGGCGTGGCCGAACTGTCGTACCTGCAAGGCAAGGGCTACACCTACATAAAGCCGTGACGATACAACTCGCGCTCTGCCGCGACCGGTCGCATAGACCGGGTTCGCGGCTGGTCGCGGCGGCTACCGGACGCGGTTCAGTGCGGGTCCCGGCTCGAATGTCGATGCGCGGGAGGTGGCAGCTGTGTCCGCCGTGCGTCTTGCCTCGAGCCCCGCCAACCCCTTAGGTTGCGCAGGTGTGAGTTGGCTGAGGCAGGTTGTCTTCGGGCGGGCGCGCCCGGCAGGCGTTGAAGAACGCCAAGGACGAACTGCGGGGCAGGGCGACGTGCACGGCGCTAGGACATCGCTGCGATTGGCGTTGCTGGTCTCTTTAGCGAGCCTGGCCAGCGGCTGCTCGACCGTGGGCGATCCTGCCGGCGTGGTTCCCACCATCGCTCCCACCAGCGCAGCCTCCAGCTCCAAGAACAGTGCTGCCACCACCACTCCGCAAGTTGCCACATCTGCGCAGCCACAGCCTTCGCCGCAGCAGCGACAGCTCGACTGCCGGACGCTCGGCGATGACATTGAGCTGGGCCTCAAGGACATGCAGAAGGCGCGGAACGGTATCGCCAAGGAGCGCGAGGCGTTGCCCACAACCCTCGCCAGGGCCTACGGTCGCATGTTCGGCGGGCCGGAGGATGGCCTCGAAAGCGTCGAAGCCTATCGCGAAGCCGAAGCGCGCGTCAGGACCCTGAACCGCCAGCAGGTGGCCAATGGCTGTCCACCGGTCGACATCGATGCGCGCATAAAGGCATTCGATCTGGCACCGATGGTTGCGGACAAGCCCAACGCACAGCCTGCTTTGGGTGCGACAGGATCAGGGCCGACCGAGACGGGCTCCGTCACGTCGTCGTCGCCGCAGCTGCCCCAATGGATCAAAGACCTGACCGGAGAGTCGGAGAGATCATCGGCAGCGAGCGCGGCCGCCCGTTGAAGCCTAATCAGATACCCGGAATGTGAAATAGCATGAGGTAGCCATTGAGCGTCAGGAGCACGCCGGCTGCGCCGAGCGCCATGCTCAAAATCAATAGCGGCATCCCGCCCGAGATGATCGCAATGGAGGCCAGCACGATCGCGATCTGCAACGCGGCTTGCGCATAGTCGAAATAGGGATCCTGCGCCAATGCCTTGTCGCGCTCTGCTTCAAGCGCCTTGCCGCGCTTGAACAGCTCGTCGAGCCCTTCCTTCGTCTCCGGCTCGCTCGTCAGCCTCGCATCATTGGCCTTGTTTGCCGCGATCTTCTCGGAGATCCGTGTCTTCTGTTCCGGCGAAAGGCCGGGCGTCGTTTCCAGCATCAGCTCGAGATCCTCGGTATGCACGCGCATCAGTTGCCGCCGCATGTTCTTGGCTTGGAAGAACGACCACGTGTTCGACGCCTCGATATTCTTCAGCGTCGCGTTCTTGGCGGCGTTGTCTCCACCCATGGCGGAAAGTGCGAGAATCACTGCCAGCGCGCCAATATAGACGCCGATCAATCTGTCGCGCGTGCGAGACCCGTGCGCGGATCGTTCGGAAAGCTCGTCGAGCGCCATGCGTGAATCTCCGGCAATTGGTGACGGGACAAAGTGAGGTGAGACTTATGCTGGCGGGCGCGCAGCCCTCGGCCCGACCGCTCGCACCGCCGCCACCCGATCTCAGTATGTCTTGATGGCACTTGCGTGGCGGGCCGTCAGGCCGCCAGCTCGCGCTTGTCGGCAAGTTGCCCGCTCTCGTTGAGCCGATAGATGAGCGGCACGCCGGTGCCGATCTCGCGTTCGATGATCTGCTTTTCGTTGAGCTGTTCCAGATGCATGACGAGCGCGCGGATCGAGTTGCCATGAGCGGCGACCAGTACGTTCTGGCCCTTCTTGATCCGCGGCCAGATCTGCTCCTTGTAGTAGGGTAGCACGCGCTCCGCCGTGTCCTTCAGGCTTTCGCCGCCGGGCGGGCGGATGTCATAGCTGCGCCGCCACATGTGCACCTGCTCTTCGCCCCACTTCTTGCGCGCGTCATCCTTGTTGAGTCCGCACAGATCGCCGTAGTGGCGCTCGTTCAGGGCCTTGTCCTTGATCGTCTCGAGCCCGGTCTGTCCGAGTTTGTCGAGCATCAGGTCGAGTGTGCGCTGCGCGCGATGCAGGACGCTCGTGAACGCGATGTCGAAATGGAAACCCTCGCGCTTCAGCATCTCGCCGGCCTTGATCGCCTCGGCCACACCCTTTTCGGTGAGGTCTGGATCACGCCAGCCGGTGAACAGGTTCTTCAGGTTCCATTCGCTTTGACCGTGACGAACCAGAACGAGCACGTTGTCCATTGTCGATCATTCCTCTGCATGACGACCCATGCTGCGGCATGAGTCCATCGCCTGTCGAGCGCGGGCACGCACGCGTGACGTTATTGCAAAGCTCGTCGCGTCTTTCTGCGTGTCCGGAAAAAATGCCGCGATCTGAAAAGCACTAGCACTCCCGGGCGCAGCATGTGTTTGCGATCGATTAAATCGCTGCCCCATTTCTGCTGGCAGCGCCGTGGCGGACCGGGCAGGCCCGGCCCCCCCGACTAAAGCCCGAGCACGTCCGTCATGGTGAAAAGCCCCGGCCCCCGGCCACGACCCCAAAGCGCCGCCTTCACCGCTCCGCGAGCAAAAATGCCGCGATCGCTGGCGATGTGAGAGAGTTCGATCCGCTCGCCCTCGCCGGCGAAAATGACCGTGTGGTCGCCGACCACGCTGCCACCTCTGAGTGACTGGAAGCCGATGTCGCCGCGCCGCCTGGCGCCTGTATGACCGTCGCGCGTGCGCACCGAGACTTCGGCGAGTGGCACGTTGCGGCCGTTCGCGGCGGCCTGCCCCAGCATCAGCGCGGTGCCTGATGGGGCATCGACCTTGTGCCGGTGATGCATCTCGACGATCTCGATATCGAAATCGGCGTCCAGCGCTTGCGCCACCCGGCGCGTGACCGCCAGCAGCAGGTTGACACCCAGACTCATGTTGCCGGCCTTGATGATCGTCGCATGGCGAGCGGCCGCCGCGATGGCAGCCTCGTGCTCGGGTTGCAGCCCCGTCGTGCCGATCACGTGCACGATGCGCGCGTTGGCGGCCAGGCCTGCGAACTCGGCTGTGGCTGCCGGTGTGGTGAAATCGAGGATCGCGTCGACCGTCGCGCATACGGCTAGCGGGTCGTCCGATATGGCGGCGCCGACCGGCCCCACGCCGGCCACTTCGCCGACATCCTGGCCCAAGAAGGGCGAGCCGGCCTGCTCGACCCCGCCCGCCACCTTGCAGCCCTCGAGCGCATGCACGGCGCGCACGAGTTCGCGTCCCATGCGCCCGCCCGCACCCATGACCGCGATCCTCACGTCGCTCATGCCATTTCTCAACTTTTTTGCGCTTGCGACACGGCCGCATCGCCGGCCCGGTCGAGTCCGCAGCCCACATTGTGAATTCGACGGGCGGTATAGCAAGCCCTGGCGATTTGGAAAGGGCTCGCTGTCAACTGCGGTTAGCCTTCGGCCCCCTTGGCGGTCTTGGCCCGTTCGATCGCCTCGCGGATCACCCGCTTGGCGTCGTCGACGTCGCCCCAGTTGACGATCTTGACCCATTTGCCGGGCTCCAGATCCTTGTAGTGCTGGAAGAAGTGCTCGATCTGGTTTTTCGTGATCGGTGGCAGGTCGGCGACCGTGCGAATGCGGTCGTAGCGCGCCGAGATCTTGGAGCTGGGTACCGCGATGATCTTCTCGTCGCCGCCACCGTCGTCTTCCATCATCATCACGCCGATCGGCCGGCAGTTGATGATGCCGCCCGGCACGATCGTGCGCGTATTGCAGACGAGGACATCGATCGGGTCACCGTCCGGCGACAGGGTATGCGGAATGAATCCGTAGTTCCCCGGATAACGCATCGGCGTGTAGAGGAACCGATCGACCACCAGCGCGCCGGCCTCCTTGTCCATCTCGTACTTGACAGGCTCGCCGCCGACCGGCACCTCGATGATGACGTTGACGTCGTCCGGCGGATGCCTGCCGATGGCGATGGCGTCGATGCGCATGGGGGTCTCCTTGGATCGGTTTTTTTGGGCGGACCGTGGCTCGTTCCGCAGCAACCTTGCTGCCCGAGGCGGCTCCTTGGGGCAACCCCTCTTTAGATCGAAGACGCAACCAAGTGGGGAGTAGGTTGGCGACCGTCTGTACGTCACGACAAAGGCCGGCGCTCAGCACCGGCCGTCAGATGGATGGGCAGATGGTTCGCCGCGGCGCGGCACCGCGCGGCCGACGAAGTCACGGCCAGCCGTAGCCGACTTTCTGCATGTCGACGGTGCCGACCCGGTCGGACACCTGCTGTACCGGCCGGCCACCGCGCCGCCAGTAGAAATCCGCCGCAGCATCGTTGTCGGCGAGTGCCCAGACGATCAGGCCGTTGAGTTTGCGCCGGTCGAGTTCGTGCCGGCACGCTTCGAACAGCAATTCGCCGAAGCCCAGGCCCTGATACTCCGGTGCCAGATAGAGCTCGTAGATCTCGCCCTCGTAGCGACCGCGATGGCGCGCCGGTCCGCATGAGGCATAGCCGCCGATCTCGCCGCCGACCTCGAGCACGAGGATGAGATCGCCGGAACGGATGGCGCTTGTCCACCACCTGCGGCCGCGTCTGAGGATGAGGGAATCCAGATGCGCTCGCGGAAGGATGCCAACGTAGGCATGCCGCCAGGAACGCTCGAAGACGTCGGCCAATGCTTTCGCATCGGAAAGCTGACCGCAACGCACGCGTACTTGAGAACTCGAACTAAGCATGGCACCGACTATAGCGCGAAAAACGCGTTTGTCTCGGCCCATTGTACAAAGAGCGTAAGCGAATTTTCGTTGCCTGTGCGACCTGGGTTTCAGTCATCAAGCCGGTTACTGCAGTCGCGCGCCCGACTATGCGATGCAACATGAAGCAGCCGCAGCCGCCGGCGCTCTCGGCGAAAGAAAACGCCCGGAAGCGCGAGCTTCCGGGCATCTTATGGTTAGAGCGCGACGACTTCAGCCTGCGCCTTCGCAACATTCGTGAAGAATGACTTCAGCCGACGTGCTTCATCTGCTCGAAGCTCTTCGTGGCAGCCGCATTCACAGTCTCCATGGTTTGCTTGGTCACCTTCGCGGAGAGTTCGAAAAGCTCCTTGCTCTGCGCGCCGGCAACGGCGAACTGCTGCTGCAGGAAGTCGGCCTGAAGGCGAACTGCCTCCGGGATCGTCTTTGCCCGCGCGATCGCCTGTGCGGCATCGAAGACGGCTTCGGTGTTGACGGTCGTGTTGTGGAGAAGCTTCTCACCGATTGCCTTGGCGCCGGCGTGAGAGGCAAGCATGACCTCCTCGACAACCTTTGCGCCGTCCTTAGCGACGGTGCTGAGCTTGTGATAGGCCTCGCGGGTCTTCACAACGCCTTCCTCGGCCATGGCCTGGATGTTCTCGGGAATACGGGCGTCCTTGGCAGCTGCGAACATGTCCTGCGCCTGGCGGGTGAATTGGTCGTTCATGGCGATGCTCCTGATATCTAAGGGATCGGGTTCATTCATGTATCGCCCGGCTGGGCGGGTATGGATCGGGTCGCCTAAGAGCGGGAGGCCCAACAGGTGGCGGCCTTGATGTGAAAGACCCTAGCGCAGTTCATTGTGCAATGCAACATCAAATATATTGCTGTGCGACAAAGGTCGTGCTCGAGATCAAGAGCGGACCTTTCGAACTCTTGAAAATAGGTCGTTTACGTAAGGGTTAATTCCCCGCGAAGCCGGCGAGAAGTCATATTGCGCCGCACAAGACTCGGCCCCAAAAGTGAATTGCATTGCAAAATCAGGAAACTGTTTCGATCACTCAAGACGCGAGAATACGTCCCGGTATCCCATCACGCCGGGATCGAACAAAATGTCGCTCGGCCGCAAGGCGCGCGCCAGCGTCAGCCCGTCGAGTGAGCGGCAGCGGGATAATGCGACGTAAGTCTGCCCATGCGCGAAAGTGCCGCGCCCCAGGTCGATATAGACTTGGTCGAGCGTCAGCCCCTGCGACTTGTGGATGGTCAGCGCCCAGGCCAGCCGCACCGGAAACTGCTTGAACGTGCCCGCAACCGTTTCGACCACCTTTTCCGCAGCCTGATCGAAGGCATAGCGCCGGCTCTCCCATGATACCGGCTCCAGCTCGTACTCGCGACCTTTGACCTCGATGAACACCTGCCGCTCCGTCAGCCGCGCGATGCGCGCGATCGTACCGTTGACCCAGCGGCGGTCGGGATCGTTGCGCAGCAGGATGACCTTGGCTCCCTCCTTGAGCACCAGAATCTGGTCGGTCGGCTGTGCGGCGGCGTTGAACTCGCCGGTGACACCCGCCTCGTAGGTTTGTGCGCGAGCCGGCAGCGCGTCGAGATAGGCCATGTTGATGCGCTGGGCTGCGGCGTTGGTGGGAGTGAGGATCACGTAGGGCTCTCCTTCGCCCAGCGTGCGGATCGGGTTCACGCGAGCGTTGAGCGTCTTCAGATCGGTCTCGTCCGCCTCGCCGTTGCGCACCCGGTTGAGTACGCCGAGAAGCGCTTCGTCGCGCTGGCGGAAAACCTGCTCGAGTTCCAGGAGCGACGTTCCCGCACCCTCGCGCAACGCCTGCACGGAAAAAAAGAACGGGCCGCCGTGCTCGCTTTCAAGATGTGCCGCCACCTCGTTGTCGGTCACCACAGGCGGCAGCTGGTGCAGATCACCGAACATCAACAGGCGCACACCGCCGAACGGCTCGCGCGGACGTCCACGGTTCAGCCTGAGCGACGCATCCATCGCCGCCATCAGGTCCGAACGCACCATCGAGATCTCGTCGATGATCAAGAGCTGGAGCCGCCGCATCACTCTGGCGTTACGGCTGCGGCGAATGTCGTCCGAGCGGATCAGCCGGGGCGGCAAGCCGAAAAACGAATGGATCGTTTGGCCGCCGACGTTGACCGCCGCAAGGCCGGTCGGCGCCACCACCACCGCGTCCGTCGCAAGCGCATCGCGCGTGCATCTAAGCAGCGTCGATTTGCCGGTGCCTGCGCGGCCGGTGACGAACAGGTTGCCATTGCCCGCGCGCGCGAATTCAAGAGCCGCCTCGTACTCCGCAGTCGGCGTCACATCGGCTGGCCAGTTGGCGGTCCCGTGTTCTCCTGCGACTATTTTTTCGGGTCTGGGCAGGGCCAAACTGTGCTTCTCCGGCGAACGGTCGGTATCGGGTCGTGCAAGGACCGGGCGAGCATGCGCCAGCCACACCGGGACGTGCATAAGAAGGCGCGACCGCCAAGTCAAAGTTCCCGGCAACAAGAATAGTGGATGCCGGCCGCTGCACTGCGATCACTCTTGCCGCTGAAATGCAATAATGCGGTGCCGTCACCGCTGAACGAATGGATTCGCTCCACCGTCGTGGTATCGCGAAGGATCACAGGTGAGCGATATAGGGTGAGAGCCGGCGAGGGTTGATGCTGCCCTGTTGTTGGCTGTGCTCAGCGCGTGTTCTTGCCTCGCGTGCGCGCGCCCTGGCGGACGCTCGCCTTGCGCGCCCAGGCGGCATCGCTATTCGAAGTATCTTCGGCAATCAGCGCGCGAATGGCCTCGATATCTTGCCACGTGGTGGAGGCCGGTAGATCGATCGTGCGCCCATTCGTCAGTTCCAGCTCCGGCGTTGCGACTTTCGCGCCATTTTCATCATAGCGCATGGCCATGCGTGCGCCAGAGATGCGGTTGAGCGGAATATCCCACACGGTATGAGCGGTTGGTCCGCGATAAAGCAGTTGAGCGCAATTCCGGCCTTTGTCGAAGCGCGCTTCGATAATCTCGCCGGTGGCATAGAGGCTGAACAGGGCTAGTCCCACCGCGCCGACCATGAGGATAGCGGTTGCCACGATCATGGGAGCTACGGCAGCGGGGACGAAGATGGACGCCGCGACAAGTCCGGCGATGGCAAGGCCTGACAGCACGAGCAGCACTGGCGCGCTGGCATGGCCCCCGGCATATGGCTTCTCTACGAATTTGTGGACATGCGCGTGCTGCACCACGTGAAACAGTCGCGCGTCGGCCATGAGGTTCATAGGTTTGGCTCTGCTTGAAAATAAGGTTTGAACGACCTTGACATTGAACGATCAACAAACCCTTCAGGAAGTTGGTTAACTCTGCTGCCAAGCAGGGTTCCGGCGCTTCTCAGATGCTGGAAAGGCCCGACAAGTGCTGCCGTTAACCAGATCCCTTTATCGATTCGCAGCCCACGGGATATCTACCTTGGCCAAATCAGGCGGCTTGCTGCCAAAAGCGGAATCATCGACTGGGTGCTGATCTTGGTCAGAACTAGGCCGCAATATTTCATAAGAGATTGCTGTGACTTCCAACTATTGCGCAACTTTTCGCCATGACCTGCCTTTCTAATGCGCGCCCGGCGGTGGTCCTCAGGCGGAGTGAATACTGAGCGCCGCTGTAAAGGGGCCGAGGGTTGGGGCCTGATTTCGAAACGGCAACCAGCCGGCGCTCGCGAACGAGCGCCTTCAAGCCGTTTGTAGCAACGCGACTGTGACTGGGAGAAAAGATACATGTCGAAGATCCTCAAGCTTGCTGGTGCTGCCCTTATCTCTTGCGCCCTCGCCACTGCGGCGACGGCTGAAGAGCAGAAGGGCATGAGCGGCATGGGCGGCATGTCTGGCATGTCCGGCGATCAGAAGGGCATGTCTGGCATGTCCGGTGATCAGAAGGGCATGAGCGGTATGTCTGGCGATCAGAAGGGTATGAGTGGAATGGGCGGCATGTCTGGCATGTCCGGCCAGAAGGGCATGAGCGGCATGGGTGGCATGTCTGGCATGTCCGGCGATCAGAAGGGCATGAGCGGCATGGGTGGCATGTCTGGCATGTCCGGCGATCAGAAGGGCATGAGCGGCATGGGTGGCATGTCTGGCATGTCTGGCGATCAGAAGGGCATGAGTGGCATGGGTGGCATGTCGGGCATGTCCGGCCAGAAGGGCATGAGCGGCATGGGTGGCATGTCGGGCATGTCGGGCGACGCCAAGAAGGACGAGAAGAAGGACGAGAAGAAGTAATCTCCCCCCAAACGATTTCGGCGTAATGCCGGATACTGGACACTTGGCCCGCCCCGATCGATATCGGGGCGGGCTTTTTTCATGCCTGAGCGGCTCACGGCAGCGCATTCAGAACCGTCGCTGTTCGCTCGCCCATTGCGCAGGGTTGGAACCGATTCGGGTTCAGGTATTGGCCATGATCAGATTACCAATTGGAGGCATGGGCGGAACGTGGCAGCTGAGGCGGTGCTGCTGAGATCGGGCCTGCTTGAGCCCTCGCCCTGGTTTGATCTCCGTCGCAACCTCCGATGTGGCGAAATCACACACCCTGTCCCAGCCGACCCGCCACCTTGGCTCGTGATAAGTCTCCGCCCGAACTTGCCCGAAAAAATGCACAACAGAATGCTGCAACGTCCAAATATTGCGCAATTTTTTGCCACGGCGTGCAACTCTAATGCGCCCCGGCAGTTGACCTCAGATGGAGTAAATGCTGAGTGCCGCTGGCGAGGGCTGTGAGTCGGGGCCCGAATTCCGAACGGCAGCCATCCGGTGCTCGCGAGCGGGCGCCTAAGAGCCGTTTGTTCCAACATGACTAGGACTGGGAGAATAGATTCTATGTGGAAGATCCTGAAGCTTGCTGGTGCTGCACTTGTTTCCTGCGCCATCGCCACTGCGGCATCGGCTCAAGAGCAAAAAGGCATGAGCGGTATGGGCGGCATGTCCGGAATGTCGGGCGACCAGAAGGGCATGAGCGGCATGGGTGGCATGTCGGGAATGTCTGGTCAGAAGGGCATGAGCGGCATGTCGGGAATGCAGCCTGACAACATGGTCGGCATGGAAGGACGCTCTCCCGCCGAGGCCGAGCAGCGTCTCAAGGCCATGGGCGGCATGTCCGGTATGTCGGGCGACGCCAAGAAGAAAGATGAGAAGAAGTAACATCTCATCTCCAACGATTTGGCAGAATGACAAACAATAAGAAGTTGGCCCGCCCTGATCCTATTCAGGGCGGGCCATTTTCATGCCGGCATGGTTGAACGCAACTCGGGCCTGCCCTCGCACAGATGGAATTCGTGATGCTCGCCCGCCCGTGCCCACGTCAGTAAGGAGCAGAGCAGCTCAATCCTTCGACTTGCTGATCAGCTTGAAATCCTTGTCGAATTTGAGGTCGTACTGGCCATCCGCGCATTGGGCGTCGTCGACCTCGAAGTGGTAGCTGCCGTCCTTTTTTGTTTCCTTGTCGATCTCGTCCCAATCCTTGCAGCCCATCGCTTCGACCGCGGCGCCGATCGATTTCAGTTCCGCATCGCTCGGCTTTGCATCATCCTCAGCGTATGCGAATGTGGACGGAAACACGAGGAACAAACCAGTCACAATTGCTGCAAATCGCTTCATCTCATTCACCTCCATCTGTCTTCAGAGAAACTCGAGACGCTATGATTGGCATCGGCGTTGACGAGTTGAACGCACGAGCCGCCAACCGGTTCCTGGCACTTTGAAGCCACTGCGCGTGCATAGCACTTGCGCCGCGGCCCGAGCGCTCACAAAAATCTGAACGAACTGTCGATGGCTGCGGTCGGCCGGAAGCGGTCCCGCATAAGCAAAGGGCGTGAAGGCTCAGGCGACCTGCGCCTCGCGCTTCCGCTCCTGCTTCTTGCGCTCGTTGGGATCGAGCCAGCGCTTACGCAGCCGGATCGAGTCCGGCGTGATCTCGACGAGCTCGTCGTCGTTGATGTAGGAGAGCGCCCGCTCTAGCGACAGCCGCATCGGCGGCGTCAGTGTCAGCGCCTCGTCCTTGCCGGCGGCGCGGATGTTGGTGAGCTTCTTGTTCTCGATCACGTTGACGATGAGATCGTTGTCGCGTGTGTGCTGGCCAACGATCATGCCTTCGTAAACGCGCGTCTGCGGCGAGATCATGATCGGCCCGCGCTCCTGCAGGTAGAAGATCGAGTACGCCGTCGCCTCGCCGACGGCATTGGAGATGAGCACGCCCGTTCGCCGCCCCTGGATCTCGCCCTTGTAGGGCGCGTAGGCGTGGAACAGCCTGTTCATCACCGCCGTGCCGCGCGTGTCTGACAGCAGCTCGCTCTGGTAGCCGAGCAGCCCGCGCGTCGGCGCATAGAACACCAGCCGCTGGCGCCCGCCGCCCGAGGAGCGCATCTCCATCAGGTCCGCGCGCCGCTCCGATAGCTTGCTGACAATGACGCCGGAGTGCTGCTCGTCGACGTCGATGATGACCTCCTCGATCGGCTCCAGCCGCTCGCCCGTCGCCTCGTCCGTCTGGTAGACGACGCGCGGCCGCGACACGGTGATCTCGAAGCCTTCGCGCCGCATGTTCTCGATGAGGATCGCCAGCTGCAATTCGCCGCGTCCCGACACGTCGAACGAATCCTTGTCGGGGTTCTCTGTCACGCGGATGGCGATGTTGCGCTCTGCTTCTTTGAACAGCCGTTCGCGAATGACGCGGCTTTGCACCTTGTCGCCTTCCTGCCCGGCGAACGGCCCGTCGTTGATGCGGAACGTCATCGACAAGGTCGGCGGGTCGATCGGCTGCGCTGGCAGCGGCTCGGTGACAGTCGGATCGCATAGCGTGTCCGCCACTGTCGCCTCGCTCATGCCGGCGATGGCGACAATGTCACCCGCCTCCGCAAGGTCGACCGTGGTGCGTTCGAGGCCGCGGAATGCGAGAACTCTCTGCACCCGAAACTGCTCGATCACCTTGCCGTCGCGCGACAGCGCCTTCAGCTGCTGGTTGGGCTTGATGGCGCCAGAGGTGATGCGGCCGGTCAGAATGCGGCCGAGGAACGGATCGGCCTCGAGCGTGGTCGCCAGGATCCTGAGCGGACCATCTTCCACCTTCGGCGGCGGCACGTGGCTGATGACGAGGTCGAACATCGGCGCCAGGCTTTCCTGCGGCCCCGCCGGATCGAGCGCCATCCAGCCGTTGCGGCCGGAGCCGTAGAGCACCGGGAAATCGAGCTGCTCGTCGGTCGCGTCGAGATTGGCGAACAGGTCGAAGATTTCGTTCAGCACGTCGAGGTGCCGCTCGTCCGGCCGGTCGATCTTGTTGATCGCCACGATTGGCCGCATGCCAAGCTTCAGCGCCTTGGACACGACGAACTTGGTTTGCGGCAGCGGCCCCTCGGAAGCATCGACCAGCACGATCACACCGTCGACCATGTTGAGGATGCGTTCCACCTCGCCGCCGAAATCGGCGTGGCCCGGCGTATCGACGATATTGATGCGAACGTCGTTCCAGACGAGCGAAGTGCACTTGGCGAGAATCGTGATTCCCCGCTCGCGCTCCAGATCGTTAGAATCCATCGCGCGCTCGGCAACCTTCTGGTTGTCGCGGAAGGCGCCCGATTGCTTCAGGAGCTGGTCGACGAGGGTCGTCTTGCCGTGGTCGACGTGGGCGATGATGGCGATGTTGCGCAGCTGCATGGGTGTCCCGGATTAGGCCCGTCTCGGGCAAGTGGTGCGCCAGCCGAATGGCACGCATCTTGTGCGGCGCAAAATCGCGCGAGGAGGTAACACATCCGCCGGGCCCCCGCCAGCAGCGCCGCTGTCACATCGTCGACACGGAATCGAGCGGCAATCCGCAGCCTGGCCGGCAACCCCGCTTGCTGGCGGATTTGCACGGATCTTGCTCCTGTCCCTGGCAATGACCCCGAAAAGCGGGCCGCGGGTTAGCCGCCGTCCCAGTCCGGAACACAGGAATTCGATCGATGTTCGAGCGCACCCGCGTTGACAATATGGTTCAGGGCCAAAGCGTTGTCGTGCCGGCAGAATTGACGATGGACGACCAGGTGGTGCTGAAAGGCGACCTGCTGATGCCCGCCGGCCGGCCGGTGCACGAGGTTCTGAACGGCGGCAACGTGTTCATCGAGTTTCGCGCCTATGGCGAGGAGAGCCGGCTGATCGCCAAGAGCACGATCCGCGCACTGCGGCTGATCCAGGTGCCGGGCGCCGGCCAGCTTCGCTCGGTAATGCGCCAGGAGGACATGTTCGATCCCTACCAGGTCCTGGGTTTGCGCACCGGCTCCAGCTACGAAGACGTCCGCAAGGCTTACGTTGATCTGGCCAAGACCTATCATCCCGACCGCTACGCGACGGCCGAACTCCCGGCCGAGGTGAACGACTACCTGTCGGCGATGTCGCGTCGCATTAATCTCGCTTTCCAGGCCCTTGAGAAGTCGCATCGCGTCTCGATCGGCCGCGCGCCGACCATGGCCGAGCCGATCTACACGTCGCGCCCGCGCGCCTGAGTGGTACCCACGCCATTGCCATTGACCGAGCGCTGGTCCGACTGCTGTTCCTCGTAATAGAGATGCGACAACAGCGTATCGACATCGGGACGCGGCTGCGGCTGCTCGTCCTGCCGCTTTCTTTGCCGGTCCTGTTCCTGCCGCGCCGCCCGCGTCGACCCCGGCTGTTTCAGACGCCGCCCGCCCGAAATGAGTAGCGGGTGATGCGGCTCGTCGAGGTCGAGTTCTTCCAGGAAATTCTCTCTGAGTGCGAAGAACGACTGCAGGATGGCGTCTTGTGCCAGCTTGCGCTCCGCCGCGGTCGTGTTGGGCTTCTTGCGCGGGTCGAGCCATTGCAGCGCGCGCCGCATGTCGTGCAGGGGCGCATAGGGGTAGAGGCCGACCAGCCCCGAGGTTTCACCGGCGTTGCGATAGACCACGCGCATGTTGTCGATCGCGTCGGAAATGCGCGAATAGGCGGTGACATAGTCGTCGATCGTCGGATAGGGCCTGTCGCAATAGCCCGCCAGCGCCGACTTCGTCGCCACGATGCCGCGCCACTCCTGTTCCAGGTTCTCGATGAACTTGGAGCGCTTCTGGAACACGTTGGCGAGGTAGGCGGCGATCACCGTCACCAGCACCAGCGCCATGTCCTTGAGATAATCGTAGATGTCCTTGAGAAACTGCTCGGCGCTGCTGCCCGAAAGCCCGGGGATGTGCCCCGACATGCGCGCGATGAAAGCCACGGCGAGCACGAGTCCAAGCACCAGATACGAACGGCGGAGCGTCTTGTTCAGTTTGTAACGCGTCATGACAACCGGGCACGCTGAGATCCGCCCGACTTTAGCGACGCGCGCGGTTGGCCGTCATCCACGACGCGGAAGAACGACGCCCTTTTTGCTGCCTGTGCGCCTCTTTGGCATCGGTGCCCCCGCGGAATTACTTGCCTCAATCGCCGAGTGCGCGCGTGGGATTGTGGAACGCCTCGTAGTTCTGCCAGGCGATCTGCAGTCCGACCAGCAGGCCAATGAAGCTGAATGACCCGCTCAATAGGCACACGACGATACCGACCGCAATCCCGAAACCGGCGATGAGCTTTACGGCATCCGCATTCTCCATGCGCTTCGACAGCAGCAGTCGCCAGATCCTGCCGCCGTCGAGCGGAAACGCCGGCATCAGATTGAAGACGAACATGGCGAAATTCATCATCGCCAGCGACCACGCCGCGCCATAGAGCGTCGGGTAGTGGTAGATGGTCGTGTAGCCCAGCAGCGGCGCGCCGATCCCGCCATGGAGGGAGACTGTCGGAAAGCCGATCAGCACCCACAGCCACAGGAAAATCGACAAGTTGGCGAGCGGACCCGCAAACAGCACGAGAGCTGCACTGAGCCGAGTCGGTGCCAGTCCATGCAGGCGCGCATAACCGTAGAAGCCGCCGACCACCAGCTCCTCCACGTGCATGCGGTTTCGGTGCGCCACGATTCCATGCCCAAGCTCGTGCAGCAGGATCGACACGAACAGCCCCGCCGTCAGCAGGACTCCGTGCATCAGTCCACCGATCGGATCTTGCTGCGGCAGATTGCCCAGATAGAGCATCGGCACCAGTATGAAAGTCACGTCGACACGGATCGGTACATGCCCGATGTGGCCGAGCGTGGCGCGCGGCTGATCACCACCAAGAAAGAACATGCATCGATCCCCGCTGCCGCCTCGCGCCAGACAACGTGCTTCCACAACCAGTTGAGCGTTAACAGCAGGCGATGAACGAACGCTTGCGGCTGCCGCGTGCCGCGAGCGGGGCGCTGCAAACAACATTACCGAATGCTGACAACGGGTGTCAGAAGGGTGCAATCGCCGCCTTGCTATCCATTCACTCCGATCAACGAGCGGGTACAACCCATGAAAGTCTTGGCTGGCAGCGCAGATAGAAGCCCAACCGCGGATGGAGCTGCGCCACAAATCGATCGTATCAAGGTGTGGGATCTGCCGGTCCGCCTCGTGCACTGGTCCTTTGTTGCGCTGGTGACGATCGCCCTGGTGACTGGCTTCTTTGACGAGCCGTCGACCTTCGATGTGCACATCATCGCCGGTTCGGCCATCGCCGCGCTGGTCATGTTCCGCATCGTCTGGGGCTTTACCGGTTCGACGCACGCCCGCTTCTCGAACTTCGTGCGCAATCCGCTGGCGACTTTGCGGCACCTGATGGAGATCGTGAAGGGCCATGCAGGCGCGCATACCGGACACAACCCGATAGCCGCCATGATGATCCTGGCGCTGCTGACGGTGCTGATTGCCGCGACGGCAACTGGCGTGATCGTGCTCGGCGGCGTGTTCAAGGATGGGCCGGCCGCACCTTATCTGACATTTGCCACCGCGCGTGAGGTCAAGGAACTTCACGAAGCGCTGGCCTTCGCGCTGCTCGGCCTCATCGCGCTACACGTCGCCGGCGTGCTGTTCGAAAGCCTTCGTTCGCGAGAGAATCTCGCCCGCGCCATGGTGACGGGCTGGAAGCAACGACGTGAGGCATCATCAAAGCTGGCCTCCGCGCGTCCCGGTCTCGCAGCCGCGCTGACGGTAGCACTGCTGCTGTCGATAGGCGGCGCAATCACTTACCTGTCGCTGCTGCCTGCTCATGGCGTGCCTGCGGCCCCGATGCCGGCCATCGTCGTCAAGGAATGCAAATCGTGCCACGCAGTCCACCACCCCAGCCTGGCGACGAAGCAGACCTGGCAAGCCGTCATGGCGGGACTGGCCCAGCACTTCGGTGAGAACGCCTCTCTCGACGAGCCGCTTTTCACCGAGATCAAGACCTATCTTGAGTCGAATGCTGCGGAGTCCTTCGACACGAAGCCGGCCAATGTATTGAGGCGTCCCGACAAGAAACCCGATCCGACAGCAAAGCCTGAAGACGCCCTTCGCATCACCGCGCGCGAAAGCTGGAAGCGGCTGCATCGCGACGTGCCCGAGGCTGCCTTCAAGGAAAAGCCCGTCGGCGGCAAGCTCAACTGCACGGCATGTCATCTCGACGCCGAAAGCGGTCGCTTCTCGCCGCGCAACATCACGATCCCGAAGACTCAAGTCGCAACACAAGCGAGGTCATCATGAGCCCGTTGAAACGCACAATCTTATCCCTGATCGTTGCCGCCGCCGGTACGCCGAGCGCGATTGCGGCAATGAGCCCGGCACACCAGTCGCTGGTGCAGAGCTACGAGGCGGCAGCGAAAGCAGCCGATCCCGCGTTCGCCGGCTTCGATGCCAAGCGCGGCGAAACGCTTTTCAAGGGCAAGCACAAGGGCGGCAACGCGGAAACGCCGTCGTGCACGTCATGCCACACGACTGATTTGAAGGCGCCTGGTGAGACGCGCGCTGGCAAGCGCATCGAACCGATGGCGGTTTCCGTGAATCCCAAGCGCTTCACCGATCCCGCCGACGTGGCGAAATGGTTCAAGCGCAACTGCAATGACGTGATGGGTCGCGAATGCACCCCACAGGAGAAGGGCGACGTGCTCGCCTATCTCATGAGCCTTTAGGTAGATGTGACTTCGATGACTGGAAGGACAAGATGAGAACCACGAAGCTTTGTAGTGCAACGCGCCTTTACGGCGCCGTCGCCTTTGTGTCAGCCGCCGCATTCGGTGGCTTTGCACTCGCAGACGAATACGAACGCGTTGCTCCTGTCAGGGATCAACTCACGGCTAAGGAATGCAGCGCCTGCCACATGATTTTTCCGGCCGGTCTGCTGCCGGCATCGTCGTGGAAGGCGATGATGGCAGACCTGAAGAATCACTTCGGCGCCAACGCCGAGCTTGATGCCGACAGCGCCGGCAAGATCACGCAGTACCTCGTGAACAACGCGGCGCGCGAGGGCCGAGGCACGGTTGGCGATAGAATCCGGATCTCCGAGCAGCCCTGGTTCGTGCGCAAGCACGACAAGAAGGGCCGCATCTCGCCCGCCACGCTGAAGCGCCGTGGCGCCAAGTCGGTTGCCGACTGCAAAGCGTGTCATCTCGATGCGGAGCGGGGCTACTTCGAGGACGACTGAGATGCGCCGGAAAAGCCGTGCCCGCTCGGAACTTCCTCGGTCACGCCGATTTCGTGAAGACAGAAAAAATCGCCATCACCGCCAGGCTCGCGCACATGAACCATCCGAGGATGAAGAGGAACGTGCGCGGGCCGTAGCTCGGCGCGCCGATGCCGGCGATGTGGATGACGGCATGCGCGATGCGGCTGACGAAGAATAAGCTGGCCGCGAGGTTGACCCAGAACGGCGGCGCGCCGGCGAGTATTGCCGCCATCGTCGCGGCGACGAACACGCCCATGATCTCGGTCGCATTCAAGTGCGCGCGCCACAGCCGGTAAGTGGGGTTGGCGTAGTCGGGCGTTGGCGCCGAGCCGGACACGACACCATCCTTCGCCTTGCGCGTCGCCGCGATCGGCGCGATCGCCAGCGTGAGAAGCGCAAACCCCGCCATCGACACGATCGCGTGGCCGTATGGGGCGAATTGGGTCATGGCTTTACTCCAGCTGGTGACTTGGGAACCTTGGCAAAGAAAATTGCCAGCAGCAAACCTCCAGAGGCACTCATGACGACCATCTCGACCACTTTCGACGGCGGTGTCAGTGAAGGCGGTGTGAGTATAGACACAATCCAACCCCAGGCCGCGAAGAGCAGAACCAATGCGAGCGACAATCGCCAGTTGGCCCTCACGAGCTTCGCAATGCCAGTGGGTGAGGGATCGAAGATGCCTTGCTCATACCGTGCGTCCTTGATTGCGAGCCAGCATGCCACACCAAATGCCATGCTCAAGAAGGTGAGAACGTAATGAATGGGCTGGCGAACAAGATGCATGTCTATCTGCGAGGGGGCAAAGTGGCGCGTGCCAAACTGCAGTGCTGTCGTGGCAAGCGCCAACAGTATGGAAATGGGCGTGCTGGCACGGACGGCAGGCCAGAACCGCGGTTTGATTCTTTCGAGTGTCAAGCGATCTAGCGGGAGCGGCTTCTCCCACAACCCATCGTCATTGGATGTGTGGCGCATGGATCAAGCCTCACATGGGCGTCGAGAGTGACTGCCGCATCACCCCTTCTCCCGCACCCCCAACGTCCGCAGCCGCAGCGCGTTCAGGCGGATGAAGCCCTCCGCGTCCTTCTGGTCGTAGGCGCCGCGGTCGTCCTCGAAGGTGACGAGGTTCATGCTGTAAAGCGACTTCGCGCTCTTGCGGCCGATGACGATGACGTTGCCCTTGTAGAGCTTCAGCCGCACCTCGCCCTCGACGTTCTCCTGGCTCTTGTCGATCAGCGCCTGCAACATCTCGCGCTCCGGCGAGAACCAGAAGCCGTTGTAGACGAGTTCCGCATAGCGCGGCATCAGGTCGTCTTTCAGATGCGCGGCGCCGCGGTCGAGCGTCAAAGACTCCATTGCGCGATGCGCGGCGAGCAGGATGGTGCCGCCGGGCGTCTCGTAGACGCCGCGCGACTTCATGCCGACGAAGCGGTTCTCGACGAGATCGACGCGGCCGATGCCGTTGTCGCGGCCGAGGTCGTTGAGCTTCGAAAGCAGCGTCGCCGGGCTCATCTTCTTGCCGTTCAATGAAACAGCATCACCCTTCTTGAAGCCGATCGTGACAATCGTCGGTTTGTCGGGCGCATCCTCCGGCGCAATCGTGCGCATGTAGACATAAGGCGGTGGCTCCTCGTTCGGGTCCTCCAGCACCTTGCCTTCGGATGAGGAATGCAACAGGTTTGCGTCGACCGAGAAGGGGGCCTCGCCGCGCTTGTCCTTCGCCACCGGGATCTGGTGCTGCTCGGCAAAGTCGATCAGATCCTCGCGGCTCTTGAACGCCCACTCGCGCCACGGCGCGATGATCTTGATCCCGGGCTCCAGCGCGTAATAGCCAAGCTCAAAGCGCACCTGGTCGTTGCCCTTGCCGGTCGCGCCATGGCAGACGGCATCCGCACCCGTCTCTCGCGCAATCTCGATCTGGCGTTTCGCGATCAGCGGCCGCGCGATCGACGTGCCGAGCAGGTAGACGCCCTCGTAGAGCGCGTTCGCCCGCATCATCGGGTAGACGTAATCGCGCACGAACTCCTCGCGCAGGTCCTCGATGAAGATGTTCTTCTTCTTGATGCCGAGCAGCTCCGCCTTCTTGCGTGCCGGCTCCAGCTCCTCGCCCTGACCTAGATCGGCGGTAAACGTGACGATCTCGCAGCCGTAGGTCTCCTGCAGCCACTTCAAGATGATCGACGTATCCAGGCCGCCCGAGTAGGCGAGGACGACCTTCTTGATCGCTGGCTTGGCTTTCGGCATGAGAAACCTTGAGGGTTGGAAGTTGCGGCCTAATGGGGTGAAAAGAGGCTCGGCACTATAGGCGGCGATGTCCCGATCGCAAGCACAATTGGCCGAAATTCGGGCGTTCTCGCGCTCCTTGCGCAGGGCCTGAAAAACGAGCTGCCGCATGGTCTTGAGTACGCGCCGCGGGAATTATTCCTGTTCAAAATAGCGTTCAGCGCACCACGTCGCCACCGACCGCACCTTGCATCTGCGAAATAGAAGTCGGTGAAGATCGCAAAAAACCGCCTTAATTTTATTGGGCCGGTGCAGTAATGGAGTTCCGACATCTGTCACAAGACAGAATTGTTGGTTTAGGTCCATCGGCATCAGCACATGGAGGTGTTTGCCGTGACAATGACGAAACATTTGGGAGCTCTGGCCATCGCTGCCGGATTTGCACTTGCCACTATGGTGCCTTCGGCCATGGCTCAGAAGGCCCCGGATCCGGCCGCGCCGGCGAAGCCGGCCGCAGCCAAGCCTGCAGCACCTGCCGCTCCGGCAGCCCCGGCCGCTGCGAAGCCGGCCACTCCGGCAACGCCTGCCACTCCGGCGACGACGGCCAAGAAGCCGGCATCGGCTTGCAAAGGTCTCGATGAGGCCGGCTGCACGTCCATGGGTGACGCGTGTTCGTGGATTGCCGCCACCACCCGCAAGGATGGCAAGTCGGTAAAGGCCTACTGCCGCAAGAAGGCCGGCTTCGCTGCCAAGAAGGCGGCGCCCGCCAAGGCAGCAACTCCTGCCACGCCGGCTGAGCCTGCAAAGCCTGCCGCGGCTGCGGCGAAGAAGCCTGCTGCTCCCGCCGCCGATGCCGCCACTACGGCACCGACGACTGCAGCGAAGAAGGCAAAGGCTCCGGCAAATTGATCGTTTTGGCGCTCTGCCAGTAAGACGGTCGAACGAATAGGAAGGCCGCACCTGGAGAGGGTGCGGCCTTCTTCATTTTCGAAACCGTAGTGGGATCGCGGCTGATCGAGCCTGCGTCTCAATGCACGCGCGACAATTGATTGAACGCATTGAGCCAGGGTGTGGCCATCGCCAGCGCCAGCGGCATGACGGCCGTCGCGGTCAGCTTCGTCTGGTCCATGATCACGTGCGTGCTCGCGTGTCCACCATCGGACCGGTACGTCGAATAGGAGTCCTTGATCGCATTGCCTGCGGCGGTGGCAGCGTCGAGCGCGGCCGTGTTGGCCTGCGCCAGCGGATAGGCGACCGAGCGCGACACGCCCATCCCCATCAAAGCGAACGCAAGCGGCCAGGACGCCGGGTTGCCCTGCACCGGCCATGCATTCATCCAAAGTGCCAGCGGATTGAAAACGGCCGGCGCTGTCCGGCCCGCGACCGGCATGCCGAAGAATGCGAATGGAGAGTTGACCGGCGCTGGCCAAACAAACGAGAGCTGCCGGCTGGTTGCCTGGTCCGGGTGCCGATACCAGGATCGCGCCTGCGCACCCGGCACCATGGCGTCCACGGCCTGAGCCCAGCATCCGAACGCCTGGCCGGCGAGATCGGCGTAGGCGGCGAAGGCGGCTGATGCATAGCCGGTGAGGGCGTCCATCGACGATCCTGCGAACTCTCGTGCATAACGGGTGGGATCTGTCATTTGGGACCTCCTCGACGATGGTGGCGGCGCGGCCCGTAGTGGGCGCCGGCGGTCGGATCGGGCGTGAAAGTGTCGAAACACCCTCAACTTTTGAATTCTACACGATTTGCTGCGCCGCAACAAGATGCTGCAATGCAAAAAAGAAATGCTCGAAAACGCAATTAAAAAGAAGGCTCTGCAACTCGGACGGCCTGGCTGAGCTTTCGCAGCTCACGTCTGATCCTGGCCGGGTGGTCCGCTTTCTGGCACACGAAGGGAAATCTTGGGCACCAGTTTGAGTCGCTGCGGTGCCACCTCCGGAACCGTTGAAAACCGGCGAGGAGGCGTTGCGTCTTTTACCGGACCGGGGGTCCTTCGCTCCGTCGCGCGGTTGTCTGTGCTGGAGATGCCTTCGATGTTGGACGCGGCGGTATCGCGAGCGCGATGAATGTCGGCATTCTCCCCGCCCTGCTCGGAATTCGTCCCGCCTTTGCGCAGCCCGTCGACAACGCGCGCTCCCGCGTTATGACCCGCCACCATCCAGTAGAAGAAGGCTCCGATCGCGCCGGCCATTGCAAATGCGATCAGCGCATAGTTGTTGGCGATGGTCGGCTGGCTGGCGTTTTCAGCGGCGTATTGGGCAACGAATCCGCCAAGTGCGATCACGATCCCGGCCAATGTGTAGTAGGTCCAATCACGCTGTCGGAACCATTCGCCGACGACGATCACGGGAATGGCGAACCAAACGCTGAACAACGTGACGTGGGTCGCCGCATGCAATACGAGTACGATGGTGTCGCCAAGACCACGCGTCAGCGCGGCGTGCTCGGTCCCGGCGGGATCGGGTGACGGCAGCGCGAACAGCACCACGGTCACCGCAGCGGTCAGCATGGCGGCGACAAGTCCAAGCGTCACTCTGAAAAAGGTGGCCACGCCTGCTCCGGTCCGAAATCTTACGACCCGCTGCTCGAACTTACAGGCACCTGCGCGCGCGACAACCGGCTGCGCGCATTTTCTTCTGGCGACTGTGGAATGTCGGCCTCATGCGTTGCGTCCCGCAAGCATCCAATAGACCCAACCGCCCGCGAATCCGGCCGTTGCAAAGACCTGCCACACAGTGCTCGGCAGCGTCGAAATCGTGCCCGCCTCACCAAGCCGGGCGAGCAGCGGAACCGCCACCACGGCCAGTCCGCCGCCGAGAACGTAATAGAGCATCGAGCGAATGCGGGCCACTTCGCCGATGATGATCACGGCGAGTGCCGGTACCAGCGTCAGCCCGGAGGCGAGCAATTGCCCCTGGACCAGAAGTTGGTAGAGCCCGCTCAACGTGTCGCCGTCCTGCCACCGGCCCTGGGTCGCCTGGGTGATACGTTCGAGCCCGAGCGAGACCAGCACGAGACCGCCGATCGCCACCGCGATGAGCGCTGCGATCGGTATCCACACCAGCCGTCCCACCGTTTTCCAGACCATCGCCGTCAATCCCCGCCGGTTCTCCTGTCAGCACTTGACCGCATCGACGCACGAAGCTTCTCGCTTTGCGATTTGAGCTGTCCGCACGCGGCAAGAATGTCGCGTCCACGCGGCGTGCGCACCGGGCTCGCATAGCCGGCGCGGTTGACGACGTCGGCGAACGCTTCGATCGTTTCCCAATCCGAGCATTCGTATTGCGTGCCGGGCCACGGATTGAACGGGATGAGATTGATCTTCGCCGGAATTCCCTTCAAGAGCCGCACCAGGCTCTTGGCATCCTCGACGCTGTCGTTCACCCCTTTCAGCATCACGTATTCGAAGGTGATGCGCCGCGCATTGGAAAGCCCCGGATAATCACGACATGCCTGCAGCAGGTCAGCGATCGGATAGCGCTTATTGATCGGCACCAGCACGTTGCGCAACTCGTCGTTGACCGCGTGCAGTGAGATGGCGAGCATCGTGCCGGCTTCGTCTCCCCAACGCGCGATCTCCGGAACCACACCCGACGTCGACAGCGTGATGCGCCGCTTCGACAGCGACAGGCCCTCGCCGTCGGCAGCCACCTCCATCGCCACTTTCACGTTGTCGAAATTGTAGAGCGGCTCGCCCATGCCCATCAGCACGACGTTGGTGATCTTGCGCTCGGTCATCGGCAGTAGCCGGCCGTCGCCGGGCGGCGTTGCGCCCGGCCAGTCGCCGATCCGGTCGCGCGCAACGAGGATCTGGCCGACGATTTCTTCGGCCTCAAGATTGCGCACCAGCCGCTGCGTGCCGGTATGGCAGAACGTGCACGTCAGCGTGCAGCCGACCTGGCTGGAGATGCACAGCGTGCCGCGATCCTCTTCCGGAATGTAAACGCACTCGATTTCCGGCGGCTTTGCTTCATGCCCGCGTCTTGGTAGCCGCAGCAGCCACTTGCGTGTGCCGTCGATCGACACCTGTTCGGTGACGATCTCCAGGCGGTTCAGCGAATAGGACGCAGCAATCTTGCCGCGCAGCTCCTTGGAGACGTCGGTCATCTCCTCGAACGAGGTGGTGCCACGTACGTAGATCCAGCTCCACAGCTGATTGACGCGCATGCGCAGCTGCTTGTCGGGCACGCCGATGGCCGATAGTGCCGCCCCAAGCCGCGCACGATCGAGCCCGGCCAGCGAAGGCATCGAACTGCCCGCTGCGACAGCGCTTTCCGCTACTCCGGCCGGCGCGTTATCCAGTGCAAGGGTCATCGGTCGAAGCTTTCCGCGGTCCAGTCGTGGTTTGGCAAATGACTCGCTTTATCTAGCGATCCCGGGGCGCCAGGGGAAGGCTCGCCCTGCGACAATTGCGGAAACACTCAGTATTTGGTGAGCGGCTGCGTGTCACATAGTCTGGGAGTTGGGCACGAACCGATGAATGTGGATGATTTCATGAGCCGCAGGCACCAGTTGGAATGGACCGCGGGTGGCCCAGGCAGGCACTTGATCGCCATGGCCACGGTGCTGTCGGCGATCGCGCTCGCTTTCACATCTTCGGCGGTCGCCGACGAGTTTGCACGCGGCAGGGAACTGGCCGAGAAATTGTGCGCGGAATGCCATCTCAATCCAGGCCAAGGCGACAAGACCAGTCCGGACACGGTGCCGGGATTTGCCGCAGTGGCGCGTCGTCCCTTCCAGACGCTCGAAGGCATCATTGCCTGGCTGCACGCCGTGCCGCCGATGATGCCAAACCATCACTTGAGCCACGACGAGATCGAGGCGCTGGCCTTCTACATCCTTTCCCTCCGTGACAGCGGCAACGCGGCGACCACGAAGTGATGGCATCGCATCGATCCATTGACCTTCATTATGCGTCTCTGGGGTTGTACAACTTGACGCTTTCAAGCCACGCCCGCAGCTCCGAGCCCTCGCGCTCGAATTCCGATAAGGCCCAGCGATAGGACTGTTCCACAAGTTCTTCGTGCCGGTGCCAGTCGAGAAATCCGATGTCCGCCGGAACTGGAGGAATCGCCAGAACGTCTTCTTCCGTCATGTGCCGCGTGAAGTCCTGCCGGTTCGCCATCAGGCTTCGCATCAGGACCGTCAACAGGCCGGGCGCGGACGGCAGCGCATCGCGGTTGAAGGGGTTCATCGCCGCTGCCAGCAATGCGTTGCGCGAGGGCAGCGCGTCATACGCGACATCAAAGCGCGTCAGCTCCGGCACCTCGAAGCTCATCACGACATTGGGGCCGCTCTTGACCTCGTGCATCGCCTTGATCGGCACGTTGTCGAGCAGGCAGCCGTCGACCAGCATCTGCCCGTCACTCGTGTAGTATGGCGGTAGCACGACGGGGATCGACGCCGACGCGCGCACGGCCGCCCACAGGTCTCCCGAGTTGTGGCGGTGCAGACTGTTGTGCGAAAGGTTGGTTGAGATGGCGAAGAACGGAACCCACAAGTCCTCGATCTCGTGTCCGCCGTAGTGGTGCTGGAGTTGCTGGTCGAAATGCTTGTGGTCGATCAGGCTGTAGCGCGGCCAGGTGAGCCGCCGCAACGCCCGGTTCTTGACGAACATTTCGTGCGTCGCCGCCTCGATCTCCTGCGGCGACCGCCCGAGTGCGAAAGCTGCGGTGTAGGCGCTGCCGCCCGACGTCCCGCCCATGATGTCGAAACTGACACCGGCCTCGGCGAATGCCCGGTAAAGTCCGATCTGCGCGGTGCACAGTGCCCCGCCGCCGCACGCAATGAGGCCGACCGCCGTTCCCTTGAGGAAACGAGCGAGCCGCGCGAAATCCTCGCCCGAATCGAGCGCGACGTGATGATGCATGGCGACGTCGCGGTCCTTGAGCCAGCGGCGTGTGCCGGTCATCCGCCCGCGCGCTTCATGCAGCAGGACCAGTCGCTGCGATGTCGCCGCCAGCAGCTGCGCCGCACGGGCTTCCAGCGCATTGACGTTGCTGTCGGCCTCGAACATGCCGACGGCCAGCACGACGTCCGCTTGCCGGATCGCCTTGTCCGACCACGCGTCGAGTTCCTCGCTCGCCACGTAGACGACGAAGTCCGATTGCCGTTCCAGATCGTTGAATGATGCCGTTGCCGCTGGCGTATCGAACGATCCCTCGCTCTTGAGCAGCGAGCGCGCGCGGGCCTGATCGACGACCTGGACCTGCCGTCCCTGCGATTTGCGCCTTTGCGACGCCTGCCCGAGCGCGGCCATCAGATGAGCGACGAAGGAATCGGGAATGGGCGCACCGCCCGCGCGGATCAGAGTGATCGTGCGCGGGCGCGGATCGGGCGGCGCCGGTCGTGCAAGATTGAGATCGGCAACGCGACGCGCGAGCGCCACGGTGATCAACCGCCACAGCGACGGATGACTGGCGGTCAGGCGGTCGAAGCGGTCGCGATCGAGCCTCAGCACGATGCTGTCGCGCAGGGCAACGACGGTCGCTGTTCGCGTGCCGCCAGCGAGAAAGGCGATTTCGCCGATCGGCTGTCCGGCGCCGATTTCCGTGACTGGAATCGCGCGTCCATCGAGCAGCACCGCGAAGCGACCGGAAACGACGATATACATCGCCGCGGCGCTCTCGCCCTGCCGCATCAGTGTCTCGCCGCGCTGGACCGCAATCGTCTCCATCTCGGCCGCCAATGCGGCGCGGGCCTGCGGCTCCAGATCCGACAGGATCTCGAGCGACTGGACCAGGCTTTCGCGGTTGTTGACAATCATGGCGGGCGCTACGGCGAATGTGCAATGGCCGAGAGGTTAGCACACCTTCCGCACTCTACTGTCGCGGGCCTTCCTACAGGATGAACTTGGAAAGGTCCGCGTTGCGGGCGAGATCGCCGATGCGCCCTTCGACGTAGGCCTTGTCGATCGTCACCGTCTGCCCGGCCTTGTCGGAGGCCTCGAACGAGATCTCCTCCAGAACCCGCTCGATCACCGTTTGCAGCCGCCGCGCGCCGATGTTCTCCACGCTGGAGTTGACCGACACCGCCATGTCGGCGAGCGCGTCGATGGCGTCGTCGGTAAATGCGAGCGTGACACCCTCCGTCGCCAGCAAAGCGACGGCCTGTTTGATGAGATTGGCTTCCGGCTCCGTCAGGATGCGGCGGAAGTCGTCGCGAGTGAGTGCCGTCAGTTCCACGCGGATCGGCAGACGTCCCTGCAGCTCGGGTAGCAGATCGGCGGGCTTGGCGACGTGAAAGGCACCCGAGGCGATGAACAACACATGGTCCGTCTTCACAGGCCCGTGCTTGGTGGCGACCGTGGTGCCCTCGATCAACGGCAGCAGATCGCGTTGCACGCCTTCGCGCGAAACGTCGGCGCCGCCCCGCACGGCGTCCGAACGCGAGCAGATCTTGTCGATCTCGTCGAGGAACACGATGCCGTCGTTCTCCACCGCGCGGATCGCTTCGGCGGTGATCTGGTCGCCGTCGATCAGCTTGTCGCTCTCCTCCTGGATCAGGACGTCATAGCTGCCGGAAACGGTCACGCGCCGCGGCTTGCTGCGCTGGCCGAATGCCTTGCCGAGCATGTCGGAGATGTTGATCGCGCCCATCGACGCGCCCGGCATGCCCGGGATCTCGAACATCGGCATGCCCGCTGCACTTTCCGACACCTGGATCTCGATCTCCTTGTCGTTGAGTTCACCGGTGCGCAGCTTCTTGCGAAAGGTATCGCGCGTGCCCGGCGACGCGTTGGGTCCGACCAGGGCATCGAGCACGCGCTCCTCCGCCGCCTTCTCGGCCTTGGCGCGCACCTCCTTGCGCTTCGTCTCGCGCACCAGCGCAATCGAAACTTCGACGAGATCGCGCACGATCTGCTCGACATCGCGGCCGACATAGCCGACCTCGGTGAACTTGGTCGCCTCCACCTTGAGGAAGGGCGCGCCAGCAAGTCGTGCAAGACGGCGCGAGATCTCCGTCTTGCCGACGCCGGTCGGCCCGATCATCAGGATGTTCTTGGGCAGCACCTCGTCCTTGAGATCTTCGGCAAGCTGCTGCCGCCGCCAGCGGTTCCTGAGCGCAATCGCAACCGCGCGTTTCGCATCGGCTTGACCGACGATGTAGCGATCGAGCTCCGAGACGATTTCGCGGGGGGAGAAACTGGTCATGTCTTCCTTCGTCCTGGTCGTCGTCGCTATTCCGGCGAGACGAACTTGAGCCCCACGATGGCGCCGACAAGGATCGTCAGCAGCACCAGTCGCGCCGTGCTGGTCGGCTCGTGGTAAAAGGCAATGCCGAGAATTGCAGTGCCCGCTGCACCCAATCCCGTCCACACCGCGTAGGCCGTACCCAGTGGAATGCCCGCCAGCGACTTGTTGAGAAAGAACAGGCTCATCAGCCCGAGCGCGAAAAAGCCGAGCGTCGGCGCGATCCGCGTCATGCCGTCGGTGTAGCGGAACATGGTTGTGGTGAGGATTTCAAATGCGCCCGCTATGAGCAGATAAATCCAGGATATGACGACGTTGCTCATCGGCTCGACGCTAGGCTTTCCACCAGGACATTGGCATTGGTATAGACACAGATCTCCGCCGCGATACTCATCGCGCGCCGTGCGATTTCCTCCGCCGACAGCGGCTGATCGGCAAGCGCTTTGGCGGCAGCCAGCGCGTAGTTGCCGCCCGAGCCGATGCCCATGATGTGCGCTTCCGGCTCCAGCACGTCGCCCGTGCCCGTCAGTACCAGGGTCGTCGTCGCATCTGCAACGATCATCATCGCTTCCAGCCGTCGCAGGTAGCGGTCGGTGCGCCAGTCCTTGGCCAGTTCTACCGCAGCCCGCATCAGCTGGCCCGGATATTGCTCCAGCTTGGCTTCAAGACGTTCGAACAGGGTGAAGGCGTCCGCGGTTGCGCCCGCGAACCCGCCGATCACGTCGCCTTTGCCGAGCCGGCGCACTTTCCGGGCATTGGCCTTGATGATGGTCTGCCCCAGGCTGACCTGCCCGTCGCCGGCGATCACCACCTGTCCACCCTTGCGCACGGTGACGATCGTCGTGCCGTGCCATTGTGAGGCGTCAGTGGAGGATTGTGAGACTTGGGTCATGGGCTCATCGGGACCGGATGCTCTGGGAATTAAGGATTTGGGCAACCAACTTTCAAGCCGCGGCGCGCTGTTTGGCGCCAAGGCAAAGGCTGGCAGGCAGTCGCCCGAGCTGATAAACGCTTGAGGCGACGAGGGCAAGAAACTGAGCGAGGGACCGCCCGTGAGCCGCAAAGCCAAGATCGAGCGCAAGACCAAGGAAACCGATATCACCGCCGAGATCGACCTCGACGGCTCCGGTACCTACGACATATCGACCGGCATCGGCTTCCTCGACCACATGCTGGAGCAACTCGCCCGCCATAGCCTCATCGACATCAAGCTGAGGGCGAAGGGCGACCTCCACATCGACGACCACCACACGGCTGAGGATTCCGGCATCGTGCTGGGCCAGGCAGTGGCCAAGGCCATGGGCGACAAGCTCGGCATCACCCGCTATGCCGACGTCCACCTGCCGATGGACGAGACCATGACCCGCGTCGCCATCGACGTCTCCGGCCGGCCCTACCTCATCTGGAACGTCGAGTTCACCCGTCCAAAGGTCGGCGAGATGGATACCGAGCTGTTCCGCGAGTGGTTCCAGGCATTCGCCCAGAATGCTGGAATCACGCTGCATATCCAGAACCTCTACGGCGAGAACAACCACCACATCGCCGAGACCTGCTATAAGGGCTTGGCGCGCGCCTTGCGTCAGGCTGTGAGCCTTGATCCGCGTCAGTCGGGTCGGATCCCCTCGACGAAAGGAACCCTTAACGGATGATTGTCACAGTATGGCCGTTTCGGACCCAGAAGAGCATGACCGCCTATACCATCCACGAGCCGCCAGCTCCGCCGGCTGATCGCATCGATCACGCCGAGTCGATGGTATTTGTTAAGGACGGCTTCACCTGGAGTGCATTCCTGTTCGGGCCGCTCTGGCTGCTCGCCAACCGCCTGTGGCTGGCGGCCGCCGGCTACGTCGCCTTGCTCGGGCTCATCTATCTGGTGCTTGCGGCGTTAGGCCTGGCCGACGCGCTCTTTTCCATCATGATGTTCGCGCTCAACGTCATTCTTGGTTTCGAGGCGCATTGGCTGCGCACAACGAAGCTCGATGCCGACGGCTGGACGTCGCTGGGCTCGGTCTCCGGTCGCGGCATCGAAGATAGTGAGAGGCGCTTTTTCGAAGGCTGGCTGAAGAGCGAGCCGCGCGTTCGACCCGCGGATGCTTCGCAGCCCGCACCGTCGACGGGTCTGGTCTCCATGAAGCACCTCATGCAGGAATTCCTTCCCCGCTTGCGCAAGGGTTGATCCCGGTTCATGCAGCAAGTTGCCATCATCGACTACGGGTCGGGCAATCTTCATTCGGCATTGAAGGCGTTCGAACGCGCCGCCCGCGAAAGCGGCAGTGCCCTGGAGCCCGTGCTCACCTCAATGCCCGAAGTTGTGGCGAAGGCCGATCGCGTTGTGCTGCCGGGCGTAGGCGCCTATGCGGATTGCAAGCGCGGACTGGAATCCGTGCCGGGAATGCGCGACGCGCTCGAGGAAGCGGTGCGCGTCAAGGGCCACCCGTTCTTCGGCATCTGCGTCGGCATGCAGCTGATGAGCGAGCGCGGCCGCGAGTTCGAGGTGACGGACGGGTTGGGCTGGATCAAGGGCGAGGTGCGCGCGATTGAGCCACGTGATCCTTCGCTCAAGATCCCGCACATGGGCTGGAACACCTTGGACGTCGTCACCCCGCACGCGCTGCTCGCCGGCATACCGACCGGTCCCAACGGCTTGCACGCCTATTTCGTGCACTCCTATCACTTCGTCGCGGCAAGCGAGGCGAATGTCGTGGCGTGCACCAACTACGGCGGCCCGATCACCGCATTTGTCGCCAAGGACAACATGGCCGGCACTCAGTTTCATCCCGAGAAAAGCCAGAGCCTCGGCCTGAAGCTGATCGCCAACTTCCTCAAGTGGAGGCCGTGACTGAGAATCGCGGCCAGAAATATTGCAGCTGGCGTGCTGTTGGCTGCAGTCGCAGGCGCCTTCGCGATGTATCTCTACGCGGGCTGGTACGGTTTCAACGTGGTCCTGCGCCGGGGCGGGACGATCTGGACGGTGGTTTCGCGCACCGATCTGCGCATCTCTCCCGCAATGCGCACAGCGCTCTCCCTCCCGGTGCCTGCTGTCAAATCCGGTGCGGTCGAATGGCACGCACTCGAACAGGGCCTTGAGGTCGGCGAGCTGCCGGTGCTGGCGGACAACGTCGAAGTCGACCGCATCCTGCTCACGCGTATCGATCCGACTCGGTTCCGGATTGAAGTGCTCAATCACCCGCCTGGAAACCGCGAAATCGACGACTGGATCGGCGAAACCGGTGCGGTGTTTGCGATCAATGGCAGCTACTATGACCGCTACGGCGCGCCCGCTACGCCGCTCGTCTCGAACGGCAGGCGGCTGGGACCTGAAAGCTACGCTGCACGCCACGGCGCATTCCTCGCCAGCGGGGCAACGGCAACCGTCGTCGATCTCGCTGGCAGCAATTGGGAGCACGAACTCGCACGCGCCGAAAATGCGTTCGTCAACTTTCCACTGCTCATCGATAAGGACGGCAGCAGCCGGGCCGGTCGTTCGGATCCACGCTGGCTTGCCAATCGCTCGTTCCTAGCCGAGGACCGCAGCGGGCGCATTGTGTTCGGGACGACGATGGAAGCCTTCTTTTCGCTCGACAGGCTGGCGGCGTTCCTTCAAACGGCACCGGTCGAGCTCGTTCGTGCTCTCAATCTCGACGGCGGCCCGCCGGCCTGTCAGGCCGTGCGCGCAGGCAGTTACACCCGTAGCTTTTGCGGCCGCTGGGAGACACAGACACGCGGTGAAGACATCATATTGCTCACCCACGCTATTGGCCAACGCCGCTGGGGTTTGCCCATCGTGCTGGTGGCAAAGCGCAGGTAGACGACGACCTGACGCGACAGCTTGCCCGGCGGAAAAACTAAGGCGCCGGAACCAAATTTGCTCCCGATGCGCCTTGTGAACGTCCCCATCCCGCCCCAAATGCTCGCTAGTGCAGGCCACAGGAGGAACTGTCATGACACCCGACGAGCAACGCATGATCGAGGATCTGTTCGACCGGCTGGCGAGCCAGCGGCCGCCGTCCAAGGACCGCCAGGCCGACGCCCTCATCCAGCGCGCCGTTCGTGACATCCCCGATGCCGCCTACATGCTGGTCCAGACCGCGCTCGTCTATGAGCATCAGCTGCAAGAGGCTTCCGACCGTATTCAGCGGCTGGAGGCGGAACTCGACGGCGCCGCCCCGGCACGCGCCGGCGGCGGCAGCTTCCTGTCGGGCAGGCTCGGTGGAAGCGCCCGCGCAGCCGAACCGGCAGAGCGCTCCGGCTTGTCGCCTTGGGGTCGCGGTCCAGCCGCTGCACCTCCAGCTGCTCCACCAGCAGCTTCAGCGCCTGCAGCGTCTGGTGGCGGTTTCCTCCGCTCCGCTATGACGACCGCGGCCGGCGTCGCCGGCGGTATTCTCGCCGCGGACAGTCTCCGCAGCCTGTTTGGCGGCAGCGCATCGCACGCCAGCGAGGCGCATCACAGAGGCGAGGATCAGGCCGCACTGGCCGACGCCGACCGAAGTCAGGACGAATTGCAGGACGAGCTGCTGGCGCAGGACGCCGCCGATGACTCTGACCAGGATTGGGGTGGCGGTGATGGCGGTGATGGCGGCAGCATGGACATTTGACCGCTAACCGCTCCAGCCGCCCAATCGGCACTTCGCCGAAATCGTTGAGCTAATCTGATCAGCGGCCGCAGCGCCCTGCTGCGGCCGTTCTATTTGCGACGGTCGGCGAAGGTCGTGGCCGCGTCGGTTCAGCCCTCCGTGCACGGTCCATGACAACTATTCGGATCACGCACCACTTGAGTTCGAGCGCGATCTCATAGACTTGGCCTTCCCGCCCGATCCGGTAGTCGTGTTCCGTAGCCGCGTGGCGCTTGCTGGCACTGAAAATGCCCATTGCATCGATCCTGAAATCAAGTGCACCCCTCACGCCCGCGCTGGCTTCGAGTGCCAAGTCCCGGAAATGGCGAAGGAGCGGCACGGGGCGTGGTGCCGCTCCTTCCTGCATGTTTGGCTACTTGGCGTTGTGCGAAGCCAGAGGTGCGCTGCAGCCTTTCCAACTGCGACGATCAAGAGACTTCGCGCCGCGGATCAGTGCCGCAGCGCCAGCAACTCGTCAGCATCGAGCCGCGCCATGTTCCACACGCGCGAGGCCTGATAGTGGACCATCTCCGCGCCCACCTCCATGACGCGGATTTCATCGCGGCGACCGATACCCGGCATCACCGCATTGGCCACACCGTCGGCACTGGCCGCAGAGCGCACCAGCCAGACGTTGCGGTCTATTTTTGTGCACTCGGCGGACACCAGACGTAGGCCTTCGGCGACCAGGCCATAGGTCTGGGCGGGGTCCTTTTGCGTGTGGGTGACGATATAGGTTTTGGTCTCGGGGAGGGCTGAGGCGCAGGCGAAGGTCTTCATGGGGGCTACTCCGGGGGGCGCTTTTGGGGGAAGCTCGGCGTCGGAAATTTCAGTCACGCGGCATTCTGAGGGATACAGCGGGGAGCGGGGATCCCCTGCCGGCTGTTCTGGGGTTGGGGCGGAGCCGGCAGGGGCTGGGGACAAGAGACAGGGACGTGAAAACCAACAAGACCAAGGTCACTCGACACGAAGAACTGGGCGCGGCGGGCAAAGAGCGCTGTTGCAGACACCGCAGTTCGCGCCACACACCGCGATTGAAAATCCGAACTGGGCGGCTCAGCTCGCCTTGGCGAACGGCAGCTCCGGCTCCACCTCGGCAACCGGGGGCACCGGCGCCGGGAAGGCGACCACATTGCCGCGCATCCCGGACGCTGGTGCACCCTGACGGCGCTGGCGGAACCAGCGCAGCGAGGTGTTGGTGAGCACCGCTTGCTCGTCAACCGACTGGATCAGCAGGCCGTCATCGGTGTCGAGCAGCGGACCGAGGCGTTGGGCCAGACTCGCCTCGTCGTCCTCCGACGTGACGTACCAGGTGCTCTCCAGCGGTCGCGCCCACCGTTCGCCTGCTGACATAATGGATTGCGCGATCGCGTGCTTGTTCTGCACTGGATTTGCTAGGTCGTAGGAGATCAGGAACGTGCGCATGGGGGCTCTCTCGTCTAACGGGGGGCTTGGCAGAGAGACGCGGTACGAACTCCCGGAGAACAGTCGAGTTCCGCTCTGGAACATAGGAAGAACATGCCACGAATCATCGGGCTTGTCCAGCATCGGTTCGAATTTTGTTCTTTTTCGGTTCTGGGCAGGGCAAACGATTCACGTTCGCCCCGGAAATGCCACACGGGAGCCTAACTCCCCAACAATTCGTTATGAAAACAGGCTCATCTGATCCTTGCGCGCCGCCGCCCGGGGTATCCGCCGGTAGCCGTAGCTGGTCCGGTCGGTCAGGCCCGGATAGCGCCCCCGGAATACCTCCTCGGCCTTTGCCCGGCTGTCGGGGAACCGCTCGCCCCACCACACCTCGTAGAGCCGGCGCGAATGGCACCCGTAGCGCGCCACTAGCGCCTTCAGCGGTACCCGTAGCCAGCGAGCGATCCAGATCTCGACCGCCTCCGCCTCGGTCAGTTTCACGGGTGCATCTTGAGTCAGGGCCACATGCGCCTGATCGGGCAGCAGCAGTGCGGAGTCTTGGCGGTGGTCGTGCATCGAAACTTCTTCAACGGAGACTTGACGCTGGCGCTCGGATGCCATTTGTCGCTGCCAATGACAGCAATCTCAAGGCGCCTTCGCGCGTGGCAGATATAGCGCCGCGTTGGGGCTGCAACTCCAAGATCTGGTGGGTGTGATTTGATCCTGTTTCCTGCAATCGATCTCAAGGATGGCCAGTGCGTCCGCTTGAAGCTGGGCGAGATGGATCAAGCGACCGTCTTCAACGATGATCCAGCGGCCCAGGCACGGTTGTTCCAGGCGCAGGGTTTCAAGTACCTGCACATCGTCGATTTGAACGGCGCATTCGAAGGCAAGCCGGTCAATGCCGCAGCAGTCGATGCGATCCTGAAGGCCATCACGATTCCGGCGCAGCTGGGCGGCGGCATCCGCAATCTCGAGACGATCGAGATGTGGCTTGGCAAGGGCGTGCGCCGCGTCATCCTGGGCACCATCGCCGTGCGCAATCCCGATCTGGTGCGCGACGCGTGCAAGAAGTTTCCCGATCGCATTGCCGTCGGCATCGATGCCAAGGGCGGCAAGGTCGCCGTCGAGGGATGGGCAGAGACGAGTGAGCTGACCGCGATTGACTTGGCGCGCCGCTTTGAGGATGTCGGTGTTGCCGCCATCATCTATACCGACATCGAGCGCGATGGCGTGTTGAAGGGCTTGAACCTGCCTGCCACGGCGGAGCTGGCGCGCGCGGTATCGATCCCGGTCATCGCCTCGGGCGGTCTCGCTTCCATCGACGACATCAAGGCGCTGACGAAACGCGAATATGCGATGCTCGAAGGCGCCATCTCCGGCCGCGCTCTCTACGATGGCCGCATCGATCCCAAGGAAGCCTTGGCGATCTTGAGTAGCGCCGCGTGACACCACTGCGATTCCTGGTCGCCGCATCGAAATTCGACCCATGTCCCCATTTTGAGACCAACGCGCAGGATTGTTGCGGTCCTGCGGCGCGCTGCTGTTCGCCGCATGCGATAAGCGCAAATGCGCTTGTGTTCTGGTTGCCTGCGCCTACTCTACGCCCCGTCACAGCGGGTGGCACAGAGCCTGATCGCCTGAGATGGAACCGCTTATGGTTCCAGCGAAGGCGTGAATCAGTCTCTTGAAATGAGGCTTGGAGCAGGTCGCGGCGGCTGAAGTGTTTCAGCCAGGATCGAACCTGTTCTAGACGAGGCAGGCGGGGATGTTGGCGGCGACAACAGCATGGCGAGCCATGCTGCCTTCCGTATTGTTGTTGGCTCTCGCCGGCTGCAGCAACGGCCTGCAGGAGCAGCAGGAATCCTTTGCCACCTCGGTCGTCGAGCAGCCGCCCGAATCCGCCAAGGCAGTCACCGTCAAGGACGATACGCAGGACAAGGCCGCCATCTTCTCGACCGAGAAGGTCTCTCAGGAGCGCCGAAGCCCTGACGGCACCGACACCCAGCGTCAATACTTGCGCGCGTTTCTCGACAAGGCGACCGGCACGCGCCGCTATCAGGTCGTCGTCAGCATGACCTACAAGAGCGACCGCTGGCGCGATCCTTATCAGGCAACTTTCGGCACACCGCTGGCGACGCATCCCACTTCGCGCGTGTCGCGCAAGAACAATTGCCTCGCGACCAGACCTTATGGATGCCATCGCATCGAGCAAGTGACATTCGAGTTGCCGGAGTCGGAGTTCGTCCGGGTCGTCACCAAGCCGTCGCCGGAGGAAGTGCAGTCCACGAAGTGGACGTTCAAGCTCAAGAACCGCGATGGCCAGGACTACGCGGGTGAGCTGCCACTGGACGAATTCGCCGGCTTGCAGTCGGCCATGAACGCGCACAAGCCCGTTGCCTCGCGTTGATGGTCCTGGCGCGCCACTCATTCAGCCCGCACCCCGTCCGTTTTGCTTGCAACATCTCGTCTGACATCATCTAATCGTTCAGCTCCCCTATCTCTGGGGCTAGCGGGCATGGGGTGGTGTTGTGGGGCGTTGCGCGTCGAATGCGTTGGTGGCGTTGGCAATGGTGGCGGCACTGCCACTGTCAGGTTGCGCTGCCCAGATGAAGGAGCAGCAGCTGGCCGAGGCCCGCATGCTTCCCGCCGATCACTTCGCCAAGTCCGTCACCATCAAGGACGACGCCCTCGAGACCAAGGCGATGTTCTCGACCGAGAAGGGCTTTGCCGAGAAGCGCGGGCTGATGGGGATCGTCACCGAGGATCAGTTCCTGCGCGCCTTCCTCGACAAGAAGACCGGGCAGCGCACCTATCAGGTCTATGTCGTGCTCGCCTACAAGGGCGACATCTGGCGCGAGCCGTTCCAGGCCAACTTCGGTACGCCCCTGGCGAGCGCGCCCGTCAAGCGCATCACGCGCACCAGCGACTGCAGGAAGAAGCATGAGCACAGCTGCATTCGCGTCGAGCATGTCGGGTTCGAATTGCCAGCAGCCGAGTTCGCCCGCGTCGCCGAGACGGCGACGCCCGCCGACATGAAGCAAAAGATGTGGGTGTTCCGCTTGAAGACTCGCGATGGCAAGGACCACAACGGCGAGATCCCGCTTGCCGAGTTTGCCGGGCTTAAGGCGGCGATGGATCAGCACAAGACCGTCGCCATGCGCTAAAGCATGAACAGCCGAAATGTATGCGGTTCGGCGTGAAAAACATGCTCAGAACGAAAGGCTCGAAGATGTTTGCGGTTCCACCCAGAGCGGACCCGATATGACGTGTTGCAGTTGGCATTGACCCGCACTCACCGTTCGCGCGGCCGTATCGTCCACGCCACCAGCATCACGGTCGCGGCGAGCACCGCCGGTCCGAGCGCCATCCACGAACCTGCCGCCGCCATTGCCGCTGTCGCCGCTGTGAGGATCGACGCCAACGCCTCGAGCACGGTCGACACGCGCGAGGCGACCTGCCTGCGCCGGAAGTTGCTGCGCCGGGCCTGCGCGCGGAACCACAGCTGGATCAGGATCGCGCACGCTGCTCCCGCCATCACGCCGATCAAGATCACGGCCGCGCCGAAGAGCGACAGGAAAGCGATGGCGACAACGAACGGCAGCGCCACCGCGAAGATCAGAACCAGCACCGAGACAACCTTGGCCCAGATGAGTGCGCTGGGGTTCACCGGAGCCGTTGCGACAAGGTCGGGTGCGTCCTCGCCAGAAATCGCCAGCCAGGCGAGCGCGCCGGCAAGCTGTCCCGCCGCCATCACCAGTACCGGCGCCAGGATCGTCTGCACGTTGGTCTTGGCGCCATAGCTCACCCACAGCAGCAGTGCAGGCGGGATCAGATAGAGGATCTGCATCAGCGTTTGCGAGACGAGCCACGGGTCGCGGGCGAGCAGTGTCCATTCCTTGTGAAGCAGCGCAACGAATGTCGAGCGCGGGCGGAACGTGCCTTGCGTCATCACATGCCGATGCCGCGTTTCCGAAACGCCCATCGCCGCCACCACATGCTCGCGGAACGCGATCGAGCCGCGCCGTACCACGATGACGAAAAAGACAGCACAAAAAAGAGTGAGCAGCGCCAGCGCATCAGGCGCTCCCATCGCCGCCCGTGCTGGCAGCCAGATAAAGCTGTCGGCCTGCGGCAGTGCCGCCACGAACGCGGCAGAGTTGAGGAACTCAAATCGCGACATCGAGCCGTATGACAAAATCGCCACCGCCTGGATGCCGATCAGGAACACCGCACCGAGCACCGCGGCCGTGATCTGCGCGACGAGCCGCGTGTGTTTGGGCCCGATCCGCCGGAACAGCGTCAGCGTGGCCATCACCGAAACGCCAGCAGCGAGCGCCGAAAGCGCCAGCACCGCCACATAGGCTGCAAGCCAATGCGCGCCATCGAGCAGCGCCGCGACGTTGATGAACGGTGCCACGATGAGCCCGGACATCATCGCCGTCGTCAGCACCATGCCCGAGATGCGCACCGCGAACAAATGCCTGGCCGGCGCCGGCGACGACAGGATCAGGTCGAGATCATCGCGCGCGTAGAAGGCTCGCGTCACCTGCTCCATTGCCTGCGAGAACATCATCGCGAACGTCAGGAACATGCTGATCGAAAGCGCCGCAAGCATTGCGCTGTCGACCATCGTCTGGCCGTGAAGATGCGACGCCAGCACCACGTAGGCAATGCCATGCAGTCCGAGCGCGAACATCGCCATGCCGATGACGATGGCGCGATCCTTGAGCTTGCGTCCGCCCGACATAAGCATGGTCCAGTCGCGCCATGCGAGCCGGGCCTCGTGACGCGCGAACCAGGATAGTGTCGAAGTCTGAGTGCTCATGCGGCTGCGCTCTGCGCGACATCCGGAACGGCCTCGGCCTTGGCAACATCTTCCTCGGCCACCAGCTCCAGGAAGATTTCTTCCAGGCTGCTGGATTGCGCACCGCGCGAGCTGCGCAGTTCCGCGAGCGTCCCTTCGGCGATGAGCCGGCCCCTGGCGATGACGCCGATCCGGTCGGCCATCCGCTCGGCCACTTCGAGAATATGCGTCGTCATGATGACCGTGACACCTTGCGAGACGAGGTGGCGCAGCACCGACTTCACCTGCCGTGCCGAACCTGCATCGAGGCCCGTCAGCGGCTCGTCGAGAATGATCAGCTTCGGCTCGTGAATGAGGGCGCCGGCCAGCGCCACCTTCTGCCGCATGCCCTTTGAAAAACCGCCGCAACGCTCATTCGCCTTGCCCGACAACCCCAGCACGTCGATCAACTGGTCGGCGTTGGCACGTGCCACCGCGCCGTTCATGCTCCACAGTCCGGCGACGAACGCGAGGTACTCCATCGGCGTCAGCTTGTCGTAGATCATCGGCTCGTCGGGAACCCACGCCAGCACGCGCTTGGCGGCGACGGGATCCTTGCCGACATCGATGCCGCAGATCTCGATCGTGCCGCCGTCTGGATTGAGCAGTCCGGCGACCATGCGCAGCGTCGTCGTTTTGCCGGCACCATTGGGGCCGAGCAGCGCGTAGAATTCGCCCGCACGAATGGAAAGCGACAAGTCGTCGACAGCCGGCGTCTCGAAGGCTTTTCTGAGATTTCGGATGGCGAGCGCCGGAGTGGCACGAACGTCGGACATGAACACTTCACTCACGCATGGCTCATCCCGGCACACCTTGCGGGCGACGCCTTGGACAAGGGACACAACACTATTGCGAGTGTACTTGGCTGGGGTTGAGGACGGGTGAAGGGTGGCTCTATCCCGGTCTCAGGCGCGCTACAAAATGCCTCGTCGAGCCATGTAACCAACCCCGACAGCGACGCCGACGAATCTCATCCGCTGTTCGATGGAATCAGCGGACAAGCTGTGGGATCACAGTCGGAACTCGGATTGATTGTGTGCTCCAAACTCCGCCGTCACCCCGGCGAAGGCCGGGGCCCAGACACGTCGCCGGATGTTCTCTCCCGGTTGGAATGATTGCGCTCGCAGCTCGCGCAACCCCCCACCGCTCACGTTGCGTGCGCTGCGGCTTGCGTGGATCCCGGACCAAGTCCGGGATGATGACGGAAATATGCTATCCGTTCGCGAAGCCAAGCACGTCATGGCGTTATGGAGCCGCTCACTCCGCTGCCTTGCTGGCGTCCGTCTCAAGGCAATGCAGGTACTTCTCCGCGTCGAGGGCTGCCATGCAGCCCATGCCCGCCGCCGTCACCGCCTGCCGGTAGATGTCGTCGGTGACATCGCCCGCCGCGAACACGCCGGGGATGCCGGTCGAGACCGTGCCCGGCTTGACGATGATGTAGCCGTTGTCCTTCAGCTCCAGCTGCCCCTTGAACATTTCCGTCGAAGGCGCATGCCCGATCGCGATGAACACGCCGTCCGCCTTGCGCTCCGAAACCTTGCCGGTCTTGACGTTCTTCAGCCTGACGCCCGTCACCGACTTCGGATCCTTGTCTCCGACGATCTCTTCGACCACCGAATCCCACACCACCTCGATCTTCGGGTTCTTGAACAGCCGGTCCTGCATGATCCGCTCCGCACGGAACGAGTCGCGGCGATGCACCACCGTCACCTTCGATGCGAAGTTGGTGAGGAAGATCGCCTCCTCGACAGCGGTATTGCCGCCGCCCACCACCATCACCTCCTTGCCGCGGTAGAAGAAGCCGTCGCAGGTCGCGCACGCCGACACGCCATGCCCTTTGAAGTACTCTTCCGAAGGAATGCCGATCCAGCGAGCCTGCGCGCCGGTGCAGATGATGAGCACATCGCACGTGAACACATCGCCCGAATCCGCCTCGAGCCGATAGGGCCGCGCGCGCAGGTCCACTTTCGAGATGTGGTCCATGATGATCTCGGTTCCGACATGGCGCGCCTGCGCCTCCATCTGCTCCATCAGCCACGGCCCCTGGATCGCCTCTGCGAAGCCCGGATAGTTCTCCACTTCGGTGGTGATGGTGAGCTGCCCGCCCGGCTGGATGCCTTGGATGAGGAGCGGTTTCAGCATCGCACGCGCAGCGTAGATGGCGGCGGTGTAGCCCGCAGGGCCCGACCCGAGGATGAGAACTTTGCTGTGACGCGGCTTGGACATGGAACCTCACTTGGCATCGCAGGAGCAGGCAGGCGCCCGAAAAGCCCGGAACATCGGGGCTCGCGCGTTGCCTTGGACATCGGGCCGAAGCCCGAAACTTGGCCAGTAACTTGGGAGCCGGCAGCGCCCCGGTCAATGCCGGAGAAGGTCGCGGCTGGGGACATGCGCTCCGATCGTCCGAGCGCGGCCGTCAGGCCGATCGAGCGAGGGCGTGAATCGGCAGCTCAATCAAAGCTCCGATCCTCGCTTGCGCCAGGAAGCTCCTCAAATACGCGAATGCCATGCTCCGGCGCGGCAATCGATGGGTGCCCGCCACTTAATGGTTGCTACCCGCTACCGCCCCGGAAAATAGCGGACTTCAACCACGCTCCGGCTCTGCTCGTCGATCCGCACGACCAGTGACGCACCGATGACAGCCGGCCGATAGACGCGGATCATCTTGCCATCCTCGAACACCCGTCCTGCCAGAAAGAGCTGATCCGCAAGGCTGCCGTAGTCTGCAGCGGCGGCTCGCGCCAGCTGCAGGCCCCAATCGTCACCCTCGTCAGCTGGGCCGGCACCAGAGGGAGCAGCAAACCTGCTCCACAGCTTCTGCAGGAAACCCGTGATCATGTTGGGCGTGCCTTCGATACCCGCAGCATGCTTGGCGCGTAATGTGGCCCTGAGTGGGGCGCGATCTGCCGCGGCAGGAAATTGCGAGATTAGCCTGCTTGGACAAGTGTCATGTGGCGAACCGCCCCTTCTCGACAAAACCCGCGACTTCGGCTATCACCCGCCCAACAAGAATTTCCCCTTGAGCTGGGATGCCCGGAAAACCGGGTCGCACGAGCCGCAGCCACCGCCCATTCTGGCCGGTGCAAGCCCCGCGGCTCCTCTGCATTGATGAACAAAATCAAGGACTAACGAACATGGACATCATCAAGGAGCTCGAGCTCGAGCAGATCAAGGCCATCACCGCCAAGCGCGCCGTACCCGAGTTCGGCCCCGGCGACACGCTGAAGGTGATGGTCAAGGTCATCGAAGGCAACAACACCCGTAATCAGGCTTATGAGGGCGTGTGTATCGGTCGCTCCGGCGCCGGCCTCAACGAAAGCTTCACAGTCCGCAAGATCTCCTACGGCGAGGGTGTCGAGCGCGTCTTCCCGATCTACTCGCCTTTCATCACCTCTATCGAGGTCCTCCGTCGCGGCAAGATCCGCCGCGCCAAACTCTATTATCTGCGTGGCCGCCGCGGCAAGGCTGCCCGTATCGCCGAGCGCACGGACGCTCGCGCTCGCCGCCTCAACGCCGCCTGGAAGGGCTTCAAGAAGCCCAAGGGCGAGGCCGAGGACCTCACCCAGATCAACGGCATCGACGCCGACCTGATGGCGCGCCTGAAGCAGCTCAACTGCTTCAAGCTGGAGCAGATCGCCAACTTCTCCGACGACGACATCGCCAATGTCGATGAGGCCCTTCAGCTCGACGGCAAGATCGAGAAGGAGGATTGGGTCGGCCAGGCGCAGCGCTTGATCGCTTCGGCCTCTGCCGAGGAAGCCAAGGCGGAACAAGACGCCGCAGCCTCGGAAGAAGCCAAGGGCTGACGCTCATTACGGTTGTGCCATCGACAAGACAATTGCGGCGGGCGATATGCCCGCCGTTTCTATTTCTCGCGTCGCGTGCAGCATTGATTGAGAAGACGACGGCAAGCCTGCTGCTCTACTCGATTGGCGTCAGCGTGTAGCCGGCTTGGCGCAGCAATGTCACCAGTCCGTCGTCGCCCACCAGATGTAGCGCGCCGACGGCGATCAGCGCGTGGCCCTTGTCCAACAGCGGCAGCGCCTTGTCGCGCATCTGCGCATTCCGTTCCGACACGATTCGCTTCTGGAACGAAGAGAAGGATTCGCGGCCGATTCCCGCCTGCTTCGCCAGCGCCAGATGGAACGGCCACGCCGAGCCCATGTCGCGTGCCAGATAGAGCTGCAGCAGCGTCTCCATCGTGTCGTTGGCGCGATGCGAATGCTTGAGACTGGCGCGCAGCATGGCGATCTGCTGATCGTCCGGCACCGCCGCCATCGCCGACAGTTGACTCTCGATCGTCTCCAGGCCAACGACACGCATGCCGCGCTGGCGTGCGAAGGTGGCGAGCTTCATGTCGAGGACCGGAAGGCCCAGCTTGACCTTTTGTCTCTCGCAATCGGAAACCGACAGGATCATCGAAACGACCCACGGCCGGAAAATCGATGCCATCTCGCTCGGCAACCCGGCGCCGGCCAGCGTCGATTTCACCTTCTTGTATTCGTCATCCGATAGCAGCCTATCGAGCGAGCCACCGTCGGTGAACAGCACCAGTTGTGCCGCCTTGGCGAGCGCCGCGTTGGTGGCGTCGGCGGAGACATCGGCCACCTCCAGCGCGACCGTCTTCGTTTCGGCAAGAGCTGCCGTGAGCGGCTTTGAGAACTCGGTCACCCGCGGATCCGTCATGTGGATCGTGCCAAGCAGGTACGAGGTGGGCTTGCCCTCCCGTTCGACCTTCCACAGCACGGCACCCGAATTCGCAGTTGCCTCCGATGCCGCCTTGATCTCCGCGAAGGTTTCCGGCGCCGCCGACCGCATCTCGTCAAGCATGTTGACGCCGCTGCACGATTTGGCAGCCACCACGCGCGTGCCACCGGCGGCTTCAACGGCCGGCACCGCCGTCATCAGTAAGGCGGAGACAAGCATCGCCGCCGCAGCGGCCTGGACTGCCGTTCGCAAGGTGCGAAACATGAATGCGTTCCTCGACAACCGAGACCCGAATATCCCTCAATAATGATTGATTGTGATTCGGACAGCCTAAGCGTCTCTAATCAACAGCGTAAAACGACGTGTTATGTGTGAAAAGAGTTAATTCTCGTTTTGCTCGGGTTTGCCAACCTGGCGTGGGTGGGCGGCGTCATAGACGCTGAGCAGCCGCTCGCGGTCGACGGCGGTGTAGACCTGGGTGGTCGACAGCGAGGCATGTCCCAGCAGCTCCTGGATCTGGCGCAGGTCGGCGCCCGACGCCAGCAGATGCGTGGCGAAGGAATGCCGCAGAGCGTGCGGCGTGGCCGAATCGGGCAGGCCGAGCGCGGCGCGCAGGCGCTGCATGGCAAGCTGGATGATACGCGGCGACAGCGGCCCGCCTTTCGCGCCGACGAACAGTGGATCGGAGCCGGCGATCGGATACGGGCACAATTCGATATATCGAGCGATCGCCTTCTGGGTCACCGGCAGGATCGGCACCATCCGCTCCTTGCCGCCCTTGCCGGTGATGATGACGGTATCGCGCCCGCCGGTCGGCGCATCGGCGGCGGTGAGCCCGAGCGCTTCCGAGATGCGCAGGCCCGCGCCGTAGAGCAACAGCAGCACGGCAATGTCGCGCTGGGCGATCCAGTCTGCGGTGTCCTCCGCGGCCATCTCACCTTCGACCACGCGCTGGGCGTTGGCGACGGTCAGCGGTTTTGGCACCGAACGCGCGACTTTTGGCAGCAAGACCTGCTGCAGGGCGCGGTTGCGCACCTTGCCTTCGGTTTCAAGCCAGCGGAAAAACGTGCGCAGCGCCGAAAGCGAACGCGACAACGACCGGCTCACGGCACCTTGCTTGCGTCGGGCCGAGAGAAAGGCGCGCACAGTCTTGGCATCGACGCGTTTGAGGTCGGCAACGCAGGGCGCATAGTCGAGATGCATGGCGAGGAAGGAAACGAACTGCCGCAAGTCCCGCTCGTAGGCGTTGAGCGTCTCGCGCGTATAGCCGCGCGCGTTGGCGAGGTGGTCGAGCCACGCTTGCGCAGCGGCGGCGAGATCGGCGCCGAGATCGAGGCCCGATAGATCGGATGTGCCATGGCCACCGGTCGTGGTGCGGTAGCGAGCGGCTGGTGGCATGCGTCCTGAATCCTGCTCTGATCGAGGGCATTCCATGACGCGTCAACATGGTTGAAGAAAGCTTACCCCAATGGCGGGCCGCAGTCATCAGCATCGCAGGAGGACTTCGGCACTGGCGGTACCACTCGTGTTGCTGCCGTCGGCCCAATACGGCGTTGGATATGCATCTTGGGAATTGTCGGATTGAATTCGGCCATCGTCACCCGCCACGACGATGGAAATCGCGCGCCAAGCGCAATGAATGCACATTCACAAGCAACGCCGAGACAATCAGCTTGGATCAATTCCCATCTGGCCGAGAATCCAGCGCAGCGCCTCGGCATTGCCGCGCGCATCATCGAGCGGGTTGTGTGTGTGAGGTGTCTCACGCCGCTTCTTCCAGCCATTCGTGTTGAGCGGCTCGCCGCGACGCCCCGCGTCGAGGTCGCCGATACGCCGCGCGCTGAAGCCTGCCGGATTGTCGCCAAGGAACTTGTGGCAGTACCAGTTCCAGAACTGCCAGTCGAAAGCCGGATTGTCGGACCAGAAGATCGGCCGCTTGCCGCCCGTCAGCGCTTCGAGCCATTGCCGCGCGGCCGTCATGACGGCTTCAGGCGAGGCGAAGGCCTGCTGCGCCTCGAAGCTGACGCCGCTCACCTGGCGCGCTTGCGGAATGCCACCGTTGTTGACGACGGGAGCAACCTCGCCGAGAAAGCCGCGCGAAGGATCGGCCACCGAGACGAGGCCGAACGAGATCATATTGTAGAGCCCGGGGCACGGCCCGTCCGACTCCACATCGATGATGATGTGTTGAATCCATTTTGACATGGGCAACGCTTAGAGCATGTTTAGCTGAAGTGAAAGCGGTCGAGCCGAGAAAAACATACTCAAAGCAAGTGGATAGAGCTCGTTCGCGATTTTATCAGATGCGAACAAGCTCTAGGCTGGATGTGGCGCGAGCAAGTAGATCCCGCGGAACCCCATTTCATTCGCAGGGCGAGCTTTGTGAAATGCACCCGTCTTCGCTGCGAGCCGCCCTTTGCCGCGATGCCGAGCCAACCTACGAAGTCAATTCTCCGCCACGGCAACTGACGACCGGTTCAGTTCCACGGCCTCCAGCAGCAGCGCCAAGTTGCGCATGTTGCATCGGTAGAATGTATCCGCGATTGGTCCGATGAAGGGCACCAGCCCGACAATGAAATCAATCGCGACATTCCACAGCATCTTGCGCACCAGCGGCGGCTCGGCACCAAGTTTCCGCGCCATGTCGACGAGGCGCAAACTCCACATCGCTCCGGCAATGTCGCCTACGAAGGGCACGATTCCGATGATCGGGTCGAGCCCGAACCGGATCTGCGTTCCGGCCACCCGGTAGCGGCTATCGAGCTGGATCGATTCGCGCTCGAGGTTCGCCAGCATCGCCACGAACGCCGGATCGACCTCCACTCCTTGCGCCGGAAAGCGAAACCGGCCGTTCACGCAATGCCTCATGCTGTGTTGTGATACACCATCCTCTAGCCGACACGGCGCAATGTGTCATCGCTGTCCGCGACCAACAGCTCATCGGCGGTCGAAAACCTCAAGGCGACGTTGACGAGCGCATCCTCGAAAGTCAATCTATCGCGCGGTTCTAGTCCTAGCTATCGTCAGCTGCAGCTGGATGACCATATCGTGACGATATTTGGCGCCCGCGGGCCGCTGTCATGAGTAGGTCCAATTCGACCGCGTCGGCGACATCGCCGAACACGCTGATCTCGACACGCGCCTTGCCTCGCGTTCGCCCTGCCGCGATAGCAGGAATGCCTCTTCGCTCGCCGCGATCCGTTGAATCTGGCTTTTAGTCACCAGGCAGGGCCATTGGAAAGTCTTCGCGATCAAATGGGTGACCAACAGCCACCAGAAGCGGCGCTGGTGCCCGTGGTGCTGCCCGTCGCCCTCGACCAGACCTACGACTATCGCCTGCCCGAAGGCGATGACATTCCACCAATTGAACCAGGCGCGTTCGTGGTGGTCCCGTTCGGTCCGCAGCGGCGCATCGGCGTGGTCTGGGATCGGCCGCTGGGGGAACAGAAGCCGGTCGAAGCCAAGAAGATCAAAGCAATCGACCACCTTCTAGCCGTTCCTCCGCTGCCGCAGATCTCGTTGCGCTTTGCCGAATGGATCGCGCGCTATACGTTGAGCCCGCTCGGCATGGTGGTGCGCATGATGATGAGCGCGCAATCCGTTTTCGAGCCTGACAAGCCGCGCTACGGCGTGCGTTATGTCGCCGAGGCCGCGGATCCACCGCGCATGACGCCGGCGCGCCAGCGCGTGCTGGACATCGCCTGCGATGGGCTCATCCGCGTCAAGTCGGCGCTCGCCGAATCGGCCGGCTGCTCGACCGGCGTCGTCGACGGCCTAGTCGCCTCGGGCAATCTAGTCGACGTGGCGATCCCCGAGCGCAAACCCGCGCACCTGGATCCGCGCCACAAGGACATCGCCTTCAATGACGCGCAGGCCGCTGCCGCCATGGCAATGACGAGTGTCGTTGATGCGGAGAATTTCTCGGTCACGCTGCTCGATGGCGTCACTGGATCGGGCAAGACGGAAGTCTATTTCGAGGCCGTCGCGCGCACCCTGGAGCAGGGCAAACAGGCGCTCATCATGCTGCCCGAGATCGCGCTGACCAGCCAGTTCATGGGCCGCTTCGAAGCGCGTTTTGGCGGCGCGCCTGTCGAGTGGCACTCGGCTCTCACCTCGGCCGACCGCGGACGCATCTGGAAATGGGTTGCGCGTGGCGAAGCGCGCGTCGTCGTCGGCGCCCGCTCGGCGCTCTTCCTGCCCTATCCCGATCTCGGCCTCGTTATCGTCGATGAGGAGCACGACGCGTCGTTCAAGCAGGATGACCGCGTACACTACCAGGCGCGCGATATGGCCGTGGTGCGCGGCTCGATCGGGAACTTCCCGGTCGTTCTTGCCTCCGCCACGCCGTCGATCGAAAGCCACGTCAACGCCCGCACCGGACGCTATCGCCATGTCGTCCTGCCCGGCCGCTATTCGGGCACCGAGCTTCCCGAAGTCACTGGCATCGACCTGCGCATCGAGCAGCCCGACAAGGGTCGCTGGCTGGCGCCGCGCCTCGTCGAGGCGATGACGGAGACGTTGGAAAAAAGCCGGCAGTCACTCTTGTTCCTCAACCGTCGCGGTTACGCGCCGTTGACGCTGTGCCGCGCCTGCGGCCATCGCATCGAATGCCCGCAGTGCACCGCCTGGCTCGTCGAGCATCGCTTCCGCAAGCGGCTGCACTGCCACCATTGCGGCTTCTCGTTACCGGTACCGGAGAAATGTTCAAAGTGCGGTGAGGAAGGCGGGCTTGTCGCCTGCGGACCTGGCGTCGAGCGCGTTGCGGAGGAAGTGGCCGAGCGATTTCCTGCTGCGCGTGTCGTGCTCCTGTCCTCCGACCTCATTCCGGGCCTTGTCGAGATGCGCGACATCATCAAGCGCATCGAGAACCGCGAGGCCGACATCATCATTGGCACGCAAATCGTCGCCAAGGGCCATCACTTCCCCGATCTCGCCCTTGTCGGCGTCGTCGATGGCGACCTCGGTCTCGCGCAAGGCGCTGATCCGCGCGCTGGCGAGCGCACGTTCCAGCTTCTGCATCAGGTGACGGGGCGCGCCGGCCGTGCCTTCGCCGGTGGCCGCGGTTTGGTGCAGACCTACAATCCCGATCATCCCGTCATGCAGGCCATCATCTCCGGCGATCGCGATGCATTCCTCGAGCAGGAGATCCGCATCCGCCAGCGCGGTCTGCTGCCGCCTTACGGACGATTGGCGGCGCTCATCGTCTCCGCCCGCGACAAGAGCCTGGCCGAGAGCGTCGCTCGCGACATAGCTCGCCGCGCGCCGTTTTCAGAAAAGATCCAGGTGCTGGGTCCGGCCGAGGCGCCGATCGCCATCATTCGCGGCCGTCATCGCTGGCGGTTGCTGGTCAAGGCCGCACGCGAGTTGGACATCCAGGGCTATATCCGCGCCTGGATGGAAGCAGTTCCGCCGATCAAAGGCGATCTGAGGCTGTCGATCGACATCGACCCCTACAGCTTCCTGTGATCGAGATTGCCGCTGTACGGCTGTCAAGGCCGCGCGCATCATCCAAGATCGACGTAGAAGCTGTAGCCGTGACGAGTGAAGCCGAGCTTGTCATAGAAGGCGTGCGCGCGCTCGAAGCGCGTGTGCGACGACAGTTGCAGCTTGTAGCATCCGGCCCGGCGCGCTTCCTCCATTGCGTGGCGCATCATGTGGCTGCCGATGCCGTTGCCTCGGCGCTCGCGCGACACGACCACCTGCTCGACCACAGCGAGCGGACGTCCGTCGTGCGCAATGTTGTCCATGATGAGCAGCGCATAGGTGCCGATCGGTGCTCTGTTGCCCTCAGTTGTCACGAAGATGCGATAGTCAGGATAAGCCCGGATGCGTGCAAGCAGCGATTGGGCACGCGCGAGGTCCATGTGCGCGCCTTGCCCCAGACCCGCCTGCTCATACAAGTCGAGCAGCGCCGGCAGGTCATCGTCGGCTACCGTGCGAATGAGTGGCACTAGCGATGGTGCGGAGGTCATGGCGTGTAATTCCAGCTTTCTGGACGACACGCCGAATTGTCGGTTGAATCCACTGTCGGCGAAAAATTGACTTCACCGATCAGTCGATCGGCGCCGCTGCGATTTCGCTCGACGCAATCGCCAAACAAATGAACATCGCTGAATAGCGATATGTCCCGCTTGATCGTCGAAAATGGTGTTGAAATTCGATAGTTCGTGCCAGCGCGTTGTGGAGGCTATATTATTAAGCGATAACAAAGGCTTGAACTAAGCGGAAGACGCTGGGCATCCGTCGTTGATAACCCGATCGGCTGCATTTGCGCGCCACCGCTCCGCAATTTGGTAGAAAATCCGGCCCTGAAACGGCCACCACCTCGCGTCAGATATGAGGTCGAATCACCCTGGCTTTCTCGCTCAGCGGGCGCCGGATAGACTGAGGAGGATCGAAAATGAGTATTTTCAGCGCCATCAAGGACGCCATCTTCGGTTCGGCCGCGCAGGCCGACGAGATCAAGCCGGAACCCGCTGGCGCCGCTCCAGCCTCTCCCGCATCGCCATCAGCATCCGCTCCTTCAACCGCTCCTTCATCCACACCGTCTTCGCCGCCTGCGAGCACTCCCGCGGCCAGCGCCAAGTCGGCCATGTCCAAGGTCGACGTGGCGGCTGTCCTCGACAAACTCGAGGAGCAAAGCGACGAAGATGATATCGACTGGCGCAAGTCGATCGTCGACCTGATGAAGATTCTCAAGCTCGACAGCAGTCTCAAGGCGCGCAAGCAGCTGGCCCAGGAACTCAAGTACGACGGTAATATGAAAGATTCCTCCGCCATGAACGTCTGGCTGCACAAGCAGGTGATGCTGAAGCTGGCGGAGAACGGCGGAATCGTACCGGCAGAACTCAAGAAGTAATCGCCACAGGCGGGCTCGGGCCCGTCGTGCAACCCGTTGTGCAATTGGGTATCGCTCAGCGCAGCGCCAGCAGCCCGGCGCGCAATTTGTCTGGGCCGTCCTTGGCAAGCTGCCTGTCCACCGCGTCGTGCGTCGCTCTCCACACCGGCACAGCTTCTACAAGAAGCTTGCGCCCTTTCGCCGTCAAATGCAGCCTCCGGCTACGTCCGTCGTCCTTGTCGATCCGGACTTTAAGCAGCCCGCGCCGCTCCAGCGGCTTGAGATTGGCCGTCAGCGTCGTCCGGTCCATGGCGAGCAGTGGCGCCACATCGCTGATGCGCGGCGGCTCGGGTCGATGGAGCGACATCAACAGTGAGAATTGGCCGTTAGTCAGCCCCAATGGCCGCAAAGCGTCGTCGAATCGTCGCCCGATCACGCGCGCTGCCCGCTGCACGTGCAGACACAGGCAGCGGTCGCGCACCTCATGCGTTGTCTCGAATGGAAACTCGTCCTGCATAGTCTCGTTCCGCCCACGGCCGCACGTTAGGTTGACATCAACGTTCGTGTCAAGTTACGTTGGCTTTGAGGCGCTATCGGACCACTGCAGCACGGCACGCATGGAAATCGAGGTCCGCTCCGGCAAATCAAGTCGAGTGACGGCCGTTAGCTTCCACTAGGTTTGAAACGCGATGGCGAAGGTGACCTTCACACAAAATATCCAGCGCCATGTCGCATGCCCACCCTCTGATGCGCCCGGCAAGACCGTGCGCGAGGTGCTCGATCACGTCTTCGCCGACAATCCGCGCGCGCGCCACTATGTGCTGGACGACCAGCAGGCTCTGCGGCGTCACATGATCATCTTCGTCGATGGCGAAGCAATCCGCGACCGGGTCGGCTTGAGCGATACGGTCCATGACATCAGTTCGATCTATGTGTTCCAGGCGCTCTCGGGCGGTTGAACGAGGCGCCACAGCAACGGGAGTGATTCCATGAGCGACCGCCTTCGTGTTGGAACTCGAAAAGGACTATTCACGGTCGAACGCGGTGCCGCCGGCTGGAAGATCTCGAAGGCGGAATTCCTTGGCGACAACATCTCTCTCACGCTCACCGATCCGCGCGACGGCCGCTGCTACGCCGCTCTCGATCACGGTCATTTCGGCGTCAAGGTGCATCGTTCCAAAGGTGACGGCTGGGAGGAGATAGCAACACCCGCCTATCCTGAGAAGCCGGAGGGCCACGAGGAGTTCGACATGTGGGGCCGGCCGCTGCCATGGTCGACCGTGCGCATTTGGGCGCTGGAATCTGGCGGCGCCGATGAACCGGGTGTGTTGTGGTGCGGCACCTTGCCGGGCGGTCTCTTCAAATCAAAGGACAACGGCGAATCCTGGCAATTCATCCGATCGCTTTGGGATCACCCGCTCCGCTCGAAATGGATGGGCGGCGGCGCCGACCTGCCTGGTATCCATTCCATCTGTGTTGATCCGCGAAACTCCAAGCATGTGACGATTGCGGTATCGACCGGCGGTCTCTGGCACACGACGGACGGAGGCGAGACGTGGGAGCAGCGCGGCGAAGGCATGCGCGCCGATCACGTGCCGCCCGAGTACACCAATGCTCCAGTCGCACAGGACGTGCATCGTCTGGCGCAATGCCCTGCCGCGCCAGAGCGCATGTGGGTTCAGCATCACAACGGCATCTTCGTCTCATCCGATGCAGGCCGAAATTTCACGGAGATCAGTGACCAGGCGCGACCTTCGGCATTCGGCTTCGGTGTCGTCGTGCACCCGTCGGACCCGGACACCGCATGGTTCGCTCCGGAGATCAAGGACGAGAAGCGCATTCCGGTCGGCGGCCGCCTTTGCGTATCGGTGACGCGCGATGGCGGCAAGACGTTCGACGTGCTTTCTGATGGCCTGCCGCAAGAGCACGCCTATGACGTTGTCTACCGACACGCATTGGCGCTCGACAGAAGTGGAACGCAGCTGGCGTTCGGATCCACCACAGGCGGCTTGTGGGTCAGCGACGATCAAGGTGCGCATTGGGCGTGCGTGTCGCACACCTTGCCACCCGTCTATTCCGTCGCATTTGAATGAAAAATGCCGCGCGCATCGAGAGGCGGGCCCGGCTCACGAAGTCTGAGTGCCGATCGGCTTGCGCTTCACGGGCTGGCGCGGCTTGTTGATCTCGGTGTGGAACTGCCCGTAGTACTGCACGCCGCACACGTTGCCGTCGATCCACTTGACGTCGCAAAACACGGAGGTGCGCTCTTGCGCGTAGTAGAACGTCAACGTCAGACGGTCTCCGACCGATAGTCTGCTGCCGCCGTCGAAAAACCGGTCCGGGTTGATCTCGATCTTGGCGCCGCGCGATGATTTGTCGATCAGCTTGCACGAGATCGCGTGCCCCATGCCTTCGCGCCACAGCGTAACAGGCATGTTGGACGTGACGCGCTTTTCACGCCCACGCCGCTCCTTGGACGAGATGCGGCGATCTTCTTCTGACTCGGCCGGCGCGTCGGACATCCAGGACTTGGACCCCTTTGGCGCATCGACCAGCTGGAAGTCGGCAGTCTTCGCAGTCGGCACTTCCAGCTCGGGCTCGTCCTCATGGGGCTCTGGCGTGGCATCGTAGACCGGAACCTCGGCGGACGGGTCGTAAGGCGTCGTCTCGATGCCGCGCTGGCTGACCACCCTGTTGGCGACGGCGATGCCCGAAACCACCTGCCGCAGCTTCTCGTTCTGGCTGGACTTGGCCTGGCCGGCGCGGCTCTTGTTCGCTTCCTTGATGGCCTCGTCGCGCTGCGATTCGGCCTTGGTGCGGGCCGTATCAGCCTGAGCAAGCGCCTCCTCTAGCTCCTGCACGCGCTGCCGTAGCTGTTCGGAATCAGCATTTGACCCTGGTGATTGCGTCTGCGCGAGCTGGTCGGCGCACATCCGCAGCGCCTCGATTTCTTTGGCAGCCTCGTCCGCAGCTTTGCGGGCGGTGTCGCGCTCTTTTGCAATTTCCTCTTGTGCGCCTGCCAAGGTCGCTTCCAGATCCTTCACGCGAGCACGCAGGGTCGATGTTTCCTCGCGCTCACTTGCAGCGCGCGATTCGGTTTCGCTCTTGTCGCGGGCTTTTGCTTTGGCAAGTTGCTCGGCCGCACCGCGCAGGGCTGCGATCTCCGCTGCCGCCTCCGACGCCGCTTTGCGGGCGGCCTCTCGCTCGGCGGCGAGTGCGGCCTCCCCAGCAGCGACGGCCGACTGCAGGTCTTGCGCGCGCTGGCGTTCCGACTGGATCTCCTCACGAAGTTCGGCCGCGATTGTCTGCGCCTCTCCGTCCCGTTTCGCGGACTGCTGTGCCAATTCCTCGGCCGCAAGCCGCAAGGCCGAGATCTCGGAAGCAGCTTTATCGGCCGCGCTGAGCGCGCCTTCGCGTTCGCCGAGCGCGGCCTTCAACGCCGCCTTGCTCTCTTTGACTTTCTCATCGAGGGCCTTTGCTCGCTCGATCGCGTCGTGGGCCTCTTTGCGCAGGGCGGCTTCACGTGCCTGGGCTTCTGCATCTTTGTTTTGCGCTTCGCCAAGCCGCTCGCACTGGGCTTTCAGCGCCGCAATTTCCTGTGCGGCAGCATCGGCAGCCTTGCGTGACGACTGGCGCTCTGTTTCGAGCTCAGCCTCGGCCGACTTCAATGCGGCATTCGCAGCGTCGCGCTCGGTCTCAAGCGACGTCAGTGCGGTCTTTGCAGCTTCGCGCCCTGCTTCAAGTTCCTGTACCCGCTTACGCTGTGCTTCGGTTTCCTCGCGTGCAGCATCCGTCTGTGCTTGCACCCGCTTGTCAGCACTTGCCTCGGTTTGTTCCAGCCGCTTGCGCAGAGCATCAAGTTCCCTTTTGGCTTCGCTAAGCTCCACGCGGGCCTTGTCTCGCTGCGCTTCGACCTCCCGCCGCGTTGCCTGCTCCAGCATCAGATTGGCTTCCGCGCGCGCACGTGCATCCTGGTCGGAGCTTGAGGCGGCATCGGCTACTGGACCAGCCGCGCGCAATGCACCCAATTCTGCCGTCGCAGCAGCCTCAGCTTCCTTGGCCAGTTCTATTTCCGATTGGGCCTTCCGGCGCGCCTCCCGCTCTTCTGCGATTTCGGCCTCGAGCGCCTCCGTACGCTTGAGCAGGGCTTCGGCCTTCTCGAGTGCTTCGAGTTCGCGTTGCTCGGCAAGCTCGAGCTGGGCGACGGCTTCCTTGATCAGCTCGATGTCGTTGGATTGTGCGGCTCGCGCATCGCCCTTCAGTTCATGCTCACGATCGGGCCGCTCCTCGCCGGCATCCGAGCCGGCATGTGCGCCGTGCGCATGGGCAGCGATCGGCCGATCGTGATCGGCAGCATCGTCTTGCCAATTGCCCTCGGCGACGTGCGCTTCCGGGTGATGGCTGCCATTCATGTCATGCGGTGCGTGGTCCTCGTCGTGCGCACGGGCAATTGTCGGCTGCCGCGTCTTGCGCTCGACATAGGACGTATCGATGACGACGCGAGGCGGTTTGGGGGCATTGTAGACTTCGTTAAGCCGCTCCGACGTCTCAATAGCCGCATTGAGACGTTCGACAAGTCGATTGTTTTTTCGCCGCCAGAATGAGGAAAGCAAGGCGAAAGCCCTCGAAGTACCCTCTGATAGGAAGTACCCGATATAACAATATGATGTTAAACGAGCTTTAATCTTGGCGACGCCCGCCGAATTTGTCCGTCGTTATGCAATGTTGAAATCAGGTGAACGCTGCCGGATTCGCGATTGATTCGGATTTAATGTTTGTCCTGCAACCCAGAAATTGAAATCAGTTTGAATTTGATTTGAAAGAAGCTGACCGCGCGCTAATTCAATGGAAAAATCGTGCGGAGTTTGCCGCCGCTCCAGGGGCGCCGCGATTGGAATCGATCCCGCCCGATGCGGCGCAGACTGCCGATGTCTCCACCAGCCTGCGCGCCGCACCAGCCCGGACAATGGGCCTGCTGCCCGCCGATCGATCAGCCCCGCCAACTTCCAGGCTTGTCTCGGAGGCCACGCCTGCGGCAGGGTCTCGCTGCGTTTGCAACTGAGCCGCACGGAGCAAGCACCGATGACCGCCAATCCCCCACCAAGGCCAGCCGCACCGATAAGCTTCGAGTTGGCGAGCGCCAATGGTCCCATCGAGCTTGCCGCTAGGTTCGACCTGCCGACTGGTCGACCCCGTGCCTATGCGTTGCTCGTACACGGCGTCACCTGCTCGATGGACCTTGCAATTACCCGCCGGATTTCAGAGGGGCTTGCGGGCGAGGGCATCGCCGTGATGCGGTTCGATCTGCCCGGCCACGGCTCTTCTGGCGGCAGGTTTGCGGACACCAATTTTTCGGAGTTCCGTGCTGCGGTCTTGCGCGCGGTGGACTTCATGCGCGCCAACCACGAGGCCCCCACTATTCTCGTCGGCCATTCACTGGGTGGCGCCGCGATTCTGGCAGCGGCCTCCGAAATCCCGGAGGCCAAGGCTGTCGCAACCATCGGCACGCCTGCCGACGTGGCGGAGGTCGTGCATCTGCTCGGTGCCTCGCCCGAGGAGGTCCGCACCAAGGGCGAAGCCGAAGTCGAAATCGAAGGCCGACGCTTCCGCATTCGCAGCCAGTTTCTCGACGATGCCGCGCGCCATCACCTGGTCGATGCGTTGCCCCACCTGCGCAAGGCATTGCTCATTCTGCACGCTCCCCTCGATGACATCGTCGGAATTGATCACGCAGCCCGGCTCTATTCCGCGGCCCGCCATCCTAAGAGCTTCATCTCGCTCGACCACGCCGATCATTTGCTGCGCGACCCCCGCGACGCCGCATACGCAGCCCGCGTCATCGCTGCCTGGGCGTCCCGGTTCCTGCCCGAAATCCCTGCCGAGCCGCCGCGCGGCCACGACCACGTCACGGTCAGCGAGATCGGCCAGGGCCGCTTCCAGAACACGGTGCTGGCTGGCCGCCACCGCTTGTTTGCCGATGAGCCCGTAGCCGTCGGCGGCGACGATCTGGGCCCCTCTCCTTACGACTATCTGTCGATCGCCTTGGGCGCCTGCAAATCCATGACGCTGCGCATGTACGCGCAACACAAGGGGCTTGAGCTTGGCCGTATCTCCGTTGACGTGCGCCATGGCAAGGTGGCCGCCGATCACTGCGAGGATTGCGGCGAGGTCGCTGCCGGCCGTACTGGCCGCATTGATCGATTCGAATGCACGATCTCGATCGACGGTGACCTGGCGCCCGATTTGCGGGACAAGCTCGTTGATATCGCCGGCAAATGCCCGGTTCACCGCACCTTGCAGAGCACCGCGGCCGTTGTCACCAGGCTCGAGCCAGAGTGAGTTCGAAGGCGAGAAACATTACGCATCTCGGTTGAGTTGCCAGCTCTCACCGCCCGCGCGATAACTGAAGCCGGACGGCGATCGCGCGAATTGGTTCAAGGGGCCACGCCTCGGAGGAGTGTATTCTACATGCCGGACAACGACTCATCGCCTCGCTTTGCAAGGGAACTTTTCTCTTCGCTGCGTCGGCTGGAGGCACTGCAAGGAACCCTCTGCACCGGCCTCGTTGCCATTGCCACCATCTTGGCGGCATCGCATCCAGCCGCCGCACAAGCGCCTGCGACGGTTGCCGAGGCCGACGGCAAAGGCAAGGTCGACGTCAAGATCATGTATTACGCCGATCAGGGCTGCACTACCTTCGCCGACGTGCGCGAAGGCCCTCCCGCCAACATCGACCCACCGCAACGCACGCTCGTCGTCACCGTGACGCTCAATCGCCAGCCGGGTGACTGCGTCGAACGCCCCTACACGATCGAGCGCACCATTAGCATCACGGATCGCCAGGGCGCACTCTCGGTCGATATTTTCTACATCGATCCGGACGGCCGGTTCGTGCGCTCGCAACGGCCGCGCATCTATCGTGACAAGGACGATTGACCTGCAAACCACGGCATGGGGCGTTGCTGAATGGGCCGCGTCATAGTCCAGCCCATCACCGGCAATCCCGCATTTCTGTCTATCGTCTTGCCTCGGCTGCAGGCGCCCCGCCATCGGACACGGTAGCGAATATCAAGCCCCAGCAGTGGCGGTTTCAGCGGCCGCGTCGAGGCAAGGTCAGAAGTCGAAGAATTTCAGTACCCTGGAGTTGTCGGGTCGTCCTTTGGCTCGCGATCGCGGCGCAGGCATGGGTTGCCTCTGAGACCCGCTGCCAGCGGCTACGTCCAAAAGATAATGCCCTTGGGCGATAATGGGCTAATTGACGAAGCCCGTCCCCGTTGATGCCCCTCTCATGCCATGTTAGAGAACCGCGTCTTGCAATGGGGCGGTGAGACCGGCAGGCGACGATCCCCTCTTTCGAGCACGCATCTTCACGTGACTGAGGGGCCGTCTGGCTCCATCAAGCAACCGCAACGCGCTCTTCAGCGCCGTACGAGAGCCTTTGACGTGGCGACAGACGATCCCATGATGGCCAGTGTGGCCGGCCGCTATGCCGCTGCCCTGTTCGATTTGGCCCGCGAAGACAATAGGATAGCAGAAGTTGAGGCAGACCTTGCAAAGGTTCAGGGCCTGCTTGATATGAGCCGCGACCTCACCAGTCTGGTCAGGAGCCCGCTCTATTCGTCCGACCAGCAGGCATCAGCGCTCGAAAAGGTGGCGGCCAAGGCGGGCATCGGTCCGGTGACCATCAATTTCCTCAAGCTGCTGGCCAAGAACCGGCGCCTGTTTGCCGTTGGTGACATGATCAAGGCTTTCCGCGCGCTGGTCGCCAGAAGCCGGGGCGAGGTGACGGCCGAGGTGACGAGTGCGGTTGCTTTGACTGCCGAACAAATTCACGAGCTGAAAAGCCTGCTGACCGCCTCGGTCGGCAAGGATGTGCAACTCGCCACTCGCGTCGATTCTGGCCTGCTCGGCGGGCTGATCGTCAAGATCGGCAGCCGCATGATCGATTCGTCGCTCAAGACCAAGCTTTCCAACCTGCGGCTCAATCTCAAGGGCGCGGGCTAGAGGGTTTGCCGGCGGCATCGGCCGCGCATGGAATTCCGGTCGCCATGTTTCTCGCGTGGCGACCGCACGGACTTGGAACTGTATGCCCGGTGGCTCTCCCGAGTTCCGGCGCTGAACGAAAACGCCCATTGAAGAGGTCACAGAGATGGAAATCCGGGCCGCAGAGATCTCCTCGATCCTGAAAGAGCAGATCAAGAACTTCGGCAAGGAGGCTGAGGTCTCCGAGATCGGCCAGGTGCTGTCGGTCGGCGATGGTATCGCCCGCGTCTACGGTCTCGACAACGTCCAGGCCGGCGAGATGGTCGAGTTCCCTGGCGGCATCCGCGGCATGGCCTTGAACCTGGAAGCCGACAACGTCGGCGTCGTCATCTTCGGCGATGACCGCGGCATCAAGGAAGGCGACACCGTCAAGCGCACCGGCGCCATCGTCGAAGTCCCCGTCGGCAAGGGTCTGTTGGGCCGCGTCGTCGACGGTCTCGGCAACCCGATCGACGGCAAGGGTCCGATCCAGTCGGACACCAGGAAGCGCGTCGACGTCAAGGCGCCGGGCATCCTGCCGCGCAAGTCGGTGCACGAGCCGATGGCCACAGGCTTGAAAGCCGTCGATGCGCTGATCCCGATCGGCCGCGGCCAGCGCGAGCTGATCATTGGCGACCGCCAGACCGGCAAGACCGCCATCATCCTCGACACCTTCTTGAACCAGAAGCCGTTGAACGACGGCGACGACGAGAAGGCCAAGCTCTACTGCGTCTATGTCGCCGTCGGCCAGAAGCGCTCGACCGTCGCCCAGTTCGTCAAGGTCCTGGAAGAGCGCGGCGCACTGGAATACTCGGTGGTCGTCGCTGCAACGGCATCCGATCCCGCGCCGATGCAATACTTGGCACCCTTCACCGGTTGCGCCATGGGCGAGTACTTCCGCGACAACGGCATGCACGCCGTGATCGCCTACGACGACCTCTCCAAGCAGGCCGTCTCCTATCGCCAGATGTCGCTGCTGCTGCGCCGTCCGCCAGGCCGCGAAGCCTATCCGGGCGACGTCTTCTACCTGCACTCGCGCCTGCTCGAGCGCGCCGCCAAGCTCAACGAGGGGCATGGCGCCGGATCGCTCACCGCATTGCCCGTCATCGAAACGCAGGCGAATGACGTGTCGGCCTACATCCCGACCAACGTCATCTCCATCACCGACGGCCAGATCTTCCTTGAGACGGACCTGTTCTTCCAGGGCATACGTCCCGCGGTCAACGTCGGTCTGTCGGTGTCGCGCGTCGGCTCCTCGGCGCAGACCAAGGCGATGAAGACGGTCGCCGGCAAGATCAAGGGCGAGCTCGCGCAGTACCGCGAGATGGCGGCCTTCGCGCAGTTCGGCTCAGACCTCGACGCGGCGACCCAGAAGCTGCTGGCCCGCGGCGCGCGCCTGACCGAGCTGTTGAAGCAGCCACAGTTCTCGCCGCTCAAGATGGAAGAGCAGGTCTGCGTGATCTACTCGGGCACCCGCGGCTATCTCGACGCCCTGCCGGTCAACGCGATCGGCCGCTTCGAGCGCGAGCTGCTGCACACTCTGCGTGACCAGCACAAGGACATCCTCGAGGACATCCGCTCGACCAAATCGCTGTCGGTCGACACCGAGAAGAAGCTGACCGAGGCGCTCAACAAGTTTGCAAAGGCGTTCACCGCCTGATCCGACGAGCCCTCTTCCTGCCAAGCAGGAAGAGGGTTGGAGTAAGGGCCAGTTCGGCGACGCGCTCGTGGCGATGGCCCCAAGATGAGACCCTCTTCCCATTACCCTTGGGCAGAGAAGGCAATGACAGGGACGCTCGAATGGCGAGCTTGAAAGACCTTCGCAATCGCATCGCTTCGGTGAAGGCGACGCGCAAGATCACCAAGGCGATGCAGATGGTCGCCGCTGCCAAGCTGCGCCGTGCGCAGGAGGTGGCGACCGCCGCACGTCCCTACGCAGAGCGCATGGACAAGGTCCTGGCCAGCCTCGGCGGCAAGGTCTCCAGCCGCGACGGAGCTTCGCCGCTGCTCGTCGGCACCGGCAAGGAAGATATCCACCTGCTGATCGTCATGACCGCCGAGCGCGGCCTGTGCGGCGGCTTCAACTCCAACATCGCCAAGCTGGCCCGCGCCGATGCCATCAAGCTCGCGGCCGCAGGCAAGACCGTCAAGATCATGACCGTCGGCCGCAAGGGCGCCGACAACCTGCGCCGCGACCTCGGCAAGCAGATCATCGAGCGCCGCGACTTCCGCAACGTCCGCCAGATCGGTTTCAACGATGCCGAGGGCGTCGCCAGCCGCATATTGGAGATGTTCGAGGCCGGCGAGTTCGACGTCGCCACGATCTACTTCTCCGAGTTCCAGTCGGTGATCTCGCAGAAGCCGACGGCGCTGCAGCTGATCCCGGCCAAGATCCCCGAGGCGAAGGATGAGTCGGCGGGCCGCAATGCGGCGATCTACGAGTACGAGCCTGAGGAGCACATCATCCTCGGACAACTGCTGAAGCGCAACGTCGCGACGCAAATCTTCCGTGGCCTCCTTGAGAACGGCGCATCCGAGCAGGGCGCGCGCATGAGCGCCATGGACAACGCCACGCGCAACGCCGGCGAGATGATCGACAAGCTGACGATCACCTACAACCGCCAGCGCCAGGCGCAGATCACCAAGGAACTCATCGAAATCATTTCGGGCGCGGAAGCGCTCTAGCAATCTGACCGGAACTCAAGGACGAGAACAATGGCTGACAGCAAGGTTGGTAAGATCCGTCAGGTAATGGGCGCCGTCGTCGACGTGCAGTTCGACGGGCACCTGCCCGCCATTCTCAACGCGCTGGAAACGACCAATCAGGGCCACAGGCTGGTGCTGGAGGTTGCTCAGCACCTTGGTGAGAACACGGTGCGCACCGTCGCCATGGACTCATCTGAAGGTCTGGTGCGCGGCCAGGAGGTGCGCGACACCGGTCAGGCGATCGCCATTCCCGTCGGCGACGCCACGCTCGGCCGCATCATGAACGTGATCGGCGAGCCGGTTGACGAGGCGGGCCCGGTCAAGGGCGTCGAGCTGCGTCCGATCCACGCCCCGGCCCCCTCCTATATCGAACAGTCGACGGAAGCCGAGATTCTCGTCACCGGCATCAAGGTGGTCGACCTGCTCGCCCCCTATGCGAAAGGCGGCAAGATCGGCCTGTTCGGCGGCGCCGGCGTCGGCAAGACCGTGCTGATCATGGAGCTCATCAACAACATCGCCAAAACGCATGGCGGCTACTCGGTGTTTGCCGGTGTTGGCGAGCGCACGCGCGAGGGCAACGACCTTTATCACGAGATGATCGAGTCGGGCGTCAACAAGAACCCCAAGGAGCACAATGGCTCGACCGCAGGCTCAAAGTGTGCGCTGGTCTATGGCCAGATGAACGAGCCGCCCGGCGCCCGCGCCCGCGTCGGGCTGTCGGGCCTCACCGTCGCCGAGTATTTCCGCGACCAGGGCCAGGACGTGTTGTTCTTCGTCGACAACATCTTCCGCTTCACCCAGGCGGGTTCCGAAGTGTCGGCGCTCTTGGGCCGCATCCCCTCGGCGGTCGGCTATCAGCCGACGCTGGCCACCGACATGGGCGCCCTGCAGGAGCGCATCACCTCCACGCAAAAGGGCTCGATCACCTCGGTGCAGGCGATCTACGTGCCCGCCGACGACTTGACCGACCCGGCGCCGGCCACCTCCTTCGCCCACTTGGACGCCACCACCGTGTTGTCGCGTGGCATCGCCGAGAAGGGCATCTACCCGGCTGTCGACCCGCTTGATTCGACCTCGCGCATGCTCGACCCGCGCATCGTCGGTGAGGAGCACTATGCCGTGGCCCGTCGCGTCCAGGAAATTCTGCAGCGTTACAAGGCGCTGCAGGACATCATCGCGATTCTCGGCATGGACGAGCTCAGCGAAGAGGACAAGCTCACGGTCGCCCGCGCCCGCAAGATCGAGCGCTTCATGTCGCAGCCCTTCGACGTCGCCAAGGTGTTCACCGGCTCCGACGGCGCGCAGGTGTCGCTCGCCGATACCATCAAGGGTTTCAAGGGCCTCTGCGACGGCGACTACGATCACCTTCCCGAGCCGGCATTTTACATGGTGGGTACTATCGAGGAAGCGATTGCAAAGGCGGAGAAACTGGCCGAGGCTGCGTAGCCGTCGGGCAGGCCCTGCAACACACGAAGGCCCTGCGCGGAGGGACAACGTCGCGAGGAGAACACCATGGCTGACCAGACCAAAGAGGCAACGGAAACTGAGGAGGTTGACGAGGAGTTTGGCAGCTGTTGCACCGAATTGAAGGAAGCCATGAGCGGCAAGGAATTCGAGCCGCTCATCGTCGTCGGCGAGGACGGCGTGCTGTATATGTCGGTCGGCTTGATCGACATCGAGGGCGAGGAGCCCGGGATGGTCGACCATCCGGTTTTCTTCTGCCCGTTCTGCGGCACCGAGCTGCAAACCCGCGAGGACGTCCGTCAGGACGGCGACGCTAAGGTGAACTGAGCCGGGTTGGAACGAATTGCGATGGCGGCTGCACCGGTCCGCCATCGCCGCTCCGACACGCAAGTCCGGTGCACGAGCAAGGGCGCTGCGGCGCGAGAATTGGTAAGGACCGCGAGACGATGGCAGGGACGTTCAAGTTCGAGCTGGTAAGTCCGGAACGCGTTTTGCTGTCCGAACTCGCCGAGCAGGCGGTCTTGCCGGGTGCGGAAGGGCAATTCACGGTGCTGGCCGGGCACGCGCCGGTCGTCTCGACGCTGCTGCCCGGCGTCATCCACGTCACTTTGACCGCGTCGAAAAAGGGTCTCTACATCAACGGCGGTTTTGCCGAGGTCAATCCCGAATCGGTGACGGTCCTCGCCGAGCACGCCTTCATCGTCGACGAGGCCGACCAGCGCACGCTGGATGCCGCGCTGGAGAAGGCCGAGATCGCCATCAAGGAAACCAACGACGACGAGGCCCTGCGTCACTTGAGCTTCGCCATCGAGCAGCTCAAGGGCCTGCGGCGCCACTAGAGCATGTTTCGCTGAAGTGCCACGCGGTTCAGCGTGAGAAACTTGCTCAAGTGAAGGAGAGCATGTTGAGCTGAAGTGTCGTGCGGTTCAGCGTGAGAAACATGCTCGAGTCAGAAGCTCAAAAACTGACCGCCTGACATGGAGCCGCATTAGGTTCCAGCGAAGGCATGCGCCAGCCCTTCAAATTGTGAGCCCTTGTGGGGTTCTTGCACCCTCAGGTGTTCCGCATTCGACCCGGCGCGATGATCTCGGCGAAGGCATCGAGCACCTCCGCATAGACCTCGCGCTTCCACGGCACGATCCGTCGCACGGCTTCTTCGGGCGTCGCCCACATCCACGCTTCGAACTCCGGCGCATCGCCCTCGTGCCGCTTGAGATCGAATTCGCGATCATCGCCCGCGAACTGGATCGCGAACCACAGCTGGCGCTGCCCACGATAGAGCCCCTTCAGCCCAACCCCCAGCAGATGGTCCGGCAGGTCGAAGGACATCCAGTCCTCGAGCTCCGCGGCGGCAACGAGACTTGTGGCGCCTGTCTCTTCCGTGAGTTCGCGCAAGGCGGCTTCGAGCGGCAGCTCATGTCCGCCAAGTCCGCCCTGCGGCATCTGCCAGATCGGCGGTTCATCGGGGCCAATCCAGCGCGGCCGACGCGCACCGAGCCATATCTCGCCGTGCTCATTGAACAGCACCATGCCCACGCCGATGCGATAGGGCAGTCTCTCGCGGATTGGCGCTGCAAGTCTGGCTGTGACGTTCATGGCAGGAAAGGGCTCTGGGCCGCTGAAGGACGCGCGGACGAATCACTTATCTTCAACCCTAGTGCAAAGTGTGGCTCAGTTGGCAAGGAAGTTGGGCAAACCCCTCACTCGTGGTGCCGGTGCATGACATGCCGGTCATATTGAACGATCGCGGAAACTGCCGCCTTGATGCAGAGCAACGGCGTTGTCAGCTGACGGGCGGAAGTCCGATGGCGCGGCGACCTCGTGCGATCAAAGGTCGGCGGCAAGCGGACCCAGTTCAGCCAGCACCTCGCGATACACCTCGCGCTTGAACGGCACGATGAGATCCATGAGTTCGGATCGCTTCGCCCATCGCCAAGCGTCGAATTCGATCTCATGGTCAGCCGGGGCAATATCGACCTCGCTGTCCTCGCCCAGGAAGCGCATGGCAAACCACTTCTGAGTCTGGCCGCGATACTTGCCGCCCCACTTGCTGCCGATCAGCTCGATAGGCAGATCGTAGTTAAGCCACTTGGGATGCTCGGCGATGAAATCCGCCGACCGGATGCGCGTCTCTTCGAAGAGCTCGCGGCGCGCAGCTTCACCGGGCGCCTCACCCTTGTCGATCCCGCCCTGCGGCATCTGCCACCACGTGCCGTTGCCTTCGATCTTGTTCTTGGCATCCGACCGCCGGCCGATCCAGATCAGGCCGTCGCGATTGAGCACCATGATGCCGACACACGGCCGGTAGGCGAGTGCGTTGATGTCGATTTTTTTCATGACGTCCACTTTAGCTCATGAGTCCGGCACTCAGGCAGCGGCAAAGAAACGCGCCAACTCGCGGGCGACCTCTCCAGGTTGCTCCTCTGGAAGAAAGTGTCCGCACGCGAGTGATCGGCCCTCGACCGTCGTTGCATTTGCGCGCCACACCTGCAGGACGTCATAGGTCCGCCCGACCAGACCCCGCTCGCCCCACAACACCAGCAGCGGACACCCGATCCGATCGCCGGCCGCCCGATTCTGGCGGTCGTGCACAAGATCGAGCGTCGCCGCCGCCCGGTAGTCCTCGCAAGTCGCATGAAGAGCTTCAGGTGCAGAAAAGCACCGGATGTACTCGTTGACTGCGGCGGCATCGAACCTTGCCCGTGGTCCCGACCAGCGGCGCAACTTCTCGCGCACATACCATGCCGGGTCCGCGCCGATCATCCGCTCCGGCAGGCCTTCCGGTTGAATAAGAAAGAACCAGTGATAGTAGCCCGTCGCGAAAGCTTGGTCGGTGTGCTCGAACATATGCAACGTTGGCGCGATGTCGAGCACGGCCGCGCGCCGCACCGCGCCGGGATGATCGAGCGCCATGCGATGAACGACGCGCGCTCCCCGATCATGCCCCGCGACCGCAAAGCTCTCATATCCCAGGCTTGCCATCAGCCCGACCAAGTCGGCCGCCATCGCGCGTTTCGAATAGTTGGCGTGATCGGCACCGCCCACGGGCTTCGAGCTGTCGCCGTAGCCCCTGAGGTCGGCACAGACGACATGAAAGGAACGCGCAAGGTCAGGAGCAACCGCATGCCACATCAAATGCGTCTGCGGGTAGCCATGCAGCAGCAGCAAAGGTGGACCGCTGCCGGCATGGGCATAATTGATGGTGACGTCACCGACCACGGCTCGATCGTAGGCGAAGCCTCCAAGTCGCATCGGTCGGCCTCCTGCTGCCGGCTCCCAGCCTGTTCGCTCACGAACCCCTATCGCAAAAAAAAGCGGGCGCCCAAACGGACGCCCGCCATTCTATACAATCTTGCACACGAGAAGTTCGGATCAGTTGGCCTTCTTCTCGGGCTCGGCAACAGGTGCGCTGGTCGTTGCCGGGCCGGCGATCTTGCCGCGCAGGAAGTTGAGCGCGTATTGCAGCTGCGTGTCCTTCTCGGGCTCCTTGGGAACGTAGGCGGACGAGCCGGAGTCCTCTTCGTTCTCCTTGTCATTCTTCAAGTGGCCCCTGAGCGAAGCCTCGCCGCGCACTTTGCTCTTCTTCACCTTCGCCTTCATGTCGTCGGGAAGTTCCTGCTCGACGAGGATGTCGGGATCGATGCCCTTGGCCTGGATCGAGCGGTTGGAAGGCGTGTAGTAGCGTGCGGTCGTGAGCCGGATGGCGCCGTTGGCTCCGAGCGGGATGATCGTTTGCACCGAGCCCTTGCCGAACGAGCGCGTGCCGATCACGGTTGCGCGCTTGTGGTCCTGCAGTGCGCCGGCAACGATTTCCGACGCCGATGCGGAGCCGCCGTTGATGAGCACGACGATCTTCTTGCCGCCGGCGATGTCGCCCGGCCGCGCCTGGCTGCGCTGGGTCTCCTCGTTGTTGCGACCCTTGGTCAGCACGATCGCGCCGCGCTCAAGGAAATCGTCCGACACCGCGATGGCCTGATCGAGCAGGCCGCCGGGGTTGTTCCTGAGGTCGATGACGTAGCCCTTGAACTCCTGGCCGATCTCCTTCTCCAGCGTCTGCACCGACTTGACGAGATTGGCGTGGGTCTGCTCGTTGAAGGTCGACACCTTGATGTAGGCGACATCTTCCTCGCGCCGCGCCTTTACCGCGTTGATGCGGATGATGTCGCGGACGATCTTGATCTCGACGGGATCTTCCGATCCCTTGCGCACGACCGTGAGCGTGATCGGTGTATTGACCGGGCCGCGCATCTTCTCGACCGCCTGCTCGAGTGTCAGGCCGACGATCTGCTCGTTGTCCAGATGCGTGATGAGGTCATTGGCTTGCACGCCGGCGCGAGCCGCAGGCGTGTCGTCGATCGGAGCGACGACCTTGACCACGCCGTTCTCCATCGTCACCTCGATGCCAAGTCCGCCGAACTCGCCGCGCGTCTGCACCTGCATGTCGCGGAAGTGCTTCGGGCTGAGGTAGGCCGAATGAGGATCGAGTGCGGTCAGCATGCCGTTGATGGCGCTTTCGATGAGCTTGTTGTCATCGGGCTTCTCGACATAGTCCGAGCGCACCCGTTCCAGCACGTCGCCGAACAGGTCGAGCTGGCGGTACAGGTCGGAATTGGACGTCGTCGCCGAATGGGTCTGCGAAACGTTGAGGACAGTCGCAGCGCCGGCGAACGCGGTCATCAGCAGGAATGTCCAGAAAGCGAAGTCGGTCTTGCGCATCATCCTTGCACCTTCTCAGGACCGGCCGCCCACCACGGGCTGGGGTCGATGGGATTACCCTCTTTGCGAAATTCTACATAAAGTACTGGAGCGCTGCTCTCGTTCTTCGACTCGCGCGGGGCCACCGTTCCACTCATAGTACCAACGGGTTCCGCCGCGAGCACGAATTGTCCCGGCTCCACATCTATCCGCGACAGGCCGGCCAATAGAATATGATACCCGCCGCCAGCATTTATGATCAAGAGTTGGCCATAACTGCGGAATTCTCCAGCGTAAACCACCCACCCGTCGCAGGGTGAATTGATCTGGGCACCGCCTCTGGTTTCCAGCACGACGCCCTTGGAAGCTCCCCCATATTGCGTCTTCTCGCCAAAATTTAGGACAGTCCGCCCCATTGCCGGCCAAGGCAGCTGGCCCCGCGCCTCTTGGAACGGTAGCGCCGGCTTCATGCGTCCGCTGTTGGCACCCCCGTAGCCGCCCTTGCCCTTGGGCTTGAGCTCGATCAGATCCCCCTGCTTGGGAACATTGAGCGCCACCTGCTTTTCCGTACCGGTAGCCGGGCCTGGCGCCGCCGCAGAGTCGGGCGTCACGACCAGGGGGCCACTCGGCTTCGGCTGTGAGGCTTGCGCCGCGCCGGCCATGCCCTCCGCTGGTGCCGCCGCCACCTCCTTTTCGTAGTTGCCGAGGCCCGTGTTGGACGTCACCGCCTGATCCAGTTTGGTGATGAGTTCGTTGAGATCCGACACCGATCGCGAGATGTCGGCAGCAGCCTTGCGCACCGATGCCAGCTCCCCGCGCCGTTCTTCCAAGGATTTCTTCCGCTCGTCGACGAGCCCGGCAAGCTTGGTCTTGGCGTCGTTGAGGCGCGCCGTTTCCGCTTTCAGCCGCTGGCTCTCCGACCGGATTTCGTCCATCACGCGCACCAGGTCCGTGAGCTGTGTCTCCAGCACCTGCGCCTCTCCGGCAAGCTTGGGAAAGGCCGAGGAAAGCAGCATTGCTGAGCGGACCATCTCGAGCGCATCCGAGCGTCGCGTGATCATCACCGGTGGCGGATTGCGGCCCATCCGTTGCAGCACGGCCAGCAACGACGAAATCTGCTCCTGGCGCTGGTCGAGCGACCCGCGAACGAATTTCTCCTTGGCTTGCAGCTCATCCAGGCGCGACTCGATCGCCGACATCTGCGACTCGCCCTGCTGCACCAGCGATGAGGTTTCCATCAGCTCTTTGCGCAGCTTTTCGCGCTCCGCGTCGATCTCGGCGACGTTCTTGGCCAGCTCCGATTCGCGTTCTCGGGTGGTCTTGAGCTCGGTTTCGCGCTCCTGCAACTTCTTGCGCGTCGCATTCTTGTCTTCGGCCGGCTGCGCGTAAGCCGGTCCGGCCGGCGACAACAGATCGGGCCAAATCGATCCCTGGCCGGAGATGACCAGCGCCCCGGTCGACGTCACCAGGACCATGTGGCGAAAAAACCGCTTCTGGCGGCTGCCGAGTGGCGCCGCGCCGGGTTGCGTTTTCCTTGCCGGACGGCGGCTCAAACCAGATCCTCGACTACGTGGACGCCAGCAACGCAGCGCGACGGAACTCCCCTGCCGCTGCAACCGGCCATGATTCGCAAAAATAAGGCATTTACGGGCCATCACCAAAGCCAAACCAGGACCCGCCCCCGGTCCTTGTGCAGGCCTGATCGCGGCCAACTTCAGCATGGACGTTTGCGGCCGCCACCCGGGGGAGCTATCAAGATCGGGTTTTTGCATCCTCAACCGGGTTTCGCGCCATGCAGAACGCCCTCTACCACTTGACCACGATCGCAGTCCTGGCCGTCGCCATCGTGCTCGCTCTGGGGCTTTGGAGCCTGATGCGCCAGAAGAGCCCCAACCTCAGCCAGAAGCTGATGCGTTGGCGTGTCGGGCTGCAGTTCCTGGCCATTCTGGTGATCATCGGTTACCTGCTGCTTAAGGCGTGATCGCGCGGGCATCGCGCCGCAATGCCCCTGGAGCTGGCAAATATGGTCAAACTGAACAAAATATACACGCGCACCGGCGACAAGGGCACCACTGCGCTGGGCTCCGGCAAGCGGGTGCCGAAATTCGCGCTGCGCATTGCGGCTTACGGGACTGTCGATGAAACCAACGCTGCTGTCGGCGTGGTCAGACTGCATATGGAGCCCGCATACAAGCTCGTCGACGAGATGCTGATGCGCATCCAGAACGACCTGTTCGATCTGGGGGCAGACCTGTGCGTTCCCGACACCGGCGAGAAACTGTCCTACGAGCCGCTGCGGATTACCGAGGGACAGGTCAAGCGTCTGGAATCGGAAATCGATCTGTTGAACGCCGAGCTGTCGCCGCTGACCTCGTTCGTGCTGCCCGGAGGCACACACGCCGCCGCCCATTTGCACGTCGCGCGCACGATATCGCGACGGGCAGAGCGCTTGATGGTCGAGTTGGCCTCGCATGAGGATGAGCCGGTCGCGGCCGCCGCGCTCCAGTACATCAACCGGCTGTCCGATTTCCTGTTTGTCGCCAGCCGCCACGTCAACGACCGCGGTGTCCGCGACGTGCTCTGGGTGCCGGGCAAGAATCGCTAGTGTTCCGGGTGGAACGCCTGGGAGCTGCGCGCCGGAGTAGGAAAACGAGCCATGTAACGTTCGTGTCGCACCAAACTCATTGCACGACCGTACTGAGGCTTCAAACGCCTCTGGACAAATGGCGCGCAGAAAGACGAACATTCGACTTGAGGCGCCCTCGCGGATGCCTCCCGTCCTGCAGCTCTAGGAGGTCTTGCCCCCGTGTTTGTGCCGCTCCAGGACGACAATCCGCTCAAATATATCAAGCAGCCATTCGTCACTTACGCGCTGATTGCCGCCAATACACTGGCGTTCCTGCTGACCCTTGCCGGCAGCAATCAGGAAGCCATGGTCGCAAGCTTCGCCATCGTGCCGGGCGAGCTGCTTGGACTACCGGTGTCCAGCCCGGCTCAATCGGTGGCCATGCCCGAGAACATGACGTTATTGAGCTACATGTTCTTTCACGGCGACGTCTTCCACCTGCTCGGAAACATGGTCTTCCTGTGGGTCTTCGGCGACAACGTCGAAGACGCGATGGGACATCTCCGCTACCTCGCCTTCTACCTGTTGTGCGGCATTTTCGCAGGGCTGACGCATGCCTGGATCTCTCCCGATTCTGGCGTACCCTTGATTGGCGCCAGCGGTGCTGTTGCCGGCGTCATCTCAGCCTATTTGATGCTGCATCCAAGAGTCCGAGTATGGGTTCTGGCGTTCAAGGTACTGCCCATGCAGGTCAGCGCCGCCATCGTGCTAGGCGTCTGGATTATCACGCAAATCGTGATGATCATCATCCCCCAGGTTGGACCCGTGGCATGGTGGGCGCACATTGGCGGGCTGATTGCTGGCGCCCTGCTGGTGCCGGTCCTCAAGCGCCCTGGAGTTCGTCTGTTTGACCGCTCGCTGCGAGCGGCTTGAGCACGAACGCTCAAATACCACTATCGGGAGAAATTAACGAAATTTCCCACCCCGTCGTTGTCGACCGGACGTCGGTTGCATTGACTTCGCCGAAACCCACACCTAGGCTGCCGTTTCGCAACTGCGAACGGCTCGCCGACGCATCGTTTCCACCTTCCGGACCCGGCAGGTTCGAACTGCGTTTGCGGTGCACAACGACGCCTCGCCATCCCGACATCAAGCGGGAATGGCGACCGGATGGTCGAGAGTGAAGTCTGCAGTGCGCGCGCCGGTTTGGGCCACCTTGCCGCGCGAATGCGACACGGAAATGACCAACGAGACAGGCGAGGCCGGGGAACGCCGCACAAATGAAAATACTGGTCCCAGTCAAACGCGTGGTTGACTACAACGTCAAGATCCGCGTGAAGGCCGATGCAACGGGCATCGAACTCGCGAACGTCAAGATGTCGATGAACCCGTTCGACGAGATCGCGGTCGAGGAGGCGGTGCGCATCAAGGAGAAGGGCGGCGCCAGCGAGGTCGTCGTCGTCTCGGTCGGTCCGTCGAAGTCGCAGGACATCATCCGCACTGCGCTCGCCATCGGCGCCGATCGCGGCATTCTCGTCGAAACACCAGAAGGCGCAGCCGTCGAGCCGCTCGCCGTCGCCAAGATCCTGAAGGCGATCGTCGCCGAGGAGAAGCCCGACCTCGTCATCCTCGGCAAGCAGGCGATCGACGACGATTGCAACCAGACCGGCCAGATGCTGGCCGCGTTGCTCGGCTGGCCGCAAGGCACGTTCGCCTCCAAGGTCGCCATTGCCGATGGCGCGGTCGCCGTCACGCGCGAGGTCGACGGCGGTCTCGAGACGATCGGCTTGAAGCTGCCCGCCGTCATCACCACCGACCTGCGCTTGAACGAGCCGCGCTATCCGACGCTGCCCAACATCATGAAGGCGAAGAAGAAGCCGCTCGATGTGAAAAAGCCGGACGATGTTGGCGTCGACATCACGCCGCGGCTGCAGGTGCTCTCCACCAATGAGCCCAGGAAGCGCCAGGCTGGAGTCAAGGTCGACAGCGTTGCGAGCCTCGTCGCCAAATTGAAGAACGAAGCGGGGGTGTTGTGATGACAGTCCTCGTCCTCGCCGAGCATGACAACGCCGCGCTCAATGCCGCCACCGCCAAGGCCGTCACCGCAGCAAAGGCGATCGGCGGCGATATCCACGTCCTCATCGCCGGCTCGAACGCGAAGGCCGTCGCCGATCAGGCCGCCAGCCTCGACGGCGTCGCCAAGGTGCTGCTCGCCGACGCGCCGCATCTGGCCAACGCGCTGGCCGAGGAGGTGTCCACGCTGCTCGTCGCGCTGATGGCCGGCTATGATGTCCTGCTGGCGCCGGCCACCGCGTCGGGCAAGAACATCCTGCCGCGCGTCGCGGCCTTGCTCGACGTCATGCAGATCTCCGACATCACCGCCGTCAAGAGCGCCGACACCTTCGAGCGGCCGATCTATGCCGGCAACGCCATCCAGACGGTGAAGTCGAACGACGCCAAGAAGGTCATCACCGCGCGCATCGCCGCCTTCGCGGCCGTCGGCGACGGCGGCAGCGCGGCCGTCGAAGCGATCGCCGCGACGCCGTCGGCGGGCCAGTCGATCTTCAAGGGTGCCGAGCTCACCAAGTCCGACCGGCCGGATCTTTCCTCCGCGCGGATCATCATCTCCGGTGGCCGCGGCCTGCAGTCGGGCGACAACTTCAAGAAGTTGATCGAGCCGGTGGCCGACAAGCTGGGCGCCGCCATCGGCGCCTCGCGCGCTGCCGTCGACGCCGGCTTCGTGCCCAACGACATGCAGGTCGGACAGACCGGCAAGGTGGTGGCGCCTGAGCTTTACATCGCCGTCGGCATCTCCGGTGCCATCCAGCATCTGGCCGGCATGAAGGATTCGAAAGTCATCGTTGCCATCAACAAGGACGAGGAAGCACCGATCTTCCAGGTCGCCGACTACGGCCTCGTTGCAGACCTGTTCCAGGCCCTGCCCGAGCTCGCAAAAGCGCTGGATAAGGGGTGAATTGAATGAAAGTTGCGGGGACGTACGTGCCGGGTGAAGTGGGGACACTAAGCGCACCGGCAGGGACAGGCGGGCGGTAGAGAAGGAACAAGAAAATGGATGCAGCAGTCAAGGCGCCGAAAAAGGCCAAGGCGATTGCGAGCACGGACAAGAAGACTGTGACGCGCATCAAGAAGGTCGGCATCATCGGTGCCGGTCAAATGGGCAACGGCATCGCGCATGTGATCGCGCTTGCGGGCTACGACGTCGCGCTGAACGATCTCAAGAAGGAAGCGGTGGACCGCGCCCTTCAGACCATCGACAAGAACTTGGTCCGCCAGGTCTCGAAGGGATTCATAAGCGATGGCGATCGCGATGCGGCCCTGAAGCGCATCAAGTATGCGCCCGACTATACGGCATTCTCCGATTGCGACCTCGTCATCGAGGCGGCCACCGAAGACGAGAGCATCAAGCGCAAGATCTTCATCGAGCTGTGTCCGTACATGAAGAAGGATGCGCTGGTGGCGACGAACACCTCGTCGATCTCCATCACGCGCCTTGCCTCGACCACCGACCGGCCTGAACACTTCATCGGCATGCACTTCATGAATCCGGTGCCGCTGATGGAGCTGGTCGAGCTGATCCGCGGCATCGCCACCGAGGACGACATGTTCGCCATTGCGCGCGAGTTCGTGCACAGCCTCGGCAAGCGCACGGCAGTCAGCGAGGACTTCCCCGCCTTCATCGTCAACCGCATCCTTCTGCCGATGATCAACGAGGCCGTCTATACGCTCTATGAGGGCGTCGGCACGGTGGAATCGATCGACAAGGCGATGAAGCTCGGTGCCCACCATCCGATGGGCCCGCTGGAGCTTGCCGACTTCATCGGCCTCGACACCTGCCTCTCGGTCATGCAGGTGCTCTACGAGGGTCTCGCCGACTCAAAGTACCGTCCATGCCCCCTGCTCGTGAAGTACGTCGAGGCAGGTTGGCTCGGCCGCAAGGCCAAGCGCGGTTTCTACGACTATCGCGGCGAAGTGCCGGTACCAACGCGCTGAGCGTATTTCTCGCCACCGACTGTGAGAACGGGCGCCCGCAAGGCGCCCGCTTCGTATGTGACTGTCACCTGCGCCGCTTGCCATGTTCTCTCACGCCTCTTCGGAGCCGCGTCGAGGCTTGCTGCAATTGCAATCCGTGCTAGCGTCCGGCGCACAAGAATGCAGATGGGCCAGACACCATACGAGTGACGAGAGGCAATCGTGACAAACCTGAGCGAAGGCAAGGCAGCAGTCGTCACCGGAGCAGGCTCCGGCATCGGCCGCGAAGTGGCGCTGGCGCTGCAGGCGCACGGTTACAACGTCTCGCTCGCCGGTCGCCGCGCCAGCGAGCTGGAGGCGACCAAGGCAGCAGGCGCACCAGGCGGCGGGCAAATGCTGGTGCACGTGACCGACGTGACCGACCCGCTGGAGGTCAAGGCGCTGTTCCAGGCCACAGTCCAGAGCTTCGGCCGCGTCGACGTGCTGTTCAACAACGCCGGTGCGTTCGCTCCCCCCGCATTGGTCGAGGACATGTCGCTGCAATCATGGCGCCAAATGGTAGACGTCAACCTCACCGGAGTGTTCATCTGCTGCCAGGAGGCCATTCGCATCATGAAGCGGCAGTCGCCGAAGGGCGGCAGGATCATCAACAACGGCTCGATCTCAGCCCATGCGCCGCGTCCACTATCGGCGGCTTACACGGCCACCAAGCACGCGATCACGGGTTTGACCAAGTCGATCGCACTCGAGGGCCGCGGCCATTCCATCGCCTGCGGCCAGATCGACATCGGCAATGCGGCGACGGCCATGACCGAGCCGATGGCCCGGGGCCAGGGTGCCTTGCAGGCCGATGGTACCAGGAAGGTCGAGCCGCGCATGGACGTTGCCCACGTCGCCAGCGCAGTGCTCTACATGGCAAGCCTGCCGCTTGACACCAATGTGCTGTCGATGACCATCAAGGCGACTGAGATGCCTTTCGAGGGGCGCGGCTAGAGTCTGATCGGCTGAGATGGAACCACTTCTGGTTCCAGCGAAGGCGTGATCGAGACTCTAGAGCGAACGCGCTCTGGAGCGACGGGGTTTCATAGTCGCCACCACAGTATCGGGCAGATACAGCGCCCATGGCGGCTTGCCCGTGAAGCTCGCTCGCAGGTGATCGACGAACGCCCTGGTCTTGCGCGGTACATGCCGACCGGCCGGGTAGACGGCATAGACGCCGAGAGTCCGCGTCGCGATCTTCGGCAACACCAGCTCCAGCCGCCCGGCCCGCACGTGCTCGCCGACGATGAAATCCGGAAGCAGTGCAAGGCCGCCGCCGTCGATCGCCATGCGCATCAATGCATCGCCGTTGTTGCAGCGAAGCAAGGTCTTGTGCGGTGGTGTGCGAATCGTCCGTCCCTCGGCGATGAAGGTCCACAGCTCTCTCCCGCCGCTATGCGCATATTCGAGACAGCTATGGTGGGCGAATTCGTCGGTGCTTTGAGGTCGTCCCTCCCGTGCCAGGTAGCTCGGCGATGCAACGACATAGAGCTGGGATTCCGCAAGCCGTGTGGCGATCAATGAGCTGTCGGCCAGCGCGCCGATGCGGATTGCGAGATCGTAGCCCTCCTCGATCAGGTCGACGAACCGATCATTGAGTGAAAGATCGATCTTCGCCCCGGGATGCTGCCGCAGGTAGGGTGTGATGAGCGGCGAGACATGAGCAATGCCAAACGACATCGGCGCGCTCACGCGAAGAAGTCCCGTCGGAGAAATGGCACGATCCTGCGCCGTCTTTTCCGTCTCCGCCACCAGCTCGAGCACGCGACGGAATGTTTCTACGACCTCCGCGCCATCATCCGTCAAACTCAGACGCCGCGTCGTTCGGTTGAAGAGTCTGATGGACAGATGTGCTTCCAGGTCGGCAACGTGCTTGGTCGCCATCGCGCGCGACAATGACAGCCGTTCCGCCGCACGGGTGAAGCTTCCCGTATCGACGATCGCAACGACCGTACGCATGGCGTGGAACAGATCCATGATTGAACCATATCACGAAACAATCAATTCCAGAACCTTGAGATTATGTTCCCGCAGCCGATCCTTAGTCTTAAGGAACATGGGTTAAGGCGCCAGCGCGATTGACGCCTCCCCCCTTTTGGGCCGCCGCCACTGAATTTTGGATAGGCCCATTCAATGGAGAGACGTCATGATTGACCTCCGGACCGCCGGCTTTGCCGCTTTGCTCTTGCGAGTCTGCATGGGCGCCCTTTTCGTCGCTCATGGCCTGCTGAAGGTGTTTGTTTTCACGGTCCCTGGAACAGTGGCCTATTTCCAGAGCATTGGTTACCCGGGCGCCCTCGCCTACGTCGTGATAGCCGCGGAGATCCTCGGCGGCATCATGCTGATCCTCGGCATCCTGCCGCGTCTCGTCGCCCTTGCGCTTATTCCCATCATGATCGGCGCGACACTGCAGCATGTGCCCAACGGCTGGCTGTTCTCCGCGCCCAAGGGCGGTTGGGAATTCCCCGCACTCTGGACCATGTTGCTTTTGGTGCAGGCGATGCTCGGCAGCGGCAATGCCGCGCTATGGCCGGAGCGGCGGGAGTGAATTGGCAGCCTGGCCGTGGCGGGACGGTGGGCACAAGTTCGGGAAAGATCGAACCATGATGGCAACAGAACTTACCGCCGAGTCTCACGCCGCCATCGATCCTGGGGTGCGCATCGGACACGTCCACCTCAAGGTTTCGAATTTGGAACGGGCGATCAGCTTCTATTGTGATGTGCTCGGTTTCAGGCTCACCCAGCGTGTTGGCAATGGCGCGGCATTCGTCGCTGCCGGCGACTATCATCACCATATCGGACTCAATACCTGGATGAGCAAAGGCGGCAAGCCGCCGGCGCCCGGCACCACCGGCCTCTTCCACGTCGCCATCCTCTACCCGACGCGGCGCGCCCTGGCGGAAGCCTTGATGCGCGCTATGGCGGCTGGAATCGAGATCGAAGGCGCCAGCGACCACGGCGTCAGCGAAGCGATCTACATTTCGGATCCGGACGGCAACGGCATCGAGCTCTATTGGGACCGTCCGCAGAGCCACTGGCCGGTTGGCGACGATGGCATGTTGGCAATGACCACGCAAAGTCTGGATCTGAAGGATCTCTTGAGGGCTGTACGAGGGCCGGAATGGGGCTTGTCTCCGTAAACATGAGCAGTGCGAAAGCAACTCACGTCTGCTCGTCCTCGTCGCTCACATAGCGCAGCGTCATGTCACGCAGGGTGACAATCCCTTTCAGCTCGCCCTTGTCCACGACCAGCGCGCGGCCGGACCCGAGACGGGTCAGCAGCCGCACGGCGTATTTCAGCACCATGCGGCCCTCAAGCGTCAGCACCGGCTTGGTCATGATCTCATAGACGCTGGCCCGGTCGAGCGAGCGGTTCTGACCGATCACCTTCTCCGCGATATCACGCACGGTGATCAGCCCGTACTCATCGTCATCATCGCGGCGGTCGATGACGAGCGAGCTCAAGCCGTGATCCTTCATCGTATTGAGCGCCTGCCTGACGGTCGCCAGCCCGTCGATGCGCTTCGGGTCAGGCGTCATTACGTCTCGGATCCGCGTGGGCACTGTTTCGCTCATAGCTTGTCTCCGATTTCGCTGCGGATCTTGGTGATTTGCGAGCCCATGCCGATCGCATCCTCGATGTCGACCTGCACTGCCAGACCCGCCCCGACTTCCTCGTCGAAACGCCCCTTGCGGGCGATGGCCTCCAGGATCGGCCGGCTCATATGCTCCTCGACCAGCAACAAGACGATGTCGCGCTGTCCCTCCAGCGTCAGGCCGAGAAATGTCTTGGCTGGTTGCAAGCCTTCGCCGCGTGCGCTGGTGATGACCGTGCAACCCGTGGCGCCCGCCTCGCGCGCGGTCTCCATCACCATATCGGTCTTGTCCTCCTCGACCATGACGATGATCAGTTTGAATTTCATGAGCTTACTCCGGTCTTTTTTCGTCTGGAGGTGGCGCGGCGGCAGACGCGCGATTGGTGCGCCATTGCGTGATCTGGGCATAGCCCATGACCGTGATCATCGGAAACAGACTGGCCATTGCAATGAGGCCGAATCCGTCGATGAGCGGACTGCGCCCGGGCACCGTGGAGGCAAGCCCGAGGCCGAGCGCAGCCACCAATGGCACGGTTACGGTCGACGTCGTAACGCCTCCCGTATCGTAGGCGAGCGGTATGATGGACCGCGGCGCGTACATGGTCTGGATCATCACGACGAGATAGCCGAAGATCATGTAGTAGTAGAGCGGCGTACCGGTCACGATCCGGAACGTGCCGACGACCAGGCTGAGAGCGACGCCAAGGGCGACGACAATGCGCAATGCAAATGGGTCGAGCGTTCCGCCGGATACCTCGCGTGCCTTCATCGCCACTGCGATCAGGGCCGGCTCCGCGATCGTCGTGGCAAATCCGACCGCGAATGCGAACAGATAGATCCAGTAGTAGTCGGTCCATACCCGCACGTCGGCGGCCAGACCGTCTGCGGCGAGGAACGCCGGATCGGTCAATTGCCTTGCCATCGACTTGCCGAGCGGGAACAGCGCTTGTTCAAGCCCGACCAGGAACAGCGACAGGCCGACGATCACGTAGACGACGCCGACCATGACTCGTCCGAGATTGGGAATCGGCTGCCGCAGCACCAGGATCTGGAATGCGACAAGCACCAGCGCGATCGGCGCAACATCGAGGATCGTACCCGTGAAGGCTTCGCGCGCCAGCCGCAGCGTTTCCCAGAATGTGCCGCTCATGTCAGGATCCCGAACAGCAGCACGAATATGATCGGCAACAGGCTGGCAAAGGCAATGAGGCCGAATCCGTCGACCAGCGGACTGCGGCCACGGATCACGGTGGCGAGGCCGATGCCGAGCGCGGTGACGAGTGGCACCGTTATCGTCGAAGTCGTGACGCCGCCAGAGTCGTAGGCGATTCCGATGATCTCGCGTGGCGATACTGCCGTCAACAGCACGACGATGACGTAGCCGCCGATGATCAACCAGTGGACCGGCCAGCCCTTCAGGATGCGCAGCACGCCGATCATGATCGACACGCCGACCGCGCAGGCGACCGTATAGCGCAGTTTGATCGCGTAGGATGAAAGCGTCGCCGGATCCTGGGTGATCGCGCCCGCCCCGGCCATGACTCGTGCCGCCTCATCCGTAATCGCGATCAGCGCCGGCTCCGCCACGGTCGTTCCGAAGCCCAGGCCGAACGAGAACAGCATCAGCCACATCAGGCTGCCCTTGCGCGCAAAGGCCCCGGCCAACGACTCGCCCAACGGGAACAGCGCCATCTCCAGGCCCTGCACGAAGATCGCCAGCCCGAGCATCACGAACAACAGGCCGACCAGCACACCGCCCAGATTGGGAAACGGCTGCTGCAGCACGACGATCTGGAAGAACGCGATGATGACGATGATCGGCGCCAGGTCGCGCAGCGATCCAGCCACGAGCCGAAGAAAGGATGCCAGGCTGTCGATCATCGCTGCTTCTTGCCCGCCCCGTGGACCGGATTCCGTGATGCCGTCGTCGCAACATCATGATGGCCGCAGCCGCTCCGGAGCGCCATTGCGGAACGTCAAATTTCCGTGGAGGACGGTCGCCCGCGCCCTGCATTTGGCCTCCATGATGACGCAGGCACCAAGCGCGTCGAATCGCCCGCCGCCGCCGTCACTCGTGCGGTGCCCCGGTCAGCGCGGCGCAATGCCTTTGAGGAACGTCGTCAGATCCAGGGTCATATGGTGCACGTGGTCCGGCAGGCTGGTCCACGACTTGATCTTGGCCTGTGCGGGGTGGTCCATGTAGCTGGAGTGGACCAGCACCGTGGTCATGCCCAGCTCGTGCGCGGCGATCAGGTTGTGCGGCATGTCCTCGAACATGGCAGCCTCGCGCGGTGCCACGCCATGGGCGCGGATCATGCGATCGTAGGCATCGCGCTGCTCCTTGGGGATGAAGCCGGTATCGACGATGTCGCAGATGTCCTCGAACTGATCGAGCACGCCGAGCTTGGCCGCGACCCTCTCGGCATGGCGCCGCGATCCGGCCGTGAAGATCAGCTTGCGGCCGGGCAGCTGCTCGATCGCCGCGGCAAGCTCCGGCAGTTCCGGCACCGGCGTGAGGTCGATGTCGTGCACGTAGTCGAGGAACGCCGAAGGCTCCATCTTGTGCACCTTCATCAGCCCGGCGAGCGTCGTCCCGAACTGGCGATAGTAGCTCTTCTGCAGATGCCGCGCGTACTCGTAGGGCACACCCAGATACTTCTGGATGAACTCGCCCATGCGGTGATCGACCTGCGCGAACAGGTTGCATTGGGCGGGATAAAGCGTGTTGTCGAGATCGAACACCCACACCCGCGTAGCCTCGAAGCCGGAAGGGGGGGGAATGGCCGGCGCGGTGGCCGCTGTGTGCGCAGCGGACGGTGCGGGCGCGGGTTTGGCGGCGTCGCGTGTGTCGGGCGGGGTCGTCATGGGGTGGATATATAGCGCGCGTTCACTCCGTCTGTATGGGCGCGATTTCAGCTATTTCATGCGAAGCGGCGGTAGAACGGCAGTAGGGCGGGATGGGCGCAGCGGACCCGCCCTACGCGCTTCGCCTTTCAGTCACGCCTTTCAAATTCGACGAATGATTCTATACTCAACCGTATGCCAGCGCACCCTATTCTTACCACCAGAACAGAAAAGTTAGATCGACCATGACCAAAGAACCTCGGCTGGTTGCTGAAAACCTTGGTCCGATTACCAAAGCCGACGTCCGCTTTGGTGATCTGACGGTGATCGTGGGACCGCAAGCTAGCGGGAAAAGTATATTCTTGCAGGCGTTGAAGCTCGCAGTTGATCGCAATCACATCCACGATACGTTCTTGCATCACAGCGTCGTATTCAACAATGATGCCGCAGCATTTCTTGGGGCGTATTTTGGTCGCGGAATGGGCGGCATGCTCTCAAGCGCGCCACCTCCAACCCTCGGCTGGAATTCGAGCTCCAAACCGTTACTGGATTTCACAAGGAGAGCCACCGGCAGAAACTCTAGTGTCGGAATTGCCAAGGAGAAGCTATTCTACATTCCAGCACAACGCGTTGTGAGTTTGCCTGCCGGAAATAGTCGGCCGTTCGGAAGCTTTGAGTATGGAGATCCATATGTGCTTAGATATTTTGCCGACCAAGTGCATTTGCTTCTCCAGAATGAGTTTGCTTCAAAAGCGGAACTTTTTCCCGCGAGCAATCGCCTTAACGCCGACTTGAGAAGCCCGATCGAAAATGACATTTTCGGCGGGGCACGCCTGGAAATTGAACTAAAAGAATTTCGAAAAACGCTATCGCTCAAAATTGACGGACTGACAGAGGGGCTCACATACCTCGCGTGGTCGGCGGGACAGCGAGAGTTCGTGCCTCTGCTACTTGGCCTGTACTGGCTTTGCCCCGCAGGCGCGATGTCGACTCGAGAACCATTAGATTGGGTGGTGCTGGAAGAGCCTGAAATGGGCTTGCATCCACGTGCTATCGTGACGCTGCTACTCAATGTGCTTGAACTGATGCGGCGCGGTTATCGGGTTGTAGTATCTACGCACTCTCCCGTTGTCTTGGATTTCGTTTGGGCGGTCCGCATAATACAGGAAGAAGGCGGTGGAGAAGCTGATATCCGCAAGTTGTTTCAGCTGAAATCTAATGTTCGCACCAAATCATTGGCTGAGGCGACAATGCAAAAGTCCTTTAAAGTGTTCTTCTTCGAGAGAGGAGCTGAAACGCAAGACATTAGCTCATTGGATCCAGGTGACGACAATGAGACAATTGCTTCCTGGGGGGGGCTGACAGCGTTCGCTTCGAGGACCGGTGGGATTGTGGCAGACGTTGTTAATCGTCCAAAAAGCCGTGGGGGTAGGAATGGGCTTTGATCGGGCTGCTACGCAGGCAGGCTTAGAGGCGCTTGTCGGCAAAGCGGCGATAGAGAACAAGTATCGAAGTCTCATCGATGTTCGAACGCCTTACAAACTGACTCATAGCATTGATTTGGATGGTGCGTATCGCGTTGACGAGCCTCAGTTTTCGAGGTGGGATTACGCGATCGGGTTAATGTTTGGCGGAACCTCTTTTGCAATTTGGGTGGAGCCGCATGGAGCAACAAGCACGGGCGAAGTTGATTCGGTTCTACGGAAACTGAAATGGCTTGAAGCAAAGCTCGCTCAACCCGATTGGTCAGAACTACTTTCTCTGAAGAACATGGCTTCGGACAAAGGAATAAAGCCATTTTGGTGGTTGGCAACCGGGCGCGTCAATTTCCGGGCTGGCTCCAAAGAGGCCAGAAAACTAGCTATCGCCGGCATTGGTATGCCGGTCAGGACTATCAGATTTGGAGGTTGAGCCTTGCCTCACGCCCCCTCATACCCCCTGACATCGACGAACCGCCCTTCCAGCGCCGCCGCCGCCGCCATGATCGGCGAGACGAGATGCGTGCGGCCCTTGTAGCCTTGGCGGCCTTCGAAGTTGCGGTTCGACGTCGAGGCGCAGCGCTGCCCGGGTTTCAGCTGGTCGGGGTTCATCCCTAAGCACATCGAGCAGCCGGGCTCGCGCCACTCGAAGCCAGCGGCCTTGAAGATCCGGTCGAGTCCTTCTGCTTCCGCCTGCGCCTTCACCAGCCCCGATCCCGGCACCACCATGACGTAAGCGAGGTTTGACGCCTTCTTCTTGCCTTCGACGATCTTGGCGACTGCGCGCAGATCCTCGATGCGGCCGTTGGTGCACGAGCCGATCCACACCACGTCGAGCGGAATGTCTGTGATCTTCGTGCCCGCCTTGAGGCCCATGTACTCCAGCGCGCGGTTCATCGAGGCGCGCTTGTTCTCGTTTTCCACCTTCGCGGGATCAGGCACGACTCCGGTGATCGCGGCAACGTCCTCCGGGCTCGTGCCCCAGGTCACGATCGGCGGCAGCTTGGCGGCGTCGAGCTTGACGACGCTGTCGAAGTGCGCGCCCTCGTCGGTCTTCAAGGTCTCCCAGTATTTCATCGCCATGTCCCAGGCCGCACCCTTGGGCGCCTTGGGCTTGCCGTTGATGAAGGCATAGGTCTTCTCGTCTGGCGCGATCATGCCGGCCCTGGCTCCACCCTCGATCGACATGTTGCAGACCGTCATGCGGCCTTCCATCGAAAGGTCGCGGATCGCCTCGCCTGCATACTCGATGACATGGCCGGTGCCGCCCGCGGTGCCAATCTCGCCGATGATGGCGAGGATGATGTCCTTGGCACCAACGCCAAACGGTGTCTTGCCGTCCACCTGGACGAGCATGTTCTTGGCCTTCTTCTGCACCAGCGTCTGCGTGGCGAGCACGTGCTCGACCTCGCTTGTGCCGATTCCATGCGCCAGCGCACCAAACGCGCCGTGCGTGGAGGTATGACTGTCGCCGCACACGATTGTAGTGCCGGGCAGCGTGAAGCCCTGCTCGGGGCCGACGACGTGGACGATGCCCTGGCGCTTGTCGAGTTCGTCGTAATATTCGATGCCGAAATCGTGCGCGTTCTTGGCCAGCGTCTCGACCTGGATGCGGCTGTCGTCATCCGCGATGCCGCGGCTTCGGTCGGTCGTCGGCACGTTGTGGTCGACGACGGCGAGCGTCTTCTCCGGCGCGCGCACCTTGCGGCCGGCCATGCGCAAGCCCTCGAACGCCTGCGGGCTCGTCACTTCGTGCACCAGATGCCGGTCGATGTAGAGAATGCATGTGCCGTCCTCGGACTGCTCGACGACGTGGTCGGCGAAGATCTTGTCATAGAGCGTGCTGGGCGCGGGTGTGGTCATCGTGCTCGCCTGCTGAGAGGTTGTCGGAACTGATCGGAGAGTTCAGGTTGCCGCCCACCTGCCCGTCGCAACGGATCGCGCCTGATCGCAGGGGTTGCGGCAGCCCATAGATAACGACTTGGCGGCACCGGCGCAAATGAGACGTGGAGGGTCGCTGGCCCCGCCAAGCCTCAACAGTGCCATCGGCGAGCGGCTGCCGGCCGGGATTGCCTCAGACCTTCAACTGCCGCGCCTTGGCGATCAGGAAATCGCGTAGCACCTGCACCTTCTTGGAGCTCTTCAGCTCCTCGGGGTAGACGAACAGGATGGGCAACGTGGGCGGGTCGATCTCCGTCAGTACGGTGATGAGGTCGGAATCCTCCTCCACCATGTAGTCGGGAATCATGCCGATGCCGATGCCGGAGCGGACCGCGTATTTGAGGGCCACGACCGAGTTGGCGCGGAATACAGGCACGCGTGGCGGCTGCCCTTCGCGGCCGACCGTCTCCAGCCAGGTGATCGCGGCAAGATGCGGCGAGGGAACACCGGAGTAGGACAGGATGCGATGCTGGCCGTCGAGTGCCTTCAGGTTGGCGGGCGCGCCGAAGCGGCGGATGTATTGCGTCGAGGCGTAGGCGCGCACCTTCATCGAGAACAGCGGCCGGCGAATGAGATCGGCCTGTTCGGGTTCGCTGGTCCATAGCGCGACGTCGGCGGCCCGCATCGCAAGGTCGACCTTCTCGTCGCTCAAGATGAGGTCGATGCGCACCTCCGGGTAGAGGTCGAGAAACTCGCGCAGCCGCTGCGTCACCCACACCGTGCCCAGGCCGATCGCCGCGGTGATGCGCAACTCGCCCGATGGCTTGGTCGTGCTGTCGGAAAGCAGCGTCTCGACGGTGTGCAGCTTGGTCATCACCTCCGCCACCGTGCGATAGAGCATCTCGCCCTGTTCGGTCAGCACGAGCCCGCGCGCATGGCGATGAAACAGCGAGATTTGCAAATCCTTCTCCAGCGCGGACACCTGGCGGCTCACTGCCGATTGGCTCATGTGCAGGATCTCGCCGGCGTGCGTGAAACTTCCGGCGTCGGCAGAGGCATGGAAAATCCGCAGCTTGTCCCAGTCCATAGACAAAGCCCCTCTTCTGCTGCGAGCAATTCCGCGATCGCCCGCTGGCGGCGGAATGCTGCAGCGCACAAAATAGCAGAGCCATGCGAAAATTGCAAAGCTAGGATACGCCTCGCTGTCCGCGTTTTCAGCGGCTTTTCGGCTTGAGCAGCTCGGGACGCCGTTCCTTGGTGATGCGGTGCGCCTCCTCCTGCTGCCAAGCCGCGATGCGCTTGTGATCGCCCGACAGCAGCACTTCGGGGATCGGCCGCCCCTCCCATTCGCGCGGGCGCGTGAAGAGCGGATATTCGAGCAGGCCCGTCTCGAAGCTCTCATGCGCGAGGCTTGCCGCCGAACCGATCACGCCCGGCAAGAGGCGCACGCAGGCATCGAGCAGCACCATTGCCGCCAGCTCACCGCCCGACAGGATGTAATCGCCGATCGAGATCTCGCGCATCGCCCGTGCCTCTATCACCCGCTGGTCGACGCCTTCGAAACGCCCCGCCAGCAGCATCACGCCAGGACCTTCGGAAAGCTCGCGCACGATCCGCTGCGACAACGGTTCTCCGCGCGGCGAAAGATAGATGAGGGGCAGGTCGGCGCTGTTTCCTTCGCGTGCCTTGTCGATCGCAGCCGCGATGACATCGGCACGCATCACCATGCCGGCGCCGCCGCCCGCAGGCGTGTCGTCGACGGCCCGATGCCGGCCGATCCCGTGCTCGCGAATCTGATGGGTGGCGAGCGACCATAATCCGGCTTCCAGCGCCTGGCCCGCCAGCGAAAGGCCGAGCGGGCCGGGAAACATCTCCGGAAAAAGCGTCAGAATGACTGCTCGCCACGGCGCGTTTCCGCCATCATTGCTTGGCCGGTGTGGCATGGGCAGTTTGCCTATCGATTGGATCCGCGGCGCGATCCGCAAGAGAGTCGCCCCGTCGCATGCTGGCATTAGAGCAGGTCCGATCTTGATGGAATCACATCGGCCGCTGTGGCCTGCTCTAAGCCCTTAGTTTGAGAGTCTGATTCACGCCTTCGCTGGAACCCGAAGTGGCTCCATCTCAGCCGATCAGGCTCTGAGCCACGCTCGGCAACCGCTTTGCGTCAACCGACCTTTGCGAATATCGGCTCACCCGACGAGCCAGCGTGCCTTGCCCGTGGTTGATATGGCCAGACTTGCTCTAATCGACCACCGTGAACTCGATCCGCCGGTTTTTCTCCCGACCCGCGGGCGTTGAGTTCGGTGCGACCGGCTTTTCCGCGCCAAAGCCCGTAGCCTCGATGCGATACTGGGCAACACCAGACTTGACCAGGTAATCCGCCACGGCTTGCGCGCGGCGCTCCGACAGTTGCTTGTTGTGGTCGGCCTTGCCCGAAGAATCGGTGTGTCCTTCGACACGAATGCGACCCTTCGAGCAGCCTTTCGCGGCTTTGGCCAGCTTGTCGAGCGTCGCATTGCTTTTCGCATCGATGACAGCGCTGTCCGATCCAAACCGGATGATGCCGGAAGCTGCCGCCTTGCGCAGCTTTGCTTCGCAGTCGGCCGCTTCCGCCGATTTGGCAACGGCAGCCTCGGCCGGTTGGGCGACCGGGGCGGGCTGGGACTCCGTCGTCTTGCCGCCGCCCTCGCGCTCCGCCAGCAGCTTCTTCATGGCATCAGCAAGCTGGGATTCTGGCACCGGAGTGAGCTGCGCCGCGGGCGTCGCCTGCAGCGGATGCACGGTCGGCTGGCCTTCGAAACCCTTTGCCAGACCGGTGGCATCTGCAGGAAGTGGTGACACCGCGCCCGCCGCCAGCGGAGCCTCCACGGTCTTTGCCGGAGCACCCTGGCCCCAGGCGCCGCGTGCCGCGAACAGGTCGGCGACCGCCGTGGTCGGTAGCACTGCGTAGCCACTGCTGTCGCCAACAGCACCTGCGCCGCTGGAAGGTTCATTGCCCCATCCCGCACGCTCGGCCAGCAGCTTCTTCATCGCATCGCCAAGCTGGGCTTCTGGCACCGCCGTCAGCTGGACCGGTGGCGTCGCCTCCAGCGGATGCACTGTGGGCTCACCCTCGAAGCCTTTGGGCAGCTCGATCTTGTCCACCGGCAGCGGTGAATAGGTGCCGGTCGCAAGTGGCGCATCGACCTTCTTGCCCCCCTCGCCTGCACCCCAGGCTTCACGCGCCGCGACGAGGTCCGCCACGCTCGTCGTCGGCAGGACGGCATAGTTGGCAGCCGCCGTCGCCGCCTCTGCGCCAGCGGCGGCAGGCGCGGTGGGAGCTGCCGTCAGCCAGCCCTCGCGCTCGGCGAAAAGCTGCTTGAGTGCAGCTGCAACCTGATCCGCTGCTACCGGCGTCAGTTGCGCAGGCGGCGTGGCGTCCAACGGATGCACGGTCGGCGTTCCCTCGAAGCCCATCGGCAATGTAACGATCTCGGCCGGAAGCGGTGCTACCGCTCCCGCCGCTAACGGCGCCTCCACGGCCTTTGCTGGAGCACCCTGGCCCCACGCCCCGCGTGCCGCAAACAGGTCAGAAACTGTCGTGGTGGGCAGTACAGCGTATCCACTTGCTGCCGCCGCGCCGCCGCCCTCGCGCTCGGCCAGCAGCTTCTTCATGGCATCGGCGAGCTGGGCTTCCGGTACCGCGGTCAGTTGCGCTGGTGGCGTCGCCTGTAGCGGATGCACGGTTGGCTGGCCTTCGAAACCTTTCGGCAACGTCGCGGTTTCAGCGGGAAGCGGCGTCACCGCTCCTGCCGCCAGTGGAGCTTCGACCTTTTTGGCCGGAGCGCCCTGGCCCCAGGTCCCGCGCGCCTTGAACAGGTCCGCAACGGACGTCGTCGGCAACACCGCGTAACCTGTCGGGATTGCGGCTGGTGCCGGTTCTCCGACTTGCGCCACTTTATTTGCCGCCGTGGGCTGTGCTGCTGGTGCCGCTGCCGCCGCGGTACCGGCTTCTTTGCGCGGGCCCATCAGCACCTGCGTCTCCAGGCATTGCGACAACAGCCGGTAGGATTTGTCGAACGGGCCGCTGATTGATTTCAGACACGCATCGCGGAAGCGCTCCGGCACGGCATTCCATCCGCCCGAAAGTGTCCGCAGCGCCTCCGATTCGAGGATCCGGCACTGTCCGCTGGCGCTGTCAGTCGCGCAGATTTCGCTGATGTTCCAGCTCGGCAGCCCTGCGGCGGCGAGGATCACCACGCTCTGTTCGGGCATCGGTGAAAGGCGTGTGACGGCTGCAGCCACCCCTCCCGCCGCTAGTGACGCTATTGCAATTGCCAGTGTGGCCCGGCCAGCTGCCCCAGCTCGCATGGTTCTTGTCCTCCCAGAGTGTCCATTGGCGGCTCGTGGACTTGTTGCGTCGTCCATTTGCTAATTCGGAATTTTGCACTAGATTTCAGAGAATTGAAACATGCTCAAACGAACCTCTCGGCAATATGACCACGCTTGACCACTTCCACGAAGGACTGCGCTCCGACAGCATCCGCATGCACGGCCCGGCCGACTTCGCGGGTATGCGCAGGGCCGGCCGTTTGGCCGCCGAGGCGCTCGACATGCTCGTCGCGCATGTGAAGCCGGGCGTCCGCACCGAGGAGCTGGACGATCTGGTCTTCGAGTTTGCGCAACGACACGGAGCAATTCCCGCCCCCCTCAATTACAGGGGCTTCCCGCGCTCGATCTGCACCTCCATCAATCACGTCGTATGCCACGGCATCCCCGGTCCCAAGCAGTTGAAGGAGGGCGACATCGTCAATATCGACGTCACCTTGATCGTCGACGGCTGGCATGGCGATACAAGCCGTATGTATCCGGTCGGGGAAATCTCGCGGCGGGCGGAGAGGCTGATCGACGTCACCTACGAGTCCCTGATGCGCGGCATCGCCGCCGTAAAGCCCGGCAACACCACCGGGCACATCGGCGCCGCCATCCAGCAGTATGCGGAAGCTGAGCGCTGCAGCGTCGTCCGTGATTTCTGCGGCCACGGGCTGGGCCGCCTGTTCCACGACCGCCCCAACATTCTCCACTATGGGGAAGCAGGCGAAGGCCCCCAGCTGAAGCCCGGCATGTTTTTCACCATAGAGCCGATGATCAACCTCGGCCGGCCGCACGTGAAAGTGCTACCCGATGGCTGGACGGCGGTGACGCGCGATCGTGAGTTGTCCGCCCAGTTCGAGCACACCGTAGGTGTGACCGAGGACGGATGCGAGATTTTCACGCTGTCTCCTGCAGGCTATCATAAGCCGCCGTACGGCACGGAGCCGCTGGCATTGTGATTTGGCCAGCCCCGTACGCGGGAATTGGTGGAGGTAGGATGCCCCCGTCCGACAGGCCGGTGACAAGGCCGCGATCCGCGCCTGCGGTCGAAAGCTTTGCCGACAAGAAGGCTCTGCCCGAGCAGCGCTCGTTTCTCGAGACGCCGCTGCCGCTCCACACCGGCCACCGTGATCGCCTGCGCCAGCGCTTCGATCTTGGCGGCGCCGAAGCGATGCCGGACTACGAACTATTGGAGCTCGTGTTGTTTCGCGCCATCCCGCGCCGAGACACGAAGGACTTGGCCAAGCGCCTCATCGCTCGCTTCGGCTCGTTTGCCGAAGTGATCAACGCCCCGGCGGAACGAATCAAGGAGGTCAAGGGCGCGGGCGAGAGCGTCGCTGCGGAGCTGAAGTTGATACGCGCTGTGGCCCTGCGCCTGATGCGCTCCGATCTGATGGAGCGGCCCTCGCTCGCCTCGACCACGGACGTCATTGCCTATGTTCGCGCCGCGCAAGCCTATGAGTCGCGCGAGCTGTTCCGCATTTTGTTTCTCGATAAGAAGAACAAGATCATTGCCGATGAGGTACAGGGCAAGGGCACCGTCGACCACACGCCGGTCTACGTGCGCGAGGTCATGAAGCGTGCGCTCGAAGTCGGCGCCACCGCACTCATTCTGGTGCACAATCACCCCTCTGGTGATCCCGCACCATCACGCGCCGACATCGACATGACGAAGCTGATCGTCGATGCGGCGCGCCCGTTCGGCATCCAGATCCACGATCACATCATTGTCGGCCGCGAGGGCCACGCGAGCTTCCGCGCCCTGCGCCTGCTGTGACCTGTCTCATCTAATGCTTTTGCGTCCGCGTGCGATCATCGAACGAGAAGAGATCGGGTTCGTCTCCCTCACCTTTGCTTGCGCCACGTGCCGCCCGTTTGCGCTTTGGCAATCGCGGCGACGTCGCGGTTGCAACAGGCCGCGCCACCTCCTGATCGAGCCATCGTAGGATCGCCGCCACGACATGCTGCTGTTCGGCCTCGGTGAGCGGACGCCCACTCTCTATACCGTGCCACTTCGCAAGGCAGCCTCGGCAGCATGTGGCGGTCGCGTGCTGGGCGACGAACACCGGATGGCCACGCATCGGCGTTTGCTGGCCGTCGTTCCTGGGGTTCGCTGGAGCCAGTCGCTCGCCGATGAACGCCTGCGCGTGTGTGCGAATCTGCGCGTGGCCGTGCTTGTCGAAATAGGCGCGATCGCGGTGGTCGAGCCTGAACCGGCTCCGGAACGGAGATTTCGCCAGCCGCTTGAAAATGGCGTCGAGCGTGGCGCTGTCACCTGACATCCCTCGTATCGCCCCGCTGCTTTCAGGCGCCCTGCTGCTGTCGCGCATCCCTGGCGTTCATCGCCTGCAGCCGCCGCGTCAGCACGCCCAGCACGGCAAGCGCGAACCTTGGCTCCTCGCGCACCAGCTCCAGGAATTGAGATTTCTCGATGGCAACCAGTTCGGTATCCATGGCAGTCAGAGCCGCCGCGCAGCGCATGTTGCCGTCGATCAGCGCCATCTCCCCCACGATCCCGCCGGGGCCGACCCGCTCCAAAAGGCGTCCGAGCATCAGCACTTCGATGCTGCCTGAGACGACCACGAACATCGCCGGCGCCTGATCGCCTTTGAGGAATAGCTTGTCGCCAGCGCCGATCCTGACGATGGGCAGGTCGCGCCCCGCGATCAGGTCGAGGATTGTGGTGCGCTGATCCGACATGGCCGGGCAAGGCTATCAGCAGTTCGGACAAAAGCAACCAATGGCCTCCATGCTGAATTTGAGCCGTGGTGCTGAAGGATCGTGCATGAAGAGGATCGACTCACTGCCCAAGGAACTTGGTGGCCGCACCACCGCCGAAACGCGCGGCCAGTTCGCACGCTGGGTTGGGAGGACACGGCCGGCACCGTTTTCAAGCGCAGTCTGCCAATGTGGCCGACGGGAGTTCCCTGGCTTCGTTCTCAGGCGGCATGATTCGCGCAGCGCCGCCGCCCGTGCCCAGTACGAGTGGCGAGAATGGCGCTCGTCAATTCGGTAAGCACGCGATAACGGGACAGGCTTCCCCCCGCCGTGAGGATTGGAGGTAGCACGACCTCCACCTCCAGACGGGAGATGCCAATCATAGAGTCACGCTTCGTAACGCGACCGACGCCAACGGCCAGCTCATGGCTGGGGCCGCGGCGTACCCGCGCCGCTTGGAGGCAAGATGGGATACGTGACCTGTGGCTGCTCGCCCGTCAGCGATTTGAGGAAGGCGGTGATCTTCGAGATCTGGTCATCCGAAAGCTTCTGTCCGAGCTGGCTTGTCCCCATCACCCCGACCGCCTGGCGAAGATCCCACGATTTCCCCGTATGGAAATAGGGCGCCGTCAACTCGATGTTGCGCAGTGTCGGCACCTTGTAGACGAACTCGTCGCCCGCCGTTTTGGTGACCTCGAGGCGACCCTTGTCGTCGGAGGGAAGGAATTCCGCTCCCGGCTTTTCGATTACGCCGAACGGAGCATACATCTGACCGCCCATATTGATGCCTGCGTGGCATGTGGAGCAGCCGTTGTCCATGAATAGCTTCAGGCCCTCCTTCTGCTCCGCGTCGAGCGCTTGGGCGTCGCCGCGCAAGTACTTGTCGAACGGTGCGTTGGGCGTCGTGAGCGTCGCCTCGAACGCCGCAATGGCCGTCACGACGTTGTCGATTTTGATGGGGTCTTTCGCACCCGGAAACGCCGCTTCGAAGAGCTTTGCATATCCCGGAATGCCCTTCAGCATCTCGGTTGCATGCTCGTGACTGATGCCCATCTCGATCGGGTTCTGGATAGGACCTCCAGCCTGTGCCTTGAGATCTTCGGCGCGGCCATCCCAGAACTGTGCGATGTTGAACACGGAGTTGAGCACGGTGGGCGCGTTGCGACTTCCGCGCTGCCACTTGTGTCCGATCGACGTTGACAACATGTCGACGCCGCCCAGTCCGACCTGATGGCACGAATTGCAGCTGATATTGTGACTCTGCGAAAGACGCGGATCGAAGTAGAGTGCCTTGCCGAGCTCCACGAGCGCCGGTATTGCCTCGATTCCTTTGATCGCAGGTGGCTTCAAGGGGATCGGCTCGAACAGCCCCTGAGCCTGTTTCATGAGCGCGTCATCGGCAGCGCTTGCGGGCGCTGTCAAAGCGCTGATCACAACCGCCACTGCCAGGAGTTCGCGAGGTCGCATGTGTAAGTCTCCAGTCTGATGTCGAAGGTTATGGATTGACACTTCATCGACACGGCACACGTCGATCTGCGCCAAGACAGCAGGACTGCACTTCGGGCCCGAAACCAATGCGCTTCGAAACATTCTCGGCGCGTGACCAAACGTAGTCGCCACTCTCATCGACGAGACTGTTCGGCGAAGCTGAAAGGGGTCTGAAATGAAGTTGAAATATCGCGCTTCTGCAATCAGTGGGACGCTAAGCGCATCGCCACGTCAGCGCGCAACGAATCAACGAATAGGCTCGAATTCGTTGGCGCTTCAGCATCTGCACAAAATTCGATAACGACGAATAGCAAATGCCCAGCCGTGGATTCAGCAGCGAGCGACCTTTTGGAAGACATCACTCACAAGCAGGCTTCATTGCACGACACGACGCAAAGCTGCACGAGCAACCACGGCCTCTTCTGAGACAACCAAACTAAAGCGCCAAGGCAGATGCTCGCCGCAGCGATTCGGGTCGTCCGCGCATTGACCTTCACCCCGCCCGGCGCGAGCCCTTGAGGCTGCGTGCGGTGCCAACCAGCGTACCGACGCCATGTTCGGTCAAGAGCTCTAGCAGAACGCAATGCGGCACCCGACCGTCGATGATGACGACGGCTTCCACGCCCGCCTCGACCACCTCGATGCAGCCCTCGATTTTCGGGATCATGCCGCCCGTGATCGTGCCATCGCGAATGAGCGCGCGCGCCTGTTCGGTCGTCAACGCCTCGATCAGCTTGTCGTCCTTGTCGAGCACGCCGGCGATGTCGGTCAGCAACAGCAGGCGCTTGGCCTTCATGCGCGCGGCGAGTGCGGAGGCGAACGTGTCGGCGTTGATGTTGAGCGTGTGCCCGTCGCGGTCGAGCCCGATCGGCGCCACCACCGGAATGAGATCGGACTTCGAGATCACGTCGATGATGTGCGGGTTGACCTCTTGCGGGTCGCCGACATATCCGATGTCGACCGCCTGCATCAGGTTGGATTCAGGGTCCGGCATCTCGGTGATGCGCTTGGCGATCATCAGGTTGGCGTCCTTGCCGGAAATGCCGACCGCCTTGCCGCCCTGCCGGTTGATCGCCGACACGATCTCCTTGTTGATCTTGCCAGCCAGCACCATCTCGACGATCTCCACCGTCGGCCGGTCGGTCACCCGCAAGCCGTGACGGAACTCGCTCTTGATCTCGAGCTTCTTCAGCATCTCGGCGATCTGCGGCCCGCCGCCGTGCACGACCACCGGATTGATGCCCGACTGCTTCAGGTAGATCACGTCCTTGGCGAACGCGTCGGCAAGCTCCTGGTCGCCCATCGCGTTGCCACCGAACTTGATGACGACCGTCTCCTCGTCGTAGCGGATCATGTGCGGCAGCGCTTCGGCCAGAATGCGCGCTTTGGCATGTGCGCTGATGTCGGAGGTATCAGCCGGGCGCACCTGCACGGCCGGTTTCGACTTCGCCTTGGTCGTCATTCTCGCTCGATCCCAAAAGTTGCAGGGTGCACGGATGGCCGATCTCCGTCATTGTGGCGGATTGGTTCCTGGCCAACGGCGCACTTATATCCAGTTGCTATCCCGCCACAACGGATTTCGCCCATATTCCAAGGATAGCCTTTTTGCCACAAAACCCCTGGACGGTGGCCCTGCCGAGGCGTGTTAAATCGAGGCGTATCGTCTAACGTTTGAATTGGTTTCCAGATTCACCGCAGACCGCCACGCGAGCCAAGGGCCGGGCACCTTGATGACGCAGATGACAGGTCGAGATGGAGGTTTGGCGCCGATGGCGCAATCGATCGTTGACGAGATCGGTCACATTCTCCCGCCCTCGCACAACCTCGCGGATACCCTGGCGCGCGCGGCCCAGTACGCGAGCGAGCAGTCGCACGGCGAGGTGACCTTGGAGCACCTGCTGCTGGCGCTGACCGAGGATCCGGACGCGGCCCTCGTCCTTTCCATTAGCCGGATCGAGATCGATCAATTGAAGGGGGACGTATCGACGCATCTGGGGCGGCTCGATGACCGCGTGGTGCCTGGAGGTACTGCCGGCATTTCGCCCGAATTGCGCCAGGTCCTGGAGGCCGCCGCCGCTGCAGCGCGCGGTCGCCGCGACACCATCGACGGCGCCATCGTCCTGGCCGCGATCGTCGGTGACGGCCGCAGCACCGCCGCTCACATGCTGCGGGCGCACGGCCTGACGTTCGAGGAGGCAATCAGGGCGCTGCAGCAGGCCGCTACGCTGGCCGGCGAGAACGCCGACGAGACCCCGTCCCCGGTGGAAGACGCGTCACCGTCCAAGCCTGAGACGCCAACTCAAGCGCTGCCATCCGGTCATGAGCATCATGCCGGCCCGGCAACGCCGCAGCAGCATGAGGCAGCAAGGCCCGCCGGGCAGCGCCATTCACCAGGCGCAACCGCCGACGAGATCCTCGCCTCGGCGCGTCAGCGCGTTCAAGGCCGCATATCGCCCGGATTGACGGAAGACCGCGCAACGTCCGCTGCCGACGGTGCGGTCATCATGCCTCCGGCTGCCAACAGCGCCCTTCCAGACAAATCTGGCGACCTTGCCGCCGCAGAAAAGGCGACCGACGCGGCCTTTGATCAGATGGCCACCGAGATTACAGGCGCGCCGCGACGCAAGACGGAGAAGGAGAACAAGCGGGCGCCTGCGGACAAGGGCACACCAGCGGTCGCCGAACAGGTTGCGGAAAATTCCGCGGTACCCGCAGATGTCGCACACGACGATGGCGGACCGCGACCAGCACCACCTGCAAAGCGGCCCCTTCCTCCCGGCGCAATTCGGCCAGACGAGGCCAAGGACGCAGCGTCGGGACCTCCTCCTGCGCAGAGCGCGACCGCACAAAGTGAGCCGTCGATCGATTCTGTCCTGGCGAAGATCAGGAAATCCGCCGATCAGACCGCACCAGCAAACAACCTTCCGCCCGATGCCGCCGCGGCAGATCCTGCACCTCCGCTGCCACCCGCTCCCGGCAGGATTGGCGCAGGTGTGCCCCCACCACCACCACCGCCGCCACCCCGCATTGATGCCCAACCGCGGGCCGCGAAAGCTGGTCAACCCAGTCGGATGCGGCAAGGCCATCCGGGTCAGCCTGGCCAGCCCGGACAGCCACCGGGTCCGCCCGGTCCGCCTCAGCCGCGTCCCTCGGACCGGGATTTCTTTGGCCCGAAACCTCATGGCGGAGCCCGCCCGGCGACCAATCCGGCTGCCCCACCGGTTCCGCCCCCTGGCGCTGACCGGTTACCACCCGGTCCACCGCGTCCAATCCTTCCCGGCCTGCCTCCGGGAATGCCGATACCGCCTGGTGCGGCGCCGCCACCGCCTGGACCGCAACGGCGCGCCGAGGCCGGCCAGCGGCCGCCGATGCCCGGTCCATTGCCGCCGCCAGGTGCCAATGCTCCGGCGCCGGCACGCGCGCCTCAGCCTGCTGGTGCCCCGCCCCGCAGGCAGTCGCCCGAGATCTCCGTCGGCCAGATGGTCGAAAACATCCCGCGCACCATGCGCGTCGGCATCCCGACCGTGGTCGAGGTTCGCGTCGCCCGCGCCGAAGTGCAGGCCCTGTCCGAAGGACTGCAAGGTGGCGGTGGCGTCTGGCGTCACGACCTGACCGTGACAAAGGCGATGTCAGTTCGCCTGCGCGCGCCCGATGGCGGCTTCTACATCGAGACGAGTTCGCCCGAGACGCAGTGGATCGAGAACGCGCTGGGCTTGATCACCGACGATTTCGCCAGTTGGCGCTGGGCGGTGACGCCGACCGAGCGCGGCACCAAGCGCCTGCAGCTCGTCATTTCTGCGCGCACGGTCGGCACCGACGGATTGGCGGCGGAGACCGCACTCCCCGATCAGGTGGTCAACGTCAAGGTTCGCGTCAACTACGCGCAGACCGCACAGAAAATTGGCGGTTGGGTGCTGGCGGCGATCGCCGGCGGCATCCTGGCCCGTTTCGGCGAGAACCTGCCGGCCGCCATGATCAATCTGATCAGCACCATCGTTAAGTAGCGGTGCGCTCCGCCAGCACCAGCGCGATCGCCGCGCGCAGGTCGTCGATGCCGATCCCCTTTTCCGAAGAGGTCGCGATCAGCAGCGGAAACGCGGCCGGATGCTTGGCGATTGCAGCCTGCGTCGCCGCGATCATTCTTGGCCGCGCGCCCTCGGAAATCTTGTCGAGCTTGGTGAGCACGATCTGGTAGGAGACGGCTGCGGTATCGAGCAGGAGCATCGTCTCCTCGTCGACCGCCTTGATGCCGTGACGCGCGTCGATCAGCAGGTAGACACGCGCCAGCGCCGCACGCCCTTGCAGATAGGCGAATACCAGTGCGGTCCAGGCATCAACTTTCTCCTTCGGCGCCTTGGCGAAGCCGTAGCCCGGCATGTCGACGATGGTGAGAGGCACGCCGTCGCTGACGAAGAAATTCAACTCTTGCGTCCGTCCAGGTGTGTTCGAAGTGCGGGCAAGCCCGTTTTGGCGAACGAGCGCGTTGATGAGCGAGGACTTGCCGACGTTGGAGCGGCCTGCGAACGCAATCTCGACAACGCCCGAGGCTGGCAGGAAATCGAGAGACGGCACACCCTTGAGAAAGCTCCAGGGCCGCTCGAACAGCCGTTTGCCCGCCTTGAGTTCGTCCTCGGAGAACTCCGGTGTCATCGCCGCCGCCAGGTCCTTGAAAGCAATGGGGCTGGTCGCGTGCCGCCAGCCCCAACACGTCTTGGTTATTTCTTGTCCTTGCCACCGCCGAACAGCCGCCCCAGCGGCGCGAACGTGGCCCTGATGTTGTCCATCAGCGGGATCTCGGTGCCTTGCCGCTTCATGATCGTATATTGCTGCGCGATCGACAGCACGTTGTTCCAGGCCCAGTAGATGACGAGCCCGGCCGGGAACGTCGCCAACAGGAACGTGAACAGCACCGGCATCCAGTTGAAGATCGCCTGCTGGGTCGGATCAGGCTGCTTCGGGTTGAGCTGCATCTGGACCCACATGGTGACGCCCATCAGCAGCGGCCAGGCGCCGATGTGGAGGAACTCCGGCACCGAGAAGGGCAGCAGCCCGAACACGTTGAACACCGAGGTCGGGTCGGGCGCCGAAAGATCCTTGATCCAGCCGAAGAACGGCGCGTGACGCATGTCGATCGTCACAAACAGCACCTTGTAGAGCGCGAAGAACACCGGGATCTGCAGCAGGATCGGCAGGCAGCCCGCCAGCGGATTGATCTTTTCCTTCTGGTAGAGCGCCATCAGCTCCTGCTGCTGGCGTGCCTTGTCGTCCTTGAAGCGCTCGCGCAGGCTTTCCATCTGCGGCTGCAGCTTCTTCATCTTCGCCATCGACTCGTAGCTCTTGTTGGCGAGCGGGTAGAACAGCGCCTTGACGAGCACGGTCGTTGCGAGAATGGCGACGCCGAAGTTGCCGAGCAGCTTGTAGAGCCAGTCGATCAGGTGGAACAGCGGCTTGGTGATGAAGTAGAACCAGCCCCAGTCGATCATCAGGTCGAACTTCTGGATGCCAAGCGCATTCTGATAGCCCTCGACGAGTTTGACCTTCTTGGCGCCGGCATAGAGCTTCTGCTCGACCGTATGGCTCTGGCCGTTTGCGATTCCCGTGGCGCTCATGAGGTAGTCGGCCTGGTAGCTGTCTTCGGCCGCGTTGCCACCCTTCTTGGTGCCGGAATAGTTCGCGCTGTAGGGCGTCTTCTGGTCCGGGATCAGCGCTGCCGCCCAGTATTTGTCGGTGATGCCGAGCCAGCCGCCCTTCACATCCTTGAACGACTTCTGCTTGTCGGGCTTGAGCGCGTCGCTGTAGGTGAGTTCCTGCAGGCCTTGCTCGCCGGCAACCCCGATCAGCCCCTCGTGGAGAATGTAGAATCCCTGGACCAGCGGCGTGCCCAACCGGTAGACACGGCCGTAGGGATAAAGCTTCACCTCCGCGCCGCTCGCGTTGGCAACCGTGTCGGCGATCGCGAACATGTAGTCGGCATCAACCGAAATCGTCCGCGTGAACGTCACGCCCGAGCCGTTGTTCCACGTCAGCGTGACCGGCGTTTCGGGCGTCAGCGCACCGTTGCCTGTCTGCGTCCACACCGTATCCCGGTCGGGCACCTTGACGTTCGTGCCGCCCTCGGCGACCCAGCCCAACTCGGCGAAGTAGGGGTGGGGTGATCCAGCCGGCGAGAACAGCTCGACGTTGGGGGACTTGGGATCAGCGGTCTCGTGATAGGTCGCCAGCACGATGTCGTCGATGCGGCCGCCCTTGAGCGCGATCGAGCCAATGATCGCCGGTGTCTTGATCGCCACCCGTGGCGAACCGGCAAGCGCTCCGCTGCGTGTGGTGCTGGGCGTTGGCGATGGAGCCGAGCCGGGTACCGCAGCCTGGCCACCTGGAGCCGTCGGTGCGCCCGGTGCTGCCGGGGCTTCGGGCTGAGCTGCCGGTCGCGGTACGTCTCCGGGCGCCTTCGTTCCACTCTCCGCAGGCTTGCCCGCGGGAGCCTCGCGCGCCATCCGCTCCTTTTCCGCGGTGATCTTCGGACCAGCGTAGAAGTATTGCCACGCGAACAGCACCAGCATCGACAGCACCAGCGCGATCAGGATGTTCTGGGAATTCTCTGGGTCGCGGGTGCTCATCGGCGTCTCGGGAGGCTCTTGACCATGTGGTGTGCGACGTGGGCGGCTTCGGCGGCTGAGAACGGAATACTGGAGTTTTCTGCAACGATTGAACTGGAGCTAGCGGCGGTCGGTGTTTGCTGGCCGGCGACTTGCCCGCCTGGGGTGTTGCACGCGTTGCAATGCGTCTTCAAGGTCCTTTTTCAGCGCCGCGAACGGGCGATTGAGCGCGCCGTCCCGGGCAATCAGAACATAGTCGAAGCCCGGCTGCGCGTGATCCGCTGCGATCTCCGCAAGGGCCGCCTTCAGGCGCCGCCGGATTCGGTTGCGGTCGACGGCCGATCCGAGCTTCTTGGTCACCGTGAAGCCGAAACGGGCAGACTGCCCGCTATATTGTGAGCCTGAACGCGGTTTGCCTTCGACGATGACACTGGCGGTCGTCCATCGAGCACCACCACGCACCCTCAAGAACTCGGCGCGCTTCTTGAGCGTTTCGAGCGGCACGTGATGCTCCGCGGGTGTTCGCGGCCTCGCGAAGAGCTAGGCGCTGAGGCGCTTGCGGCCCTTGGCGCGGCGGCGGGCGAGGACCTTCATGCCGCCCTTGGTCTGCATGCGGGCGCGAAAACCGTGGCGGCGTTTGCGCACGAGGCGGCTAGGCTGATAGGTGCGTTTCACGATGGTAACTCCGTAGCTCGGTGGAACGCGGCAGGGCGCGCTATCCCCGGGAAAACCTTGTCACATTGCATCGGGGCCCCGAATTACGGACCCGGACGCCTGCCAAAACTGGCATGAATTGGAAGCTCGCCGCTTATAGGGGCGAGGGGATTCGAAGTCAATCGACCGGGCCGTGCGGTATTGCGGGTTTCCGCTGTTGGCCGCAGCAGGCAGCCTGTGCCGGGCATGGCTCGGGTTTCGCTCAGACAGGTTCGGCTGATCTCCCTGCTCCAGATGAGATCCTTATCACGAAACGATCACGGACAAGATCACGTAGAAGGGGCGTGGTTTTCACACGGCTTCACATCTTGCAGCAAGCAGTCACAGGCGCTTGAGACCCCGTTTTCTTGGAAAGAATTCTGGTTCATTTTACATGTGTCGAGCTGGCGGCAAGTAAGTTCAAGTTTAGCAAAGTATTTACCAAGAATAGCCCCGAGGAAGGCAGAGACATGAGCGCGATCCCACACATCTTGAACGGCGGCGCCTGCCGCCAGCCCAAGGGGCGCCACCGCGGCGCGTCCATGCGCTCGGCGTTGGCGTCAGCCGTCTTTTCGCTGCTGGCGGGCTTCGGGTTTGCCGGTTTCCTCCCGCCAAGAGTTGCCGTGGCGGACGAGATCGCGGCAACCTTCTCGGCCTACAACAAGGACTCCACCCTGACCGTCGACCACAGCAGCTGGGATCGTCTGCTCAAGGCCCACGTCAAGCCGGGAGACGATGGCGTCAACCGGGTCGACTACAAGGGCTTCAAGCAGTCCGACCACGCTAAGCTGAAGGCCTACGTCAAGACGCTCGAAGGCACGCCCGTATCGAAGCTCAATCGCCCCGAACAGCTGGCCTTCTGGATCAATCTCTACAACTCCAAGACCATCGACATCGTTCTCGACCACTATCCGGTGCAGTCGATCCGCGACATCTCAATCGAGTCGAGCCTCGTCGGCTTTCTGCGGCGCAGTGTCGGAGCCGGCGGTCCCTGGAAGGCCGAGGTGGTTCGCGTCGAAGGCATGAACCTCAGCCTCGATCACATCGAGCACAATATCCTGCGGCCTGTCTTCCAGGACCCGCGCATCCACTATGCGGTCAATTGCGCGTCCTACGGGTGTCCAAACCTGCAGTTCTCGGCGTTCACGGGTGCCAACGTCGATGCAAGTCTTGAAGCCGCTGCGCGCAACTTCATCAACCACGCGCGCGGAATCAAGGTCGAGGACGGCAAGGTCACGGCCTCCTCCATCTACAACTGGTTCCAGTCGGATTTCGGCGGCACTGCAGCTGGTGTTCTCGATCACGTGCGCCGCTACGCCAGCCCCGAACTCCACGCGGCCCTTGCCGACAAGACGACGATCGACGCCTTCGATTACGACTGGCGCCTCAACGACGTCGCTCCTTGATACGCGCGACGGCAAGGAAGGCCTCGAGAATACGCTGATGAAGAGCGCGCTTGCCGCCAGCGCGGACCTCAAACAGGATACGGCCATGTCAGACGAGCCCGATGACGCCATCACCGCCATGCCTGCGCGTGCCGCGTCGCAAACAACCATTCGGCGCTGGGCCCCGCTCGGCGTGCTCGCCGGTTTGATGGCGCTCGCCTTCGCCATGGGCTGGCACCAATACCTGAGCTTCAAGACCATCGGTCTGAACTACGAGGCGCTGAAGGGCTTCATTGCGCAGCATCTTGTTGTCGCGCTGTTGGCCTACGTTGCGCTCTATATCGTGGTCGTCGCGCTCTCGCTCCCCGGCGGTCTGGTGATGACGCTTTCGGGTGGCCTGCTGTTCGGCTGGCTCACCGCCGCGATCGCAACGGTCTTCGGTGCCACCATCGGCGCGACCATCCTCTTTCTCATTGCCAAGAGCTCGTTCGGCGAGGCGCTGGCGGCCCGCGCTGGTCCCTGGCTCGGCAAGCTGCGCGACGGCTTCCGCGAAAATGCGTTGAGCTATCTGTTGTTTCTGCGTCTCGTGCCGGCCTTTCCGTTCTTCGTCGTCAACCTCGCTCCCGCGCTGCTCGGCGTGCCCCTGCGCACGTACGTATTGGGCACGTTCTTCGGCATCATTCCCGGCACGACGGCATTCTCCGTGCTGGGCTCTGGCCTCGGCAGCGCGGTCGAAAGCCAGAATGCCATCTACAACGCATGCCTCGCCGCTCATGCTAGCAACGTCGATCGAGCCTGCGCGTATGCGATCGATACCAAGGCCCTTGTCACGCCCGAATTGCTCGCTGCCTTTGCGCTGCTGGGCGTCGTCGCGCTGATCCCCGTGGCGCTCAAGAAGTGGAGCAACCGCAATGGCACTGCCTGAAGACGCACCGCTGACGTTTGATCTGTGCGTGATCGGCGCCGGCTCGGGTGGATTGTCGGTTGCGGCTGCCGCCGTCGCCTTCGGCCAGCGTGTCGTTCTGATCGAGAAGGGCAAGATGGGCGGCGATTGCCTCAACTACGGCTGCGTTCCTTCGAAGGCGCTGATCGCAGCCGGCCATCGCGCGCACGCCATGCGCTCATCCGCGGCATTCGGCATCAGGCCCGTCGAGCCGGAGATCGACGCCAGGGCGGTCCACGATCACGTCAAGGGCGTCATCGCCGCCATCGCCCCCAACGACAGCGTCGAGCGGTTCCAGGGAATGGGTGTGAAAGTCATCCAGGCCACCGCCCGCTTTGTCGACAAGCAAACCGTCGCCGCCGGCGAGCACCGCATCACCGCGCGCCGCATCATCATCGCGACCGGTTCCTCCCCGCTGGTGCCGCCGATCCCCGGCCTCTCCGACACGCCCCATTTCACCAACGAAACGATCTTCGACAATCAGCAGCCGATCGGCCATCTCATCGTCATCGGCGGTGGACCGATCGGCATGGAGCTGGCACAGGCGCATCGGCGTCTGGGTGCCGAGGTGACTGTGCTCGAAGGTCAGAAGGCGCTCGGCAAGGACGATCCGGAAATGTCGGCGATCGTCCTCGATCACCTGCGCCGCGAGGGCATCGACATCCGCGAAGGCGCGCTCGTCACTCGCGCAGAGGGAAGCCTCGGCGATGTTCGCGTCACCGTCGGCGAAGGGCAAACCGCCGAGACGATCCAAGGCACCCACATCCTGGTCGCCACCGGCCGCCGCCCCAACCTCTCCGAACTTCGACTGGAGGCCGCCGGCATCAGGCATGATCGAACGGGCATCACCGTTTCGCCCGGTCTCGTCACCTCGAACTCGAGAGTGTTCGCCATTGGCGACGTCACCGGCGGCTTGCAGTTCACCCACGTCGCCAACTATCACGCCGGCATCGTCATCCGCCGCGCATTGTTCCGCCTGCCGGCAAGGGTCGACACCACGCAGATCCCCTGGGTCACCTTCACCGATCCCGAGCTCGCCCACGTCGGCATGACCGAGGATCAGGCGCGCGCCAGCCACGGCAAGGTCAACGTGCTGCGCTGGCCCTATCACGAGAACGATCGCGCCCAGGCCGAGCGGGTGACCCGCGGCCACGTCAAGGTCGTGGTCGGCAGGGGCGGCCGCATACTCGGCGCCACCATCGTCGGCGCGCACGCCGGGGAGTTGATTCAGATGTGGTCGCTCGCCATTTCCCAGAAGCTGAAGATTAAGGCGATGACCGGCTTCGTCTCGCCCTATCCAACGCTGTCGGAGGTAAACAAGCGGGCGGCAATCAAATACTTTGCATCAGCTCCTGGTAATCCTCTGGTGCGCAAGGTGATCGGCTTCCTCGCCAAACTGGGATAATGATGCGGGGCCGATCCTTAGGAAGAGGCCCCGTTTGGACCAGAAGGCTCATGACGCGCAATTGAAGGAGCCGCCCGGCGCGACCTCGCGGGCGCGCCGCTCCATGGCGCGCGTCGTCGAGGCCTCGCGCCGGCATTGGCTGTCGCTCGGGCTGCCGGCAAAGCTGCTGCTCCTGACCGCGGGCTTCGTCATGCTGGCGGAGGTGCTGATCTTCGTGCCCTCCGTCGCCAACTATCGCGTTGCCTGGTTGAGCGACCGGCTGACCGCCGCGCAAGTGGCCTCGCTTGCTGCCGAAGCCGTGCCGGGTGGCGACGTTCCATTCAAGGTTCGCGCCGAGCTCTTGCGTACCGCGCAGGTGAAAGCGGTTGCGGTCCGTCGCGATGGTCGCCGCCGCGTCGTGCTGTCGGCAGGCGAACCGATGACGGTCGATGCCCACTACGACCTGCGTCCGAAGAACGAAGGCTTCATCGGCAGCATTCTCGCGCGTCTTGGGCTCATCCGCGATGCGCTGTCGACGTTCATTCATGGCGACACGCGCACCATCCGCGCCATCGGCCCGGTCGGCGACGACCCGGAGGACTTCATCGAGATCGTCATCCCGGAATTGCCGTTGAAGCGGGTGATGGTCCGCTATGGCCTCAACATTCTAGGCCTGTCGATCATGATCTCCTTGATCACGGCCGCGCTCGTCTATCTGGCTCTGTCATATCTATTAGTGCAGCCGATGATGCGCATCACGCGCAACATGGTGCGCTTCTCGGAGAACCCGGAGGATCCCGAGCGTATCATTTCGCCGTCCACCCGCGCCGATGAGATTGGCGTTGCCGAGCGCGAGCTGGCCCGCATGCAGCGCGAGCTCTCCCAGCTCTTCCTGCAGAAGAACCGACTGGCGCAGCTCGGCCTCGCGGTGTCCAAGGTCAATCACGACCTGCGCAACATGCTGGCCAACGCCCAGCTGATCTCCGACCGCCTCACCGCCATCCCCGATCCGACCGTGCAGCGCTTCGCGCCCAAGCTCATTGCCTCGCTCGATCGCGCCATCAACTTCTGCAACGACTCGCTGAAGTTCGGCCGCGCCGAGGAAGCCGCACCCCGCCGCGAGCTGATGCCATTGCGTCCGATGGTGGACGAGGTCGCTGACGGACTGGGGCTCCCGCGCGAGGGTGCGATCGACCTGATCGTCGATATGGACGACACGTTACGCATCGATGCCGACCGCGAGCACCTGTTCCGGGTCTTGAGCAATGTGGTGCGCAATGCTCTTCAGGCCATCGAGGGGCAGGACGCAGGCGACCGCGCCGGACTGGGTCGCGTCACCGTGCGCGGCTGGCGCGATGGCAGGCGGGTCTCGATCGAGGTGCGCGACAATGGTCCGGGCGTGCCGGCGCGTGCCAGAGAGAACCTGTTCCGCGCCTTCCAGGGCGGCACTCGCAAGGGCGGCACCGGCCTCGGCCTGGCCATCGCCGCAGAGCTGGTCGCGGCCCATGGCGGCAAGCTGCGCCTCCTCGATCCGGTCGAAGGCGCGGCCTTCCTCATCGAATGGCCGGATCGCTCCGCCGTGGCATGAGTGTTAGCGGAGCCGCAGTCGTTGCGACGGCGTGTCGGCTCCATGGACGCATCACAGACCATCAAGTCGCCTCAGTCCGGTCCGCCGCGGCGCGCTCCCGCGCTTCAATGCCGGATCGAGCGTCCGATCGGAGGATCCTCCATCGTTCCACCACCCCTTGGGCCCATCAGGCGCGAGGTCAGTTGCACGTGTATCGCCGAGCCAATTCTCAACCCTGAACGCCGACTTTGGACGGCGGCTTGAATTGCCTTCGCGGTAAATCGTGCATGTATCTTGGAGGCCGGCGGCCTGGCGGCCCAAACCCCTTGCGCTTGGCGGGCGGAGCGGTTAGACGTGTCGCCTCCAAACGGGCGGCCGCTGGCTGCCCGGCAGGTGCTTGCGTCCTGATCGCTAGAGAGTCGCTAGAGATCGGCCGCAACGCCCGGCAAGCGCCCGTAGCTCAGCTGGATAGAGCACCAGACTACGAATCTGGGGGTCAGAGGTTCGAATCCTTTCGGGCGCGCCAATGAAATCAGTAACTTATCAGAATATCTCCGAGGCCAGAAAATGGCCTAGCGCACATGTAGCACACACTCAGGCCCTCCGCGTGGGACGCGGTTTGTGGGTCTCGTGTGCTAGAGTTCAAACGCCATGAGGAGGCGTGCTGAGCTAGCGCAATTACGTCGCTCCACGATGCCCGTGCGTCCCGACGATCGAGACGTAACACTGTAGTCGTTACCCCTATTGAAGCATATCCTTGCACTGGCTTGACGGTGCCTACGGGTATTGACGGGCGGCAATGATTTTGGAGCAAAGCTGATCTGCAAGAGCAGCCCGATGATGGGGGACAGCCTTATCGATGACCGATATCTTCATCAGCTACTCAAGCTACGACTACTTGATCGCGGGCATCCTTCACGACCGGCTGGAAGCGGTGGGATTCAAGCTCTGGTGGGATCAACGCATCGTTCTAGGTGAGCCATACAAAGATGAGATTATGACGGCGCTAAACAACGCCAAGGTAGTGGTAGTTCTTTGGACGCCAGATTCTACCAACAGTGAGTGGGTCCAAAAGGAAGCTAAACGAGCAATACATCTGCGCAAGTATGTTCCGTTGAAGTACCGATGCGAGCAGGTGCCAGATGAGTTTCGCGCACTTCAGTACAAAGACATAACCAAATGGAATTCCAAGTCGGATCACGACGACTTTAGGAAGCTCATCGACGGCATCAAGGAAGTAATCGATGCTCGCAATGAGCGCGAACGGCATCAGACTTTCAAGGTTCAGATCACAGGCAAGGATGGCAAATTCCGGACAGAAGAGGTTCGTCCTTTTAAGACATTTAAGGACCACGATGGCCCGCGTCTGGTGGTTATTCCTCCGGGACAATTCTACATGGGCGCTCCCGATGGTGCGGACGGCGAGCGAGACGCTGAGCCATCCGAACGCCCTCAACACCTCGTCCGTGTGCAAAGACCGTTTGCGATAGGCAAATATCCCGTGACGCTCGCGGAGTGGAATCGCGCGCGATCTCGCAGTGATGCCATCAAACACGCCCCAAAGAATATGGGGTCCGATGACGATACTCCTGTCACTGGAGTGAGCTGGCTCGATGCGATAACGTACATTGAGTGGCTTTCAGTCGCGACGGGTCAAAGATACCGGCTGCCCACAGAAGCAGAATGGGAATATGTATGCCGCGCACGCACAAAGGGCCCGTTTGCAATCCCTGAACTTAGTTTGCGATCGGCCAGATATGATGCACGTGGCGTCTACCTAGATAGCAAGCCTTCTAACAAGCTACTCAGCCGCACTGAGCTGCACCCAGCTAACGTAACTGCCTGCGCCCTGAACAATTTCAATGTTGCTGGCATGCATGGGAACGTCTGGGAGTGGACACAAGACCACTGGCATACAGATTATTCTGGAGACAAACCCATTGACGGCACCGCATGGGAGGATGTCGGGCCGGGCGAGAACCGGTTGCATCGCGTCGTGAGAGGCGGAAGCTACAAATCCTTGCCGCAGCACCTTCGATCAGCTCAACGAGGTCACAGGCATCCACGACACCGCCAGCCTAATGTTGGTTTCCGCGTCGTCAGAGACCTGTCACTTGAATAGTCATCCGCCGCCCTTGCGGGCGGCGGGAACTTCGCAGCATCCACTTGGATGAGGGCGTGTGCCCAACCGCAGTCACATTTTCACCATAGCGAATGTGGCCATCAAAGCGGTTCCGTATCTGGTCACCCAAGATTCCGCACACGACAGCGCCATCATACTATCGGAACAGTGACACCCGTCAATCTTGACTCGCAGCAGATTCCCGACAGCGGTCAGCGTCGCCGCCGCTTCCCATAGTATTTGGTAGTGAGCCACTGGAAGTGCGTTGGCCCGTTATGCCCATGCTTCCACACGACCCAGCAGTAGCGCTGCTTTGCGATGCTCGTCGTCGCGCGCGACGGGTCGCCGTAGGGCCAGCAGGTGCACTCGTCGAGTGCGTAGATCACGGCCGGTGGTTGGCTGACGTAGAAGTCGTGGCGCAGCGGGTGGCAGAGGCCAGTCAGGTTCATCAGCATTGCCACGGTGCCGCCGGTTTCGCGCGTGAGGTTCAGCGCATGTTTCGCGAACGCATCAGCCAAGCCCCTGCCATACGGCGGGTTGGTGACGATGTGCTTGGCCAGCGGTCGGGTTTCGGCGAGGAAGTCGCGATTCGCTTCGCCGTAGCCGTAAGCCACGAGGTCGGTTGAGACGATCTCGTATCCAGCATCAACGAGCACCTTGCTGATATGCCCCTGCCCGCAGGCCGGCTCCCAGATGGGGCCGTCGAAGGATTCAACGGAGAGAAGTGCGCGGGTCGCCTCAGGTGGCGTCGGGTAGAACTCGTAAGCAGCCCGGTGAGGCGCAATCTGCGGTCCCATGCGGAACGCACGGGTGGTCGGGCTGCCGACGCGACGTAGCGCGATCTCACGGGGATGGAGGAGACGGATAGCGCTCATGCGTCCACCTCCTCGTCGGCTTCTTCAAGGGGGACGAAGTAGTCCTGCCCATCTTCGACCGAGACTGTGCTGATGAGGTACCCGAGCCGGTTGACAAAATGGTACCCGCTCGCAATGCACAGTAGGCCGTTGTCATCGGTCATCAGCGTCCAGATACAGTTAGGGTCTTGAACGCGTACGAAATCAAGCTCGGGCCCATAGGTTTCGAACATGCAGTTGTTGTAGGACGCATTTCCATCGAGGTGATTAGTCACCAGTGGGAACTGCTCGTCAAACTGGTCCTCGGTGAGCACCGTCACGGTGAGGGCTTGCGGGGCGCTCATGCGACCACCTCCACGGCCTTGATGTCATCTCC
>JBGANK010000039.1:0-31025 GCA_044222395.1 Hyphomicrobiaceae bacterium | reverse complement strand
GCACGAGCGCCAAAACCGCGGAACGATGCGCCACCTTGTTTGACGGGTGCGCGAAGCCGCAACTGCAGCCACCATGCAGACAGGTCATCCCGATGCAAACTCAAACAACAAGCGAATTTGAACTTCGTGACGAGTTGCGGCGGCTGCGGGCTCAGCTCCCAGACACGCCGCAACTCAATCCAATCGTGTCGATCGCCTTCGATCTGTCGCGCAAGCTGGAGGCGGGCGAGATGTCGCTCGATGACATGAAGGCATTGGCGGGTCGCCTCATGGATCGCGCCTGCATTCATCGGGCGCGATGGCTGCGGGAACGGGTCGGCTACGTCGATCACGCAGAGACGCTCAAGGATTTCGGCGCTTTTGTCGAAAGTCGCATCGCGAAGGATGCTTCCGAAGGGGACGCCTTCGAGGCATTCGCCGCGCACTGGTCGCGGGCCCGCAGCGGCGTGGTGCTGACCGCCCATCCGACCTTCGGACTTTCGGAAGCGCTGACGCGGCGCATGATCGAGATCGCCATGGCTGACGGTGGCGAGGTCAAGGAGCGCCTGGGCGCCGTCCACCGTCCCGACGACAATATCGACCTGGGCTACGAGCACGCGCGGGCGATGGATGCAGTGCGCAATCTGCGCAACGGCTACTACGAGCTTTTGAACTCGTTCTTCAGCGTCAGCGCGCAGCACTTCGGAGATCGCGCCTACCAATTGAAGCCGAAGCTTGCGACGTTTGCTTCATGGGTGGGGTATGACCTCGATGGGCGCACGGACATCGTCTGGAGCAAGTCGTTCCTCCTGAAGCTGGAGGAGAAGCACGTCGCGCTGACGGATATCCGCGAGCGCTTCCTGGCGATCCGCCACCGCATCACCAACGACGAAGGAATCATGCGCGTCGCGCGGCAGATCACGGGCAAGCTGGATCTCGCCATTGCGGCGGTCGACGAGCAGTTGAAGGCGCTGTCGAACGCATTCCAGAAGAGCGGACCGCTGGCGCGCGCGGCCAATGTCATCACCCGGAGCGACAGCTACAACTTGACCTCGACGAAGCCGTTGACCTCGCTCATCGACGAGATGATCGCGACCGTCGATACGCCGCAGATCAAGCGGCAACTGGCGGCGCTCAACGGGTTGATCGACGCGACCGGCCTCGGCACGGCGCATATCCATGTGCGTATCAACGCGACGCAGCTCAACAACGCGTTCCGCGCGTTCGTGCACGAGCCGTGGACGCGGGACCTGTCGGAACGGCAGGCGCTGCAACGCATCGTCGACATGATTGCCAACGTGCACGAGGAGAGCGTCAACTTCCAGACGTTGGAGCTCGAGACGGCAACCGCGATCCGTCAATTCGCGCTCATCGCGCAGATCAAGAAGCATGTCGATGCCGAAACGCCGATCCGGTTCCTGATTGCGGAGTGCGAATCTCCGGCGACGGTGCTGATCGCGGTGTTCTTTGCCAAGCTGTTCGGTGTGTCGGAGTTCGTCGACATCTCGCCGCTGTTCGAGACGCCAGAAGGATTGGAACGCGGTGGCCGGCTGCTCGAGAGACTGCTGGAGGAAGAAGCGTATCGCCACTACGTCAAGGGACGCGGGCGGATGAGTATCCAGACTGGGTTCTCGGACGCCGGGCGGTTCATCGGGCAGATCTCGGCGACGATGGCGATCGAGAGGCTGCACTTCGGATTGGCGGAGATGCTGCGGCGGGCCGATCTCGGCAACGTCGAGGCGCTGATCTTTTCGACACACGGCGAATCGATGGGGCGCGGCGCGCATCCAGGTGACCTCAACAGGCGATTGCACTACGTCTGTTCCGACGAGGCGCGACGCCGGTTCGTCCGCTATGGCGTGCCGCTGAAGCACGAGACGAGCTTCCAGGGTGGTGACGGCTACATGTGGTTTGCCAACCGCGGGCTCGCCACGCGGGCGCTTGCAACGATCATCATGGATGGCGCGCAGCCGGCTGAGGGCGAGGATGCGCTCTACGACCGGTCGAGCCTGACGCTCGACTTCATGCTGCGGCTGAAGGCCTACCAGCAGCATCTTTTTGCGCACCCGGGCTATCGTACGGTGCTGGGCGCGTTCGGAACCAACCTGCTGTTCAAGACCGGCAGTCGTGCGGTGAAGCGGCAGAGCGACCAGGCAACGGCGGCCGATCGCGGTGATCCGGCGCGCATGCGCGCGATCCCCAATAACGCAATCCTGCAGCAGTTCGGCTATGTCGCCAACGTCGTGGCGGGGCTCGGTACGGCGGTTGGTGCGGACCGCGATCGATTCCTCAGACTGGCGCAGCGTTCGCCGAGGCTTCGCACGCTGCTGGAGATGATCGCGCATGGCAAGCGGCTTTCCAGCCTCAACGCGCTGTCGGCCAACGCGGCAGTGTTCGATGCGGGGTTCTGGGCACTCAGGGCATCGTGGGGACGCGAGGCGCCGATCGAGCCGGCACTGCGCAATCTTGCGAGCTTCCTGTTGAGCGATACGCGAGCAGCGGCCATCGACGGGTTCGCACACCATCTCAGGCTCGATGCCATCGACCTGCATCAGATCCTGGAGGCGCTGGAGATCGAAGGCGGCAAGGTGCCGGACGACCATCGCCTGGAGCTCGATCTCTTACAGGCGGTGCGCCTCGCGGTGATCATGCGCGTGTTCATCCTGGCGGCGCAGCTGCCGCGGTTCGCGCAACAGAACGACACATCGCACAGTCAGATCCTCAATCTGGCGCTGGCGCTCGACGTGCCTGACGTCGTGGCGTTCATGCGGCAGGCGTTCCCGTACAAAGTGGCAGGGGGGCAGGATGCAACGCCGTTCGACGAGTCGGCGACTTACCGGCCGCACGGCATCGACGACTATGGGCGGCTCGAGACGGAAATCCTGGTACCGATGGAGAAGGCCTACGAGCTGATCCGCGAGATCGGCACGGGCATTACGCATCACTTCGGCGCGTTCGGCTGAGATGGATCGCGTCTGTCCGGTGCCGAGCGTCGCTGTCAAAGAGGCGGCGAGTGCTGGATCGAGGATGCTCGACGAGAAACAGGGGCGCTTTACAGCGCCCCTGTCGTTATGTGAGTCGTGTTCGGCCCAAGCCTACCGATCGCGGTAGGGTCCGTGCTTGAGACCCTGGATCTCGATGCGTCCGGGACCGCGCAGGCTGATCTTTGATCGATACCGGAACGTGATGCTTTCAATGAAGCGATCACGTCCGCGAAGATCGAAGGGCTGGGAGGCTTCGCCAGCGCGAATCTTGCCGGCGAGGGGCACGTTCTCGACTTCGCCGTTACCGTAGCGGATCGACAGGTCAAAGAACTGCACGTCCTGCCCGGAGACGACGGCGCGGATGGCGCGGAATGTTCCCATCTCACGGCCGACCTGGAACACGTCGGTATCGGTCTTCAGCAACGCCGCCTTCTGCACGCCGAGCGTCACCCACTCGCCGTGTCCGCCTCTGTCGTCGCGGCCTCTGTCGGCCTGCGGCGGCGGTTCGCGATGTTCGCGGCGACCGGCATCCTCGCGCGCAAGCAATACCAGCGTGGCGCTGCGGGCGCCGCGCGCAGGGCGACCGTTGACACGCACCGAGCGGATGAATCGGCGATCGCCTTCAAGGTCGATCGGCCGGCTCATTTGGCCTTCGCCAATTCGGTCGTCGACGTCGACGCGCTGCGTCTCGCCGTTGCCATAGGTGATGCGAACGCTATTGATGCGGACATCACCGTCCTTGGCCTGGAAGCGCAGGCTTGAGAAGCGTCCTTCGCGCCGGCCGATGTCGAATACGATGTCGTTCTCGGAGTTGCGGGAAATGCGCTGGGTGCCGATCACGTCGAAGTCGCGCCGGTCGCCACGACGATCGGAGTCGCGGCCTTCATCGCGATCTGCCTGGGGCGGGGGCCCGCCGCGCAGCTCACCGTAGACGCGGACGACGGCGCGGCCCTCGAAGTTCGGGCGCGAGCGATAGACGAGCTCGATCTGCCTCAGCCAGCTGCGCTCGCCGCGCAGATCGACCGGCAGGGCGTCGGCGCCAGCACGAAGTTCGCGGTCAACCTGGAACTGTTCCGCGTAGCCGTTCTGATAGACCAGACGAAGCGAAATCAAGTGGACGTCGGCGCGCTCGGCCTGGATGCGAAGCTGGGAGAAGCGGACGCCCTCGCGACCGACGGTGATGGTGTCGCGATCGGTGCGGAAGCCGACGGTCTGCTCGCCCAGCAGCACCCAATCGCGCGAATGGCGCTGTGCCGATGCCGGCAGCGCGAGTGCCAGTGCCATCAGGGCCATGGCAGATAGTCTCAGCAAGATCGACATTGTTCTCCTCCCACTATGCCGGTATCAGGCGCGCTGGCTTTTGATGTTGGCCAAGGCGCTCCGGCCGTCCATTGGCGAGCAAGCGCCGATTTTCCGCACCGCGGAAAGTCGGTTTCACTCATGTCGGGCGATTCCCCTCGCGCCCAAAGCCAGCACGACAAGGCGTGGCCATGATTGCGCGCGTGTTTTGCCCGCAGCGGAGACTAGACTGATGGGACGACTGAAAAAAGACATTCATGCGTCGGGAAGTGGGCGGGTTCCGTTCGTCTTGGTTGCCCGCAGGATTGCAGGATGCATTGATTGTGCAACCTTGCCATGGTGGCGGCCGGACGCACGCTTGACGCGAAAAGGGCGGCCATTTGGCCGCCCCTTGCGAATTTGTCGCTTTGTCTCGCCCCTGCGAGATGGGCCGCCAACTCAGCGTTTTGCCCAGACTTCCACGGTCGCGGCATCGGTGCCCTTGGCTTCCTTGTCGAAGAAGCGCGAGCGATAGCGTGCCTCGACTTCCTTGATCACCTTTGGTCCGTTGTTGATGGCGACCGGCCCGAAGCCGACGTTGGGCTCCACCTTGGTGCGGCCGGCGGCAATCTTTTGCGACGAGCCGTCAGCGAAGAACAGCTCGACATAATCGAGCGTGATGTCGCGGTCACGGGTGACGACGCGGATCTGCTTGAAGCCCTTCTTGTGCGAGCGAACCGGGCTGCGCTCAGTATCGAAGCCGACGAAGCCCGCGGTCAGGCCGGTGGTCAGGCGCACCCAGCCCTCGTTGAACAGCTCGGATTCCTCGTCGATCCACTTGTCGGAAACCTCACCCCAGATCTCGACGTTGGCGAACTTGGTGACGCCCTCGGCCTTGCGGTAGGTGATGTCGATCGTATCGATGAAGTGATCACCCTTGAGGCTCATGCCCTGCGTGCGATGGCCGGCAGGAATCTCACCGGCAAAAGGCAGCGCGATGGGTTCGGCGTCAACGAACGACACCTTGATGTCGAGCAGCTCGATGGCGTGACCGAAAACGCAAATGCGGATCTTGTCGAACTTGCCAGCCTGGCCGCCGATCTTGAGGCGATCGCGATCATTGCCGAAGCCGACGTTGGCGCGGCGCAGGAGCTGGTTGCCTTCACCGACGCAGCGCTTGTCGGATGCCGCCTTGGTCGACTTGATCGGAGTCTTTTCCACTTCGGCTGCGGCCGACGGAGACGACGGCGCGGCCATCGAAGGCTTGGCTGCCGGCGGCGCCTCCAGCTTCGCCGGGGCTGCTACCTTCTTGCTCTCGCGATCCGGACGGTCCTGCTTGCCTCCGTCCTGGCGCTTGTCGCGGGCTCCCTTGCGGTCCTGCACGCCGTACACGACGAGGCGTGCGGTGCGCTTCGAGTCGGAGATGGGCTTGTAGGTGACGACGACCTGATCGACGAACTTATTGCCGCGGTCGGGATCGATGGGGCGCGTGCGCTCGCCGCGGCGAAGGTCGATCGCGCGCTTCTCGTTGTGGACGCTGCCGTCCGAATAGACCACCTTGACGTTGTCGATCATGATGTCGGCGCCGCGGTTATAGAGCCTGAGCTCGCCGAAAGAACCGGGCACGCGAATGGTATTGATCGTGGCTTCGCCGCTCTTCAGCTCGGCCTCGGTATCAGCCATGCGCACGAGCGGGCCGTCTTTGGCGATTGCGTCGGGCGCAGCGGCGGTGAAAGTGCAGATCATCGCAACTGCCGAGACAGCGAGCGCAGACCACCTGAACAGCATGACGGAACTCCCTCGTTCTGGGAAAGGACTTGAAGGCTCCCCTTTCTAGATCAACTTCGAGACCGGAAGAATGCACGTGCGCTCATCGCGAGCGTGAGATACGTGTTGGAGATGCAATTCAGCCACAGGGATATGCACAGGTCATCCACATAAGCGGCCTGCATTGGTGTGGTTCGGCTGGATCGTTGAAGCAAAAGGTTGGGCGGCCAGGAACACCGCAATGTCAAGGACTTGAAGGCATGAGCCGGGACCGACGCGAGGGCCTTGGAAGCATTGTCGAGATTCTGAAGCAGCGATTTTCCGAACGGGTCGATACCGGTGGCGAGATCCGCCGGCAGCATGCGAACACGGTGACGTGGCTCGAGAACCAGCCGCCGGATGTCGTCGTCTTCGCCGAGGTGACCCAGGACGTTGTCGACGTGGTGCGAATTGCAGCGGAGCACCATGTGCCCGTGATTGCATTCGGTGGCGGCACGTCGCTGGAAGGCCAGGTCAACGCGCCCATGGGCGGTATTTCGCTCGACCTGTCGCGGATGACGCGGATCGTCGACGTGCGCGCCGAAGACCTCGACGCCACCGTTGAAGCGGGCGTGACGCGGGTGCAGCTCAATCAGCATCTGCGCGATACAGGCCTGTTCTTCGCCGTCGATCCTGGTGCGGAAACGGCAACTCTGGGCGGCATGGCGGCGACCAGGGCTTCGGGAACCAACGCGGTGCGATACGGGACGATGCGCGACAACGTGGTTGCTGTGACCGCGGTCCTGGCGGATGGCCAGGTGGTGCGGACCGGCGGGCGGGCGCGCAAGTCGGCGGCAGGCTACGACCTGACGAGGCTGCTGGTCGGCTCGGAGGGGACGCTCGGCATCATGACCGAGCTGACGGTCCGGCTGCATGGCCAGCCCGAAAAGATCGTGGCGGGAACGGCGCAGTTTCCGACAGTGACGGCGGCGGCGGAAACGACGATCCAGGCGATGCAGCTGGGGGGCCTCGGTCTGGCGCGGATCGAGCTGCTCGATGCCCTGCAGATCGAGACGGTCAATGCCTACTCCAAACTGCAGCTGAAATGCCTGCCGACGCTGTTCGTGGAGTTCCATGGAACTGCGGCCGCATTGGCGCATGAGGTGGCGGCGTTCCAGGAGCTGGCACTTGCCGCAGGGGCATTGGGCTTCGACTATGCCGACACCGAGGCGGACAGGCGCCGGCTGTGGAAGGCGCGGCACGATGCCTATTGGGCGACGCGCGCGGCCTGGCCGGGACGGCAGACGCTGGCGACCGATGTGTGCGTGCCTATTTCAAGGCTTGCAGAATGCATCGCGGAGACCGAAGCGGACATTTTGCGCCTGGGCCTCACGTCGCCGATCGTCGGGCATGTCGGCGACGGCAATTTCCATGCGACACCGGTGATTGATCCAGGTAACGCGGCGGAGCGGAGGGCGCTGGAGGAATTTCTCGACCGGCTGGCCGAGCGGGCGATCGCCATGGGAGGTACGTGCACGGGCGAGCACGGTATCGGCCAGGGCAAGAAGCGCTATCTGGAAAAGGAATTCGGGCCAATCGGAGTGGCAGCGATGCGGGCCATCAAGCGTGCGCTCGATCCCGATGAGATCCTCAATCCCGGCAAGCTTTTTTGACGATTTCGATAGCTACCCAATGCGCGCCAGATGCACTCCGCCAAGCCAATCCAAACGACAGAGTAGGTTAGCGCAAGATGAATTTTCGTCCCGCGGCCGGATTCCAGGGGCGAGGCGGGGTTGTGGCATTGATCAATAGCACCGTGTTTTCGGGGCTTCCTGCGATTCTTCGGCAAAATCAGCCCATCGATACAATTGTCGCGACCCGACTAAGCCTTTCGCAGGCTCGGTCCACTACTCTGCCTCCAGGGGAAGCTTTGGTTCAGGGCGCATTTGTCATGAGTAATATCGTCGGAACGCTTGGCGACGACACGCTGGTTGGAACGACCGGTGCCGATGTGATGAGCGGCGGCGCAGGCAAGGACCGGCTCAATGGTGGCAATGGCGATGACATCGTCGATGGCGGCGATGGCAACGACTACGTGTATGGCGATGCGGGCAACGACACGCTCTATGGCGGGCTCGGCAACGATGCGGTGGTCGGTGACGCCGGCAACGACGTCCTGTACGGCGGCGACGGCAACGACGGCATGTTCGGTGGCGGCAACGACGACAAGCTGTTTGGCGAGGCCGGCGCGGACACACTCTACGGAGACGGCGGCAACGACCTGATCGACGGCGGCGCCGACAACGACAAGCTCTATGGCGGCACGGGCAACGACACGCTTTTCGGTGGCACCGGTGATGACATCCTGGATGGTGGTGCCGGCAACGACACGCTGATTTACCAGATCGGCACCGGCAAGGATCAGATCGCCGGAGGTTCTGGCTTTGATACACTCGAGCTGGTGCTCTCGGGGGCTGATTTGTCGCTCGTGTCCGACGACCTGTCGGCCTTCGCCGACTGGCTCGACGCACAGTATGCAGCTGCGAACGGCAACGTCGCCACGCTTTCGGCGCAGTCGACTGGACCGAGCTTCTCGTTCAATTCCTTGGGACTTGTCGTTTCCGCGATCGAGGCCGTCCGCATCATGGTCGATGGCAAGGAAGTGGCGCTCGATGACATCCTCAACGCGGCACCAGTCGTTGCGGCGGAGCAGGCGATCGAGACTGGCGAAGATTTGGCCATCTCAGGCTCGATCGGCGCGACCGATCCGGATGGCGATGTGCTGTCTTATGCCCTGGCCAGCGGGCCGCAACACGGCAGTGTCACGCTTGATCCGGCAACCGGAGCCTTCGTTTATACGCCTGACGCGAACTACAGCGGCGCGGACGGTTTCGGCGTCGTCGTCACGGATGCTTTCGGCAAGTTCGTCGAGCAGCACGTCAACGTCACGGTCAATGCCGTTGCGGATGCGCCGACGCTGACGGTATCGGACGTCTCGGTAATGGTGGGCGGTCTTGCGATCAATGGCACCAGCGCGCCTGATATTCTGTACGGCACTGCCGGCTCGGACCTCATCATCGGCAGCGACGGCAACGACATCATCTATTCCGAAGAGCAGCCGGACACGGGCTATGCGGTGAAGCTCGATATCGACGCCGCTCTGACCGATCTTGACGGCTCGGAAATGCTGACGGTGCAGATCTCCGGTCTGCCGGAAGGCGCGACGCTGTCAGCAGGCAGGGAAATCGGGGCAGGCGTGTGGGAGGTCAGCTCAGCCGAGCTTCCAGGCCTGACAATGACCGCGCCAGAGGCGGTCGATGTCACGCTCAGCGTGGCGGCCATTGCCATCGAGGGGAACGGCTCGACGGCTTCGGTCAGCGCGTCGATCGATGTACACTTTGACGGCGTCGATGGCACGGGCGGCCTGGATATCCTGCGCGGCGGCGGCGGCGACGACCTCATGTTCGGCGGCGGCGGAATCGATTACGTCGACTACAGCACGACGGGTAACAGCGTTATCGTATCGCTGGTCACCGGCACGGCGACGGGTGACGGCAACGACATGTTCTCGGGCATCGAGGGCGTGCTCGGCTCGCAGTACAACGATACGATCACGGGCGATGGCCAGCAGAACTTCCTCTACGCCGGTGGTGGTGACGACTATGTGGATGCTGGCGCCGGCGACGACCTGATCTCAGACGGTGCTGGCCGGGATCAAATCTATGGCGGCACGGGCAACGACGTCATCGTTGCGGCAGTGGATTCAAGTCTCGACCATTTCAACGGCGGTTATGGAATCGACATCGTAGACTATTCGGCGGCGACGACGACCATTATGGCCGATCTGGGCAATGGGATCGTTACGCTGGGCGGCAACAAGGATCTGCTGTTCAACATCGAAGGTGTCACGGGCGGCTCAGGCAACGACACGCTTCTAGGAAGCAACGGCGACGACATCCTGAATGGCGGTGCAGGCAACGATACACTCAAGGGTGGGCGTGGTTACGACACGCTCGCTGGAGGTAGCGGCAGCGATACGTTCGTCTTCACGCAAAGCGACGTCAAGTCGGGTCAGAACTACTACGGGTTCGACACGATCACCGATTTCGGCGGCGGTGACCGGCTCGATTTCTCCGGGCTCAGCCACGGCAACAAGGCGCTCAATCTCGCGCATGATGTGCACGTGACCGATACTGCGGCCGGTATCGTCGTGTCGGTCGATCTGGGCGGGTTTGGCGGCTACATCGACGTCGTCCTGCTCGAGGACGTGCACGGGATCAACCTCGACGATCTCACGAGCGGTCACCACATCATCGTTTAGAGTTTGGCAACACTTTTCAAGCGGGTGGCTGGGGCGGGTGGCGATATCTATCGCCATCCGCCTCCCTTCTTTTCCGGAGCCGAATCCCGCTGATCCGCTGCGGCGATGTACGTCGCGTTAGCGGTTCTTAAAACCTGATTTGGTAACCATGAGCAGATTGGGGGGTCTTTGTTGATTTCCCACAAGCGTTTGCGTGGCTGACCGGAAGACCGATCTGGTCCGATGGGAGCGAGGAACTGGGCTGATGCGCACCTCGAGACGATTGCTGAAACAGGCACGAGGCGCTTTGCTCAAGGCGTTCGTGTTCAGCGGCTTCGTCAACGTATTGATGCTGGCGACGCCCCTCTACACCTTGCAAGTCTTCGAAACGGTCGTGCCGCTGGGTTCGATCGAAACTTTGATCATCATCACCGCGATTACGGCCGTTGCGATCATCTCGCTGGCGCTGCTGGAGATGGTGCGCGACTCCATTCTGGCGCGTGCCGGGGTGTGGCTCGATCATCGTCTGGGCGAATTCGTGCTTGCCAACGGCTTGAAGGCGGGGACGCATGGCGCGGAACTGCGTCAGGATCTCAGGGCGATCGAGACGCTGAGGGGATTCGTTTCGAGCCAGGCGGTGACGCCATTCTTCGACGGGCCTTGGGTGCCGATCTTTCTTGTCGCACTGGCGCTGTTGCATCCGCTGATCGGCGTCGTCGGGCTCGTTTCGGTGGCAGCGCTATTCGTCATCTCGATCTTTCAGGCGATGCTGACCGAGCGCTTGCAGCGGGAGACGACACAGGCGCGCGAGCGCTCGAGCCAGTGGTGGAGCCTGGCGACCACGAATGCGTCTTTGACCGGCGCGCTGGGTCTTGCAGAGGGCGTCAGCGCACGCTGGGAAGAAGTCAACCGCGGTCACATCGCCGGCAGCTATTCGCTCGCCAAGCGGACAAGCTTCGTGCGTTCGATGGCGCGGACGGTGCGGATCAGCTCGCAGATCGCGATCTACGCGCTCGGCGCCTGGCTCGTCATCAATGACCAGGTGACGCCCGGCGTGCTGGTCGCATCTGCAATCCTGCTGGCCCGCGCGCTGGCGCCTTTGGAGCAGCTCGTCGGCGCGATCCGACCGGCTTTTGCAGCCTGGCGTGCCTATCAACGATTGAAACTGCTTCCCGATGAATTCCGGCAGGCCGACGTCTCAGGCAGCGAGGATCGCCCGACCGGAGGCATCAAGCTGCAGAACGTGACGGTCTACATGCCAGGGCGCAAGCTCGCGGCCCTGCGCGGCGTATCTCTGGAACTGAGGCCCGGCGAGTCTTTGGCGATCGTCGGACCGAATGGTTCGGGAAAGTCGACCCTGGCTGGAGTGCTGGCAGGGGCGGTCGTTCCTTCCGCGGGAACTGCTGATCTCGATGGACTGCCGATTCACCGTTGGCAGCGCGGCAGTGCCTTGCCGCCGATCGGCTACATGGCCGATGAGCCGATGCTGATCGAGGGTACCGTTCACGAGAATATCGTGCGGTTTACCGATCAAAGCCTGATGGCGGCAGCGCGCGCGGCGCTTGCGGCTGGAATGCACGACAGGCTGCAGGACCTGCCGAACGGTTACGAGACCGACGTCGGCGCCGGCGGCAGTGCACTGTCGCTCAGCGAGCGGCGTGCGGTGGCACTTGCTCGAGCGGTCGCGGGACAGCCAACAATGGTGGTGCTCGACGAACCCGAGGCCGGGCTCGATGGTGCCGGGCTGCGCGACTTGATGCGCGCCATGGAGGCGCTGCGGACTTCCGGAACGACACTCGTAATCGCCACCCAGGATCCGCGCCTGGTTGCGCTGATGGACAAGGTTGTGGTGATGGCGGAGGGCTGCATCAGCCGACAAGCATCGCCGAAGGAAATGATGAAGCAGGGCACGGGGATATCGGGCGGAGCGCAATCGGCGCCGGCGGTTGCGGCCGATGCTACGGCGAGTGTTCGTGCAGCGACGGCGCTCGGGGGCAGAGCATGAGCTTGTACACGACATCCCTGCATCAAAGCGAAGCGGTGCAACAGAAAGCACAGCTCGACGTGAGCGGCCCGGTGAAAGTCGGCCTGTTCGTCATCATCGCCTTCTTTGGCGTCGGTGTCGGCACGGCGGCCGTCGCGCCGATCGAGAAGGGCATCGGCATGCCCGGCACGATCATCGTCGAGAGCCGCGTCAAGCAGGTGCAGCATGAGCGCGGCGGCACGGTGGCGCTGCTGCATGTGGCCGAGGGACAGCGGATTGCCGCGGGCGATCTCATCGCCACAATGGATACGAGAGCGCTGACAGAGCAGTTACGGGCGCTCACCTCGCAGGTCGAGGCGGCCGACCGGCAGCTGTTGCTGGCGCGGCAGGAAGCCAACACGATGCGCGATCTGCTTTCGCGTCAGCTCGCAGCGAATTCGCGCGTGCTGGCTCTCGACCGTCAGGTTGCCGAAATCGAGAAGGAGATCGCATCGCTCGACGCGAAAGTCGTGATCATGCAGCGGGATCTTGCCAACTCGGAAATTCGCGCGCAGGAGGCCGGTCGCATCCTGTCGCTGACCGTAAAGGGCAGCGGGGGCGTGGTGCAGCCAGGCGGAACCGTTGCCGAACTGGTGCCTGATGACGACCGCCTGGTGATCGAGGGGCGACTCAATCCCAACCAGATCGAGAATGTGCGTCCGGGTATGCCGGCAAAAGTCTGGCTAACGGCACTGAGCTGGCGTGAGCAGCGTCCGCTGGCGGCGACGCTCGCCTGGATTTCGCCCGACAGCATCGAGGATCGGCGGACGGGGGTCTCCTACATCGCAGCGCGCGTCGAGCTGACCGGCAGCCGGGCGGAGATCGAGAAAAAAATCGCGCTGCAGCCGGGTATGCGCAGCGAGGTTCTGCTGATGACGGGCGAGCGCACCTTGCTCGATCAGCTGATCGATCCGCTGATGCGCAACATCAATCGTTCGTTTCGTGGCTAAGAGAATTGGGAACTGAGAGGGGCAAGATGGCACAGAAGACTTCGGCCGACAGCATCGTACTGGTCGGCGGCGGCATCGCGGTGGCGGTCCTGGTCGGCTATCTGGTGATCTCATATCGCTATTTCAGCGAAGTGCAGATTGGTTGCATGGCGGGCTACCCGCAAGCTGTGCGGTTCGGCTTGCAGAGCAATGATGGTCTGCCGCTATCAATGATCGAACTGCAGGCGCAGGCAGGCCGCGAGGAACTCGGCCTGATGCAGAATGCAAAGATCGTCAGTGTCGAGGCAGGCCCGATGGAGCGTGCACTCGACATCAAGCTCGGCCGCGCCGATGACATGGATCCGCATTCGCCAGTCGGTGTGCATTTCCCCTGGCGGCCGGACGGCAGCGGCCGCGCCAAGTCCGCTTGCCTCAGGTACTCGGTATTCCTGCCCGACAACTTCGATTTCGCAAATGCCGGCTTGCTTCCCGGCCTGTTCGGCGGGGCCAAACCGGAACGCACCGAGATCAAGGAAGGGCAGGGTTTCGTCGTGCGCATGCGCTGGGGCCGGGACGGCGACACAATGATCTTGGAGCACACCAAGACGGCCAATGGGTCAAACAACCAGGTCCTCAATCGACCCGGCACAATCAAGCTGCAAAAGGGCCGCTGGATGACTTTGGAGCAGGAAGTCGTGCTCAACAGCGCTGAAAAGCAGAATGGCGAGCTTCACGTCTGGGTCGACGGAACGAAAGTGATCGAGAACAAGAAACTGAAATTGATCGAAGACGGAGCCCTGGGCATCGATGGTGTCGCTGCCACGGTTGGTCTCGCCGGCGAAGGCAAGGAAATTCCGAAAGGCGATGCTGGGCACCTTTGGATCACGGGCCTCGATTTCGGCTGGAAGTAGCGGCGGCAATCCGTCGTGATGGGCGCAAGCAGCGCGATGGTCGAAGTGCATTCGTTCAGCGGGCGGCGGCCGCGAAACTTGCTTGAAAAATTTGCTCGAATAGGCTGCTGGACAAAGGTGAGCCGTCCGCTGCGAAAATGCGGTGGTTGAGGCACCTAAAGTTGCAGAGAGCATTTCGCCGACCGACGGCGTTGCACGGGTGTTGTTTCCGCGCATTGGCTCATCGCATCCGCGATTCTGCGATCGGGCACTGAAAAGCCGTCGGTTTTCGAATTCTATATTCAGAGTTTATTGACATACAGCAGAGGTTCTTTTTCGAAGACCTTGCAAGAGGGACACACGCTTTGGTATCATCTGGATACGTCGTGGTGCTGTCCCTCCCCCCCGAAATGGCACACGGCTCGATGCCCGCGGACCGTCCCCCCCGGCCCGCGGGCTTTTCGTTTTTTATGACCGCGCGTTCAGCGATAAGATTTGATATCACGTGTCGTTCGAGGGGTGCCAGCCGGCGCCGGTCGCTTCCTCTTCGCTGCAGAACCAGCGTCCGCCGCGGGCCGTATTGACCGAAACGCGGTCATAATCGCGATTCCATGGCATGACGTAGATCTTGCCGCGCGAGGACACGCTGCCCTTGATCGGGCATTCACCGGGCGACTTCTTTCGGGCCTCATTCCAAATGGCAGCGCGGAAAGCGGCGGGACGTTCTGCCTCGCCCACCCATAAGCCAGCGGATTTTGTGCGGGCTTCTTTCTCCAGGTCGGAATAGCGCGCGAAGAAGCCAGTCTCGGTAAAGACGTGGCCGCCCTTGACCAGCGCGGCGGCAATGTCGCCTTCGTCGTTGCGGCATTCGCCGACCGCGGCGCGTTCGCTGTTTGGTGTGGAGACCGTGCAGACGACCTTTCCACCTTTGAGAAGTCGGGTGAGGGCGTTCTGGGCGGCCTCGCCACAACGCCAGCTGCGGCCGTTGGACTGCTTGCAGGTCTGCTCACGATCGGGTGCCTCAATGTATGCGAGGCGGATCTGCTGACGGCCTATGCGCAAGGTATCGCCCGAGATCGCACGAGCCTGACCCTTGATCGTGCCACTCGGAGCCGCCGATGTTCGATCGGGCAAGGCTGCGGTCGTGACGGCACCCGGTTCAGGTGCCTGCTCTGGCTTGATCAAGGAGCCGATGCCGAGCACGGCGAGCACCGCGGCTGCGGCCCAACCCAACACGCCGGTCATGAAGCTCAGGGAGGGTGGTGCGGGTGCTGGCGATTGAGAGCCGCCTTGCGGAGCTGCAGGCCGGGTCGTCAGCTCGGCGCGATGACGTTCGGCGAGCAGTGCAGGACCCAGCGTGAACAGCGACAGCAGCGCTGCAAACACGGCGCGGGAGTCGATGCCGACACTCAATGCGCGATAGCCCGCGGCAATGAGAGCGGCCAGTCCGAATGCAGCGAGCGCGATGCGTGTGCGCCGGTCGGAGAGGCGCATTAGGAGTGGTGCGAGCACAGTTGCGGCCATGGGCGGCACCTTTCCAGCGAGTTGGACCGTCTTGGCACCGGCGGCGCGCGAGATGCGCGCGCTCGCCGCCCCGAAGCGCCTGAGCCCTGCTGCCATACCGGCGGCACCAGAGGCGCCGAGAGCCTGCCCTTTCAGTCCGGCATTGCGCAAGCCTTCGGCCGCCACGTGTCCAGCTTCATTGAGGCCGCGTGCAGCCGCAACACCAGCATCCTTCAGGCCGTCCGCGGCGGCCTGGCGGACGTCATCGAGCTTCTGGCGGCGCTTGGCGCGGCGCACCAGAATCGTCGTGCGCACATAGTCGTGCCACTCGAAGCCGTCACGTTTCTTCCCCCAGCCGAACATGGCCTTCCCTCGTCCATCACGTTCTCAATGCTAGGCCGCAAGCGGATCGATTGTGTGTCAGTCGCGCCGGGCGGTTTCATCTCGCGGGAAATGCGGATATTCGTCATCTGCTCTTTCCGAAGGCGGCGAGTCGCTTGCGCGGCATCTTGTGCTAGGTTGGCGGCCATGGCCAGATCCTGAGGGCCATAGCAAACGCCAGAATGTCGATTTGCCCACAGCAACAGAGCTGCGGCGAGAGCATTAGGACGTGTTCAACAACAAGAAAAAACGGGACTGGAATCCGATGATGATTGTTCGATCCAGCAAGCGCAGTCTTGCAATGTCGGTGGCGCTGTTGCTGACCGGTGGCTCAACAGTGGCCGTAGCGGGCAAGGATATGGGTCCGGCCAGCGCGTGCGATGGCCTTGCGAAGGGCAGTCCGGCGTGGAGCGCGTGCGTCGGGCCAGCAACGGCGCAGCTCAGCGACGAGGAACTCTTCTATGCCGGCTACTGGATGGCGCGGCTCGGAAACTACGAAACGGCGATCGGTTACTTGAGTGCCGCCAAGGCGCCTGACGCGCGCACGCTCACCTATCTCGGGTTTGCTACACGCAAGTCGGGCGATGTCGCGGGGGCTTTCCCATTCTACAAGAAGGCGCTGTCGATCGATCCTGATTTCGTGGTGGCGCGCGCCTATCTGGGTGAAGCGTTGCTGACGGTTGGCGACTCCGCGGCAGCGCGCGGTGAGCTCAACGAGATCGCCAAGCGGTGCGGTGCAAATTGCGCTGCATACGACGAGCTTGCGCGACACCTCGCCAAGCATGAAGGCGGTCGCGGCTGAAGTTTCGCCTGTCATCGTTGGTCAGCAGAGGTGTGGTGCCAGCGTTGTGGACCGCCGAGGCGATCAGCTGCCGTTCTCGGAGCGCTGCATTGCTGACCAGATGCGGACGGTGCCATCGCCGCCCGCCGTGGCGATGCGCGTGCCGTCGGGCGCGAATTGCGCGGCCTTCACATCGCCCTTGTGACCTGAATAGGCGCGAATGGCGCGGCGGCGGCCGAGATCCCACAGGCGCACGGTGCCATCGCTGCCGGCTGAGACCAAGCGCCTGTTGTCGGGTGCGAACGAGATCTGGTTGACGGCGCCTTGATGGCCGGAGAAAAGCTGACGTTGGCGCCGCGAGGTGGCACTCCACACGCGGATCGATCCGTCGATGCTTGCGGCGGCGATCAGCTTGCTGTCGTGCGAGATGGCGATCGATGTGATGAAGGCACGCGCGCCGCGGTAGGTGCGGACAAGATCGCGCGTGGTGAGGTTCCAGAGCCGGACGGTGCGGTCGGCGCCGCCTGAAGCGATCAAGTCCCCGTTGGGCGCGTAGGCGATCGCTTGCACGGCATTCTCGTGACCATCGAAGACGTGTACCGGTGCGGAAGTCTGCGCCGCGTCCCAGAGCGCCACCTTCCAGTCGTGGGTCGCAGTGAGGAAGCGCGTGTCAGTGCCGGCGAAGGCGAGCGACCAGATGTCGGCCTCGTTGCGCTGGAAAGTGGCGCGCTTGCTGGCGGCGGCGACATCCCAAAGGTCGATGCGGCCGTCGGCATGGCCGATGAGCGCGCTGTCGCCGCGGACGGCCAGGGACGTGATGGTGCCTTGCTCGAGAGGTATCGAGTTCACCAATGAAAGGTCCGCGCTCATCCAGACTTTCAGCGTGTGGTCGCCGCCGACACTGTAGAGCCTGCTGCCGTCGGAGCCGTATTGCAGCAGGTTGGCGCCGCCGTCGTGTGCAGTGACTAAGGCGAGCTGCGGCGAGATGGGCGGTGCCGGTGCGGCGGCCGTGGGGCGCAGCTCCTGCGTCTTGTCGGTGATGTCGGGAAGCCGGTTCTGCAGCATGACGGCCAGCGTTGCCACGCACGCGCCAATCGCGAACTTGACGAAAATCGGAGGCAATCGCGGTGAAGATTTCGCCTTGGCGGGCTCGGGTCTGGGCTTGGGTCTTGGACCGCGCGTGAATAGACCCGTTCGCTGCCGCGCGGGAACGATTTCGCCCTTGGGCGCAGCCGGCTTGGGCGCCGCGGGCGTTTCGACCGGCTTTGCGGGTTCGACAGCCGCGGGCGGTCCGGCAACCTTGGCTTCCTCCGGTTTGTCGTTGAGCGGTGTCGGCTTCTTTTTCTTCAGGTTCAAGGCCGCGGGTTGCTCGCTGGGTGCAAGCACGACGGTCGCCGCCGGAGCGGGCGAGCTGGCCGGCGCTTTCGGCGCGGGCTTGGCGGCTACTGCCTTTGCTGGCGGTGCGGCTTTGGCGGGGCTCTTTGGCTTCGGCGTTGGCTTCACCTTGCCGTTGGCGGGCTTCGCCGCCGCGTCAGGTTGCTTGGCTGCGTCGGCCTTGGCGGCCGCGGGCTTGGCGCCGCCAAGTCGGTCGAGGAAGTCGAGCAGGCCGCCTTGCGGGCCTGGCGCATCGGGTGGCGGCGGTGTGGTCACGTCGGCGGAGGCGCGTCGGGCAGCGTCACGCTCAAGCTCGGCTTTGGCATCCTCCTCGCGCTGTTTCTCGAGCGCCTTGGTAAGCCAGCCCTGGCGCGGCTGCTCCGGCGCCAGCAGATCGCCACGCCATGCGGCGACGGATTGCGGGCGATCCCTAATCTCGATCGAAAGTGCGCGGTCGATGGCGGCGAGAAAGCTCTGCCGGTAAGCGCCGAGCGCCGTGTCGCGGGCCGGAACCAACTCGTCATGCACCATGCGCGAGGGAGCATCGGGTGGGCGCTTGCCGGTGACCGCGTGATAGAGCGTCGCGCCCAAGGCGTAGATGTCGGTCCACGGGCCCTGCTTGCGGCTTGTCTCGGCATACTGCTCGTAGGGGCTGTAGCCCGGCTTGACCAGAGCCGAGACGGTCTTGGAATGGGCGGCGATCTCACCGCGAGCGGAGCCGAAGTCGATGAGCACGGGCGAGCCGCTCTTCCTGACGATGATGTTGTCGGGAGCGATGTCGCGATGCAGGAAATCCGCCTTGTGGATCATCTCCAGCGCTTCAAGAAGCGGGGCGATGATCTCGTCGAGTTCTTTCTGGCGCGGTGCCCGGTTCAACTGCTTGAGCCAGGACTTGAGGCTCTGGCCCTCCTCCCATTGCAGCACCATGTAGCCGGTGTTGTTGGCGCGGAAGTAGCGGTAGACGCGGACGATATTCGGGTGATCGAAGCGAGCGAGGGTCTGCGCCTCCTCGATGAAGCGGTCGAGACCCCAGCGGTAGTCCTTGGAGCAATCCTGAGAGCGCGGCACGGCCTCGTGGCTGGAATTGCGGGCCGCGAAGTCGCTGGGGAAGTATTCCTTGATGGTGACGGCGCGTTCCAGTGCCATCTCGTCGGCGAGATAGGTTATGCCGAATCCGCCGGCACCGAGCACGCGCTCGATGCGGTAGTCGCCGACAAGCTCGGTTCCGGTCGGTAACGCGATCAGATTCGTCATGGTTCTCGTCGTATTCGCGCAAATGCCGGCGGCAGCGCGCCCCACGCCCGGGACGAGACATCGATTCGTGCCTCCTTGGCCATGAGTGGCGCAGAAATGTGGCACAGGCGCGGGCGATGAACCCAAGATGAACAAATCTTGGGTTCGCCAGACGTTGGCCACGGTCTTGCCGCCAACGCGCCCCAGGCTTTGATTCGGACTTCGAGATAAACGACATAAACGGGGGAGCGCACAGTCGTGGATCTGACGGAGGAAATGCCACGGCCGGTTACCGGCCCAGAAGCGTCGCTGAAGCCGCATCGATTTGTAACTAGTTCGCGCAGTTTATTGCTGACACTCATGTTTTTGTTGATGCTTGGGGTTGCGGTGATAGCGCTGGCCGGCGCTGGTGACGCCAACTCCATGCTGTCGGCGGTGCGTGCTACGGCGCAGCGTGCGCTGGGCTACTTCAACTGGGTGTACACGCAGGCGCGGTCCGGTTTCGTCCATGCGCCGGCGCTACAGCTCGGAGTGCTGATGATCCTTGCGATGGTACCGCTGGCGTTCCTGGCTGGCTGGTCGCGGACTACCGATGAGAGGAGGGCCGGCAGCAAGGCTCTTCCGGACACGCAGAATGTTGGACGAACGGCGGCGCTGACGGGATTTTCGCGGCCACGGCGTGCGCGGCTGGAAGGCGAGGTGCTAGGGCCAAGCGGACTTTTCGAAATCGAATCGGGACTGGTGCGCATCGGCAGGGCGCCCGACAACGAGATCGTTCTCGATACCAAAGGGCTTGCGGACTACCACGCGGCGATCGAGCGAACGTCGGAATATGATCTATATCTTTGCGATTTGACACGGGGTTCTCGGCGAACGGTGCGCGTCAATGGTCGCAGCGTGTTCCGCCGACGCCTCTACGACGGTGACGAAATCAGGCTGGGCAACGTCCAGCTGGTGTACCGGACGTTGGCGCTGTAGCGCAGCGGTGCGCCGGTCCTTACCGAAGGTGCGGACATGTCGCGGAGCAATCCAGAACTGAATGAGGGTAGTGGCGCTGCCGCAGTCCTTGCGGGGCAGTTCGGCAGCAGGGCATATGGGAGAGGGAAGTTCACATGCAAGGCAAGGCCAAGCCGCAACCGCTGGGGCAACGCGCCCACGGGCTGTTCGGCTCGTTGAAGGATGCGCTCGCCGCCGCCAGCCGCGACGACAACGCGGAAGCACTTCGGTCGTTGAGCGAAAAGGCAGTCGCGCCGGTGCCGGCCGTGGTTGCCATCGCCAATGTGCCCGTGTCTGTGGATCGAGCGCGCGTTCCGGCGGCAGCGGGTCACATGGAGGTTGAGAGTGTGATGGCGTCACGTGCGAACGACAAGGAGGGGCCTCAAGATGGCGTTACAGCGACCGTGCCCAGTGCGGAGGAGGCTGCGCGCGCGGTGCGTGGCAGCATCTCGCTGAAGCCACAGGAGCCCGGCGTCGAATTCGATGAACCGCCGACGACGCGGGTCGTGCGCAAGTCGGTGGAGGCCAAGCCCGTCGTCGAAGTAACCGATGAGCCGACGCGGACACAACTTGTGCGCGGTCGCCAGAAGCTCGAGCGCACGGAGTTCGCGCAGGATCCGGTGGTCGGCTGGCTGGTGGTGGTGGGCGGACCCGGGCTCGGATCGTTCCGGCCGATTTTCGAGGGCAACAACACGCTGGGACGTTCCAAGAGCCAGCGTATCGCCATAGACTTCGGGGACGACGCCATTTCATCGGAGGAACAAGCCTATATCCGCTACGATTCCACCGATCGCGGCTTCCTGTTCGTGCCCAATCTTGCCAAGACGAATGTGGTATCGGTAAACGACAAGCGGCCAACGGGTGCCGTCGAATTGGCGCATATGGATGTGATAACCGTGGGGCGGACACAACTCGTGTTCGTGCCATTCTGTGGCCCGGATTTCGACTGGGCCGAACTCGCAGAAGTCAAGGATTGATGTCGTTTTACGAATTCGCGCGCAGCGCCACGCAAGGTGCGCGCCACTATCAGGAGGATACGGCGGCGGTCTGGCCGGGCGATGGAGAACTGTTTCTTCCTGAATTGCCTGCAAGCGACGCGCGCGACGGCAACCTGTTCGCCGTGCTTGCCGACGGCATGGGCGGACATGCCGGAGGTGCGCTTGCAAGCCGGATGGTATGCGAGAGTTTCATCGGCTCATGCGCGGCACGTGACGGACCAATCTCCGAGCGACTGGTCGAAGCCCTGCGCGCCGCCAACGCGGCGGTGGCGCGCAAGGTGGCGCAGAACCCGTCGCTTTCGGGCATGGGTTCTACGTTGATCGGTGCCAGCTTCAGCGGCGAGGGTGTGGAGTGGGTCAGCGTTGGCGACAGCCCGCTGCTACTCTATCGCGCGGGTGAGATCGCCCTGCTCAATGAGGACCATTCGCTCGCACCTGAGCTCGATCGCATGGTGGCGGCAGGACGCATGACTGAGCGGGAGGCGCGCAACGATCCCAGGCGTCACATGCTCCGCTCGGCGGTTACCGGCGATGAAATCGACATGGTGGATGTATCGCGCCGGCCGCTGAAGCTGGAGCCCGGCGACTACGTGATCCTGGCGAGTGATGGGCTGCACACGCTGCAGACGCCGGAGATCGCAAGGATCGTCACGGCCTACGCCAAGGAGGGCGCGAAGGCGGTGGCTGCGGCTTTGATCCGCGAGGTCGATCAAATGCGCGAGCCGCACCAGGACAATGCGACGGTGGTGGCGGTGCGGCTGAAACCGAAAGCCTCAGATGGCATTGCCATGAGTTAATCAACCGCCGCAAGCAGGTGGCGGATCGGCACACCATAACGCCTCTTGCGCTCAATCTCTCCGACTTGGGCACAGATCAACCGACAGTGGATGTTTCAGTTCCAACCGAAGTCGAAGGTGCTCTAATTGTGTCTCATAGAGGGCGAAGAAGGCTTGGTGCTCTTGCAGGGATTGGCCCAGATCTGACAGGCAATGAGGCCGGTCCCTCGTTGTGGATGGCAAGTCCTGCCCTTGTTTTCCGACAAACGGTAATTGTCGTAATAGCTGCCATAGGCGTCCTGGGCATGCATGCGCCAGCTAAAGATGGCCTTTTGCATTGCGATCTCGATGGTAGGGCCTCGACCGTCGCCGTTGATCACCTTCTGGCATAGTTTGAGCGTTGCGCTGGCGGGCGCGGCGCTTGAAAGCAGGACGGCGGTCAAGAGCGTCGTAGCTCCAATTCTTGTCACTGACTGGATCATCGGATTATGCCTACTCGAAATGGGTCGGTTGATGATATTGCGGTAGTCATGATCAGAAGCGTAGCAAATTTGTTCTGAACCATATCTGAATAGCGCTGCTTTCCTTAGTCGATCTAGTGTTCCGACTCTGACGCTTGGTTCCCTCGCGGGAACCTGCACGGCAGCCCGGAGCCCCAGTCATCTTCTTGTTCGTGTTCCGGATTCACAAACATTTGCCGACCTCCGCCCGGGAAGCAAATGTTTGATCCAGAACTAGGGGTCATGGTCCGACGCACTCCAGTGTTTCGACAGCAACGGTTGGTACTCAAGTGTCTGCGCCGGAGCCCTAGCCACTCGTTTGATCAAGTTCCGGATTCACCATCGCTTGCCGACCGTCGCGCGGAGCCAAGCGTTCGATACAGAACACTAGCCTTCACAGAAGCGACAATGTATGCGCAAACTGCCGGCCCGGTCTGCGCTCAAGACGTCAAGAGATGGGAATTTCGTCATGCCGATCTACGGTTTCAGCTGCAATTCGTGCGGCAAGCAGTTCGAGACTCTGGTGCGCTCGGACGACAAGCCGGAGTGCCCGTCGTGCGGCAGCGCAGAGCTGACGCAGCAGCTGTCGCGGATCGCCTTGCCCGGCAAAGGTGCGGATGACGGTGGCTCGTTCTCGTCGGCTCAAGGCGGTGGCGGCCACACCTGTGGCGGCGGCTGCGGCTGCGGGTGATGGAGCCGACTATTCCGGCTCAGCTGGATTTGGGAGCGGTGCACGCGGGTGCGCCGCTTTCGCGTTTTGGACGTCTTCGATGCGAGCCAGGACACAACTCTTCCAGCGGACATGCCAGTGAGCCATAGTCTTGTCCCACTTCTCCATGGCCGGACTTGATCCGGCCATCCAGCAAAAGTGCCGCAGCGCCTGCAATCCTGGATGGCCGGCTCCGGGGCTGGCCATGACATTGGAGTGATGTGGCCGGTCAAGACTTCTTGCCCGTCGATATCAGATCTTCCAGCCCGAATGCATGGCGGCGATGCCGCCGGTGACATTGCGATAGCTGACTCGCTCGAAGCCGGCGGCGCGGATCATCGACGCGAACGCCTCCTGCTTGGGGAACTTGCGGATCGATTCAACGAGATACTGGTAGGGCTGGTCGTCGCCGGCGACGAGCTTGCCCATGCGCGGGATGACGTGGAAGGAATGGAACTCGTAGAGCTTGTCGAGGATCGGCATCTGCACTTCCGAGAATTCCAAGCACATGAAGCGGCCGCCGCGCTTCAAGACACGGTGTGCCTCGCTCAGCGCCTTGTCGATGTTGGTGACGTTGCGGATGCCGAAGGCGATGGTGTAGGCATCGAAGCTGGCGTCTGGGAACGGCAGCGCCTCGGCGTTGCCTTCGACGCACTCGATGCGATGCGCGAGGCCGGCGTCGTTGACGCGGCGCTGGCCGACGTCGAGCATTTCGCGGCTGATGTCGCAGATGACCGCGGTTGCGCTGTCACCGGTTTGATAAGCATAGCGCAGCGCGATGTCGCCGGTGCCGCCCGCCACATCGAGCAGGCGATAGGGGCGATCGCCCTTGGGCGGGGCGAGCCAGGCAATAAAATCGCGCTTCCATAGCCGGTGTAAGCCGCCCGACATCAGGTCGTTCATCAGGTCGTAACGGTCGGCGACCTTGGCGAAGACGTCGTTGACGAGACCCTGCCGCTCGGTCTTGGGCACCTCGCGGAAGCCGAAGGACGTGGTGTCGGTGTGCTGCGGGTCAGTCATCGGAAAAGGCCTTTGCTGGGGCGGTGTACGGCGGGCTGAGTGTTGCGCGGCACCATAGCCTAGCGCGCCCCAGCTTGCTATTGCAGATGCGCAAGGCGCTTCCGGGCCGGCCGTCATGCCGATCCGGCCAACAGGGTTGATTGCGATCATGATGAAACTGGAACTGGCGGAATTGATCTTGGCGGGCGCGCGCAAACACGTGCGGGGGAGCAACCTGAAGCCGGTGGCGATCGCCGTGCTCGACGCGCGCGGCGCGGTCCGCTGTCTCGTCAACGAGGACGGAACCAGTCTACACCGCGCCGACGTGGCGATCGGAAAGGCGTATGGCGCAATCGCCTTCGGTCAGTCCTCGCGCAAGCTCGGCGAGCGGGCGGAAAAGCAGGCCTACTTCATCGCCGCGTGCGGGCACATCGCGGGCGGCAAGATGGTTCCGGTTCCGGGTGGCGTGCTGATCCGCGATTCTGGTGGCGAGCTGATAGGCGCGATCGGCATCTCGGGTGATACATCGGAAAACGACGAGGCCGCCTGCTGCGCGGGGATTGTCGCGGCCGGACTGGTGGCGGAGACCTGAGACAAGCTTGCACGTCGGGATGAAGTGCGATGCCTGAACTTCCCGAGGTCGAGACGATTAGGCGCGGGCTCGAGCCGGCGATGGTGGGGCGTGTGTTCGCTCGCGTCGAAACGCGGCGCCCGGATCTGCGCTTTCCTTTGCCAGTGCGCATGGCGGAACGTTTGCAGGGCCGCACGCTGGAACATCTCGGCCGTCGATCCAAGTATCTCGTTGCGAGGATCGAAGGCGGCGACGTGCTGATCATGCATCTGGGCATGAGCGGACGGTTTACGATCTCTGCCCTTACACCTCGATTGCTAAAGACCGCAGCGCACGTTTCTGCCCCACACGCGCATTCTGCCCCTCACCCGCATTCTGCCCCTCACGCGCATTCTGCCCCTCACCCTAACCCTCTCCCCATTGCAGGTGCAGGGCAATGGGGAGAGGGAATGGTGGGGCAATTCGTCCACGACTCGGGCGCCGACCCCAAGCACGATCATGTCGTGTTCGAGATGTCGGGTGCGAGTTCGCGAGGCAAGCGCGGGCGCGCCCCCATCGCAAGCCGCATCGTCTACAACGACCCGCGCCGGTTCGGCTTCATGGTGATGGTGCCGGAGTTGGAATTCGAGACGCATCCGCTGATCCGCGATCTGGGTCCGGAGCCCTTGGGCAATGCCCTAACACCGGAGTATCTGGCTGAGCGAGCTGCTGGGCGAAAAGCCGATCTCAAGGCGTTCCTGATGGATCAGCGCAACATCGCGGGGCTTGGCAACATCTACGTCGCCGAGGCACTGTTCCGCGCCGGATTGTCTCCCAACCGCTGCGCCTCGTGTCTTGCGGACCGGCGGGGGCGGCCAACGGGGCGCGCGGAGCGTCTGGTACCGGCGATACGACAGGTGCTGGAGGAGGCGATCACTGCGGGAGGTTCGACCTTGCGCGACTACCGGGCGGCTGACGGCGGACTCGGCTATTTCCAGCATACGTTCGCAGTCTATGACCGAGAGTGGATGCCATGCATTCGGCTAGGCTGCACGGGCACCGTACGCCGCATCGTGCAAGGTGGGCGGTCGACGTTCTATTGCCCGCAGTGCCAGCGATGAGGTTCACTCACCAATCTATGATCCTTGGCTACGTCGGTTTCGCGCTGCTTGTTGCCATCGGACTCGTAATTGTTCTTTGGTGGGGTTCACGGTTGAGTAGGGAGAAGAGAGCCGGTGTGTTCTTCAAGGTTCTGCATCTGGATGGGTTGATCAGTTTTCTGATGCGCCACATTGGGCGAGGCTGATCTGGAGCATCAGTTTTTGGTCTATGGGCGGGCCGGAGAGGGTTGCGCGCAGCCCGGCTGCCAGGGCATGGTGCGCCGCAGCATCCAGGGCGGGTGCTTGACGTTTCATTGCCCCGCCTGTCAGCGGTAATCAGGTGCGCAACCTTGCCAGAAACAGCAAGGCGAGCCCCAAGCAAAGAAACAGGAGGGTCAGGGCGCCCCACGCCACACCGGATTGAGCCAGGAGAACGTCTCCCGTTTCCGCGTCGAAGCAGCGTCCCGCTTCGTTGAAGCAATCACGCCAGCGCCAGTAGCGGTCCCACAACATGAACGTGGTCGCTGCCGAAAGCAGTAGCGAAAGCACGCCAAACCCGCGGATCAACCTAGTCATGATCGGGTGAGGTCGGCGTCAGGCGTAGCGACGGCGTGCAGGGCGCAACACCCCCCACAAGGCCCACAGCGCCAGCAGGGCCAACGTGAGGGTGATGCCGAGGTAGGCGAGGGGCAGCCCCATGGGAGCAGCGCGGTCGAGCAGGTCGGAGCCTTCGGCGAAGCAGAGGCCCCAGGCGTCCTTGCAGGCCAGCCAGGCTTCGTAGTGATGCTGGAGCAGGTAGGCACTCAGTGCTCCCACGGCGAGAAACAGCGCGAGCAGGACGAGGAAGAACAAGCGGCGGAACATCGGCGGCTCCCAGCGGATCGGATGACCTGTCAAAGCGAACAATGTCGCGGAAACGCAGGGCGTTGGCCCAACGCGTTAAGAAACCAGAGAGGACCAGCATGGCCTTTGAGAACATCATTGTCGAGAGCAAGCATCGGGTGGGTGTCATCACCCTTAACAGGCCCAAGGCGCTCAATGCCTTGAACAGCGCGCTGGTGGCCGAGCTGAACCAGGCGCTGGACACCTTCGAGGCTGATCCGGGTATCGGCGCCATCGTCATTACCGGGTCGGAGAAGGCATTCGCGGCGGGGGCGGACATCAAGGAGATGGCGTCGAAGACCTATACGCAGGTCTATGGCGAGGACTTCATCTCGAGCTGGGAGCGGATCACGCGCTGCCGCAAGCCGATCGTCGCTGCGGTTGCCGGCTTCGCATTGGGCGGCGGCTGCGAGCTTGCCATGATGTGTGATTTCATCATTGCCGCGGACACGGCCAAGTTCGGCCAGCCGGAAATCACTCTGGGCATCATGCCAGGCGCGGGTGGCACGCAACGGCTGACGCGCTACGTCGGCAAGTCGAAGGCGATGGAAATGTGTTTGACCGGCCGCATGATGGATGCTGCGGAGGCCGAGCGCGCAGGGCTGGTGTCGCGTGTGGTGGCGGCAGACGAGCTGTTGCCTGAGGCGATGAAGGCGGCGGGCAAGATCGCGGCGATGTCACTGCCGTCCGTCATGATGACGAAGGAATCGATCAACCGGGCCTTCGAGACGACTTTGAACGAGGGAGTTCGCTTCGAGCGCCGCGTGTTCCATGCGATGTTCGCGACCGAGGATCAGAAGGAAGGCATGGCGGCGTTCGTCGAGAAGCGCAAGCCCGACTTCAAGCATCGGTAAGGCGGCATTCCGTTCATTCACGCTCGGTGAGGCGGCGATGGGTGAGGAAGGCCAGAAGCGAGATGACGACGATGGCGAGGCCGCCTGCCACGAAGATGTGGTTGGCGGCCCAGTCGTTCTTGGGGGTTCCGATCTTGCCGCTGGCAAAGAGTGCGATGAGCGCGATGCTGGCGGCGATGGCCTGGGCCAACGTCAGGCGCGCGGCGATGTCGAGCTTGTGCGGTGATGCGAGTGGCGAAGAGGGCTCCTTCAACCGGTGGGCATAGAAGAAAAGCGCGGCGGCGATCAGCAGCATGCCCGAGCCGTATTGCCAGCCGTGCTGCCATTTGAGACCCGAGAGCAGGTAGACCGACAGCATTGCCAAGCCGCCCCAGCCATAGGTGAGCACCATGAGCAATGTATTTGAGCGTGCGGCCGTGCGCGCGTCTGCGGCGGCGGTTTCGACGCGGCTTCCATTGACGCCCGAAGCGAGAAACGTCAGCGCGGCGAATGCGAGTGCGGCTGAAGCGATCGAAGGGGTTCGCATCGGCAAGGACGCCGCATATGTCATGCCGATAATGCTGGCTGCGAGCAGCAAGAGGGTGCGGGTGAGCTCGCTGGCCTGCATCCGTCCTCCTCGCTTGGTCTGGTGCGATCAAAATGCAATTGCACCCGATCCTCGCGAACCGGGTGCGGTTTCAATAACAGATCTGCTGGTGTCAGGCGACGCGGTCGTTGCGCGCCGCCCACAAGGCATAAGCCGAGAGGATCGCCAGGCCGACGGCGCCGGCGAAGAAGGTGTTCTGCGCTGCCCAGTCCATGTGCTTCGGGTTCAAGTAGCGCGACAGCTTGCCGTCGAAGAGCATGCCGACGATGGCGATGATCATGGCGACGAGCTGGACCCAGGTCAGCTTGGAGGCCATCGACATCAATGCGTTGTCGGTGCGGCCCGCCGCGGCATCACGCGTGATCAGGTTGGAGAAGAACACGCACAACGTGCCGACGACCGCGAATGCGGCAAACCAATGCCACCATTCGTGCCACGACAGGATCGTCATGTAGGTAAGCCCGATGATGGCCGCGCCCCAGATATAGATGAAACCCATATGGCGAGAGGTCGTGGCCGCAATCTCGGCCTTGCTGGCACCCTCGCGGCGTTGTCTTTGGTTCTCGAGGATTGCCACGAAGGCGATACCCAAGCAGATCAGTGCACCCGTCGTCAGATGCATCAACGGCAGGCCCGCACCCGCGGTCAGAATCATGACTACCAGACTGATCGTGAATGCTATTCCCCACACATACAAGGAAGGCATTGGATGCAACCTCCGAATGTCGCCGCTGCCGAGATGATTGCCCAACAGCTAGTCAAAGCGCTGTTAACGTAGCTCAGTTCGAGCAATTGTAGCGCGATTCATGGTTAGCACAGTATGCCCCGGCCGGTTGCCTGTGGGCGGAACTCCATTGTGGAAGGGGGCGGCGAAATTGCGCGCAGGTTCGCGGCAATCGCGTGTTGTCGGACCAACTAGGTTTGGGCGGGGGTGTAGCGGGCGCCCGACCGGCTAGTGTGGCGTCGCGCCTTTGTTGACCTACGGGGCGGGCCGCGTGGCGTCTTCAAAGGCGCGCTGAACGCCACACTAAGCCAACGTATTTTCTAGTGGCCCTCATGTCGCGCCAAGATCGTACGCGGTCTCGGCCATGTTTCGATTTTGGCGCGACGGGCCACTAGTCGGGCGTAAAGAGTTCCCGGTAGTCCTTCGCCAGATCGGGGTTCTGGCTGGATTTCTCGAGCAGGCAGTTGCCAACGGCGAGGGTTTCCATGCCGGTGCCCATGAAGCAGCGGAAGGCGTCCTCGGGCGTGCAGACGATCGGCTCGCCGCGGACATTGAAGGACGTGTTGACGAGCACGGCGCAGCCGGTGCGCGCCTTGAAGCGCGAGATCAGGGCGTGATAGCGGGGATTGGTCTTCGCATGCACGGTCTGGATGCGGGCGGAGTAGTCGACATGCGTGACGGCAGGGATGTCGGAGCGCGTTACGTTCAACTGTTCGATGCCGAACAGCCGTTTCTGTTCCTCCGTCAAGTGGCGGCGGCGATTGCGCTTCACGTCGGCGACCATCAGCATGTAGGGACTGGCGTCGTCGAGCTCGAAGTAGTCGGCGGCGTCCTCGGCCAGCACTGACGGAGCGAACGGACGGAAGCTCTCGCGGAACTTGATCTTGAGGTTCATCACCTCCTGCATCCTGGGCGATTGCGCGTCGCCAATGATGCTGCGTCCGCCCAACGCGCGCGGGCCGAACTCCATCCGCCCGTAAAACCAGCCAATGACTTTCTCGGCCTTGATCAGGTCGGCGATCCTCTCGGGCAGCTCGGCGTCGCTCAGTTCGGTGAAGGGGATGTTGTTCTTCGTGAGATAGGCATGGATTGCGTCGCGGGAAAAATCCGGTCCGAGATACGAGCCACGTTGGGAATCATGCACGCCGTCCGCCACGCGGGTGTTCCCCAGCACTTGATGCCACGCAAACAACGCCGCGCCGAGCGCGCCACCCGCATCTCCGGCGGCGGGTTGAATCCAGATATGCTCGAAGATGCCCTCGCGGAGAATTTTCCCATTCGCCACGCAGTTCAGCGCCACGCCGCCCGCGAGACAGAGATTCTTCAGCCCGGTTTCCTTCCGCACATGTTTTGCCATGCGGAACATGATTTCCTCGGTCACGTCCTGGATCGAACGCGCGAGGTCCATGTCCATTTGCGTCAGCTTGGACTCCGGTTTCCGCGGCGGACGACCAAAGAGCTCGGCGAAGCGCTGATTCGTCATCGTCAGCCCGACGCCGTAGTTGAAATATTTCATGTTGAGGCGGAACGACCCGTCCTCCTTGAGATCAATCAACTCGCGCAGGATGACGTCCACATACTTCGGCTCACCGTAGGGCGCGAGGCCCATGAGCTTGTATTCGCCGGAATTGACGCGAAAGCCTGTGAAGTAGGTAAACGCCGAGTAAAGCAGGCCAAGCGAGTGCGGGAAGTGCAGTTCGCCGAGCATCTCGATCTGGTTGCCGATGCCCTTGCCGTAGCTGGTGGTCGTCCATTCGCCCACGCCGTCCACGGTGAGAAACGCCGCCTCGGGATAAGGCGACGGAAAAAACGCCGACGCCGCGAGATGCTTTGCCAAAGCCGGTGAGAAAAAAAGGGCCGCAGAAATATACGAACAGGTGGGGGATTTTGGCAAAGCCTCCGAACTCTTCGCACAAGGGGGCGATCGGGCCAGCGCGATGCGACTTGAAG
>JBGANK010000038.1:0-31885 GCA_044222395.1 Hyphomicrobiaceae bacterium | reverse complement strand
AGCTCGTCGGAAGGCGAAGGATCCATGTTGATGAAATCGAAGAAGGCACTCGGGGCCACACTGGCAGCAGTCGTCGGGCTCGCTGCAGTCTTGGTCGGCTTCTCGCCCTTGCCGGCGGCGCAGGCTCAGCCTCCGTCTCCGTCTACGTCGCAGAAGATCGACAGTGGCACGATCAGCGCGCACCAGTCGCTACTCAAGATTCCTGAGAACACGTCGTTCCCCTTGCGGAAGGCCGCTCGCGTTGGCCTCGGCAAGTCGGTTCTGATCGAGTTCCCGCGCGATGTTCGCGACGTCCTGGTCTCCAACCCCCAGGTGATGGACGCGGTCGTTCTGTCGTCCAACCGCGTGTTTTTGCTCGCTCGCCGCATCGGTGAGGCGAATGCCTTCTTCTTTGGCGCCGACGGCCAGCAGCTGGCCACCTTCGAGCTCTACGTCGAGCGCGAGACGGGCGGTATCGAGGAGCTGCTGAACCGCATCATTCCAGGTGCTCGGATCAAGGTCGAAATGCTCAACCAGACGGTCATCCTGACTGGCTCAGTTCGCAACCCAGCCGACTCCATGCGCGCCTCCAACATCGCCAAGCAGTTCGTCACCGTCGAATACGAGACGAAGACATCCAAGGAAGCGGAAGGCGCCGCGATCAAGAACTTCGCCAAGGATTCTACCGACGAAATCGTGATCAACTTGCTGCAGGTCGAAGGTGAGGAGCAGGTCATGCTCCGCGTCACCGTCGCCGAAGTGCAGCGCTCGATCATGAAGCAAATGGGCATCAACCTGGGCGCCGCAATCAATGCCGGCAATTTCTCCACGACGCTGCTGACCGAGAACGCGCTGCCGCTCACGGCCGCCGCAGGTCTTGGCACGCTGCCGATCCCCGGCATCAACCTGAAAAAAGATGACCAGATGGCCTGCGGAACTCCGGGCGCCATGTGCAACTACAACGAAGGCCCAGGCAAGGACTCATTCGGCAACAACGGTCTTAGTGGCGGTTGGGGCAACAATGGTCAAAGCGTCACCCATGCAATCCGCGCCCTCGAGCGTGATGGCCTGATTCGCACGCTGGCCGAACCAAACCTCACCGCAATCTCCGGCGAGACCGCCAAGTTCCTGGCAGGCGGCGAATACCCGGTGCCTGTCGTCGATACCCAGGGAGCGCTGTCGATCGTCTACAAGGAATTCGGTGTCGCAGTTGCCTTCACGCCGACGGTGATGTCCGAGGGCCGCATCAGCCTGAAGATCGAGACCGAGGTCTCCGAACTGACCAACAACGGCGCCGTCACCCTGTCGGCGATCTCCATCCCGGCCCTGAAGAAGCGTTCGGCCAAGTCGACTGTCGAGTTGCCCTCTGGCGGTTCGCTGGCAATGGCGGGACTGCTCTCCAACGACGTTCGCCAGAACATCGATGGTTTCCCCGGCCTTAAGGATCTTCCGGTCCTGGGCACGCTGTTCCGCAGCCGCGACTTCATCAAGCAGGAAAGCGAGCTTGTGGTGATCGTGACGCCCTATCTGGTCCGTCCGACCGCCCGCAAGGATCTCGCCAAGCCGATCGACGGAATGGCGAATTCCACGGACCGCAAGGCCAACTTCCTTGGTCACCTGAATGCGATCTACGGCCGTGGCTCGACAGTGCCGGCCGGCGATCTCAAGGGCGACTACGGCTTCATCGTTGAATAACGGACGTGGTGGAGAATTCACATGAAGGACGTGTCCAAAATGAACCGGCACACCGCATCCGAAACGATCGGGTCGACAATGAAAGTGGTTGGCATCTGTGGCATCGCCATGCTCCTGGTGGCTTGCAAGCATGGCGATGACGGCGCCCGGGTTGCAGGCTGGTCGCTGGTCGACGGCGCCGAGAGCCATCCGATCCTGGTCTCGCAGCGCCCCTCGACCTTGAGCCTGCACGTCGCCAACGGCTCCTCTGGCCTGTCGCCGGCACAGCGTGCCGATCTGCTCGACTTCGCCACGCGCTATCGCGTCAGCGATACCGGCAACAGCCGGCTGGTGATCGCCGCACCCAGCGGCGGCTCAAACGAGGTGGCCGCCATGCGTGCCGTCCACCAGGCACGCGCCGCTCTGGCCGACCTCGGCTTCGGCGATGCCGCGATCTCCATCGAGCCCTATCCTGCAGAAGGTGGCAGTTCGCCGGTTCGCGTCTCATACATGAGATACGTGGCCGAGGCGCCCGAATGCGGCATCTGGCCGACCAATCTCGCCAACGATCCGGGCAATGTCCCCTATGCCAACTTCGGTTGCGCCTCGCAGCGCAACTTCGCCATGCAAGTCGCCAACCCGGCCGATCTGCTCGGCCCCAGGACGATGACCGATCGCTCCAGCGAGCGTCGCGATGTCGTGTTCGGCAAGTACATCAAGGGCGAGACGACGGCGGCAAAGAAGACCCAAGACGAGCGGGTGAGGACGACGAAGGGTGGCGGCGACTAGGTAGCCTCCCTTATCCGACCACGGCTTGAACGCAAAGAATTCGCATCCAGGAGACAAGAGAATGGCTGGTCAGGAACTCAACGAGTTTGACTACCACGACGAGCCGATGTCGGGCGCCGAACAGGGCTCGGACCGCGCGCGTCCGATCCCGCGCATTTCGATCCAGTGCTTCTGCGAGACTCCGCAAATGGCGGAGACTCTGCAGGTCGCCGCCGAGGACAGACGGCTGACCAAGGCACACGTATCGATCCACATGGGCGGGATCAGTGCAGCAGTTGCTCACTACCAGGAAAGCCCGACACCGAACCTGATCATCGTCGAATCGCGGCTGCCACGAAATCAGATCCTCAGTGAGCTCGATCGCCTGGCCGAGTGCTGCGACGCCGGCACCAAGGTCATCGTCGCTGGCCACACCAACGACGTCATCCTCTACCGCGAGTTGTTGAAGCGCGGCGTCAGCGAGTATTTGATCGTACCCACCAATCCGCTGGCGGTCATGGAGGGCATCTCCAATCTCTACAACGATCCCGACTCCGATCCGGTCGGCCATGTCTTGAGCTTCGTGGGCGCGAAGGGCGGCGTCGGTTCCTCGACCATTTGCCACAATGTCGCGTGGTCGCTCTCCGAGGCACTGACTGCCAACGTCATCATCGCCGACCTCGATCTTGCCTTCGGAACCACGGGCCTCGACTTCAACCAGGATCCCGTCCAGGGCATCGCCGAGGCGCTCTCCAGTCCTGAGCGTCTCGACGAGGTGTTGCTCGATCGGCTCCTGACCAAGTGTTCGGAGCATCTTTCCATCTTCGCTGCCCCCGTTGTTCTCGATCGCGACTACGATCTGTCTGCCGACTCCTGCGACATGGTCCTCGACGTAGCGCGCCAGAACGTGCCCTACGTCGTCGTCGACCTTCCCCACCTCTGGACCTCCTGGTCCAAGCGCATCCTCTTGCAGTCCGATGAGGTCGTGATAACCGCGGCTCCCGACCTTGCGAATCTGCGCAATGCCAAGAACGTCATCGACCTCCTCAAAGGCTCGCGCAAGAACGATAACCCGCCGCAGCTCGTCATCAATACGTTGGGCCTGCCCAAGCGGCCCGAGATCTCCGTCAAGGAATTCGAGCAGGCTCTGGGCATCAAGGCGCTCGCCGTCATCGAGTTCGATAGCGAGACCTTCGGTCAGGCGTCCAACAACGGACTGATGATCGAGGAAATGAATGCGAAGGCCAAGTCGGCGCCGACCTTCCGTGACATCGCTCTGGCCTTGGCTCACCGCAAGGAAGCAAAAGTTGAGAAGAAATCGGCGCTCGCACCATTCCTCGAGAAGCTGAAGCTGAAGCGCTAAGGAGCAGGAAACATGTTTGGAAGGCGTTCCTCAGACGGCGGTCCTCCCCGTCGCCCTCCTCAGCAATCTTCGCCGGATCAACGGTCGGCTCAGCAGCAGGTTCCTGCCGCGCCGCCCACCGCGGCGATCGCCCCGCCGCAATCGTCTCCGTCCGCGCCACCGCACTCAAATGCTGTGCCGGTCGCCGAACCGCGCCCCCGCGCTCCGCAGCAGGCGCCTCAGGCGCAGCCCGAGCCGGCGTCGCGCCCGGATTCAAGGGAATCTCAAAGACGCCATTCTGAAGAGTACTACGACGTCAAGACGACCGTCTTCAACGCACTCATCGACACGATCGACCTGACCCAGCTCGCCAAGCTGGATGCTGACGCAGCGCGCGAAGAGATCCGCGACATTGTCAGCGAGATCATCCAGGTCAAGAACGTCGTCATGTCGATTGCCGAGCAGGAGGAACTGCTCGAGGACATCTGCAACGACGTGCTTGGATACGGTCCTCTGGAGCCGCTGCTCGCACGCGACGACATCGCCGACATCATGGTCAATGGCGCCGACACCACCTACATCGAGGTCAGCGGCAAGGTGCAGAAGACCAATGTCCGCTTCTCCGACAACACGCAGCTGATGAACATCTGCCAGCGCATCGTTAGCCAGGTCGGTCGCCGTGTCGACGAATCAAGCCCGATATGCGACGCCCGTCTTCCCGACGGCAGCCGTGTCAACGTCATTGCGCCGCCGCTCGCCATCGACGGCCCTGCGCTCACCATTCGTAAGTTCAAGAAGGATCGCCTGCGGCTCGAGCAGCTCGTCAAGTTCGGCTCGATCACGCCTCAAGCCAAGACGATCCTCGAGATCATCGGTCGCGTCCGCTGCAACGTGCTCATCTCCGGCGGCACGGGTTCTGGTAAGACGACGCTTCTCAACTGCTTGACCGGATCGATCGATCACGACGAGCGCGTCATCACCTGCGAGGACTCCGCAGAGCTTCAGCTGCAGCAGCCGCATGTCGTGCGATTGGAGACGCGTCCTCCCAACCTGGAAGGCGAAGGCGAGATCACGATGCGTGACCTCGTCAAGAACTGCCTGCGTATGCGTCCCGAGCGGATCATCGTCGGCGAGGTTCGCGGACCCGAGGCCTTCGACCTCCTGCAGGCGATGAACACGGGTCACGACGGTTCCATGGGTACGCTGCACGCCAACAGCCCGCGCGAAGCCATAAGTCGTTTGGAGTCGATGATCATGATGGGCGGCTTCGCGCTGCCGGTGAAGACAATTCGCGAAATGATCACCGGCTCGATCGACGTCATCATTCAGGCATCGCGCCTTCGCGACGGCTCCAGAAAGGTCACGCACGTCACCGAGGTTGTGGGCATGGAAGAAGAGGTCGTCACTCTTCAGAACCTCATCGTCTACGAGATCACCGGTGAGGATGCCAACGGCAAGCTGATCGGCCGCCACAGGTCGACGGGCATTTCGCGGCCGCGCTTCTGGGATCGCGCCCTCTACTACAAGGAAGAAAATCGCCTCGCAGCAGCCCTTGCGGCTTCCGAGGTCCTCGACGCGCACGGCAATCCGATGGGAGAGGACAATGGCTGATCTTGATGCAACGCAGATCGGCATAGCGGTGTTCGCCGCGCTTGCCTTCGCAGCCGTCATTTTCGTTCTTCTCGAGCCCTTCCTTTCGGGCACCAGAAAGACAGAGCAGCGCATCGGCGCCATTGCCGCCGGCAGTGCGCGTTCTTCCGATCGCCGTCAGGCCGTTGACCAGGCATCGGCGCGTCGTCGTGCTGTCGCCGACACGCTGAAGGATCTCGAGGCCAAGCAGAAGAACGCGGAGAAGGTCGATCTTCGCACCAGGCTGCAGCGTGCTGGCCTGAATATGACGGCAAAGGCCTACTGGATGATGAGCGCGATCGTCGGCGCCGTCTGTGCCGTGTTGAGCCTTATTTCCTTTCCGACCGCGCCTCTGGCTGCTCCCATCGTCGGATTCGTCGGTGCATTCGGCCTTCCGCGCTGGTACGTCAACTTCGCGACCAGGGGTCGTCAGGCCAAGTTCCTGAGGGAATTCGCAAATGCCATCGACGTGATCGTCCGCGGCATCAAATCGGGTCTGCCGCTCAACGAGTGCCTCGCCATTATTTCACGCGAGAGCCCCGAACCGATTGCCAGTGAAATTCGCGAGGTGGTCGAAGAGCAGAAGGTCGGTATCCCGCTTGGAGAGTGCCTTGATCGGCTTATGCATCGCGTGCCTCTGCCGGAAGTGAAGTTCTTCGCTGTTGTCGTCGGTATCCAGCAGAAATCGGGTGGCAACTTGTCGGAGGCGCTGGGCAACCTTTCCGGCGTTTTGCGCGATCGCATCAGGCTGCAGATGAAGGTGAAGGCGATGTCGGCGGAAGCCAAGGCCTCGGCCGGCGTGCTTGCTTCGTTGCCGATTGTCGTCGGCATTCTGGTCTACCTCACCTCGCCCGGCTACATCTCGATGCTGTGGATGAAGAAGACAGGTCAGTTCCTCCTGCTGATCGCAGGGTTCTGGATGTTCTGCGGCGTCATGGTCATGCGCAAGATGATCAACTTCAAGTTCTGATGCGGCATCGGCCCGCGGCAAAGCGGCGATGTCCTTCGGCGGGTTGCGAATTAGGGAAGTCCACATGTCGGAACTGATCGATTTCATTGTGCGTCCCCAATTCCTGGTGACGATGTTCGCGGCGATCTCCGCATTCGCGACCGTGTTGACGATCGTTCTGCCGCTCCTGGAACGCGATCGCATTTCGGAGCGCATGAAGGTTATGGCCGTCGAGCGCGACAAGATGCGCGCGTCGCGTCTGGCGGAGATGGCGGCCAAGGATGGCAAGGGCGGCAAGCTGAGACAGGCGCCCAAGGGCTACATGCAGCAGGTGGTTGACGCCCTCGATCTGAAGGCGCGTTTTGACAACGACGAAGCGCGCAACAGGTTGAAGATGGCGGGCTTGCGTAGCCAGGCACATCTGGTCGCCTATCTGTTCTTCCGCGTCGCCCTGCCCCCGATCCTGTTCGTTGCCTCGCTTATCTATCTGTTCGCCGCAGGATTCCAGTATCCACCGGCGGTCAAGATGCTGATTGCTGTTGGCGTCGGCGTAGCCGGCTTCTATCTGCCCAACGTGTTCCTCGAGAACCGGGTGCAGAAGCGCCAGCAGTCGATCCGCCAGGCATTCCCCGACTCGCTCGACATGCTTCTGATATGCGTCCAATCGGGCATGTCCGTCGAATCGGCATTCGCCCGTGTAGCCAAGGAAGCCGGCAATCAGTCGATCGAATTGGCCGAGGAACTTTCGCTCACCACCGCCGAGCTGTCCTACCTGCAGGATCGTCGTCAAGCCTTCGAAAACCTCGGCAAGCGAACCGGCATTCCCGGCGTGAAGGCCGTCGCGACAGCCCTCATTCAGGCCGAGCGCTACGGTACGCCCGTCGGCCAGGCTCTGCGTGTCATGGCAAAGGAAAACCGCGACATGCGCTTCGCCGAAGCGGAGAAGAAGGCGGCGGCGCTGCCGCCCAAGCTCACCGTGCCGATGATCATCTTCTTCCTGCCGGTCCTGTTCGTGGTCATCATGGGCCCTGCCATTATGCAGGTCATGCATTTGGAATAGGCGAAGTTCGCGCAAGCTCTTGGAAGCATTCAGCGTGACGCCTCCCGGCTTTCAGGTCTCGAGGCAAGTCGTGTTGACGACGCTGATGATGGCTCGGCCCCGCCTGCATGCAGGTGGGGCCGAAAGCATTCAGGCTTCAGCTCACCATGTGCTGCATCAATGCGCGCAATTCCGCCGGGCGCAGCGGCTTGTGCAGGACCTCGCAGCCCAGACCGCGACAACGAGCCGAAATCTCATCGTTGCGATCGGCTGTGATGATGATCGCTGCAAGTGTCGGATCGATGGCGTCCCTGACCAGGCCGATCGCATCGGTGCCCAGTGCACCGTGGTCCAGGTGAAAGTCTGCGAGTACGATGTCTGGTACGAAATTGTCGCTGGAGATGATGCGTCGTACCTCGTCGAGGTCTCGGGCGACGCGGATCTCGCATGACCACCGGGCCAGCAAGTTTTGCATCGCCTCCGCCACCATGGCGTCGTTCTCCACGACCAGAACGCGGGTATGCGCGAGGCCGAACGCGTGCCCCATGGCGGTTGGAATTGCACTCACGTCGTCGGACCGCTGCACGTCCGCGGAGGCGGGAGCTCGTATGGAAAAGCAGGTGCCGCGCCCGGGCGTCGTACACATGGCGATCGGATGATTGAGCGACTGCGCCATGCGAGAGACGATCGACAATCCAAGGCCGAAGCCGCCACGGTGTGCGTCAAGCGAGGTCGAGCCCCTCTGGAATTCCTCGAAGATGCGCTCCCGCTCGGCCTCGGGAATGCCGGGGCCTGTGTCCCAGACTTCGACGCGCACGCTGCTGCCACGCCGCCGCGCCGCAAGCAGAATTCCGCCCTTGCGCGTGTAGTGAAGCGCGTTGGCGAGCAGGTTCTGCAGGATGCGCCGGAACATCAGCGGATCAGACAGCACGCCAAGGCTGCCGCAGCGGCTCGTGATCCGGAGTCGCTTGGCGTTGACGAGCGGGTTCAGGTCGACGACCAGCGAGCGAAACAGCGGCTCCAGTGCGATCGACTCGATCTTCGGCCGGATGACGCCGGCTTCCAGCTTCGAGATGTCGAGCATGCTCCTGAGCAATTCCTCGATCGAGGCAAGCGCATGGTCGACCTGCATCGCCAGCCTCCGCTGGTCGTCCGAAACGCTGCCGTCGATCAGCGCCGACAACGACAGTTGCGCAGCGTGCAGTGGCTGCAGCACATCATGGCTGACGGCGGTGAAGAAGCGCGTCTTGACGCTGTTGGCACGCTCGGAGGCATCACGCGCCGCAGTCAGCTCAATGTTGACGCTTTCAAGATTGGTGAGCGCCGACTTCAGTTCTTCGGTTCTGACGCGCACCTGGCTTTCCAGGCCGATCGCCGTCTGGAACATCGAATAGGCATTCGCCTGCTGGTCGAGTGAGCGCTCGACCCGGTTCATCAGCGCCGAGTTGATCTTCTCCAGCTTCTCGATCCGCCGCGCGAGAGCCCGTGGATCCAGTGCGTCTGGTGCTGTCTCCGCGCCAGGGGTACGAGCGTCCTCGCTCACGGCTGAGCTTCTCCCCGGCACGTGCCGAACGCCACGCCGGTCAGCGTCTGATTGAGGTGCATCGCATTGAACTGCTCGCCATAGGTATGGAAGCCCACGACATTGAACCGCTGATAGATATCGATCAGCTGGTGGCGTATCTGCCGGTTCTCCGCATCCAGTCGCCGCAGGATGCAGTCGAACCCGAGAACCGTATCGATGCCGCCAAGCGACTTCTCGACGACCTGCAGCGTGTTGAGCGTCGCCTGCACCATGTCGCGCGGATTGGCGACGGTGAGAACCAGTCCTTCGTCGATCGCGCAGAAGAACGTCAGGCTGCCATCCGGATTCATGTTGCGGATCGAGCGGCAGTAGTAGTCGCCGCCGACCCTGACGACGAGCGGATAGGACGCGAAGCTGAATGGTCCAAGATCGTGCGGCAGCAGGCCGATTGCGGCCGCATACTCGTGCGCGGCCGGCTCCGCGTTGAGCTCGTGGACGATGCGTCGCTCGGTATCGGCCGCCGTCACCACGAGCTTGGAGCCGGTTGGCTCGAAATTCTGCGACTTGAAGATCTCGAACGGATACTGGCTTTCGATCATGATCAGCAGGGCAGCATGCTGGATGATGCGCCCCTTGTGCAGCAGCGACGTTTCACGGAAGGCGAGGTCGTCACCGGCAGAGCCGCCGATCAGCTGCACGTCATCCATCGCCCAGTGCACGGCCGCAATCAGCATCTCCTCCGAATTCGACAGCCCGTCGATCAGCAGGAGGGCGAAGACGCGGTCGCGCAGCGGCTGGCCCGCGCCGAATTTCAGTTTGAGCTTGCGTGCCAGCTCGCTCGCTTGGCCGACGCCCGAGCGATCGACGTCGGCGATGACGTCGGCGATGATGCGGAATCCGTCGACCGGAAATGCGATTGCAACGATGCCGCCCTGCATCATGCCCTTGGGCGTGATCTCGCCGGAGGTCGAGCAGCCCGAAATCTCCACGGTGGGGAAATGCATCCCGAGCAACTCGCCGACCAGCTTGGCATCATGCGCCGGCGAATACATGACGATGATGTGCTGGAACGGCCCGCGGCCGAGCTGGCGTGCGACGTCGGCGATGGCCGAGCTTGTTTCGGCCTCGGCACTCGCAGCCGAGCGAATTCCGGACGCACCCCGAATTGGTGCTGCCTCCAATGTGCTGTCCTCCAGCATCCACGACTTCGTGGGCGGATCGGATACCCGCTGTTCTTGTCTTTATTCGATGCCACCAAAAGTGCCACAGCCGCCGGGCGGTCGCAATCCAAGGCTGAAGCCAGGGACAACGATAGCCAATACGGCGTCTCGGAGCCCGTACCGCGTACAAGCGTTCACCAAGAAATCGCGCGTCAGGGTCGGCAGCACTGCCCCATTGCGCGCCTTCACAAATGGCTGGGTCTGGCGCGAGGCCAAGGATGCTATCCGCCGGCGACCGGTGGCCACACCGCGACCGCGTCGCCGGCTTTCAGCACGACACCGCCGCGCGTGCCGGGCGGTTGGAAAATTCCGTTCAGCAGGACCAGGTGGCAGGCCTCTCTCGGCACGTGATTGGCATCGAGCAAGCCAAGGATCGTCGTGCCTTCCGCAACCTTCACCTGTGCCTCATTGCGCGCATGGCCCGCCGGCAGGTACACGCCGAGCGACGCATAGAGCTTCAGCGTGACGGAAATGGTGCTGGTGCTTGTCGTCGTCGTCACGTGGCCCTCCTCGACGCGTTGATCCTGGCTCGCCGTCGCCATGTGATCTCGACGTCGCAACACTTCACCCATCGCTCACCATTCACGACTGACCACTCACGGTCCCTTGGCGATCGGCGAATTAGTATGCGGCCCGACCGGACCGTGGTTCGGCCGGGAGTGAGAAACCGCGATGTAGGCTTCGCGCAGACGCTCAGGCGACTCCAGCAGCTTGTCGCGCCATTCTCCCAGGTGCAGTCCTGTCTGGATCAGTCCGCGCAGCATGCCGACGTGATCGGTCATGCCCACGCACTGTGCGCCGACCAGCCTGTCGCCTTCGAATTCCAGCTTCAGGTATTTGAAGTTGTCCTCGTCGATGAGCCGCGCCGTCTTGCCCAGCGGCGCGCCCTGCCACAGACCAAACGACGATGAGATCAGCCCCATCGTGTCGAGCACGTTCATGTTGAGCGAACCGCTGTGCGGCGTTGCCTGACCGGCCATGTTGAGCGCCGCGATCCGCCCATGCTCGACCGCCACCGGCTGGATAGCGAGCATGTCGGGCTTGCCCGTCGACAGGTCGATGCCCTCGCAGCAGTCGCCGGCCGCGTAAATGTCTGGTGCACTCGTGTGCAAGAAGTTGTCGACCTTGATGCCGACATTGCTGTCGATTCCCGATCCGACCAGGAAGCCAATATTGGAGCGCACGCCGACGGCAAGCACGACCAACGACGCCGGCACCGCCGTTCCATCGGACAGATCGACCGTCAGCTTCGCTCCAGGCGCATCGCTGCCCTCGCGGATGCCGTCGACCTTGGTGCTGACCCGGACATCGACGCCCTTTTTCCGGCACCAGCGCCCGAGCATGCCGCCGGCCGTCTCGTCCATCATGCGCGCGACCATCCGCGGCGCGAACTCGACGATCGTGATCTTGCAGCCCCTGAGATAGAGCGCTTCCAGAATGATCGAACCGATGAAGCCGGCACCGACAAGAACGACGGGCGAGCCCTTGTCGGCATGCTTCAGGATTTCGCGCGCATCGTTCAGCGTCCAGCAGGTGTGCACACCCGGAAGATTGGCGCCGGGCATGCGCGGGATGATCGGCGAGGCGCCGGTTGCGATCAGCAGCTTGTCGTAGGAGACGCTGTCGCCGCCGGTGAGATGGATCTTGTGACCAACAGGATCGATGCCGCCGCAGCGGCCGACACGATAGGTGATACCGAGCTTGTCGTAGTGTCCCGGCTCCTGGCGCAGATAAGTGCCGCCCTCGGCGATCTTGCCATAGATGTAATAGGGGATGGCCATGCGCGAATAGGGCTGCGGCTCGTTCTCGCCGCCGATCATCGTGATCGTGCCCTTGGGATCGGCGCTACGCAGCGTTTCCGCCGCGGTTACACCGGCCGGACCGGCTCCAAGCACCACATAGTTCATGTCATTCCTCCCGCAGTCGCCTGCTGCCGCTGGATCGGCGCGTGCCGGTCAATCCGCGTGCGGCGGGTGCACCCTTTTTGGGTAGCACTCGCCGCAATGCTTTGTGGGTATGCGCCAGGGACGATCAAGCCTCCCGCGCCCGACGTCTCAGTGTTCAGAGCTTGAGGCGCGACAGCGTCTCGTTGGTCGGTACGCCCTCCGCGGTCCAGCCGCGCAGCGCATAGTACTCCGGCAGCATCTTCGCCAGGCCATTGACGAGCCCCTTCGCCGGACCTGTCTTGGCAGGTTCCTTGGTCAGGCGCGGCGGCAGCGAGTCGTCCTTGGCCGTGAACCCGGCCTTGTTGTTGAAGATGCGCTCCATGTTCCAGATCCGCTCGCCCGTTTCGAGCAGCCGCTCCGGGCTCCACTCGCCCTCACAGGCAGCATCGACCTGGGGTGCGATGTCGTTGAGCGTCCAGCCGAACGTGGTGAAGATGCACAGCCCGGTGGAATCGACCGCTGCGGTAGCGTCCTGGAATGCTTTGACCAGACCCGGCTTGCCGTCCGTCGCCAGTGGATCGGTCTTCTCGGGGATGCCGAGGATCTCCGAGGACACCGTGTAGGAGCGCAGGTGGCAGGCGCCGCGGTTCGAGGTGGCATAGGTGAGACCCATGCCCTGGATGCCGCGCGAGTCATAAGCCGGGAACTCCTGTCCCTTGACCGACATCGACAGCTCGGGCTTGCCGTACTTCGAGCAAAGCCGCAGCGAGCCGAGCCCAAGCTCCTTGCCGAAGCCTTCGGCCTTGCCGGTGACTTCCGCACACTTGGCGAGAGCTTCCGCGGAACCGAACTTGAGGTCAATGCCGCCGGTCTGCTCTTTGGTGATCAAGCCAAGATCATAAAGCTCCATTGCCGCCGATACGGTCGCGCCGAACGAGATCGGATCAAGACCCTGCTCGTTGCAGATGAAGTTGACGTAGGTGAGCGCCTCCAGGTCGTTGACGCCGGTGTTGGAGCCGAGCGCCCACGCCGCCTCGTACTCGAGCCCGCCTGATGCGTGCATGTACTGCGGCTTGTTCTGGATCGTGAAATGCGTCTCGTCGATCTTCGAGATGCGTCCGCAGGCGATCGTGCAGCCGAAGCAGGCCTGGTTGGTGAGCAGGTTCTTCTTGCCGTCGGTCTTGCGCGGCGTTGCCATCGCTTCCGCCGAGATGTCGTGCGCGCCCTCGAACTGCACATCGCGATGGTTGCGGGTCGGCATGGCGCCGGCCTCGTTGATGACGTTCATCAGTACCTGCGTGCCGTAGGCGGGCAAGCCGGCGCCGGTGACAGCGTTCTCCTGCAGCACTTTCTTGGCATCGCGCGTTGCTTTCATGAAGCGCATGCCGTCCTTGACCTTGACGCCGCCGGTGCCGCGCACGGCGACCGCCTTCAGGTTCTTCGATCCCATCACCGCGCCGACGCCGGAACGCCCGGCCGCGCGATGCAAGTCGTTGACGATGCACGAGTAGAGTACCTGGTTCTCGCCGGCCACGCCGATCGCCGCGATGTGCATCATCGGATCCTGGTGGCGCTTCTTGATCCACTCATCCGTGTCCCAAACGCTCTTGCCCCACAGCTCGCTGGCATCGCGGATTTCGGCCTTGTCGTCGAACACCGTGAAATAGACGGGCTTGGGTGACTTGCCCTCGAAGATGATCATGTCCCAGCCGGCGAACTTCAGCTCGGCGCCGAAATATCCGCCCGAGTTCGAGCACGCGATGGCGTTGGTCAGCGCGCCTTTGGTGACCACCGAATAGCGTCCGCCGGTGGAGGCGGCGGTGCCCGTCAGCGGGCCGGTCGCGAAGATCATCTTGTTGCCCGGACCAAGCGGGTCGACCTTGGGGTCGATCTCCTCGATCAGGTACTTCGACGCCAGGCCCCGCAGGCCGAGATACTGCTGCGTCCACTCTTTATTGAGCGGCTCGGTCTTGATCGTCCCGTCCGTCAGGTTCACTCGCAGGATTTTGCCATTCCATCCCATCGAAGCCGTCTCCCTTGGTCGCGATACGCGCACGGGTACCGCATTGTTCTTTTGGGTTTGTCGTTGTCAGCGCCGTTCGAGAGCGCAGATTTGAAGATGCCGCCCAGCCCGAGCTCGGTTCAGCCCTTCGCAACAGGCGCGTTGGGGCCTTCGTGCGTGGTCGCATGCGCAGCTTGCGCCGCCCAGACTTTCATCTTGTCGAAGCCGGCCTGCTCGCTGTCGCGGAACGTGATGGCCCCCGTCGGACAGGCTTCGGCGCACGCCGGGCTGCCCAGGCACAGGTCGCACTTGATGACCTTTTTGGTGTCCGCGTTGTAGTTCACGGTGCCGAACGGGCAGGCGATCGTGCACACCTTGCAGCCCACGCACAGATTGTCGTTGACCACCTTGACGCCGTCCGCGTTTGTCGTGATCGCGTTGACGGGGCACGCCTGCTGGCACCAGGCCTCCGCGCATTGCGTGCAGGTATAGGGCACGAAGCGCGCCTCGGTGTGAAAGTCGAACACGCGGATGCGGGACTTGGAGACATTGAATTCGCCTGTCTTGACGTACGAGCAGGCCATTTCACACTGCTTGCAGCCCGTGCACTTGCCCGGATCGATCACCAATGCTCTGTGCATGGTTCCTCCCTGTTGCGGCTGACGTTTTTTGCTTAGTGTTACCCCAGTTCGCGCTCAGATGCGACATATGGTCAAGTGTACTTAGGTGCACCGGCCAGCGCTGCGAGAACCATAAGACAGCAAGTCGAATCAAGCCATTCCTGCATGGATATAGCTGGCTGATGCCGTCGACTTGGCGACCACTTTCTACCGCCTAAGATTAATAGCTGGTAGGCCGCGCGGACAACATTCTGCATGCCTCTGAAATCGACGCGCGCAGGTGGTTTGGTCAAATATTCTCCAACGCGCCGCTCAGTCTTGCGGCTTCGCCAAGCGCACGCGGCAGCTCTGGTGTCCGGAATCGAATGCTTGGGCACCAAGCATCGAAGTCGGAACACTAGCCGAAGATCAAAGGATCAGTAGGCAGCAGCGGACGGTCGAAGATCATGCCGGCGTCCGCGCCCTTGCTCCAAGCGATCGTTCCGCGAAATGAGCGGCCGCACGCGAGGTCAACCTCCAGGGCCGTTCCCACGGTCATCGGCGGCACACCCGTCAAACCTACGCCGCCACTTGAGATGTCGCGCGCGAAGGCCGGGAATTCGCCGTCTGCTGAGCGAACCCGTGCCGCCTGCAGCAACGACTGGCGTGGCGCCCTGCGCCGTTCGGCGAGCTGGGGCAGGATGATGCTGCCATCGTCCCGGCAGCATTCGGGCATTCCCTCCGAGACGCGGCGCAAAATGCCCGCCAGTATCTCACCCGATCCGATGTAGTCTTCCGGAAGTATGACGCGGGCATCCTTGTGCAGCGCGAGCAAGGCTGCCGCGGCAAGTCGCGCTGTCCGCTGCCAGTCACTGGCCAGTCGGAACGTGTGCAAGGGTGCCGCGCGCTCCGCCCCGATTTCATCAGAATCGACCTCGTAGTCGACGAAGCCGGTCCGTCCGCGGCGGAATGCCTGATAGAAGTCCTCGACCTGCGCCATCGCGGCGGCCGACAGCTCCTGCTCGAGAATCCGCCTTGGCCAGTGCTCGAACTGGGCGGCAAAGCCGGCAATGACGTTGCGCGCTTCCTGCAGCGCCCTGACGGCGCCAGCTCCTCGCGCGAAGTTGACGGCACTTGCGGCCGCCGCCGTCAAGACCGCGCCCGTATGTACATCCTGCACGAATGCGCGAATGAGCAGCGCCTCGGCAGGAAGGTCGGCCTCCGCAATATCGCCATTGTGGCGCGCGCCAGCAGCCTTTGCTTTGGTCGAATGGCGTGTCGCTAGGCTGGAAACCATGTGTCGCAATTCCCGGGTGGCCGTTGGTAGCGTCAACCTTACTTGCGATGTCCTAACCAAAAATAACTTGCGTGCAGATTTGGGAGACCAGCCTGCAAGGATTGCTCCAGCAAGTTGATTCAGTGTTGAAGGACCATGGAAAGTTCCCGCTTGAATAAACAATGCTCATTTGCGATGTCGAACGACGCTGGGATCGGCCATTGTCGTTTGCCGATGAGAAACACAATATTGTGTCCGCCATTTCGAGAGGTGACCATTAGGGCACGGCAAGGGTGCACTGGGAGCAGACCTCTTGAGACGCACATAAAGACCCGAGGTCACCTGCAAGTCGCATCCAAGTTGTCGGCAAACCTTGCAGTTTTTCAGGGACGGTCTCGGCAGCTCTGGATTTGACAAAAATGAAGTAAGGACTCTGTGCGAGGTTCGCGATGCCGGTGCATCATATTGGCCGTCTGCGCCACGTCGTTCTCTTCACTAAATTTGCGTGTGGATTCTGAGCTTAATTGCGTTAAACTTCTGATCGCGAAAGAAGATGCGCTTAGCCCTCCAACGTGGCATTAGAGGGGTTGGCGGGGGAAGTCGCACACAAGCTATCTTTTGGGTGGTGTAGCAAATGCGTGTTTGGACGTCGGCGCTGTTGGGCGCCTGCTGTTTCACGGCTTTCGGTTTGGCAGCCGGCAATCTCAATGCAGCTCCTGCGGTCCGCGTGTGGACCGATCACATTCCCACTGGTCGTCCCCACATCAAGCCACCCATCCCTGCGCGACCTATGAGCCAGGCTGAGATTGAAGCTGCCCTGAAGGCTCCAGCTCCTGTGCTGCCCGAGCCGCTGGCGCTGTCGCCGTTGCAGGCTGGAATTCTCGACGAGATCACGCGTCTGAAAGCGGTCGAGAAGGATCCGCAGCAGTCCGCGCTGCTCGATGCGCTGGGCGCTCTCTATGGCGGCGAGTTGGCAGGTCCCTATTGGCTCAATGGCGACGCTTTCAACACGCAGGCGCGTCGGGCTGAGATCGAGATGGCGCGCGCCGACGAGTACGCCGTCGACCCGTCTCAATTCAAGGTACCGGACCTGACTGCATCCGATCTGCCGTCGCTCGCCGCCGGCGAGGTGAGGATGTCGCTCGCAGTGATGGCGTATGCCAGGGAGGCTTACGGCGCGCGCATCGATCCCAACAGCATCTCGCTGTGGCTCGATCATATACCCCAGGTGCCCGAGGCGGCAGATGTGCTGCCGCGTGTCTCCACGTCTTCCGATCCTGGCGCCGAGTTGCGCAAGCTGCACCCGTCCAATCCGGAGTTCGAGCACTTGCGTCAGGCGTATTTGGTCCAGACAGGCAAGCGCGACGGTTTGCCAGCCAAGCTTCCCGTGCAGATCCCCGATGGGCCGCCCCTGAAGATCGGTGACGATCACCCGGATGTCGCCCTGGTGCGCGAGCGGTTGAATGTGCCCGCGCCCAGCGGCGTTGCGCCCACCAAGTTCGACAAGGAGCTGGGCGAGGAGATTCGCTCGTTCTTGCGCGACGCCGGCAAGCGTGGCCGCCGCGAGATCAATGCCGAGGTTCGCACCCTGCTCAATGCCCGGCAGCCGGCGCCAAAGCTTCCCGATCTCCAAACCATCCAAGCCAACATGTTGCGTTGGCGCTGGCTGCCGCGCGATTTGGGTGAGACACACATCTGGAACAACATCCCCGAATTCGAGACGCGCCTGGTCAAGGACGGCAAGGCCATCCATCAAGAACGCATCATCGTCGGCGAGGCCGAGCAGCAGACACCGATCTTCTCGGACCGCATGGAGAAGATTGTCTTCAAGCCGCAGTGGGGCGTGCCCAACTCGATCAAGATCACCGATCTGCTGCCCAAGCTGCGCGAAGGCGATCATGACATCCTTCACAGGCGCGGCATGTCGATCATGAAGGACGGCCGCCGCATCGAGCCCGACAAGATTCGCTGGGCCACGACCGATATCCGCTACCTCAACATCGTCCAGGGCCCGGGCGACGGGAACCCGCTCGGCGAGTTGAAGTTCATGTTCCCCAACCGCCACTCCGTCTACATGCACGACACCACGTCGAAGGGCCTGTTCCAGTCCAAGGAACGCACCTTCAGCCACGGCTGTATCCGCGTGCGCAATCCGCGCCGTCTTGCCGAGTTCATCTTCACCGAGGTCCAGGGTTGGGACGCAAAGCGCATCCCCGAGCTGCTCGCCGGCCGCGCCGAGGAGAACAACGAGATTCAGCTCGAAAAGCCCATTCCGGTGCACAACGTCTATTTCACCCTCGTGTCCGACGGAAACGGTGGCTTCCGCAAGCTGAAAGACGTCTACGGCCATGACCGCCGCGTCGCCGATGCGCTGGCCGGCAAGTCTCTGCAGTCGATTGCCGACAATGATCCTGCGCGCCTCCACAAGAAGCGCGTTGAAGAGATCGAGCGTTCGACACGCAATGAAAACTATTCCGATGAATTTGGGCGGCGCAGCAGCCACGCCCGCACTCGCAACACCGATCCCTCCGAGGAAATGTCGATTTATCGTAGCGCCCTCGGCGCTGCTGCGGTGGCGCCGCCCGCACGGTACTTCCGCCGCGAGTCGTCCGGCCCGGCATTCAGCGGCTATTCAAGTGGTCGCAGCAGGACCATAAAGCCTGCATGGCCGCCGACCTTTGCCTACTCTGGCGATTGAGGTTCGCCGCATCCCTTGGCCGGTTGGGTCGGACTGCGAAATCGCCACGCACGCGCGAATGTAAGCGCAGCGATGCGGTGCGCGCTGTCATGGAATTGGGCAATCGATCCGCTGACCGCCAATTGCCGGCACGCCCAATTTCAGTCGGCAGCTCCCTCGGGTGTGCCATTCACATCGACCAGCCGAGCATCGCCCAGGCAGCTGCCTAGAGCCTGATCGGCTGAGATGGAACCACTACTGGTTCCAGCGAAGGCGTGATTGAGACTCTCAAACAAGGACTTGCAGCGGGCCACAGCGGCCGGGTCGATTCCAGCAAGATCGGACCTGCTCCAATATCAGACATCTCGATCGCGACACTGGGCGTGTTCAAGTGTGGCCGCCTTATTTGTTGAGGGCGAGAAGGGCGGATCCCCCTGGCTATTGCGTAATGCGATGTGATCGACCATCGTGCGGCCTCAACGCTGCGGCAGTCGCAATTCTTGTGAGATGAGCCGCAGCTGGGGGTAAGTGAATTTGGCCTATCTGCCATTCGTCGATGGTTTGCGTGCGGTGGCCATCATAGCGGTGGTCGCCTATCACGCGTTTCCCAATGCCCTGCCCGGCGGTTTCGTCGGCGTCGACGTGTTTTTCGTCATTTCCGGATTCTTGATCACCCGTTTCATCGCCGCAGAGATGGCAGACGGGTCGTTCTCTCTGACGCGCTTCTTCATTCGCCGTGCGCGCCGCCTGCTGCCCGCCGCCGTCGTCTGCTTCTCGATCGTATCGCTACTGGCTGCGCTCGTTCTGCTGCCCGACTCCTATGTGCAATACGGCCGCAGCCTGATGGCCGCCGGGTTGATGTACGCCAACATCTTCTTCGATCAGACCGGCGGCTACTTCAGCGCGCCCGCCCTCGAGAAGCCGCTGCTGCACACCTGGTCGTTGGCGGTCGAGGACCAGTTCTACCTCACATGGCCGCTGATTTTGATGCTGGTGTTGCCGCTCGTGTCACGCCGCGGTCTCATGATGATAGGCGCAGGCATCACGGTCCTGTCGCTCGGTTATGCGGAATGGATGATCCGCTCCGATCCCGAGTTTGCATTCTTCATGTTGCCCACCCGCGCATGGGAGCTGATGTGCGGTGCAATGCTGGCGCTTGCGGGAAACGGTCAAGTCAACCAGCGCTCGACGGCCACGGCGTTGGAGATCGCAGGGGCAGCATTGATCCTCGCCAGTGTCGCTTTCCTGTCGGGCGATGCGCACTTCCCCGGCCTTGGCGCACTTCCCGCATGCGTCGGCACGATGGCGTTGATCGCAGCGGGTCAATCCCAAGCGACAGTACTGTCGCGATTCCTGTCGCTCCGTCCCGTGGTGTTCATCGGTCTGATCTCGTATTCGCTGTATCTATGGCACTGGCCGCTCATCGCTCTCCAGAGCTACAGATTGGAGCGTCAGCTGTTGCCGGGCGAGGCGATGATCGTGATCCTGATCTCGTTGATTTGCGCAGTGCTGTCATGGCGCTTCGTCGAGCGGCCATTCAGGTCCCGGCACGGTTCGAGCGCAAGACCGAGGGACGCCTCGGGCAATCCTTGGGCGATTCCGGAGAACCGGCGCTTCGCGATCGGCGCGACTTTGGCCGCGCTCGCGGTGGTGGCGCAGGCCGTCATCATCAAGTCGCAGCGAGGTCTTCCAGGGCGATTTGATGGTAAGTCGCAAGCCCTGCTCGAGCAGATGGTCGCAAGCAACCCGCGTCGTAGCGATTGCGACAATTACGACAAGATCTTCGGCACCGACAGCCAATGCAACTTCGGCCGCCGCAAGTCCTCTGGGGAATCCTACGAGGTGATTGTGCTGGGCGACTCGATGGCCGACCATTGGGTGTCGGTTGTGGAACGCTACGCCACCGACAACAATATGGCAGGGCGCCAGGTGACGAATGGTGGCTGCATCTTGCTATTGGGAACCGTGATCCCGGCCAGGCCGGAGGCCAAGGCGCGCGAATGCGCTGCATATCAGCGAGAAGCGGAGAAATTTCTCGACGCCAATCCATCGATCAAGGTGGCGCTGATCTCGGCCTATTGGGAGAAATGGATCGACGCCGTCGAAGCGAGTCTGCGAGTTCAGCCAAATGTGACAGCTGCGCCGGTCGCGGGCCAGGCCGCTCACGTCAAGACGTTCCATGATGCCTTGGACGAGACGGTGGGCTTGCTCACGCGACGCGGCATCCACGTGATCCTGATCGGCCAGATTCCAGTCTATGAGTCGGTGCCCACACGCTGCATCATCGCCTCGATCGAGTCAGGCGGCGACGCGTCGTCCTGCGGCAAGGTGGCCGAGGCCGGACGGAATGAGGTGCGTCGGTCCGATGAATTGCTTCGGAGCTATGCGCAGTCGCACGCCAACGTCAGCAGCTTTCTGCCGTCGGAGGTGCTTTGCAGCGGCACGCACTGCGCCGTTCTGCTCGATGGGGAGATGGTCTACAGGAACGGCAGTCACCTCAATCGCTATGGTGCACTGGCGCTTGGCCGCCGCGCCCGATTGCCACGCATGGCGTCGCGGCTTGGCAAGCTGAATCAATCCTTCCTCAGAATTTGATCGCCATCGCGCGCCCGCATTAGCGATTTCTCGCATGGTAAATGTTGACTGAGCCACCGGGCAAATTGACCAGACTTGACCTCGCGCAACTATCGTCGCGACGCCGATACCAAGGTGGCAGCGGGTTTCATCCACCGATTGAGCTTTTCTTGACTTTTGTTAAGCTACTGATGCCTTCGGATGGCAAAGCTTTCTCCAGCCGAATGGACTCCGTAGAATCTTGACGTCCACTTCGTCAGGACAACAGGCGCTTTTTTTGGGGAGTGCCTGCCACCAGCAGATCATTGCGCGGGCAAGGTGATGGCCGCCTCGTATTCACGACGTTCGCTATTTGGCAGCTTGCGCGGCGGCGGCCCGCAACAGCGGCCGCCGTGGAGCCGCAGCGAAAATCAGTTCACCGATGCCTGCACCCAGTGCGGAAAGTGCCTTGAGGCCTGTCCGACCGGCATCATCGTCAATGGACATGCCGGCTATCCCATCATCGATTTCGATCGCGGTCACTGCACGTTCTGCGGCAAGTGTCGCGAGATTTGCCCGACCGAATGCTTCGACACGAGGCCGGATGCCCGGCCATGGACGCTCAAAGCCCACGTCGGTCAATCGTGCATCGAGCTGGATGGCGTGGCCTGTCGCATGTGTGAGGGAATCTGCGACCACGCGGCAATAGGCTTCCAACCCAAGATTGGCGGCGGCTCGACTCCGTTCATCCGGCAGGAACGCTGCACCGGCTGCGGGGCCTGCGTCATGTCCTGTCAGTTCCGCGCGTTTTCGGTCTCCGCAGAAGAGAATGGCGCGCGAGGGGCAGTCGTATGACGACACCGGGAACGAATGTTTGCGGCATCCTCGTGCACGCAATGCCCGAACGCTTTGACTCGGTGCTGGCGGCACTAGGAGCAATAGCTGGCGTCGAGGTCCATCACACGGCTGAAGGCGGGCGCATTGTCGTCACCGCCGAGGATACCCCCGAAAGCCTGGCGCTCGATCAGCTTTCAGCAATCCATCGCATTCCCGGCGTCGTCGCGGCGGCGCTCGTCTATCACCACTTCGAACCGGCTGCTTCGACGTCTGCAGCCGAGTGATCCAGGAGGAAAATATGAACGGCGAAGATAAGAAACCCTCGTCAGTTGCCGATCTTTCGCGCCGCGACATGATCAAGGCCAGCGCTGTTGCTGCGACGATGGCTGCCGCCGGACTGCCCTCGACCGGCGCCGAGGCCCAGGGTGCCAGCGACGGCATCCGCTGGGACAAGGGCGTTTGCCGCTTCTGCGGTACGGGTTGCGGCGTTCTGGTCGGCACCAAGAACGGCCAGGTCGTAGCCACGCAGGGCGATCCCGATGCGCCGGTCAATCGCGGCCTCAACTGCATCAAGGGCTATTTCCTGTCGAAGATCATGTACGGCGACGATCGCCTGACCAAGCCGCTCCTGCGCATGAAGGATGGCAAGTTCGACAAGAACGGCAACTTCACGCCGATCTCCTGGGACGACGCATTCAAGATCATGGAAGAGAAGTGGAAGGCCGCTATCAAGGAGCACGGGCCCACCTCGGTCGGCATGTTCGGTTCGGGCCAGTGGACCATCTGGGAGGGCTATGCCGCAGCCAAGCTCTACAAGGCCGGCTTCCGCTCCAACAACCTCGATCCCAACGCGCGTCACTGCATGGCCTCGGCGGTTGCCGGCTTCATGCGCACCTTCGGCATCGATGAGCCGATGGGCTGCTATGACGACCTGGAGCACGCCGATGCATTCGTGCTGTGGGGCTCCAACATGGCCGAGATGCACCCGATCCTGTGGTCGCGCCTCACCGACCGGCGCCTGACCCACCAGGGCTGCGAGGTTCACGTGCTCTCCACATACGAGCACCGCTGCTTCGAGCTTGCCGACAACGCCATGGTCTTCACGCCGCAGACCGACCTGGCGATCCTGAACTATATCGCCAACCACATCATCACGTCAGGCAAGGTCAACAAGGAATTCCTCGAAAAACACGTCTCGACCCACACGACGAACCTCAAGATCGGCTACGGCCTGCGCCCGACCCATGCGCTGGAGCAGGGCCAGGACAATGCCGCCAAGCCCGGCGGCATGCAGCCGATCTCCTTCGACGACTATGCCAAGGCCGTGTCCGAATACACGCTGGAGCACACCGCGAAGCTTTCGGGCGTCCCTGCTGAAAACCTGAAACGCCTGGCGGAGCTTTATGCCGACCCCAAAAAGAAGGTCGTCTCGTATTGGACGATGGGCTTCAACCAGCACACCCGCGGCACTTGGGTGAACAACCTCGTCTATAACGTCCACTTGCTGACGGGTAAGATCTCCGAGCCCGGCAACGGCCCGTTCTCGTTGACCGGCCAGCCATCCGCCTGCGGCACCGCGCGCGAGGTCGGCACCTTCGCGCATCGCCTGCCCGCCGACATGGTGGTCGACAACCCTGATCACCGCGCGATCACCGAGAAGATCTGGCAGCTGCCCGAGGGCACCATTCCCGACAAGCCCGGCTATCACGCCGTCTTGCAGCACCGCATGCTCAAGGACGGCAAGCTGCGCGCCTACTGGGTGCAATGTACCAACAACATGCAGACCGCTCCCAACATGAACGAGGAGGGCTATCCGGGCTATCGCAATCCCGCCGCCTTCGTTGTTGTCTCCGATCCCTATCCGACGGTGACGGCGCTGGCTGCCGACCTGATCCTGCCGACCGCCATGTGGATGGAGAAGGAAGGCGCCTACGGCAACGCCGAACGGCGCGGCCAGTTCTGGCGCCAGCAGGTGAAGCCGCAGGGCGAGGCACGTTCCGACCTGTGGCAGACGATGGAGTTCTCCAAGCACTTCAAGGTCGAGGAGGTGTGGCCCGAGGAGCTGCTGGCGAAGAAGCCCGAGTATCGCGGCAAGACGCTGTTCGACGTTCTTTACGGCAACGGCGTCGTCAACAAGTTCCCGCTGTCTGAACTGCAGCAGGGCTTCGATAACGATGAGAGCAACGCCTTCGGCTTCTACGTGCAGAAGGGCCTGTTCGAGGAGTACGCCCAGTTCGGCCGCGGCAAGGCGCACGATCTGGCGCCGTTCGATCTCTATCACAAGGCACGCGGCCTGCGCTGGCCGGTCGTCGATGGCAAGGAAACGCTGTGGCGCTTCCGCGAGGGCTACGATCCCTACGTCAAGGCCGGCGAGGGCGTGAAGTTCTACGGCAAGAAGGACGGCAAGGCGGCCATCATCTTCTGCCCCTACGAGCCGGCCGCCGAAAGCCCCGACAAGGAATTCGACCTGTGGCTGTGCACCGGTCGCGTGCTCGAGCATTGGCATTCCGGCACCATGACGCGCCGCGTGCCCGAGCTGCACCGCTCGGTGACGCACGCGGTATTGTTCATGCATCCCGACGACGCCCAGGACCGCAAGCTGCACCGCGGCCAGACGGTCAAGGTCGTCACGCGCCGCGGCGAGGTGGTCACGCGCGTCGAGACTCGCGGCCGCAACAAGCCGCCGAAAGGGCTGGTCTTCATCCCGTTCTTCGATGAGTCGCAACTCGTCAACAAGCTGACGCTCGACGCGACCTGCCCGATCTCCAAGGAGACCGACTACAAGAAGTGCGCGTGCAAGATCGAGGCGGCATAGCGCTGGGCCATCCGACAAGAGCGCGCGCGGCACGGCACGATTGGGTCGCCGCGCGCGGGTTAGGGCAAGGCAAGGTTCAGGCGATGGCAGGCTCCGAAACGAAACGCGGCAGCGGCTTCGATCCTAGGCGCCGGCGCGCGCTGAAGGAGCTCGGCGCATACTGTGTCGGCGCTTCCGCCATCACCGCCTTTCTCGCCGGACTGGGCGGCCTTTCCCGTTCGCTACCCGCCGCCACGCTGCGGCCCCCCGGTGCGCTGCCCGAGCAGCAGTTCCAGTCGGCCTGCGTGCGCTGTGGCCTGTGCGTGCGCGCCTGCCCCTACAAGACATTGAAGCTTTCCGAGGTCGGCTCCGGCCCCGCCATCGGCACACCCTACTTTATCGCCCGCAGCGTGCCCTGCGAGATGTGCGACGACATTCCCTGCGTGAAGGCCTGTCCGACCGGCGCACTCGATCACAGCCTCGTCAAGATCGACAAGGCCCGCATGGGCCAGGCAGTGCTGACCGGGCGCGAGACGTGCCTCAACATGCAGGGCCTGCGTTGCGACGTGTGTTATCGCGTGTGTCCGTTGATCGACAAGGCGATCACGCTGCAGATGACCCACAACGCCCGCACCGCCAAGCACGCGATTTTCGAGCCGGTCGTGCATTCGGACGCCTGTACCGGCTGCGGCAAGTGCGAGAAGGCGTGCGTGCTCGAGGAAACCGCGATCCGCGTCCTCCCGATCGCCTTGGCGCACGGCGCTCAGGACAAGCATTACCGGCGCGGCTGGGAGGAGAAGAGCAAGGCCGGCAAAGAGCTCGTGCCTGACATCATCGACCTGCCCGATCGTATGCCCACGCCGCCCAGCCTGTCGAAGGTGCCGCAATGAGCACCAACCGCACACCCGGCGTCGAAGCGCGCAAGCAGCACGGGGCCCTGGTCGCCAATCGCTGGCTGATCGCCCGTCGCCTGTCGCAGCTCGCGATCTTCCTGCTGTTCGCCAGCGGGCCGTGGCTCGGCATCTGGATCGTCAAGGGCACGCTGGCATCCTCCATGACGCTCGACCTCTTGCCACTGACCGATCCGTTGATCGCCCTGCAAAGCCTGCTCGCGCGCCACCGTCCTGAAACCCTGGCGCTCGTCGGCGCCGCCATAGTGCTCGCCACCTACCTGCTGATCGGCGGCCGCGTCTACTGCTCGTGGGTCTGTCCCATCAACCCGGTGACGGACCTTGCGGCATGGGCGCGACGCCGCTTCGACATCGGCAAGGGCTGGGCACTGAAGCCGTCCACGCGCTATTGGGTCTTGGGCGGCGTTCTGGCCGCCTCCGCCCTCACCGGAACCATTGCTTTCGAACTCATCAACCCGATCACGACGCTCTACCGAAACCTACTGTTCGGCGTGTCCTGGGGCGTGTCGCTGGTGCTCATCATCTTCCTCTTCGATCTGTCCGTCGCGCGCGACGGCTGGTGCGGCCACGTCTGTCCCGTCGGGGCCTTCTACGGGCTCGTCAACACGTCAGGTCTGCTGCGCGTATCGGCGCGCGGCCGCAACCGCTGCGACGACTGCATGGACTGCTACGCGGTCTGTCCCGAGATGCACGTGATTTCACCTGCGCTGAAGGCCGAAGGCACGACGTCGCCGATCATCGCCCACCGCGACTGTACGACTTGCGGGCGCTGCATCGATGTGTGCCCCGAGCGCGTATTCGCATTCACCCATCGCTTCGACCGTCGCGTCGAACCCGGCCCCACCGCTGCGTCCGCCGCAGCACAAGTTGTTCAACTGGAAAAGGTCGCGTGAGGAACGCGCGCCGACGCCTTTGGAGAGAGACCATGACTGGATGGATCGCACGCAAAGCTCTCATCGCCGCTCTGTGCATTTCCGCAGCAGCGCTCATTGCCGGTAAGGGCATGGCCCAGGAGCGCGGTAACAACCTTCGTGCGCTCGGCGGCGGCGAGGTCTTGAACCAGATCAACCCCGCCCCTGAGGTCGAGAAGCAGTCCTTTGCCGACGGTGGTTTCGGCAGGGCCTACCGCCAGCAGCCGCCATTGATCCCGCACAAGATCGACGGCTACCAGATTACGCCGACCAACAACGCATGCATGAACTGCCACGACTGGCCCGGCAACGCCAAGCACAAGGCGCCGAAGGTTTCCGAAACGCATTACGTCGATCGCCAAGGCGCACGCCTCGATAAGATCGCCGGCACGCGCTACTTCTGCCAGCAGTGCCACGTGCCTCAGTCCGATGCGCGCCCCCTCGTTGGCAACACGTTCCAGAACGCAACCGAAGTGAAATGAATTGATCCGGCGAGAGCCTCGGAGTGGAGAATTGACATGACGAACCGAGATTCCGGCGCGGGTGGTGCGAGTGCGGGCGGTTGGCTCTCGCGCATGTGGAGAAAACTGTGGACGCCCGCGGGTTCCGTTGCGCTGGGCACGCTGCTGATTGGCGGGTTTGCCGCAGGTGTCGTCGCCTGGGGTGGCTTCAACTGGGCACTCGAGCTGACGAACACCGAGTCGTTCTGCATTTCGTGTCACGAGATGCAGCAGAACGTCTACAACGAGTATCGCACGACGGTGCACTACGCCAACAAGTCGGGCGTGCGCGCGTCCTGTCCCGATTGCCACGTGCCCAAGGAGTGGGTCCACAAGATGGTCCGCAAGGTGCGCGCATCCAACGAGCTCTATCACCACCTGTTGGGCAGCGTATCGACACCCGAAAAGTTCCAGGCCAAGCGGCTCGATCTCGCCACCAACGAATGGCGGCGGATGAAGACGACCGACAGCCGCGAGTGCCGCAACTGCCACAAGTTCGACTTCATGGACTATTCGGCGCAGGAACCGCGCGCCTCCAAGATCCACCAGGAGGCGCTGACCAAGAACGAGACCTGCATCGATTGTCATCGCGGCATCGCCCACAAGCTGCCGCCGAAGGCCGATGAGGCCTATAAGAAGTTGGTCGAAGGCATGGGCAAGAAGGATCCAAGAATCTTGTCTGAACATCTGAAAGACGCGGTCATACCGCCCGCCAAGGCATCGTCGGCCGCTCAATAGGGCGTTTGCATCGGCCTCGCACTGTGATCCTATGTGCTCGCTGGGGCTCGGCACGCAAGACTGGGCCGGTCCGTCCTTGCGTCTGGCTCGCCCAAATTGGGCCGCTTGCGTCGGGCGCACGAGGCCTCAGCGGTTGACGCAATTCAAGCACGATCGAACTTGTTCTCTCAAGGAAGGTGCGAGATGTCGGAGCCGAGGCTGGCCGCAATTCTCTATGGCGAGGGCGAGGGACCGCGGATCGACGATCTCCTGGTGGAGATTGTTGCAGCACTACGCAGCCGTGACTTCCAGCTCGCCGGCGCCATCCAGCACAACACCGATGGTGGCGATCGCTGCCGCTGCGACATGACTCTGGAGGACCTGAGCAGCGGTCACCGCATCGACATCTCCGAAAGGCGCGGCCCCGAGGCGCGCGGCTGCCGGCTCGATTCCTTTGCGTTGGAAGAGAGCGTCGGACTTGTCACCCACTCGCTGAGCGACGGCCGCGATCTGCTCGTCGTCAATAGGTTCGGCAAGCGTGAGGCCGAAGGCCACGGCTTCCGTCAGGCAATCGAGAAGGCGATGGAACTAGGAGTGCCGGTGCTCGTCGCCGTCAGTGTCTCGCAGCAGGCTGCGTGGGAAAAATTCACGGCTCCCTTTGCCGAGCGCCTTCCGGCTGATGCGAGCGACGTTGTATCCTGGTGCGAACGATTGCGGCCAGCAGGCAGCAGTAAGCAAGAGCTGCAGCAAGCCGCGTCGCCGGAGTCTGCCGGAGCGTGAGCGGGTGCTATCGTCGTGCCCGCGCCGCTCCTCCTCACACCGCTAGGATATAGAGACTGCCCACCACCGCGAGGATCAGCGCGATCAGGATCATCAGTGCGTCTGCGGCGGCGGGAACCGTGCGCAGGTTGAGGTACTGGCGCAGGATTACGCCGGCTTTCGCCCAGGTCACGAGGAACAGCGCCACCAGCATCGCCGGTCCGAGCTGGCGTGCGGTGTTCACCCGCCCCGCAAACATCGTACCGACCGTCAGCGACATGAGCAGCGCCCACGCCAGCAGAAGTGAACCTCGCGACGGGAAGTAGGACCTGGAGGGCGGCTGCTTCATCGGCTGATGGCCCTCGCTATCGCATCAGGTAGACGATCGGGAACAGCAGCACCCAGACGAGATCGACCATGTGCCAGAACGTGGTGCCGATCTCGACCGACTCCAGCGAGGCCTTCCAGGCGACCAGTGCCAATATCATGACGCCGGCGACGACATGCAACGCATGAAAGCCGGTCGTGAGATAGTAGAGCATGAAGAAGCTGTTCGTCGTCGGCGTCAGGCCGGCATCGAGCTTGGCGGAGTACTCGACGACCTTGACGCCAAGGAACACGAGGCCAAGCGCTCCGGCGACCGCAAGCAATCTGCGCGCGATTGTGAGCTTCGATTGAGCCATCGCGTTGACCGCCAGCGCGGCAAAGAGCCCGCTGCTCAACAGCACCATGGTGTTAAGCGCTCCAGCGAACCGGTCGAGGTGATCCTGCGACTGTCGGAACAAGTCAGGATCAGACATGCGCACGCCGGCAAATGCGATGAACGCGCCGCCGAACACAAGAATCTCGCTGACGATCAAGATCCACATCATCGGGTGGCCCGGCAGCGTCGACAGCACGCCCCAGCTGCCGGCAAGCGTGTCGTGATGCGGATCTTGATCGTCCGTGCGCTGAGACTCGCGTGAGTGTGGCGTCTCCTCCCGCATCGGTGCAATCAGCCGATCAGGTGTCGGTAGAGCACCGGCAGCGCCGCCGTCAGTCGTGCGGGGTGGCTGACGATCGAAAATGCGCTGGCGCCGAAAATGCGCGGGAAATAGCTCTGCGCCTTCTGGTCGATGGTGATGCCGAACACCGCATGACCGGCACGCCGCGCCTCCTGGATCGCCATGCGGCTGTCCTCGATGCCATAGCGGCCATCATAGTGGTCGAGATCGTTTGGCTTGCCGTCGGTGAGCACCAGCAGCAGCCGGCGACGCATCGGCCGCTCGGCGAGCCGCTTTGAGACATGGCGCACCGCACCGCCGAGCCGCGTATAGAAGCCCGGGCGTAGCGCGCCGATGCGCTGACGCACCGTATCGTTGACGGGTTCGGTGAAGTCCTTCACGCGCGAAACGTAGACGCGGTCCCGCCTCAGCGAAGAGAAGGCGAAGATCGCCGCCTCGTCACCGCACGCGGAGATGCCTTCCGCAAGCGCTGTCAACGCCTCCTTCTCGATATCGATGATGGGGCGGTTCTGCACGTAGCTCTCGGTCGAGCGCGAGATGTCGATCAGCACGGCGACCGACAGATCGCGTGAGATCGCGCGTGCCTGCCGGTAGATTCGATCCGAACCCTCGCCGCACGCTGCCACGTCGACGCGCGAGCGGATCAGCGCATCCATGTCGAGTTCGTGCCCGTCGAGCTGGCGCGGCAGCACCTCCCGGCGCGGGCGCAGCGCTTCGAACTGGCGCCGCACACGGCGGATGCGCTGCGCGGTCTTCGGTCCTGGCCGCCAATCGGTTCCCGGTGTCGTCTCTTCTGCGACACGCTCCAGCACGCGCACGTGATCGGGCTGCAGCCGCGACCGGCGATAATCCCACTCGGGATAGGTGTGCTCGCCCGAGACGCGCTCGGCATCGACATCGGATGGCGCCAGGTCGAGATCGATCTTGAGCAGCGTCGCAGCCTTCTTCTGGTGCTGGGTGACGCCAATCTCGTCGTGATCGTCGGCGGCCTTGCGCGCGTTCTGCTCCTCGTCGTCCTCCACGTCGCGGTGCAGGTTCATGAACTCTGTCCACGTGAGAATCTTTTCGAAGCGATGCACGATGAGTGGGTTCTTGCGCTCGATCTGATCGTTCTTGCGGCGCTTGGCCTTGCGCACGCGACCATCGCCGCCGGCATTCTTGCGCCCGCCCGCGCTTCCATCCTCGTTGCGCTCCACTCTTTCGCCAGGCGTGGCAATCGCGATGTCTGGCCACAACGGCACCGGCAGGAAAGGCTGATGCACCTTCACGGGTAGAGCAAGGATCGCCATCACTTGCTCATTCGTAAGGCGCGCTGACGCCGGCTTGGCAAGGCACGCGCGGATCAGATTCTCGATCGCGCTCTCCGCCGGCGGCAGGTTGCGCTGCGGCCTCACTGCCAGATGCGCGGCGGCAAGGCGGTTGTGAATCGCGGCAAGACCGGGGAAGCGTTCGCGCACCAGCGCGGAGATCGCCAGCGCGCGCTCGATCCTGGCGAGGTCGCGCGCGACGGCGAACGAGCCGCCTTTCGTTGGCGCATTCGCTTCAACCTCCGGCGACAGAGCAACGAATGCGGCGGCCCAGTGATAGAGCGCCTTGTTGAAGGGACGCGTCGGCAAGAGGTCGAAGGCGGCAGGCAGCTGTAGCCTCTCTCCGTCGTAGAGCGCCAATGGCAGCCGCTCGGTGCGCCGGCCGATCCGCTGGCGCAGCGTCAGACGATGATGCGAGACGCGATCGATGGCCGGCACGATCTCTGCGCTGTGGCTGCCGCCGAGCGCGTGAAAATAGATGCGCAGGGCCCCTTCGACTTCCTCGAACGAGACGGCGGCATCTGGAAACCGCGCAATGCCGGTGCGATCACCGACCAGCGAGTGCCACAGATTGCCGATCGTCTCTTCCGGCTCGAGCAGGTGCAGGAGGCTCATGGCGGCGCAATCCTTGAAAGCGGCGAATGAGATGGCGGGCGACGACACCGGACGTCCGTCGCAGCGACGTGCATCAGCCGATGACGGCGGCCACCACTTCCATCAGGCCGTCCTTGACATCGGCATCATCCGATAGGGGTTCGATCATGGCGGCGCGGATCGCTTCCTCGTGGCGCATCCCGGCGGCAATCAGCGAGGCGCAATAGACGAGCAGGCGGGTCGAAACGCCTTCTTCCAGATCCTGCCCCTTGAGCGCGCGCAAGCGGTTGGCAAGCAGCACGAGCGGCTTGACGCGCTCCGCAACGAGACCGCTTTCCGCGGCCACGATCTCCACCTCGGCCTCTGGCTTGGGAAAATCGAATTCCAGCGCGATGAAGCGCTGCCGTGTCGATGGCTTCAGCGCCTTGAGGAT
>JBGANK010000037.1:0-33417 GCA_044222395.1 Hyphomicrobiaceae bacterium | reverse complement strand
ATGGGCACTGATCAACGCCCGATGCACCAGTAGGTCGGCATAGCGACGGATTGGCGAGGTGAAATGCGCATAGCGGCTGAGGTTCAAGCCGAAGTGGCCGTAGTTGTCGATGGCGTATTCGGCTTGCGCCTGCGAACGCAGCACCACCTCGTTGACCAGTTCCGGAACGGGTAGGGATTTGGCCTGCTCAAGCATTCGATTGAAGGCGGCGGGCTTCAACTGTCCCTGCGGGGGCAGTTTCAGCTCGAGCGTTTCGAGGAACTCGCGCAGGGCATTCAGCTTCTCTTTCGATGGCGCCGCATGAACACGGTAGACGACCGGCTTCTTCTTTGCTTCCAGCGCTTCTGCGGCAGCGACATTGGCCTGGATCATGAACTCCTCGATCAGGCGGTGGGCGTCGAGACGTTCGGGGATGACGATGCCGGCGACGCGGCCTTCGGCATCGAGCTTGATCTTCTTCTCGGGCAGGTCGAGGTCGAGGGGGCCGCGCTTGTCGCGCGCGCTGGCGAGCGCCTGATAGGCGGTCCACAGCGGAGCGAGCGCGCTTTCCATCAGCGGCTCGGCTTTGTCTCCAGGTGAGCCGTCGAAAGCCGCCTGCGCCTCCTGGTAGGAGAGCTTGGCGGCCGAGCGCATCATTGCGCGGTGGAAGGAGTGGGAGCGTTTGTCGCCGTGCTTGTCGAAGATCATGCGGGCGACGAGACAGGGGCGGTCCTCGGCTTCGCGCAGCGAGCACAGGTCGTTGGAGATCTTCTCCGGCAGCATCGGAACGACGCGATCGGGGAAGTAGACGGAGTTGCCGCGCAGGCGCGCCTCGCGGTCGAGGCGTGAATTGGGGCGCACGTAGTGGGCGACGTCGGCGATGGCGACCAACACGACAAAGCCGCCGGGGTTCTTCGGGTCGGTGTCGGCGGTGGCGTGCACGGCGTCGTCGTGGTCGCGGGCGTCGGCCGGATCGATGGTGAGGAGCGGTATCGAGCGCAGATCCTCGCGGCCCTTCATGGTTGGCCGCGGCAGGGCCGAGGTCTCGGCGATGACGCTCTCTGGGAAGTCGTCGGGGATGCCATGCGCGTGAACGGCGATGAGGCTCATCTGCCGCTGGTCGTTGGGATTGCCGAGTACCTCGACGACGCGCGCCTGCGGCGTGGCGAAGCGGCCGCGCTTTGCCAATTCGAAGCGGACGAGATCGCCATCTTTGGCGTTGCCCTGGTCCAGTGACTGGATCGGCCAGGATTTCAGCGCCTTGCGATCGACGGGCTCGATGGTGCCGCCGCCCCGCTTCGACGCTGCGAAGATACCGACCAGACGTCGCTGGTCGCGCGGCAGGCGGCGGATCGGCTCGGCCTCGAAGCGTAGCCCCTCGACATCGTGGCCTTCGAGCTCGGTGATGCGGGACAGCACGCGATCGCCGATACCGATCTCGGCGTCCTGGGCGCGGTCGGGGCGATGGGCGACGAGCAGCAGCACCTTGGGCCGGTGACCCTCTGCTTCATCCCACACCACTGGTTCGGCAATGAGATCGCCGTCGTCGTCGCGGCCCTTCACCTCGAGCACGGCGACGGGCGGCAGGCTGCCACGCTTTTTCAAATCCTTGCGGCCGCCGGTGAGCAGGCCTTCCTCGGCCATCTCGGTGAGGAGGGTCTTGAGTGCGATGCGGTCGCCGCCCTTGATGGAGAAAGCGCGCGCGATCTCGCGCTTGCCAACCTTGCCCTGCGCGGTGCGGACGAAGTCGAGGATTTCTTCGCGGGTCGGCAAGCTGGCGTCGCGCGGCGCGTGCTTCTGGCGCTTGGGTGGCTTGGCGGACTTGGGGGCCTTGGGTTTGCGCGCCATGTCAGGCCTCGCTCTGCATGACGACGGTTCCGTTCCACGCGGCGTCCTGCGGCGAACGCGCCTTGTCCCCTTTCCCTGCTTTAATGGGGAGAGGGCTAGGGTGAATTGCGGCTTCAGACCGCAGCGCACGCAGCCGCCCCACGCCAACGACGGGAGAGCCGCGGGTCTGACCCGCAGGGTCCGCCCCCGCCGCTGATCGCGTCGTTGGAACGGGGTCAGACCCTGCGGGTCTGACCTCTGGCACTGACCCCTGCCCCTTACCCCGACCCTCTCCCCGCCAGCGGGGAGAGGCGGAAGTGGGTGTGCATTTGGCGTTGAGGTCTTCACTACCACAACCGTGACCCTGGCGAAGGCCGGGGCCTATGCATGCTTGCGCTTGTACAACGCTGATGTTGCATGCTGCGGCTCGCTGCACACTCCGATTGAGTTGACGAAGGAGCACCTGTCGCGACTTGCGCGGGCCCGCGCCGGCATGACGGTGTTGGGAGGTGTTTGCGATGGCCGCAGAAATCGGATCAGAACGGCGCATCGTCGCTCGATGACTTGGCAGAGGCCTTCTTGGTGGCCGGCTTCTTTGCAGCGGCGTTTGTAACTGGAGCTTTCTTGGCGGCGGTCTTTTTCGCTGCCGGCTTGCTGGTCGCGGCGGTTTTCGAGTCCGACTTGGGCGCGGCCTTCGGCTTCGCCCTGGCGGCAGACTTGCGCGCGGGCTTCTTGCCGCCGCCCTTGGCGATGCGTTCCTCGAGCAAGGCGATCGCCTCGTCCTGGGTGAGGGACTTGGGATCCTTGTCCTTGGGGATCGTGGCGTTGACCTTGTTGTGGGAGACGTAGGGACCGTAGCGGCCCTCGAGCACCTCGATCTTGCCACCCTCGCTCGGATGCTCGCCCAGGTCCTTGAGCACGTTGCGTGACGCGGCGCGGCCGAAGCGGCCTTTGCCGCCGCCCGCCTTCTTCTCGGCAATGAGCGTCACCGCGCGGTTGATGCCGATCGAGAAGAGATCCTCGATGTTGGGCAGGTTGACGTAAGTCTTCTCGTTTTCGGAGACCTCGTGAACGATGAATGGGCCGAAGCGGCCAAGGCCGGCGACGATGCGGCCACCTTCCGGGTGCTCGCCGACCTGGCGCGGCAGGTTCAAAAGCTTCAGCGCATGGTCCAGATCGATGGTGGCGGCGTCGATGCCCTTGGGGATCGAGGAACGGCGCGGCTTCTCGCCCTCCTCGTAGTCCTTCTGGTCGCCCAACTGCAGATAGGTGCCGAAGCGGCCGGTGCGGACAGTGACGGGCAAACCGGTGTCGGGATCGAAGCCCAACACCTTGCCGTCGAGCGGGTTCTCGGCGTTGGGTGAGATGCCGCGACGATAATTGCAGCTGCCGTCCTCCTCCTTGTAGTTGGAGCAGCCGATGAAGGGGCCGTAGCGGCCGGGCTTCAGGCTCAAGCGGCCGGTGCCGCACTGCGGGCAGGAGCGCGGGTCGGAACCGTCTTCGCGCGAGGGGAAGATGTGCGGGCCCAACATCTCGTTCAAGGCTTCCATCACGTCACCGACGCGCAGGTCCTTGATTTCATCGATGGCGCCGGTGAAGTCGCTCCAGAAATCGCGCAGCACCTGGCGCCATTCGAGCCGATGATCGGAGATGAGGTCGAGCTTCTCCTCCAGATCGGCGGTGAAGTCGTACTCGACATAGCGTTTGAAGAAGCTTTCCAGGAAGGCGATGACGAGGCGGCCCTTGTCCTCCGGGATGAGGCGCTTCTTGTCGAGGCGGACGTACTCGCGATCGCGCAGGACGGCGAGGGTGGAGGCGTATGTGGAGGGGCGGCCGATGCCCAGTTCTTCCATGCGCTTGACCAGCGTCGCCTCGGTGAAGCGCGGCGGTGGCTGGGTGAAATGCTGGGAGGCGTCGATGCCGCGGTCTTTCAGCCTGTCACCGGCGGCGAGCGGCGGCAGGATGCGGTTGTCCTCGTCGTCGGGATCGTCGTCGCGGCCTTCCGAATAGAGCTTCAGGAAGCCGTCGAACTTGACCACCGAGCCGGTAGCGCGCACGCCGTAGGTCTTGCCGTCCTTGCCGGGCACGGTGATCTCGGCGGTGGTCTGCTCCAGCTCGGCGGACGCCATCTGGCTGGCGAGCGCGCGCTTCCAGATCAGTTCATAAAGCTCGGCCTCATCGGGCTTCATATGTTTTTTCACGTCTTTGGGCAGACGCGAAATATCGGTCGGGCGGATGGCTTCGTGGGCCTCCTGGGCATTCTTGGCCTTCGACTTGTAATCGCGGATGAAGGGGGCGACGAAGCGCTTGCTATAGAGCTTCTCGATTTCGCCGCGGATCTCAGCGATCGCTTCGGGTACGATCTCGACGCCGTCGGTTCGCATGTAGGTGATGAGGCCGACCGTCTCTCCGCCGATATCGACGCCTTCATAGAGGCGCTGGGCGAGCTGCATGGTCTGCTTGGCCGAGAAGCCCAGCTTGCGCGAGGCCTCCTGCTGCAGCGTCGAGGTGGTGAATGGGGCGAATGGATTGCGCTTCACCGCCTTCTTCTCGACTGACGCGACGGTAAAGGCGCCGCCCTGGATAGCGGCCTTGATGGCAAGGGCCTTGGCCTCGTTGGCGATGTCGAACTTCTTCAAAGTCTCGCCGCCGATGGCGACGAGGCGGGCCTTCACTTCCTCGTTCTTCGCGGTGACGAGGAGGGCTTCGATGGTCCAGTACTCTTCGGTTCTGAAGGTCTCGATTTCGAGTTCGCGATCGCAGACGAGGCGCAGTGCCACCGATTGCACGCGGCCGGCGGAGCGAGCGCCCGGCAGCTTGCGCCACAGCACCGGCGAAAGCGTGAAGCCGACCAGATAGTCGAGCGCGCGGCGGGCGAGATATGCTTCGACCAGCGGCTGATCGATCTGGCGCGGCTTAGCCATTGCGCTTTGGATGGCCTGCTTGGTGACGGCATTGAAGGCGACGCGTTCGACCTCGGTGTCCTTGCTGAGCACCTTTTTCTTCTGCAGCACCTGGAGGATGTGCCATGAGATGGCCTCGCCCTCGCGGTCGGGGTCGGTGGCCAAGATCAGCTTGTCCGCGTTCTTGACGGCCTCGGATATTTCCTTGAGGATTTTCTGAGACTTGGCGTCGACGTCCCAGTGCATCGTGAAGTCGTTGTCGGGCTCCACGGAGCCGTCCTTGGACGGCAAATCGCGGACATGACCGAACGAGGCCATGACCTTATAGGCCTTGCCGAGGTACTTGTTGATGGTCTTCGCCTTGGCGGGCGATTCCACGATCACGACGTTCATATGCGGCTTTCAAAACTGCCAGCGATGTCTGGCTCAAATCAGGATTATTTGCCCTCGCTGCCCCTCGGCGGGCGGGGTGCTGGCGCCGGTTCCTGGCAGGATATCGGCGTTCGCAATGGCGGCAGAACATCTGCGAAGTCCCGATCAGTGTCAAACGGGGGTAATGGGGCTGTACTGCGTCAATGCACGCAAAAATAGAGTATCACTATTTATGATTGTTGTTTTTCCAACGGTTTGCCTTGCCGATCTGGCCGGTGGCTTTCGTTCGCCAGATGAGCCACGGCGATAATGTTCGTGATATGTTTCAGCAGATTGGTGTGCCTTCCTTTCAATGTCATGAGCCGCCCTTGGACGCAATCAAGGCCGCTGTCCGGCGGATTCTTGAGTTGGGCGACCCGGCCGGGCTTTGAAGGTGCATTGCGTGTGATCTTCACGCTGAGCCGCTCAACACTTCAGCTCAACATGCTCTATTGGGTTGCGTCAGCGGACCGCGAGATGAGACCGCCCCCATGGCGGACGATACGACCGGCGAGATCGAGCTCCATCAGCACGACGTTGAGGGCGCGCGCACCAAGGCCGGTGGCGCGCATCAGCGCGTCGATATCGACAGGCGCGGGCCCGAGTGCTTCTAGGACGCGGGCGCGGTCGTCGTTGCTGAGCAGGGGAGGTGGCGCCAACGGGGGCGGTTGCCAGGGCTCGGCTGGATGCATTTCGGCAAATGCGCTTTCAGCGGAAAGGCCGGAGAGTGGACGAAGCGCTTCGATGATGTCTTCGGCCGTGGTGGCGAGCGTCGCACCCTTCTTCAGAAGCGCGTTGGTGCCCTCGGCGCGCGGGTCGAGCGGGTGGCCGGGGACGGCGAAGACCTCGCGGCCCTGCTCGGCGGCAAGGCGCGCGGTGACGAGCGTTCCGGATCGGCGTGCTGCTTCGACCACGAGCACTCCCAGGGAGATCCCCGAGATGATGCGATTGCGGCGCGGAAAGTCCTTGGCGCGCGGTTGGAAGCCGGGCGGCATTTCCGACAACACCACACCGCGCGATGCGATGGCGTTGGTCAATTCGGCGTTCTCGGGCGGATAGATGATGTCGACGCCGCCAGCGACGACGGCGACCGTGCCGGTTTCGAGGGCGGCCTCATGGGCGGCGGCATCGATGCCGCGGGCGAGACCGGAGACGATGACGTAGCCGGCGGCGCCGAGACCTGACGCGAACAGGCGCGTCAGCTTGTGTCCTGCGGCAGATGCCTGGCGAGAGCCGACCACGGCGACGGCGGGTCGCGAGAGCAGTGTGGCGTTGCCGCGGACGTAGAGCAGGGGTGGCGGCGCTTCGATGGCGGCGAGTGCCGGCGGGTAGCCGGGCTCGATGGTGAAAATGGGTACGGCGCCAGTGGCGGCGGCGCGCTCCAGCTCACGTTCGGCTTCAGCTTTCGATGTGATGCGGATGCGGCGCCGATTGCCGCCGCGCGCTGCAAGCTCAGGCAGGGCTTCGATGGCGGGTTGGGCGCCACCGAAGTGGTTGATCAATTCGCGAAAGGTGACCGGGCCGACGTTCTCGGAGCGTATCAGGCGCAGGCAGGCGAGGCGTTCGGCGTCGTCGAGTGTTGCCACGGGCAGCGGCGCAGCGGTGAAGAGGGACGAGCGGTCGCGCTTGGTTGGCTTATTGGGCTTCGATGTCATGGCGCGCGCGCCCCACGTCCTTCTCCCGCGGGGAGAGGGTGCCCGAAGGGCGGATGAGGGGGGAGCCATGTCCGAGTTCGACAAGCTTCAAGCCCCTCACCTGCCTGCCGGCATCCTCTCCCGCAGGGAGAGGACCGAATTCCGAGGGCATCTGCACGACCCGAAGCCTGTCGCGTAAGAAGCAGGGTTCGGCCCAGAAGCTGCGGTGTATCGAGCGCGCTCATCCCTTTGCCCCGATCTTGGGCTCCTCGCCCGACATGAGACGGGCGATGTTGGTACGGTGCTTCCAGAGTAGGAGGGCGGACATGATGGCAGCGAGGATGCCGAGGGCAGGCGAGTCGAGGAACCACGCGATGATTGGTGTCGCGATCGCTGCAGTGAGTGCGGACAGCGAGGAGTATCGCGTGATGAAGGCAACGGCGAGCCAGATGGCGCAGAATGCAAGCGCGAGTTTCCAGGCGCCGCCAAGCATCACGCCGATGTAGGTGGCGACGCCTTTGCCGCCCTTGAAGCCGAGCCAGACGGGAAACAAGTGGCCCAGGAACGCGCCGAGGCCGGCGATGAGCGATGCCAGTATGGCGACGCCGCCTTGGGCTCCGATCCAGTGGCCGACGATGACGGCCGCCGTGCCCTTCAGCGCATCGAGCAGCAGCGTCAGTGCGGCGAGCTTCTTGTTGCCGGTGCGCAGTACATTGGTGGCGCCGATGTTGCCCGAGCCGATGGTGCGGACATCGCCAAGCCCCGCTAGCTTCGTGAGGATCAGGCCGAACGGGATCGAACCCAGCAAATATCCAAAGGCCAGCGCTGCAAGTGTCCACTTGCTCAGCAACAGGTCCATGCGCGCCTCTCCTTTTGGGGTGACTCAAGTTGCGAGAGGCTTTGTCGCCGCAGGATGTCTGCTGGTTGACGTCCGCCGCACCTGCGGCGGCACGCGGTCGCGCGCTGACCGGCGCTTGTCGCGCCGGTAAAGAGAAGTTCGGTGATTGTCAGGGCCCCGGCCTTCGCCGGGGTGACGGTGGCTGGTGGTGGAATGTCGACGTCAAACTCCGACGTCATGCCGGCGCAGGCCGGCACCCACGCAAGTCGCGACGCGTGGTCTGTTCGTTTTGGACGGAACGGATGCCTCACGCCGCAGCTCTGCCCACGCGCGTTGCGCAAGCCGAAGCTGGCGTAGGCCCCGGCCTTCGCCGGGGTGACGGTGGCGGGTGGGGTGAGGGGCGCAATCGTCACGAGTTGGGCACCTGAAGGCGGATGGCAGGATGAGGTTTGTGCGCCCGGCCCTGCTGTACGAGTTCCGCCAGATCAGGTGCGCGCAACGCCAGCGTATTCGTAGACCGTCTCGCCCGCAACGACCGTGCGCAGGACGCGGCCCTGCATGCGCGCCTCATCGAACGGCGTGTTCTTCGAGCGGGAGCGCAACAGGTCCTTGTTGACCACCCACGGCTCGTCGGGATCGAACAGCACGAGGTCGGCGGGAGCGCCCTTGGTGAGGCGTCCAGCTTCAAGGCCAAAGAGCTTCGCCGGATTGATGGTGAGCGCCTTCAACAGCTGCATCATCGTGACATCACCCGAATGCACGAGGCGCAGCCCCGCCGACAGCAGCGTTTCCAGTCCCACGGCGCCATCGGCGGCTTCGGCGAACGGACGGCGTTTGACGTCGGCATCCTGCGGGTCGTGGGAAGAGACGATGATATCGATGTCGCCCGATGCCAGTCCATCAACCATGGCGCGGCGGTCCTCATCGGAGCGCAAGGGCGGGCGCATCTTGAAGAACGTGCGGTAGGAGCCGATGTCGTTCTCATTCAAGGCGAGGTGGTTGATCGAAACGCCAGCGGTGACGGCGAGGCCGCGCGCCTTGGCCTTGCGGATGACGTCGAGACTTTCCGCGCAGGTGATGGTGGCGGCGTGGTAGCGCGAACTCGTCATCTCGACGAGGCGCACGTCGCGTTCCAGCACGATCGTCTCGGCGTGTTTGGATACGCCGGGCAAGCCGAGGCGCGTCGCCACTTCGCCGGAGTTCATGGCGGCGTTGCCGGAAAGATAGGGGTCCTCGGTGTGGTGGACGATCAGGGCCTTGAAGTCCTTGGCGTAGTTCAAGACATTGCGCATCACGCGGGTATTGAGGACGGAGGTCTTGCCATTGCAGAAGGCGATGGCGCCGGCGCGTTTCAGTAGGCCGATTTCGGTGATCTCTTCGCCGGCGAGACCCTTCGTCATGGCGGCCATGGTGGCGATGTGGACGATGGCGTTGTCGCGCGCGCGGCGCTGGATGAAGTCGACGAGCGCCACCTGGTCGATGACCGGATTTGTGTCGGGCATGACGACGATCGTCGTTACGCCGCCGGCGGCAGCGGCGTTCGAGACGGTCTTCAGCGTCTCGCGGTGCTCGGCGCCTGGTTCGCCGACAAAAACCTGCGCGTCGATGAGGCCCGGGGCCAGTACGCAGCCGCGGCAGTCGATCACCTTGGTGGCGTCGGGAGCGTTGCGGCGCAGATGCGGGCCGATGTCGATGATGATGCCGTCCTTGATGGACAATCCGCCCGGCTCGTCGCGGTTGGAAGCGGGATCGACGATGCGCGCATTGATGAAGACGGTGGCGCCCGATTCACCTGAAGCCGCTGCTGTCTTGCGCAGGGACTTGCCTTGGGGGCCGGCTTTCGAGGATGCGGAGGCCATCGCGTGCGTCCTCATTCGGTGGGAAGGTTGCCGGCCATCGCCTCGAGCACAGCCATGCGGATGGCGACACCCATCTCAACCTGCTCGCGAATGACGGAGCGCGAGTGGTCGGCAACGGTCGATGCGATCTCGACGCCGCGGTTCATGGGGCCGGGATGCATTATCAATGCGTCCGGCTTGGCGCGGGCCAGCTTTTCGTGGTCGAGGCCGAAGAAGTGGAAGAACTCTCGCGTCGAGGGCACGAACGAACCCTCCATGCGCTCGCGCTGGAGGCGCAGCATCATCACTACGTCGGCATCGGCGATGCCGGCGTTCATGTCGGTAAAGACGTCGGCGCCGAGCCGGTCGGAGCAGGCCGGCAGCAGCGTCGAGGGGGCGACGATGCGGACGTTGGCACCAAGCGTGTTCAGGACGTTGATGTTGGAGCGGGCGACGCGTGAATGGAGAATGTCGCCGCAGATGGCGACGGTCAGTCCGCTGACGCGACCCTTGGCACGACGAATGGTGAGGGCGTCAAGCAGGGCTTGGGTCGGGTGCTGATGTGCGCCGTCGCCGGCATTGATCACCGAGCAATCGACCTTCTGCGACAGTAGCTCGACCGCGCCTGCGGCGTGGTGGCGGACGACGATGATATCGGGGCGCATCGCGTTCAGCGTGACGGCGGTGTCGATCAGCGTCTCGCCTTTGGTGACGGAGGAGGTCGAGACGTTCATGTTGAGGACGTCGGCGCCGAGCCGCTTGGCGGCCATCTCGAAGGAGGCCTGGGTTCGGGTCGAGGCTTCGAAGAACAGATTGATGAGCGAGCGACCGCGCAAGGTGTCGCGCTTGGCCAAGCGCGCGCGATTGGCGTCCGCCAGTTCGTCGGCAATGTCGAGAAGGAATTCGATGTCCGGCGCCGCGAGCTGCTCGCACGTGAGCAGGTGACGATGGGGGAAACGACGCGTGTTTTTTCCTGAAGCAGTCATCAAGGCCGCTTCTATAGGAGGAGTCCGGGAGGTCGGCAAGGCCGAAACCGGGATCGTTTCACAATGTCGTGAATTGGTCGGCCGGCAAAGGCTCGCCGAACACTCTCACGACCGGAAAATCCGATCAACGCCAGCCTGGACCGAGGCGTTCCCCGGCCCAGTATTCGAGCGGATGCCTGGGGGCGTTCAGCAACTGACTATTCGGCCTTGGGCGGCTCTGACGGGTTGGAGAACTCAGAGACCATACGCTCAAGCCCCTTGATGAACGCATCCCGATCCCGCTGGGGGAGCGCTGCGAGCAGGCGCTCGTCCGTCTGGGAGACGGCAGGGGCTGCGTCGCGCATGGCTGCAATGCCCTTGTCGCTGAGGCGAAGCGCGTACATGCGTGCGTCGTGGCGGGTGCGCTTGCGCATGACAAGTCCCCGATCGACGAGTCGCCGAACGATGTCGGCAAGCGTCGAGCGGTCGATCCCGGTCATCTCAACGAGCTGGGTCTGGCTGGGCTCCTCAGTCATCGAGACGGCGCGCAGAACCTCGAACTGACGCGGGGTCAATTCGCTGGCGCCGATATTCAACGTGAACAGCTCATCGGCAATCTGACCTGCGCGGTGCAGGAGATGGAGCGCCGAGGAGGCAGTCTTGTCATTCTTGGTCATTGGTTAACTTGAACCTCCGGCAAATCATTCTTGTGCTCGATCACATTCTGTTAATCAGCGTGAAGACTATTTTGCCATCATGCTTTTGATCATGACATACAAATGATGGCAGTCTGACATCTGCAGATTGCAAGGGTTTACGTGCATGAGGTCACCGCGTCTTGACATGACAATCCGAAATTTTGATCCTAGATGCGTTGTCATCGATCGAATTTTGGTTTCGCCGACACGCCCTCACCGCATTGGTTAGTGCACCGAATCTACGGAAACAACGGAATTTTACGTGAAGCGTCCCGAACCTATGATCCGCGTGGCGCCTGCCATCGCCATGGCCAAGCACTTTGAGGCCCATAATTTGGACTTCAACAGTGCGGCCGCGTCATGCGGATTTCCAATAGACAGTATCGAAGATCCTATGCGGACTTTACCGCTGCGTGTTGTCGCCGATTTGTTCGTTGTAGCGTCACGCGCCGTTGGCGATTGCGGCTTAGCCATCAAAGTAGCTGAGGAATTTGTTGCCAGCAATGGGGGGCGCACGACCGGTTTGATGGGGTACCTGGCATCGGCGGCACCAACGGTACGAGTGTTCCTTGAGTGCATTGCGGGGTTCGCGCCTCTTCTCGTGACCGGGGTGGAAGTGGGTTTCGCGGAGCGGGGTGGGCTCGGCAAGCTGTTCTGGCGGGCGCCGGCGGATTTTGAAATTGCCATCAAACCGCTGGGACTATTCATCGCGGCGACCCTTGTTCATCGCGTGAGGACGGCGGCTGGTCCCGGCTGGGTACCTTTGGCGGTGACCTTCGAACACAAGGCACCGATGGCGACCACAGCTGAGCTCGGCGTCTTTGGTTCGCGTGTCATGTTTGATGCCGAGATGACCTCCATTACGGTTGACGCAGCCACACTGGCAAAGCCGATGCCGACCGCCAACCCCGAGTTGTTCGCGATCTTCACACACCATGCCAAATTGCTGATGCCCGAAATTGCCGGCGAGGCCGACATGGTGACGCAGGTGCGCCGTGCCATCCGAGTGCGCATTGCGACCGAATCGGCCACGCTCGATGCTGTCGCAAAGGACCTTGGGCTTCCTCCGCGCGTGATGCAGCGAAGGCTGGAGCGGCTGGGGCTGACGTTTGAAAAGGTGCTCGATGACGTGCGGTGCACGATTGCCGAGCGTCTGCTGCGGGAGACGGACCGGCCCATCATGCAGGTCGCGCACGAAGTCGGGTACGGGTCGCAAAGTACCTTCACGCGGGCCGTGCGCCGCTGGCTTCAAGATTCGCCGCGGGCCTATCGCCAACGTTTCCGCGACCAAGTCCGGGCCAGTAACGACGCTGCAAAATCGCGTGCGAACGAGGCTGTGGCGAACCGCGAGCCGGTCTAGAGCGTCGGCTAGCGCTTTCCGATAGCAAATTGCTTCGATCTCGGCGATCGCGGCAGCAGGTCAGAAGGTGCGCGGGACGGAACGGTACTCCAAGCCTGCAATCGCGACGATCACCAGGATGACGCGTCCTTGCGCGCCTCTTGTGCTTGCGGCACTTTCGGAGGGCAGGCGGAGGCGAGGATGCCTGCTGCCCTGGAGAAGTATTCGCGCCTCAGCAGAATCAAGACGACGAGGGTCATCGCCAGCATAAAAAGGGCGGGGTGAAAGAGCCAGGCAAAGGCAGCGAACGCGTAATAGAAGGACCTGAGGCCGCTGTTGGCGTGCTGGCCGACCAGATCAAGCAGCCTGGCGGCGAGTTCAGCGTGCCTGATGCGCGCGCCCGCATCACCCACAGCGTTGGGCGGCATGGCGCCAAACATGATCACGGAGTAGTGCGACAAACGGAAAGCCCAGGCGAACTTGAAGAACGCGTAGATCAGGATCGAAACCAGAAACAGGATCTTGATCTCCCACAGCGCCTGCGTGCTCTGCGAGACGAACGGCAGGTGCTCGAGCATCTGGCGGGCGGTGTCCCCGGATCCAAGAATTGCGACGAGGCCACCGATGCCGAGCACGCTTGTGGAAGCAAAGAACGCGTTCGACTGGCTGAGGCTGGTCATTAGAATGGCGTCGAACTGGCGCTGCTCGCGATCGGCTGTGTATTGCAGCCAGGCGCCACGTATCTCGGTGACGCTGGCGGCGAGTGAGCGGCGGGCGAAGCGGCTGCGCTGGGTGATGGTCTCGAAGGCGACGAGCATCGCCAGGAACCAGAGAAGCGCGGCTGCATCAAACAATGAGAAGGTCACGGATCTAGCTCCTGAGGCGGCCGCCGTGAGGCGAGGTCTCGGTGGTGGCGTGCGGCTGCGGGTTCTCCTCACCGACGTTTCCGACAAGTCTTTCGGCCATGCGCAGCCGATCCAATGCTCCCTGCAGGATCAGCGTCGCGGCGAGCTTGTCGATGACTTCGCCTCGGCGTTTGCGGCTGGCATCGGCCTCGATCAGCATCCGCTCGGCGGCAGCCGTAGTCAGGCGCTCATCCCATAACAGGACCGGCAGCGGACAGAGCTGATTGAGATTGCGAGCAAAGGCCCGCGTCGCCTGGGCCCTCGGGCCCTCGCTGCCGTCGAGGTTGGCGGGCAGGCCAAGAACAAAACCGGCGATGCCATGCTGTGACGCCAGATCGAGCAGGCGTGCTGAATCCGCCTTGAACTTCGTGCGACGGATCGTTTCCAGCGGCGAGGCGATGGTCCGCGTCACGTCGGAGAGGGCAAGGCCGAGGGTCTTGGTGCCGGGGTCGATGCCGATCAGGCGGCGGCCTTGTGGCAGGAGGCTCGAAAAAGCATCGGGCTCGGACGTCGTTGTGCCCGGGCGGCCCGTGTCGGCTGAGCTGGCTGGCGGTTCGGACTGGCTCATGGGCTCCGTGGGGCGCGTTCGAATCGGTATTGCGCGTGCGATCTTGCAAGAGCAGCCGCTCGCCGGGGGGAGTTGTTGTCGCCCGTCCAATACATATACTCCGGGCCGATTGGGATACCACATTTGCAACCTGCAAACCGAGAAGGCCAGATCCAGATGAAGCTCACGTGGCTCGGACATTCCGCTTTTCGCCTCGAGACCGCTAGCGCCGTGGTGCTGGTCGACCCATTTCTCAAAGGTAATCCGACTTTCGAGAGTTCAGGGGTCAGTTGGGACGCGGCGGTCGCGGGCGTGACTCACGTCATCGTCACGCATGGCCACGGCGATCATGTCGGTGATACCGCCGAGATCTCCGCCAAGACCGGCGCCAAGGTCATCACCAATTATGATCTGTGCATGTGGCTCGCCAAGCAAGGTGTCTCCAATTTTGATCCCATGAACACAGGCGGCACGACCGAGCAGGGAGATTTTACCGTGACGCTGGTGCGGGCCGACCATTCGGCAGCGCTTGTCGAATTGGGCGTCGGCTTTCCGCTCGGCAGTGCCAACGGCGTAGTGCTGCGGCCGAAGAGCGGTCCGACCCTTCTGCACATGGGTGATACCGACGTGTTCTCCGACATGGCACTCATCAACGAGCTGTGGACGCCAGAGATCGGCATCGTGCCGATCGGCGACCGTTTCACGATGGGGGCGCGAACGGCCGCCTATGCCTGCCGCAAGTATTTCAAGTTCAAGGCGGTCATTCCCTGCCACTACGGAACCTTTCCGATCATCGCGCCCAACGCGGATCAATTCGTCGCGGCGATGGCCGGCGAAAACGTGGTGGTGCCGAAAGTCGGGGCGGCATTCGAGGTGTGAGCAAGAGAAGGGCCGAGGCGATTTGGGCTCGCCGTAGCGGGTGAGCGGCAGCGGTTGCGCGGTTGCGCGGCCATGGCTTCGTCGCTAAGAGAGCGGTCAGCGGCCGGAAACAGTCCGTGCGGCGGCCCGCCACCTGCAACTTTGAACAATCTGAGCGAGGGATCATGCACGTCGACGAGACAACCGTGCGGCGGATTGCGCGGCTGGCGCGCATCAAGATCACCGACGAGGAGGCCAAGGGGCTGGAGAAGGAGCTGTCGGGTATCCTCGACTGGGTCGAGCAATTGCGGCAGGTCGATACCAATGCTGTCGAGCCGATGACCCGCGTCGCAGCCCAGGATTTGAAGATGCGCGAGGACGTCGTCAACGATGGCGCCAAGGCGGACGACATCGTCAAGAACGCACCAGCGAGCGAGGATCATTTCTTCGTCGTGCCCAAGGTGGTGGAGTAGAGGCTGCGCGCGGAGCGGTATCTGCCGACTGCTCTGCCAAGGAAGAATGACCGTGACGGATCTGACCAAACTAACACTTGCCACGGCGCGCGCGGGACTCCTGAAGAAGGATTTCACGGCGGTCGAGCTGACGCGAGCCCATCTTGATGCGATCGAGAAGGGCAACAAGGCGCTCAATGCCTATGTGCTGGTGACGGGCGAGCACGCGCTGGCACAGGCGAAGGCCAGTGATCAGCGCATCGCCAAGGGCAAGGCGGGCGCGCTCGAAGGACTGCCGCTCGGCCACAAGGACCTGTTCTGCACCAGCGGCATCCGCACGACGGCGTGCTCGAAGATCCTCGACGACTTCAAGCCGACCTACGAATCGACAGTCGGCCAGAATCTGTGGGATGCCGGCGCAGTTATGCTCGGCAAGCTCAACAACGACGAGTTCGCGATGGGCTCGTCGAACGAGACCAGCGCATTCGGCAACGTCGTCTCGCCGTGGCGGCGCAAGGGTGCCGATGGCAAGACGAAGGCCGACAAGCTGGTGCCTGGGGGTTCGTCTGGCGGCTCATCGGCTGCCGTTGCTGCGGGACTGTGTCTTGCGGCAACCGCGACCGATACCGGCGGATCGATCCGCCAGCCTGCAGCGCTGACCGGCACGGTCGGCATCAAGCCCACCTACGGACGCTGCTCGCGGTGGGGCATCGTCGCATTCGCTTCGTCGCTCGATCAGGCAGGTCCGATCGCCAAGACGGTCGAGGACGCGGCGTTGATGCTCGGCGTGATGGCCAGCCATGATGCAAAGGACACGACCTCGGTCGATCTGCCTGTGCCCGACTACGTCGCGCAGATGAAGAAAGGGGTCAAAGGTCTCAAGGTTGGCGTGCCGAAAGAATACCGCGTCGAGGGCATGTCGCAGGAGGTCGAGGCACTGTGGGACAAGGGCATCCAGTGGCTGAAGGCCGCGGGCGCCAGCATCCATGACATTTCGCTGCCGCACACCAAGTACGCGCTGCCGGCCTACTACATCGTCGCGCCGGCGGAGGCCTCATCAAACCTCGCGCGCTATGACGGCGTGCGCTACGGACTGCGGGTGAAGGGCGACGATCTGATCGACACCTACGAGAAGACGCGCGCGGCCGGCTTCGGCAAAGAGGTCAAGCGGCGCATCCTGATCGGCACCTATGTGCTGTCCGCCGGCTACTACGACGCCTACTACTTGAAGGCGCAGAAGGTGCGGACGCTCATCAAGCGCGACTTTGACGAGGCGTTTCGCATGGTCGACGTGGTGCTGACACCGACGACGCCGTCACCGGCGTTCGCACAAGGCGAGAAGACCGGCGACCCGCTGGCGATGTACCTCGAAGACATCTTCACGGTGACGGTCAATATGGCTGGGCTGCCGGGCATTTCGGTTCCGGCGGGGCTCGCCAGTGCCGGCACCCCGCTCGGCCTGCAGCTGATCGGCAAGCCTTTCGACGAAGGCACACTGTTCCGGGCGGCCAAGGCCGTTGAAGATGCGGCGGGCCATTTCAGTCCGGCCAAAACGTGGTGGCTCGGCTAGAGCTGAGAGAGAGATCGCGCGCTTCGCGCCGTTGGCTAATTAGCAACTCCGGGAGGTTGCAATGAGTGACAATCTGCGGCCGGGCAAGCCTCCCAAGGAATGCTTCGACATGCGGGACGTGCGCACGGAAATCGACCGCATCGACCGTGCGCTGGTCGATCTGATCGCGGAGCGGTTCGGATACGTCGATCGTGCGTGGCAACTGAAGCAGCACGGTTCGGAAGGCGCGGTCGTGCCGTGGCGGATTCAGCAAGTGATCGATCGTGTTCGCGAGCGCGCGCACGAGCAAGGTGTTTCGCCGGCGCTCGTCGAAGCTCTTTGGCGGCAAATGATCGGCTGGTTTATCCAGTATGAAGAAGAACGGCTGCGGCAGCATTTTGAGAACCCAGATGATTCTGATGCAAATCAGTCCGAGTCGGATAGTCAGAAAGGGGATGACGCCTAAATCAAGAAACTGATTTGAAATGATGGACGTGATTGGCCGGTCACGCAGAATTGTTTGCCGGCCGAGAGGCGAATAGACTGCAGATTGCACGGGATAGCGCATTGGTTGCGGGATGGCTGGCGTCGTGCGTGCTTCTCAACAGACGAAGCACCAAAATTGTCTTGAGCTTGGGATCGAGGCGACGGGCGTGTTTCAAGCGAAAGTACACACATGACCCATATCATCCGCACTGAGCTGCCAAGCGTCATAGCCAGAGCATTCGATGCGTTTCGCGCCAGCGACCATGTGACGGTCGGGGAAGCGTTCGAGCAGCATGCCTTCTTTGTTTCAAACATCGATCCGAAACTGCTCAAGCTGCTCGGTATCGCCAACCAAAACAGGCCAATTCGCTCGCGCGGCAACCTCAGCATCTCGCGGCAATTTGCTCGCGAATTTTCGATGATGCAAATTACGCACATGGAGGTCTACAATGAACTGCGCGTGGGGCGCGAGCTGGCGGCCATGGTCGACTTCGAGATGAAGCTGTTGTCGACCGGGCAAACATTGGCAGCCCGGTGTTCGGGGCTTTACACGCTGAACCGGACGGGTCGGAAGGTGGAAACCGCGCGGACGGTGTGCAAGCTGATCACGCCGCATTGGAACTTCGTCTACAATTGAGTGCCGCGGACCGGTTCGCCAGCGGGATGGCGTTCGCGCTGGTGCGTTCGGCGCTGGCGGTTCGGGCGTCGCGCCTTACAGGAGTGTATCGGGGCTGCCATACCGCCGAGATGAGCCGGACGCCGAAGCGTCGTCGCAATTGCTGGGTTGGCCGCATGTTCGATCTGAAGACTTTCGACCCGACGACGCTGGTGGTGCTGGCGGCGCTCAATCCAGCGGTGATCGTCGTCGGCTTCTGGATGGGCCTCAAGGCGGACCAGTGGCAAAAGCTGATCGTGGCGGCGCTGGCCGCTTCTCTTGCCGGCTTCCTGCTGTTGTATTTCGCGATCCTGGTGGGCGCGGTGCACACTTCAAGCATCGGCGGCGAGGCGGGCATCGTGCTCCTGCAGGTCGTGTTCGGGCTGGCGTGGGCGCTGGCGGGGTTTCTGCTTGCCAAGCGCGTGCGTCGGCTTACCCGTTCCTGACGAACCGCGACATAGGGACGTGTTGCGGGATTCGAAATCCGAAGGCATTTCTTTGCGCATCTGACAAAGCTCGAATAGCGAACGGATTGATCCCATGGAATTCCTGAACGACCTCATGCGCGGCGGGTTGGCTGGCAAAATGCCCATCATCCTCCTTGCACTGGTGCTGATCGTGATGGCGGCCCGCGTGCTCGGCTCGACGCCGGTCGTGGCGGGGGAGGTGATGTCGGCGGCCGAGGCGCACGACAAGGCCAGCAAGGGTGAGATCGTGCTAGTCGATGTGCGCACGCCGCAGGAGTGGCAGCAGACGGGGCTGCCGGCGTCGGCGCATGCGATCTCGATGCACCAGCAGGGAAGCGAATTCCTGCGCCAGCTCGACGCGGCATTGGGTGGGGATCGCAGCAAGCCGCTGGCGGTCATCTGCCGGACCGGCAATCGCACGACCTCGATTACGAAGCCATTGGAGCAGGCCGGCTACAAGCGCGTTATCAATGTGGCTGAAGGCATGGCGGGAAGCCGCCACGGTCAAGGCTGGGTGAAGTCAGGACTGCCGGTGCGCAAGTATGAGGCGGGTCAGTCGGCGCCGGCGGCAGTGGCGACACAGCATTGAGCGCGTAGGGCGGTCCATGCATCGCGTCTTAAGTGCGGTGCTCTCTGGCCGTCGTCATGACATCGCGCAATCCAATCAGCGAACCTTGATGGTGAATGTCGGAAGCGGTGCGGCATCCGTTGGTCTCGGCGCGGACAGCGTGCGCGACTCCGGCGCCGACGGCAGACGCTTCATGATGGCGCCCGGCTTGTCGCATGGGCCGTTGTCCCAGTAGTCCCGGGCCGAGCTGGAGAGTACGCCCTGGTACATCGAGTAGTGCACGAGCTTGTTGACGCCGCCGAAGTCTGGCTTCTCCATCAGGGTCTTCATGGCTTCGGCCATGACGTTTGCTGCGTCTTCGAGGGTCAACTTCTCATAGCCAGGATACTTGCACTGCTTCATGGCGAACAGCCAGTCGTGGACGATGAAGGCCGGCGCGTAGCCCCACGGTGAGTAGGCCTTGATGACGCGCAGCCCCTGCGGGATCGAGCCGCCGTCGGTGTACATCGACTCCGGCTTGATGGTGGTGCCATCGGCCCGCTTGAAGGTGAGCGGGTCCTCTGCATCGGGCTCGTAGACGAACTTGTCCTGCCCGACCCAGCGAATGAGGATGGTGCCTGTCAGTTCGCCGGTCTTGGTCTGGTCGTAGCTCCAGCCGTAGATCAGGTCGAGACAACCGCCGAGGCCAAGGGTCGCCAACGCCACAGCCGCGACTGCGATCGATTTTCTGAACATGATTGTCTCCCTCAGATCTGCCGCTGGGGCGCTTGACCGAGGCCTGCCCGCGTCCTACGCAAGGGGCGAGCGGAACCGGTCGGGAGGCTGCACGAAACGGTCATGGCAAACAAGGTGTCGAGCGCGAAGAAGAGTGATCTCATCCCCGGTGCGTCCGGCGATTGGGAGGTGGTGATCGGCATGGAAGTACATGCACAGGTCAACTCCCGAGCAAAACTCTTCTCAGGCGCATCGACCCAATTCGGCGGCGAACCCAACGACCATGTCTCGCTGGTCGATGCGGCAATGCCGGGCATGCTGCCCGTCATCAACAAGGAATGCGTCGCGCAGGCGGTGCGAACGGGCCTCGGACTCAAGGCGCAGATCAACCTGAAGAGCGTGTTCGACCGCAAGAACTACTTCTACCCGGACCTGCCGCAGGGATATCAGATCTCGCAGTACAAGCAACCGATCGTCGGCGAGGGCGAGATCGAGATCGATGTCGATGGCGAGGTGAAGCGGGTTGGCATCGAGCGGCTGCATCTGGAGCAGGACGCCGGCAAGTCGATCCACGACCAGCATCCCGAATTCTCCTACGTCGATCTCAACCGCTCGGGCGTGGCGCTGATGGAAATCGTGTCGAAGCCCGATCTGCGCTCGGCGAAGGAGGCGCAGGCCTACGTGACCAAGCTGCGCACCATCTTGCGCTATCTGGGTACCTGCGACGGTGACATGGAAAAGGGCAACCTGCGCGCCGACGTCAATGTGTCGGTGAGGAAGCCCGGTGATCCGTTCGGTACGCGCTGCGAGATCAAGAACGTCAACTCGATCCGCTTCATCGGCCAGGCCGTGGAGGTCGAAGCGCGGCGCCAGATCGATATCATCGAGGACGGCGGCAAGATCGACCAGGAGACGCGGCTGTTTGATTCGGTGAAGGGCGAGACGCGCTCGATGCGCTCCAAGGAGGAGGCGCACGACTACCGCTATTTCCCCGATCCGGATCTGTTGCCGCTGGAGTTCACGCAGTCCTATGTCGATAGCCTGAAGCACGACCTGCCGGAGCTGCCCGACGAGAAGCGGGTGCGGTTGATGAAGGACTATGGGCTGTCGGCCTACGATGCGAACGTGCTGATTGCGGAACGCGAGCGTGCCGATTTCTTCGAACAGGCCGCCAAAGGGCGCGACGGCAAGCTCGCCGCAAACTGGGTGATCAACGAACTGCTGGGGCGTCTCAACAAGGAAGGCCACGACATCGCGGAGAGCCCGATGTCCGCGGCGCAGATCGGCGGCATCGTCGATCTCATCTCCGACGGCACCATCTCCGGCAAGATCGCCAAGGACCTGTTCGAGATCGTCTGGTCGGAGGGCGGCGAGCCGGCGGAGATCGTCGAAGCGCGCGGCATGAAACAGGTGACGGATACCGGCGCGATCGAGAAGGCGGTCGACGAGGTGATCGCGGCCAATCCCGACAAGGTCGCCGCCGTGCAGGCCAAGCCGTCGATGATCGGCTGGTTTGTCGGCCAGGTGATGAAGGCGTCGGGCGGCAAGGCCAACCCGCAGGCGGTGAACGAGATCCTGAAGAAGAAGCTCGGGGTGGAGTAAATCTATCGATGGGGGCAGACCCGCTGGATCTGACCCCATGCACCAACGCATCATCTGGGGTCAGACCCCGCGGGTCTGATCCCGTGGGCCCAGCGGTCGAGTTGAACGCCATGCCACGTAAGCCGCGCATCAATTTCGACGGCGCTTGGCACCACGTGATGAACCGGGACGCAGGGCGCCGGGTGATTTTCGAGGCGGACAGTGAGCGGGATCGGTTCCTGAATTGTCTCGTCGTCGCCTGTCAACGCTATGCGGTCGAGGTTCATGGCTATTGCTTGCTTTCGAACCACTATCATCTTCTGGTTCGGAGCCGTGACGGCAGGCTGTCGGCGGCAATGAGCTGGCTCTCTAGTCGCTACACCCACTCGCTCAACTATGAAAAGGACCGGGACGGTCCACTTTTTCGCGGCCGATTTGCATCCGTTCCGATCGACGGTGATGCTCATCTGATGCAATCGCTCCGGTACATCCACCTCAATCCGGTCCGCGCTGGGCTTGCATCGAAGTGTGAGGCATGGCCGTGGTCGAGTGCTTCGGCTTACGCGGGTGTCTCGGCCAAACCGAACTGGTTGCATACGGAAGCGCTACTGGAGATGTTTTCTCCCAATGCGCGACTTGCAGGCTATCGTGCGCTCATCGATAAGGGATTGGATGGAAAGACCATCGCTGGGTATGAAAAATTCATGATGGAACATGGGGTCAGACCCGCGGGGTCTGACCCCGGAATGGCTGGTGATGAAGGGGGCTGATGAAGGGGTCAGACCTAGCGGGTCTGACACCAATCAACGCCCACGCGCGTCGGACTGGATGGCCGGATCAAGCCCGGTCAAGGAGTCAATTGGTGGTTCTTCAATTCAGCCGTGCGCCGTGATCGTTGCGAATTGGCGGCGCTTCTGCATCGCCTTGTAGAGTGCCAGCGCGGCCAGCAGGACGATGCCGCACGGCATGACCGTGCCGATGAGATAGATGATCTTCGTCGTCGTCATGTGGTCCCCCTCCCGAGATCCGGCATTCGACTTTGGACTGCGACAAAAGATACCAGGGAGAGATTGCAGGGCCGCTCACGGGGTCACTGCAATTTGAGGGATCAAATTAACGGTTCGGCAACCACGTTCGAACAGCGCTGCGGCGCGCGCCAGAGCAGGCGCGAACTGAATGGAATCACGACCAGTCGCGGTGGCCTGCTCCTGTCGTTGATGACCGAGAGACCGAGTTCACACCTTCGCTGCAAACCGAAACGTTTCTATCTCAGGCGAAAAGGCTCAAATCAATGTCATGCGCAAGGGCATGCCGCCTTTTGGATGCAACGTGATGCGGCTCAAGGGTTCGGGCAGGTGGCGGCCGTCCCAGTCGAAGCGAGCGGCGCGGATGAAGCTCGCCAGCAGAACCTTGGCCTCGACCAAGGCGAAAGCGGCACCGAGGCAGATGCGCGGGCCGGCACCGAAGGGCATGTACTGCGTGCGCTTCAGCGTTGCTTCGCGCTCCGGCAGGAAGCGGTCCGGATCGAAGCGGTCGGGGTCGTGCCACAGCTGCTGGTGGCGATGCAGCGCGTAGATTGGCACGAAGACCTGATCGCCTGGATTGAGCTTCAGTCCGGCCAACTCGACAGGCTCGATGGGCGTGCGGGCCATGACGGGGGCGGGCGGATAGAGCCGCATCGATTCCTTGATGACGCGCTCGGTGACGACGAGGTTGTCGAGATGCCGTGCCTCGACGGGGCCTTGCCCGGCGACCGCAATCACCTCATCGCGGATGCGCTGCTGCCAGATGGTTGCTCGGGCGAGCAGGTAGAGCGACCAGGTCAGCGTCTTGGCGGTGGTCTCGTGGCCGGCCTCCAGCAGGGTTGCGAGGTTGTCGAGCAACAGGTCGCGACTGAGCGGCGCGTCCGTCTCGGGATCGCGCGCGGCCAGCAGCCGGCCGAGCAGGTCATGTGCATCGCCGCCGCGTGCCATGCGATCGGCAATGATGGCCGAGACGCTGTTGCGGAAGGCCTTTGCCGCGCGCTTGAGCTTCAGTGTTGCAGGATGCGGTAGCCAGTGTGGCAGTCCGAGCATGCCGTAACCCAGCTCCCAGGGCGTGCCGGACAGGTAGGTCTGGCCGGCGGCCATCACGGCGCTGACATCCTTGGGTGCGCCGCCGTAGAGCATGGTGCGGACAATGACGGCGTAGGTGGCGACCGTCATGTCCTCGTCGATCATGCGCGAGAGAGTGCCCGAATGTGATGCGCTGTCATTGCGCCATGCAGTGATCTGCTGCTGAGCCGCGTCTGCCATCTCCGGCACGTAGGACAGCACTTCGACCGGGCGGAAGAGAGGGGCCAGGATGCGGCGCTGCCAGCGCCAGTCGGCACCTTCGGCCGTCAGCACGCCGGCGCCGATTACCGGTCGGAACAGGCGTTGCTCAACCGCCGTCTTGCGGAATAGCTGAGCATCGCGCACCAAGAGCGCCTCGATCGGTTCGGGATCGGTGAGCCAGACGACGCGGCTGCCGCCCGGCATCACCATGATACTGACCGGCTGGCGATAAGCGGCTGATGGGATCGTGGCGAGCGGGTTCTCGGCGCAGCGCGTCAGGAAGCGCAGCGGACCCAAGGGTACATCGGGAGGCGTGAAGGTCGGAGGATAAAGCGGGGCGTCGGCGTCGGTCATGATCAGGAGTCGTGGTCCGACCTCGTTGTTGGCCGCACCAGTATGTCATGCCAACAGGACGAGCGACACCGACATTGGCGCCGGCCAATGCACGGCCGCGCTGTCGTCCTGCGCGCTGAACGAAGGAGCCTGGAGGGAGCAATCGACCTTGCAAGTGTGCAGGATGTCAGCGCGTCACGCCTTGGCAGGCTTGGCCTTCGCGGGCTTTTCCTTGGCTGGCTTGGCCTGTTGCGCCTTGGCTTCCTGAGCCTTTGCAGCGTCCTTTTTCAGGCGCTTGCGCACGCCGGCGGTGTTGCCCTGGACGCGGGTGACCTTGGCGCGAGGGATGGCGCGCTTGTTCTTCTTCTTGCGGGTTTCAACTGCGCGGGCGGTGCGGGCCGACATGGTGTTACCTGATTGATCTGGGGTGGGGAGAGCAGCCAGCGCCGAAGCGCAAGGCCAGTTTGGCAAACCGTCTAGGCGATCTCAGCGCCGACGGCAAGCGCGGGTCGCGGGCGTGCGCCGGTTTTTGCCCAAGAGTGCGGCAAAGGCGCAAGATCAGCGTGTCAGCCAGCCGATGCCGTGGCCGGAGCCGAGGAAAGTGCCCGCCCAAAGCAGGCAGGACACCGCGCTCGCCAACAGAAACGGCAGCCAGCGCATGCGGGCGGCGCCTGCGACGACCGGAACAAACGGGCGCATCATGCCGAGGAACTTGGAGGCGATGATGCCTGGCGCGCCCCAGCGTCGGAAGAAGCCTCGCGCAAGAACGTACCATTCGGGCTTCTTCGAGAAGGGCCAGACACCAGCGATGTCGGCGCGGAAGTAGCGGCCGAGCGCGTAGGACAAGACGTCACCGAGGAAGGCGCCTAAGGCTCCAGCCAGCCACAATGAAATGAAGTGTCCGCCAGCGGCCTTGTGCAATCCGCCAATCGCCAGGAACAATATGGTCGAGGGGACGAGCAGCGAGACGAGCACGATGCTCTCGGCGAAGCCCAACGCGAACACAAGAGGTTCGACAAGGTGCAGGTTGGATGCCACCACATCGAGTATGCCCTGCCAGAAGCCGGGCTCGGTCGCAGCGGTGCTGTTGGCCAGGACATTCACGGCTGTGAACCGCCCCGCAGTGCCTGACGATTACTTGGCCGGCCGTTTCTGCTCGAGAACATCGAGAACGACATCAAAAGCCGAACAGTCGGAGGATCGGGCGCACCGACAGGAAAACCGCCGCCCACAGCACGGACGATACCGCACTGGCCGGTATGAAGCGCTGCAGCGGCATCGCATTGGCGCCGGCACCGAGCGGCACCAGCGGCCGCCGCGTGCCCATCAACTTGCTGAAGACGACGCTCCACGGTCCGAGCTTGCGCACGTAGGCCTGCGTGCGATTGACGAGGCGCGGATACCAGTCGAGCGACCACAGTCCATGCAGGTTGAAGGCGTGTCGGCGCCCGAGATGAAAGGAAATGAGATCGCCGGCAAAGCAGCCAGCCGCGCTCGCGGCGAGCAACAGCGGAAAGGAGCCGCCGGCCAGCAGGATCAGCACGCCGAGCGCCACGAACAGGATCAGCAGCGGGCCGAACAGCACGAGGTTGGGCAACCCCTGCGCCAGCGCGATCAGGAACATGAGCGTTGCCATCAGCCATTCGTTGTTCTGGATGAAGGCGTAGATGGGTTCCTTGTAGGTGGTGACGATGTAGCCCGGCGCGATCACGCCCGGCGCCCACAGGAAGGCGCTGGCGACGTTGGCGGCCTGGAACGGCAACTGGGGCATGTTGAACATGCCCGCGACCACCGGGATCACGGCGCGCACCGGGCCGAAGAAATGGCCGAGGAACACGCTCACCGCGCCGAATCGCTCGAAGAACTGCTGGCCCGTCGGGATCATCTCGGGGTGCGTGCTGAACGGCCAGGTTTTGGGCACGCTCTCCTTGAAGTATCGGCCGATCCAGTAGGAGATCGCGTAGCCCAACGAGCCGCCGATCCCGGCTGCGACTATGACGGGCCAAAGGTTGATGCCGCTGGTTCCGATGAGTCCGCCGATGGCGAGCAGGATCACCGAGGACGGCAGAACCAGCGAGATGAAGGCGAGACTCTCGCCGAAGGCCAGCAGGAAGGCGATCGGTGCTGCCCAGGCTTCGTTGGCCCGTATGAAGGAGACGATGACGTCGATGTACTCCTGCAGCATTCCGGTGCCCTGAAGCTGGCGCTGCGGTGGCGCCAGCCGTCATGGGAGGCAACCGTCAACGCGGGGATCGCTGGGGTGATTTAGGGCGCGCGAGGCGACCGTGCAAGCCGGTGTTTGGGCGTCTTTGTCCTTCCCGGTCATCGCTGCGGGGCGGTTTTCGGGCACGCGGCAATGTTGGCGCGCATTGACGGCAAAGGGAAGTGCCCTGGTGGTGCTTTCAAGGCCCGATCTGGCGCAAATACAACGCAAAATCCAATCGGGGCATGACCCTTGCATCTGTTCGGAACCGAACTTATCGGTAATATCTGGTTAAGGTTTTGGCGTTTGGCCGGAGCGGAAGATGAGCATTTCCGCGGTGGCGTGTGCGTGAGGTCGTCGCGTGATCGAGTTCGAGAAGGTGCCCGAGTCGCGCCCCGATGCGGGTGATGACGGTTCGGGCGTTGCTCTTGCCTGGATCGTGTTGGCGACGTCAGGGCTCATCATTTGGGGCATTCTGCTGAGGGGCCTGTTTCCCAGCCTCGATGTTCTCTCCCCGCTTGGTCCGCATTCGTTCGCGATGGCCGCTGCTGCTTCGATAGCGCTGATGCTCGGACGCTGGCGGCCGTTTTTTCTGATCAGCGCGATCGGTGTCATCCTCATCACGCCCTCGGTGCTGTCGCTGCAGGCGCTCGAGCCGGCCAATCAACGGCGCACGCCCTGGCACGATGCCGCGCTCGGCCCGCGCGATGAGATCCCGCAGTTGCGTGTGCTGTCGATCAATACCTGGCACTCCAATGGCGATCTCAAAGCGCTGGGGAGATACATTCTCACCGCTGATGCCGAAGTGGTGGTGTTGTCCGAGTTCGGTCCCAACAAGCAGCAACTGCTCGAGGATCTGCAACGGGCCTATCCCTACCAGGTCAGCTGCGCGGACCTGTGGGCTTGCTCGCAGGCGCTGTTGTCGCGGCGGCCATTCGTGCGCGCTGGTACGAAAATGCCGACGCTGCACAATCCGCCGATGGTATGGGCGGAGTTTCATGTCGGCGTCGTCGATGTCGCCAAGCTGACTGTTATTGGAACTCACGTGCATCGCCCGAGTCGACGCCACGACTGGCATGTCGCGCAGCTCGCCGGTCTTGCGGCGCATATCCGCAAGACCGAGGGCTCAATCGTGCTGGCGGGTGATTTCAACATGACGCGCATGTCGCAAAGCTTCGATGACTTTGCGTATGCCTCGGGGCTGGCGGCTCCGGAGCGGTTGTTGGCGAGCTGGCCGGCGTGGCCGGTGCCACTGCCGCAGTTCCAGCTCGACTACGTGTTCGTGTCGAGGGACATCGAGGTACTCGACCAGCGGCTCGGGCACATGATCGGCTCGGATCACCTGCCGCTGTGGACCGCGGTCAGACTGCCCGACCGCGCTACGGTGATGGCGCGCGGGCCGGAATTACCCGCGATGAACTTCGATCGGCGATGACTTCAGGAACAGCGCCGTCGTAGCGACAGGTAAGCCGTCACTCGGGCTTGAATGCCAATCAGCTCAGTCTTGGGCGTTCCCGAGAGCCTCAGCCTTTGGCGCAGCGGCGTGCGTGCTCGCGCGCCAGCTCACGGGAGACTTCTTCGCCGAGCATGGCGCCGCGGGAGATCTGGGCCGGGGTCAAGGTGCGGCCGTCGGGACCACGCAAGACGCGGCCGGCGCCATCGGCCTCCTTGCGGCCGATCTGCAACTCGTCGCAAGTCAATTCGCGCTTCTTGGACTTGAAGGCGAACAGCCGCACGCCGGAGGCGTAGGTGTCGACGGTCGCGGGATCGCGGACCCAGTGACGGTCGGACCGGGTCACGATATTGCGCAAGGCCGAGCGCCGCTCGGAAACGCAGTGGGACGAGTCGTCGAGGCAGGACATGCCCTTGCCCTGGCCGGCATTGGGTGGTGGGCTGATCGCGCACGCATTCATTGCGAGCGAGGATGCAAGCACAAGTCCAATTGCGGGCACGAAGCGCGTCTGGCGCCTATTGCGCGCAAGCCTTGGCTCGGTTGTCATTGCTTCGCCCCTTGTGGTCCGCCGATGCAGGCCATAGAAGGCGGTGATGGCGGGGTCAAGGCAGGTTTTGGGCCACGCGAGCGCGCTTGTGGAAATTTGCGGCTAGAGCAGGTGCGATCTCAATTGAATCACTTTGGGCGCTGTGGCCTGCTCTAAGCCCTTGTTTGAGAGTCTGATTCACGCCTTCGCTGGAACCACAAGTGGTTCCATCTCATGCGATCAGGCTCTAGCGGCTCGCAATCGCTCAAGGACGCGTTGTTCGGAGGCGGTCCCGCAGGCCGGCAATGAACCAAAGGAGTTACGGTTATGGTTCGCGCAATCCGCATCCATCAGTACGGCGGTCCTGACGTCATGAAATTCGAGGAGGTGGAGGTCGGCGCGCCAGGGGCGGGCGAGCTTCGCATCCGTCACCGCGCCGTCGGACTCAACTACATCGATGTCTATCACAGGACCGGTCTTTATCCGGTAGGAGCGCTGCCGGCCGTGATCGGCATGGAAGGTGCTGGCGTGGTAGAGGCCGTGGGCAAGGGCGTTTCGGAGTTCAGGGCCGGCGATCATGTTGCCTATGCCAATCCGATCGGCGCCTATGCGGAGGAGCGACTCATTCCGGCCGAGCGCGTCGTGAAGATTCCTGCGGGCATCGACGACAAGACGGCGGCGGGGATGATGCTGCAAGGCATGACGGCGCAGTACCTGCTGCGGCGCACGTATGACGTGGTGCCGGGCACGGTGATTCTGTTCCATGCGGCGGCAGGTGGTGTCGGCCTCATCGCATGCCAATGGGCGAGGTATCTGGGCGCCACCATCATCGGCACCGTGGGCTCTGCGGAGAAGGCCCGGGAAGCGACGAATGCAGGATGCACGCACGTCATCAACTACCGGACGGAGAATTTCGTCGAGCGGGTGAAAGAGATCACGGGCGGCAAGGGCTGCGACGTCGTCTACGATGGCATCGGCAAGGATACCTATCCCGGCTCGCTCGATTGCCTGAAGCCGTTCGGCTTGTGGGTCTCGTTCGGAAATGCATCGGGTAAAATCGAGAATTTCGATCTGGGGCTGCTGGGGGCGAAGGGTTCGCTGTTCGCGACGCGGCCAACGCTTTTCACCTACGTGGCGAAGCGCGACGACCTGGTGGCGTCGGCCAACGAGCTGTTCGACGTCGTTGGCAAGGGCCACGTCAAGATCGCCGTCAATCAGACCTACCCGCTGGGCGACGCCGCACAAGCGCACCGCGAACTGGAAGGGCGTAAGACGACGGGTTCGACGCTGCTGTTGCCGTGACGGCGTGAGCGCGGCGATGCTTAGGCAGTGCGATCCATGACAAGCGACAGCGCCGGCAATGCAGCAACCGACCGCCGCCGCGGCCTGATGCTCGCGCTCGCCGGAGTGCTGCTCTACGTGTTGTTGCACGCGGGGTTCAGGCTGCTGGCCTCATCGACGCTGGGCGAGGACGACACGCTCGACCAGATCCTCGCCCAGGATCTGCGCGCCGGCTACAATCCACGCCAGCCGCCGCTCTACGACTGGCTGCTCTATGCCGTGCAGCAGGTGACGGGGCCGCGGCTCATCTCGTTTCTCCTGATCAAGTATGCGGCGCTGACGGCGACGGTGGTGTTCTTGTATCTCGCCGCCTATCGCATTCTCGCCGATCGCATCTGGGCGCTGCTGACGGTGGAGAGCCTCGCGCTCATCTATCAGATCGCCTGGCGCTATCACGAAGGTTTCACGCACGAAGTTCTGGCGATGGTGGCCGTGGCGGCGACGCTGTGGGCATTCCTGCGGCTGTTCGATTTCGGGCGCGTGCAAGACTTTCTGGTGTTCGGCGTGGTGAACGGGCTGGGTCTACTGACCGAGCCCAATTATACCGTCTATCAGATGTGCCTGTGGGGAGCTGCGGCGCTGCAGCCTTCGATCCGTCGCGCCGTCGTGCGGCCGATGCTCGGTGTCTCGTTCCTCATTGCTCTCGCCATTGCATCACCTTTCATAGCCTGGGTGTTGGGCGATGCTGCGCACCTCGACCACTTCTTCCGGCCGAGTGTGAAGGGCCACCTGCGCGACATGGCCGTCGGTGTCAAGGATGCGGTGCGCGGGCCGTTCATGTATCTGGCGCCGCTGATCGTCATCGTGCCGGCGGTCTTCCCTGGATTTGTGGCAACGGCGTGGGGTGATCTCCGCGCCGTGAAGGCGCAGGCGTTCGAGGATCGGTCGCCCGACCTGGAGCAACTGGTGCTGGTGACGATGCTTGGCGGCATCGCCTTGTCGATTTTGGGCGGGCTCGTGTTCGGTATCGGCGGGTATGCGATGCACGTGCTGATGCCGCTCTATGTGACGAGCGTGATCTGGCTGATCGGGGTGGCCAAGCGCAGCGTGAGCGGGCAGGCGCGGCGGCCGGTTCTGGTGCGCGTTGCGCTCGCCATCGCGGTGATCGCGCTGGTTGCAAGGCTCGCCAACATGTTCGTCTATGATCCCGTCTGCAAGAAATGCCGGTGGGGCATTCCCTATGCGGCTCTGGCCGAGACGCTGAGACAGGACGGGCTTGCCGGCGGAGGTACGATCTACGTCATCGACGACGAGTTGGGCGGCAACCTACGCGCACATTTTCCAAAGTCGCGCATCGTGTTGAAAGGGTCGCGCGGGTTCATGGCGAAGGACGTGGCGAGCGTTGCCGGTCCGCGAGCCGTCGTATGGGATGCGAGTGATTCGGAAAGGGAGGTCGCGCAAGAGCTGGCAGCCGATCCCGATCTCGCCAGTGCGCTCGGCCAGGCGCGGCTCGTGCAAGCGCCGTGGCGGCATCTGTGGAAGCCGTTTGGTTATCGCACTTCGGATTGGAAATACGTCGTCGTGCCATGAGCTGGCGCGGTATCGCGACTGTCAGCGCAGTTCCTTGAAGCGTGCAGGATCGGGCTTGCGGCCGGTGACGCGTTCCAGGGCAATTGCCGAGAGCATCTTGCCGCCAAGCGTCTGCCGGATTTCGCCACTGGCAGAGATGCCGGCGGGAAGCTCGGGCGCGGACTTCGTCGCGGCGACGGCTGACGGGATCTGGCCATGAAAGCCGAGCCCCATCGGGGGCATCATCGGGCCTTCTTTGGCGCACGCTGCGCACGACAACGCGGCAGCGGCCACGACGGCGAAACGAACGATCACGGTGTCATCCCTCTTTGCCTCATACCCCAGGCACCGGCAGCCACCAACGCCAACAGATCTGGAGTGGCCATCCATCGGATTTCAGTGCTTGCCTCGGCACCAGATCCGACGCCGAGAACGTTCGCAAATTCGCCATGAACCAAATCTGAATGCGGCGGGATGTTGCCGGTTGTTGCCGCTTCTTTGCCGCAAATTACTGTCGGCGCCTATAGTCGGCGTGTGCGAAGCGGCCATGCCAGATCGAACTGTGCCGTGGCCGCTTTGCCGGAAAAGGCGGAAGTTCCGTGCGGCAGGGTTGAGCAAACATTAATGCAATGCTTGCGCATCGGTTGCCAAGCGTTTCAGGGGCGGCCGAATGCCCCATTTCGAGTCGTCGACTCAACGCGCTGTAAACAAATAAGCTTCTGAAATCGCCATAAAAATCCTCGACGTTTACCAAACGTCATGGGTCGGCTGACATTGTTTTTCGCGGGGATCTCCCGGGGTGGGAGGGACGACCGGGCATAGTGGAGGGCCACGCTTGGATGCGTGCCCGAGATGGCTCGGTGCAGGTGTGGTGGAAAAACAGGAGTAGCGTGATGGCGCGTATGGAATTTGCCGCGCGTGACATTGGACAGTCGATGTTGCAGGGCGGAGCGGATGCCCTCTACGAACTGGGACTGATGTACTGCACGGGACGGGATGTCGATTACGACCTCGTGGAAGCGCACAAATGGTTCAATCTTGCTGCGCTCAGGGGTAACAACGACGCAAAGAAATACCGGGCGGAAATTTCGCGCGACATGACGCGCAAGGAAATCGCAGCGGCACAGAAACGTGCCCGCGAATGGCTGGCGCTCAACTGATCGGCAGTCGCGAGTGGCGCGGTTCTGGCGCCGAATTTTCCATCTTCGGCAGCGCCGCATCGGTGCGGAAGAGTAGGCGCGGCAGGCTCGGTTCATGTGGCGCCCGCGCGCAGGGGCTCTCGTCGGAGCTTCAATCCCAAGAATGGCGACGGGTTCGTCGGCGGCGTGTCCGCGGCGATCGTGCAGGATCGACTTGGGCGGGGTTCTGGATCATCTCAGTGGCTTGCTTGCAATCGCCGCGAGGCGCCCTTATACGGGTCGCTTGGCGAGGAGACGTGGCCGAGTGGCTGAAGGCGGCGCTTTGCTAAAGCGTTATACGGCAAAACCGTATCGAGGGTTCGAATCCCTCCGTCTCCGCCAACTAACTACTTGGTTTTGCAGCATTTTTATGCTCTTCGCTGACGTCGGGGGCAGGGTCTATTTTTCGACCGTTGTGGGGCATCTGGTTATCAGGGCTCAGGTAGGGTTTCCATAGGTCAGGCGCAGAGTGCCCTGACGCGGCGGCGGTAGTTCTCGAAATTGCGGAACCCGAAGGCGCGGCGCTGGATCAGCTTCATCTTGCGATGGAAGCCCTCGGTGATGGCGCTTCGCTGAAGTCGCCTGATCGAGCGCGGTCCGGCGGCCGGCGCTGGCCTTTTTGGGTCGGCTATGAAGGCCGCGGCGGCAGGCCGCCCGTGGCCATGATCAGGCCGCCGATGACGATCAGCGCCAACACCTCGATGAGCGAGATCACCCAGAGCATGTAGACCACGCGGCGCGCGGACGGTCGCATGGGTTGCCAGACGCGGCGCATGTACCAGCGCCATGGGCCGAGCCAGCTCCACCGCGACCAGTGGCGCAGATGGTCGTGCAGCGCGCGGCCCCAGGCGTTGAGGCTGGTGTCGACCTCGGCAAGCCGGGCGCGGCGTTCGTCGTTGCTGCCGCTGTAGGTTTCGGTGACGACGAGACGTGCGGATGCGCCGTGCGGATGGATGCTGAAGCGCGTTGTGGACTTGAGCCCGGAGCGGTAGCGAGCCTCGAGGCCGTCGTCCAACTCGGCAATATCGATGTCGAAGTTGATTTCGCGACCGTTGGCCAGGTTGCGGCCAGCAAGACGATATTGTGCGGGGCCAAGGCGTTCGAAACGATCGAACTCGTAAAGAGGGTTGATGCGGTAGATCCGCTCCAGGTCGTTAAGGAATTGCTTGAGCTCGTCGGGTGACAGCGGTGTGTCGATGGTGACCGACGCCCAATCGCTGGCCACGGAGGGCGGCGGCCCGTCCGCGGTCTCAGGTTCAGCGGTCATCGGGACCGCCGGCCGACGCCAGCGGATTGGGTATGACGAGGAGGGGGATCGACAGGCCACGCATCAGCGCCTCCACGT